>JABGOU010000002.1 GCA_018645325.1 Desulfobacula sp.
AGAATTGAAACAAAAAGATGCATATATTGATCATCTGTCAAAGCCTTGCCAGAATAAAGATTATGTGAATGGGATTAATAAATTGCTGGAAAAAACATTAGCTGAACAATAATGGCAATCCTTTTTTTTGAATTAAGGGCAACCACTATTATTTGTGGTTGAGGAGTATAATTTTTTGTAGCCAGGCATTAAACTATATGGACTAAGGTCAGCATCAGAAGCCATTCTTTGGCATTCCTGTATATAATATATAGAGCTTAAAATTTGAATGCAGGGGTTACAGGGTTGGGCAGGCCGCCAGATTATTTTTACCATCGCTGTGGATCAAATCTGCAATACTGATACCATCCAATTTTTCATACAACACTGCCGTTGCATCATACCAGGCACTCCTGACAAGGCAGTCTGCCGACATTTCACATTGTTCAGGAGAGCTCACACATGCTACAAGGTCTGTCTGCCCCTCAAAAAGCCGGACAATCTGGCCAAGGTATATTCCGTCGGGATTATTTGCCAGCATATGCCCGCCTTTAGGCCCCCTGACGCTTTTTACAATACCTGCCTGTTTTAAAGTGCGTAAAATCTGTTCAAGGTATTTTACAGGTATCTTTTGTTTGGAAGCTATATTACTGACCTGAATGGGTCCCTGATCTGCCTGCAATGCAAGTTCAATTAAAATTCTTGTTCCATAGCGGGTTTTTGTTGAAAGCTTCATTTAAACCACTCATAAATTTGTATTTGTACATTCTAAACATATTGAAAATACAATTGAAATCAGGAAAGCATTGCATTTTTTCAACCTGCCTGTCAAGCACAGGAATGCCTTCCTTTGGAGAGCAATCAATATAAATTATTATTTCCATATTAAATGAGTATAGATAATTTTGGAATATATTGAAAGGTTAGTATTTGGGTTGTATTTTTATACTACAATGTGATATAAAAGCATGCGTAAGTTAAAATTTTTTTATTACATTTATTATTTTTCAGGAGAAGGATTGTGAAGATAGTCTCCATAGCCATCAGTAAAAAAAAAGGCACTATTAAAAAATGTGTTGAAGCTGCAGAATTAATCGAAAACCACGGAATAAAAGAGGATGCCCACGCAGGTGACTGGCACAGGCAATTAAGTTTTCTGGCTTCGGAAAGCATTGAAAATGCCAGTACTGAGGATTTTAAACTAAACTTTGGGGATTTTGCTGAAAATATAGCAACAACCGGGATTGATTGGAAAAACCAGCCCGTGGGCCAGGTTTTCAAATTAGGGGAAAAAGCCCTGGTTGAAGTCACACAGATCGGAAAAGAATGCCATAAAAAATGTGCTATTTATTATAGGACAGGGGATTGCATTATGCCCAAAGAAGGTGTATTTGCTAAGATCCTCAAAGGTGGAACAATTAAGGTTGGGGACAAAATCGGGCGTGTGGATAAGTAAAGAAACATTATAATGTTTAACAGGAAAAACAGGATTTATTTCAAGGACCATTCATGAGTTATAAAATTGAGTTAAAAGATGCCCTGAAAGGCTATACATATGACCAGGACAAGATCATGTCCCCTAAGGAGACTGTTGCTAAATTTAAGGAAAAAACAGCCAGACTGAATCTTGATATTTTAAGCAGGACCAGAAGGATTGATAACGGAAGGCTTGACATACCGATCTTTTTCAGTGAATGCGGTACGGATGCTAAAAATGTTATCGGAACAAAAAAGCAGATGGGCAAAGGCGGAACTCCTGAACAGTCAGAAGCCAGTGCAGTGATGGAGCTTGCAGAACGATTCAGTTTTTTTTCTTTTGTAAAAAAAGAAGAAAACTTTTTTTATTCAACTCCAAAGGCTTTGGTGGAAAAAGCCCTTTCCTATGAACAGATCATTAAATCCGTCCACGATAATAAAAAAGAGGCCTTAAAAGTAAAACCAATCTTTGATGCGCTGCCCTTAAAATGGACCCAAGGATATGATCTGGCAAAAAAAGAAGAGGTCCTGATCCCATTCAACTGGTTTTACATGATTAATGAATTTAACGGACCCAGTGCCGGTAATTGTACGGAAGAAGCTTTAAGCCAGGGAATTTGCGAGCTGATCGAACGCCATACATCTTCCATTATCAGCCATGAAAACTTGAATGTCCCTGGAATCAACCTTGATTCTTTTACTGACCCCCTGGTCATTGAAATGCTTGAAAAATATAAAAAGGAAGGTATTAAGGTTTATGCTTCAGATTTTTCCCTGGATACAGGCATACCGACAATTGCTGTTCTTGCCTGGGACCCCGCAACCTTCCCTGACTTAAGTGAAATTGTATGGACAGCAGGAACAGCGCCCGATCCGCAAAAGGCCATGAGTCGGGCTCTCACTGAGACAGCCCAGCTTGCAGGAGATTTTAATTCAGGCTCAAATTATGTGGCAAGCGGGCTGCCCAAATTTACTAGGATTGAAGATGCCGAATTTATCACCCAGCCTGAAAGGATGATCAATATCAATGCATTACCCGACCTTTCAAGTAACAATATTAAGACGGAAGTGGAAAACCTGATCCATACGCTGGATAAAAGAGAGTATCAGATTATAGTGATCAACACCAAGCATGAAAAGCTTGAAATTCCGGCATTTTATGCGATCATTCCAGGAGCACATTTTAGGGAAAGAGCAGTTGCCGCAAGCGTGGGAATGTTTTCTGCCAGATTAATCACGGAAAGTTTTGACCCTGTAATGGCATTGTCAAAACTGGATGAACTGGAAAAAGCATTGCCCGGCAAATATTATACAAGTTTTTATAAAGGCTTGATGCTCAACGCCATTTATGACCACAAAACTGCTTTAACCCAATTTGAAACTGCCCTGAAAAGAAATCCTGTAAAACTGAATATGCCCGATATCTATTCCCATATGGGATCTTGTTTAAAGGATCTTGAACAATATGACAGGGCCGTTGAAATCTGCAAAAAAGGCATAGAAATTGATGCGCAGCGCCCGGATATGTTTAATATCATGGGATTCTGCCATTTTATGCTCAAGAACCATAAGACAGCTATCACCTGTTTTGAAAATGCCCTTGAGGTAGACCCTTCCCTTGCTATCAACTATGCCAATATCGGTTCAAATTACAGGGAACTGGGAGAAATTAAACTTGCAATCAAATACTATGAAATGGCCCTGGAAATAGATTCATCCATTACATTTGCCAAGGATAATATTGAGAAATTAAAGGACAAAAAATGAAAAAAATTGTTGTGGCAAACCCCGTGGTGGATATAGACGGAGATGAAATGACACGGATCATCTGGAAGAATATTAAAGACAAACTTATTTTTCCTTATCTGGAACTTGAAACTCTTTATTATGATCTGGGTGTAGTGAACAGAGATGATACCCTTGACCAGGTTACCGTGGATGCTGCCAAAGCCATTAAAAAGACAGGGGTTGGAATCAAATGTGCAACCATTACACCTGATGAAGCCCGGGTGGATGAATTCGGTCTCAAAGAGATGTATAGATCTCCCAATGGTACTATCAGAAATATTCTTGGCGGAACGGTTTTCAGAGAACCTATTGTCATAAAAAATATTCCAAGACTTGTAACAACCTGGAAATATCCCATCTGTATTGGCCGTCATGCTTTTGGAGATCAGTACAGGGCTACTGATTTTGTCGTTAAGAAAAAGGGGAATCTCACCTTTGTATTCACACCTGCGGATGGTAGTGATCAAGAGACTTTTGATGTCTTTGACTTTGATGGGGGTGGTGTAGCCATGGGTATGTATAATACGGACGAATCCATATATGGGTTTGCCCATTCATGTTTTAACCAGGCCATCAATAAAAAATGGCCCTTATATCTTTCTACAAAAAACACCATTCTTAAAAAATATGACGGCAGATTTAAAGATATTTTTGAGCAGGTTTACCAGGAAGACTACAAAACAAAGATGGATGAACTTGGTATCACCTATGAACACAGATTAATTGATGACATGGTGGCTGCAGCTCTTAAATGGGAGGGTGCGTTTGTCTGGGCCTGTAAAAATTATGATGGTGATGTTCAATCTGATATCGTGGCCCAGGGATTTGGTTCTTTAGGGTTGATGACATCCACCCTGATTACACCGGATGGAAAAATAATGGAAGCTGAGGCTGCACACGGTACTGTTACCCGGCACTTCAGAGAGCATCAGAAAGGCAACCCTACATCCACCAATCCCATTGCATCAATTTTTGCTTGGACAAGGGGACTTGCATTCCGGGGCAAACTGGACCGGAACCAGGCATTGATCGATTTTTGCGACACCCTTGAAAAGGTCTGTGTCGAGACGGTGGAAAGCGGTAAGATGACCAAGGATCTGGCGCTTTGCATTCATGGTAAAAGTCTTGATAAGCATCATTATCTGAATACTCAACAATTTTTGGATGCTATAGACAATAACCTGTCAAAAAATATGAGCACCCATAGTTAAGACCAAATAAACTATAATGCCGCCCACAAAATTAAGCTAAAGGAATTTTTCTTTTAAAAGCTTGCCCCGGTCGTAAATTCGTATTCTCCTTTTATCTCCCATTTCATGGGATCCCAAGTCGAATTTGTCGCAGAGTTTAAGCCGTTTAATGAGCTGACCTTGAATTTTGCGTAACCATCCTTGGCCTTGATGACATAGGCGTGGTTGACTATTAATGGATAGTTTCCTGTGCCACTAACATAGGACCAGTCGCCAGGGACTGAGGTAATGGAAGACAGAGCCACCTCACCCATATCCAGTATATGTGTGATGGAGTTGTCGTAAGCCGCCGGTGTCCACCAGAACGCTTTCCCGTACTCATATCCCGCGGGATAATCCTGGGGTGCCCAGACGGTTATATAGCCATCTATTTCATCCCAGCTACTGCTAATTATTCCGGCAGAAAAGTCAAAACCATCATGGGTTAGTGTTACCTTGGTTCCTGTCGCGGCAGTGTTACTCTTAGGGATAAGTTCTTTAACTGTAAAGCAGGAACCATTATAACTAAATTTGACTGAATAGTTTTGGCCCAGATAAACCAGGGTGGGAATGGTTATTTCAAAGGTATTAGGGTCAACTGTAACTTCATTTTCTGCCAAACAGGCTGAACTGATACTCAAGACTAATATGATGGTGATTACTATTTTTTTCATGAATTTACCCTTGTTCTAAAATTAAAAAAATCTGACAATACAAGATTCGCTTTTATAAAGCAAATAATATTGAAAATTTTCATCAAGTCTGCAAAAAGATAATATGATGAAGCACAATATTATGCAGGATTTTTTATGGATAATAATACTGTCTTGAAAACATCAATGAATTCATTAAATTCTGCTTTGGTTAATATAAGAGGTGGATCAATTCTAAATGTAGTCCCTCTATTCCCCACGATGTATCCATGATGAATAAGATCATTATAAATTTCATCTGCAACATCCTTGTTTGATAAGTCTATTGCGAACATCATTCCCCTTCCCCTCACATCAAGAACAATCTTTTTATCTACAAGAGATTCGAGCTGGGACAAAAATATGGAGCCTTTGTGTTCTGCTTTTTGTATGAGTCCAGTGCTTTCGATTTCTTGTATAACCTCCTGAACGACAGCGGCCCCTAATGGATCATTCTGATGGGATTGGGAATACTTAAAGGGTTTGATTCCCAATTCGCTGATTGTAGACTTATTTATTAATACCACACTGACGGGATATCCATTTCCGATTCCTTTTCCAGTTGCAACCAGATCCGGCTCAATATCATAGTGCTGATATCCAAACCACTTCCCGGTTCGACCAACACCTGTCGTTACCTCATTTGCGATTATCTTTCCACCGTTATCCCGAACAATGCTGACAATATTCTGGATCAGCCCCTTTGGAGGAAACCTGACAAACCCGGATGAACTGCCCGGTTCAAATATGAAGTCTGATATCTCTTCGGGTATTTCCTGCAATACTTCACAAAAAGGATCGCAAACATCATTTTTCACACATGTATTGCATTTTTCCCAGTTAAAGATATGCCACCCTCTATCCCTGTCAGTCACAGAGGTGTAGGCACCAAGATATGAATCATGGAGTGTCATGGAAATTTTTTTGCCGGAAACATGCTTTGATATCTGCCTGGATATTTCGATGGCTTCACTTCCCGAGCAAAGAAAAAGACACTTGCCGTTAATAAAATTAGTGATCTCCAGGATTGATTTGGCGGATTCTTCCAGGATACTGCTGGAATAACAAAAACCAGCATGCATTAATGAACCCATTTGCTTTGTTATGGTCTTGTTAATGCGCTCATTTGTGTGTCCCATGGAAATGCACCAGACTCCCGATTCTAAGTCCATATAGCGCTTTCCCTTATCATCAAACAAATATGCTCCCTGGCTGGCTGTGATATTCGGGATTTTCAATACATGCCCTGTGCAGCTATAAACGTGTTTCATAATTCCTCTTCTGTCTCAAGATTCATTAATTTTTTAAGATTTTTTTTCACAATCTTTTGATCTTTGACTGCAAGACCACCAATTTTTTTTACAATAAGGCGACTATCCAGTGTAAACAATTTCATGCGAACCTTAGAAGGTGCAGGAAGCCCGGCTTTTTTGATACCTCCTATTTTCGCATCAAGCGGCCAATCAGGATTTTTAGCACTGGTAATCATGGCCATAACGCAATTTTGAGTTTCATCATTAAATCGAGCATGGTCTGACAACACCAAAGCTGGCCGTCTTTTATCCGTATCTTGGTCAGTAAATGGAAAAGGAACCACAACAACGTCAAAAATTTTATAAGCCACAATATGCCTCTTCATCGTTTTTAGAAGACCATTCAGAAAGTGTACCCTCAAGAGCTTTAGCAAATTCAAAATCAATTGGTGTTGCTTTGCGGATAATAACCTTTTTGTTTTCATTGACTTCAAATGCCACAGAATCGCCGGGATGCAGCCCCAATAATTTTCTGATCTGCCCAGGTATAGTGGCTTGACTCTTCGTTGTCAGTTTGCTTGTATTAATTGCAAATTCCATTTTGTCTCCTTTCTTAATTAACACTATGGACATACAGTATTACAGTATTACTGTAATATCAAGCAAAAATATCATATTTCTATCGCTACAGCTTTGCGCCGTTCACCTGTACTTGGGTCATAGATCTGCATAGACAAACAAAATATTAACCTTGTATTATCGGAAAAAATTGTAGGGATGCTTTAAAAAGATTCACTTATTGATATTATATGTTACTATGAAAATTATGAGTTCAGATGATATACGTTTAAGATATGGGAGTTATTTTGTTTAAAAATAAACCATCATGGAAGAAAAAAACAGTTTCTCCCCGGGATGTATTAAATAAAATTGATCCGGGGATGAACATCTTCATCGGAACTGGTTCCGCAGAACCCCGGACCCTTGTAAACTGTCTCATGCATGCAGAGGGATTCAGGCTTCAGGACCTGACCCTGATTCAGCTGGTCAGTTTCGGGGATGCCATTTCATACAAGGCTTTACAATCCAAAAGGTATCGTCTTAAAACCTTTTTTTCCGGATGGGTGTCTGCCGAAGCCATCTCAGCCGGCCAGGTGGATCTGGTCCCCTCCCGATTTTCAGCCATACCTTTGCTTATGAAAAAAGGACAAATTCCCATTGATGTTGCCTTTATTCAGATAACACCGCCCAACAAAGCAGGATATTGCAGCCTGGGAGTCGGTGTTGATGTGGCAAGGAGAGCAATGGCGCAGGCTGATCTTGTGGTGGGTGAAATCAACCAGGAAATACCTTTTACCCTGGGGGATACCTTTGTTCCCTTTGATGCCTTTGACATGGTTATTGAATCCCTTGATCCTCCCTTTTATTTCCCTAGATTTCTTGTAGACCCGATATTTGACAAACTGGCCGCCAATGTCGCCTCCGTCATTGAAAACGGTAGTTGTCTGGCCTTTACCTTTGGTCCTATTTTCGAGGCCCTGCCCAAACATCTTGCCAATAAAAAAGACCTGGGAATTCATACCCCGTTTTTTACTGACGCATTAATGGAACTTGTTGAAAGCGGTGCCGTTACCAATCGAAAAAAAGGTCCTTTCAGGGGAAAGTCCTTGACTGCTTATGCCCTTGGCAGTAAAAAATTAATGCAATTTCTTGATAAAAACCCAATCGTGGAATTTCAAAGCATTGACAAAGTTTTTCATCCCCTGGAAATAGGGCAAAACCATCGGTTCGTCTTTATTATCCCGGTAAGAAGGGTTGATCTTTCATGCCGAGTGATTCTTCACAACAGCAAAGGCCATGTCACTGCAGGCCCGGGACAGATGGCCGACTTTTTTAACGGAGCGGAAATCTCCCGTGGCGGCTACACCATTGTCGCCCTTCCCAGCAGAAACCGCCAGGGAAATCCCAATATCCGCCTTTCTTCTGAAAATGCTCCTGATTTACTGAGCCTTCCCGAATCCATTGATCTTGTGGTAACGGAACAGGGAATTGCACACTTAAGGGGGAAAACAATCAGGGAAAGAGCCCAGGCCCTCATTGAAATTGCCCATCCCGGGGACAGGCCCAGACTTGTTGATGGGGCAAAAAAAGCCAATCTTCTTTATAAAGACCAGATATTTCTGGCAGACAGCGCTCATTTTTATCCTGTTGATATTGAAACCCGGCATACATTCAAAGATAAAGTTGATGTTCGTTTCCGGGCCATCAAACCCTCTGACGAAGACCAGATGAGGCGATTATTTTACCGGTTTTCCGATAAGGCTATCTACTATCGGTATTTCAGTCCCATAAAAACCATGCCCCATGAAAAAATCCAGGAATATGTAAATGTTGACTACCGGGATACGTTATCTGTTGTTGCCCTTGTTGGAGACCCGGAACAACAGAACATTATTGCTGAAGCCAGGTTTGTAAAACATCAGAACAAACCTCTGGTGGATGTCGCTTTTGTTGTTGATGAAGCCTATCAGAGATATGGTATTGCCACCTATCTGTATCAAATGCTTACAAAGCTTGCCAAAGAAAGAGGAGCACAGGGTATGACAGCTGATGTTCTTGCATCCAACCGGGCCATGCTCAAAGTATTTGAAAAAGGAAATTTTCCCGTCCAGGCCAGGATGGAACAGGGCATTTATGAATTAACCATTGATTTATCCACTCCAAAAAACTAATTTACACTATTTTTTATAAAATTTTCGTTTGGAAATCCATTTTAAAATACGGGTGCCAATACGAACCGGCAATGACTCTTTGCCCTGATTATCCATAGGCATTTCACACTCGGGACCATACATTTTTTCCATCATTTTTCCAACCTGATTTTTAATCAATCCCCTGAAAGGAACATTGGCTATCATGCCATACATGGCGGCATTTCCTTTGGATGCCAAATCAGGATGGCTTTTTACAAACTCAAGAGAATCTTTTAAATCCACAAGATATTGATCCGCCACAGCCTCATGGGCAGGAGTGACCATTGCATGCAGGCCTTCGGGCCTTTGCAGGCGATCAATATGCCAGCCTTTTTCTTCCATGACATCACCAATCGCAAAAATATCAATCTTTGGATTTGTGGAAGCATATGCAAAAACACTCATCTGCGGTTTTCCCATTACCTTTAAATCCTGTAGATCATTAATACCCTGGATCAATTTTTGTGTTGTTACCATTACCTTTTGGGCCATATCCTGATAACCCTTTTCCCCCATGGCATTCATTGCTGCCCATGCCGCAGCAATGGGGCCCCCGGGACGGGTTCCAAGAAGGGCCGGGGAAGCAAAAACACCTCCGGGCCAGTTTTGATGAATAAAAAACTGATGTTTCAAAAGGGCCATGTTTTTATACAACAGTATAGATGCGCCCTTAGCCCCAAAACCGTATTTATGGACATCCGCTGATATGGATGTTACGCCTTTACATCGAAAATCAAATTCTGGAATCTGGTACCCGATCTGTTCGGCAAAGGGCAGAAAAAATCCACCAAGACAGGCGTCCACATGAAAAGGAATGTTTCTTTCATCGGCAATGAGACCAATGTCTTTTATAGGATCAATCAACCCGTGGGGGTATGAGGGCGCTGATGCCGTTATCAGGATAGTATTCTTACTGATTTTTTTTTTCAGGATATCCAAATCAACCATAAAATCATCCTTTAAAGGAATGCTGACCATTTTAACATTAAAATATTTAGCTGCTTTTTCCCAGGCTACATGGATACTTTCAGGGGCGATTATTTCAGGTTGAAATTTACCCCACCTTTTTTTTGATCTGGCCTGTTCCCTGTAAGTCATTACAGGCAGCAGGCATGATTCAGTTCCCCCCGATGTCATGGTTCCCACAACATTTTCATCCCCGTTTAAAAGGTCTGCCGTCATTTTAACCACCTCATGTTCAAAGCGCTTAAGACTTTTAAATGCCATTGGATTGAGGGCGTTTTCACTGAAATAAAGGTTATGGGCCTTTTTTAAGAATGAATCGTGTTCATGGTTTAAATGGTACACCAGGGACCAGGTGCGCCCGTTTAAAAAATCTGCATCCTTGCTGCGAAAAGATGCCATTTCTTCCAGAATTTCATCATATGCTTTACCGATTAAAGGGATAGTGCTCATTTTCTCTCCAGGCCATATAAAAAAAGATAAAGATTAACCTATGATAATTTTAAAAATATACGCAAAACTGATTCCAAGGTAATTGCCGATGGCATAGCCGATAATCCCCGTGGTAAGTCCAGACAAAATAATCTGTTTATTTTTCAGTGCATTGGCAACAACGGGAACAAAAGGTGGAGAACAGATGGCGGATATGGATGTAATAATAAAGGTGTCTGTATCAATTTTAAAAATTTTACAGAAAATTGCATGGAGAACAACAGTTCCAAAGATGCAGAATGATATATAAGACATCAGTATCCAGTTGATATGAATAAGATCCTTTATATTGGCCATTGATCCCACCACAAGACAGAAAATGAGAATAAAATACATGCCCAGCTGGTAGGTTTTCTCAATTTGTCTGACCTTTGTAATAAAGGAAGCACCAATGCCTAATGAAGTGATCAATAAAATTGTGATGGCCGTTGAATATGCTTTGGGAAAAAGTCCGGATGCGCCAAGGGCTGTCCCAAGGATAAGAAAAGATAAAATCAGGGCAATGCCAAGCCTTTTGAAAACTTGCGCATTCAACATGTTCCTGTATGAATGAATATCCTCGGTTTCGCCATCTTCATTGACCGATATACAATCTTTCAATTTTTCAAATCGGGGTAAAAATCGATTCAAAAGCTTTTGCGCTATGGTAATGCAGAAAATAATATAGACCAGACTGATCAATGTATCATAGGTGTGCATGATGATATAGGTTGTCGGGTCTACATCAAGGGCTGTTTTTATGGCAGCCATATTTGGGGTTCCACCCGTATACACGCTGATGGCAAGTCCGGCCATCTTCCAGCTTTCTTCCACGTGATCTGCAATAATCACGCTTCCGAGTCCTGCAACGGCAACGATGATAATGGTTGCTCCTGTCATGGACAATATGGCCTTGCCTGCTGTTTTCAGCCATGCTCTCACATCCATGGAAAATAAAAGCAATGGAAGGGCAACAGCAACGGATGCACTGCTTAAGGTATCCTGAAGTGCGGGTACACCATTGGGCAGGTTCAAAGAATTCCCCAGGACAGCCCCAACCACATAGCAGACAAATACGGCACCAATTTTATTCACTTTTTCAAACCTCAGGCACATCATGATAACAATAACAGGGAAAAAAAGATAAAAGAGCGCCAATAAAACCATAAGTATCTGCCTCTATTTTAAAATTGAATAATATTTCTTTTTGCTAGTCGTAAAATCTCATTGTAACACCAACAACATCTGTAATAAAAACAATGCAGACATTTGTCAATATGATAAAAAGAATACCTCAGGGCAATCGCATGTAAACAATATTTTGCTCTGTTATCCGCTACAATGATTGTAATTGTCGTCACAGCAACTAGTTCAGGTCAGGTTATCTTGGATGAGCATTTTGGGTCTTGTTGCTACAGGCTCTGTCGGGTGTAACGTTAAGTGGCGGGAACTGTCTGAGTGAAACGAGTTTTTCCGCCACAAGTGTAGCCCGACATAAAGCATGTCAACATGTCCCATCCAGCGAAGGAAAGGTAAACTGACCTGAACGGGTATGGAGTAATCATAAAAAAGTTACCTGCGATTGCCCTGAAGAATAACCCGGTATGATTAAACATCCATTATTGAGACAGCCTATATGGTTATTGAATCTTTATCCTTCCTATTTTGTAATAAAAACAGGACAGTCTGCTTTGTTTAGCACCTGGTGGGCAACGCTGCCGAGAAGCAATCCTGTAAAATCAGTAACCCCTCTTGATCCCATTACAATCAAGTCTATTTTCTCGATTCTTGCCACTTCCGGTATTTTGTTTCCAGGAGTCCCTTCAAGAATACGAATATCAAATTTAACATCTGCTTTTTCAAGAATTTTTATAAATGGTTCAACAAGCTCTTCACTTGTTTTGCTGATTTCATTAATTGCCTGCTGAAAATAGGGCTCTGACAGGACAATAGGGAATCTTGCATGGCAATGCATCAAGATGATTTTAGCATCTAAAAGTTTTGCAAGATCAATGGCATACCGTGTTGAATGGATTGAATGCTCTGACCCGTCAACAGGGTTTAATATTTGTTTAATATTCATTACTTCCTCCTTTTCAGCCTGTTTTAAGGCTGACATCTTATCCTGCAATTTATAAAAACCTCTCTATAATATACTGCGGGGGTCAGGGGCTGCATTACCGGTTCAACATGATATCTAAACTAAGGTTTCTGAGTCTTTAATAGAGAAAAAAGAAGAGAATAATTCAGACCATTATTGTCATGAAATCTGTTAGAGAAACAAAATCATTTATAGATTCAATAACATATGAATTTAGTATACTATTTTTCCAATAGAATGTCACATAATTTATTGAAGCGAACACAAAGTAAATATTGACAAACACATACCACAATGTAATATTTAAAGTTTCTTAAAACTAATAGATGCATTAAAGGGGAGCCGCATGAACAAAAAAATTGATTATCATTTTGAAACAAGAGCAATTCATGAAGGATTAAAAGATACTCCATGGAAAGGCGCAACTCTCCCGCCTATTTTTCAAAATGCTGCCCATTACCATGAAAGCGCGGAAAGCCTGAGTAAAACATTTGCAGGTCAAACCCAGGAACATATTTATATGAGGCTGAGTAATCCCACAAGCAGGTTTCTTGAACAAAAGCTGGCTTCCTTGGAATCAGGAGCAGGAGCTGTTGTAACAGGTTCCGGCATGGCTGCCATTAACAATGCCTGCATGACCCTGCTTCGTTCTGGAGATGAATTTGTAGCCAGTAAAGCATTATTCATGTCGTCCTATGCTCTTTTTACAGCTGTCTTTAAAAAATACGGGATTAATGTAAAGCTTGTTGACCCCTTACGTCTTGAAGATATTGAGCAGGCCATCAATGAAAAGACACGATTTGTGTATATGGAAACCATTACAAATCCAGGCATGGAAATTGCCGATATCAAAAGCATTTCCCAGATTGCCCACTCAAACGGCATCCCGCTTCTTATTGATAATACACTGGCTTCTCCCTGGCTTTGCAGGCCCATTGAACTTGGGGCGGATATTGTATTGCATTCAACCACTAAATATCTGTCAGGACACGGCGGAGCCCTGGGGGGTGTGGTAGTGGATGCCGGAAACTTTAACTGGGCCAATGAAAAATTTTCTGATTTTGCTCCTTTTGTTGAGCAAAAGGGAAATCTTGCGTTTCTCCACAGACTGTTCAAAGAGCATCATATCAATTTTGGAACAACCCCAGCTCCCTTGCATTCCTATCTTACCGCAATAGGACTAAACACTTTGGGCCTGCGAATGGAACGCCATATGGAAAATGCCATAAAGGTTGCTGCCTTTCTAAAAGAACAACCAAAAGTTGAATGGGTAAATTTTCCAGGGTTTAAAGATCATAATTGCCATGAAATTGCCAAAATCCAGTTTAACAACAAAGGATTTGGTGCAATGCTTACCTTTGGCCTAAAGGATCAGGATGCCTGCTTCAGGCTCATAGATAATCTTGAAATGATTTTAAACATAGCCAATCTCGGGGACTGTAAAACCCTGATTATCCACCCCTACTCTTCCCAGTACGTATCCTTTCCTGAAGATCTTAAAAATCAGCTTGCCGATCCCCAGCTGTTAAGATTTTCCCTTGGAGTCGAACATGTTGAAGATATCTGCAATGATCTTGCACAGGCATTGGATTCTGTTTAGGAAAAGGTTGAGCTGATGAGCGAATATATTGAACAAAACCAGACCGGGGGCAGCGTCGGCATTGTTGCAAAACAATTTTTTACCTTTGCTGAGCCTCCTGACCTGCTGAATCTTGAAAGCAAGTCCAGTATCGGCCCTGTAATCATTGCCTATGAAACCTGCGGTACCTTGAATCCGGAAAAGAGCAATGTTATTCTCGTACTCCATGCACTTTCCGGAGATTCACACGTGGCTGGGTATTATGATCCAAAGGATACCAAGCCGGGCTGGTGGGATATCATGGTGGGTCCGGGAAAAGGGATAGATACGGACAAGTACTTTGTGATCTGCTCCAATATTATCGGCTCCTGCGCCGGATCAACGGGTCCTTCATCCATAAACCCTGAAACTGACAAAGAATATGGAACCCTTTTTCCGCATATAACCGTTGGCGATATGGTTGAAACCCAAAAGGCCTTGATAGATCATTTGAAAATTAAATCCATTTTATCATTGATCGGCGGATCAGTCGGAGGCATGCAGGTGCTTGAATGGTGTGTTCGATATCCGGATATGGTTAAATCCGCCATTCCCCTTGCAACAACTACAAAACATTCGGCTTTGGCCATTGCGTTTAATGAAGTTGCAAGACAGGCTATTATGGCTGATCCCAATTGGAATCAGGGACATTATTATTCGGGTAAGAAGCCTGATATGGGTCTTGCCATTGCCAGGATGATAGGACATATCACATATCTTTCCGATGAGTCCATGCGACTGAAATTTGGACGCAAACTTCAAAACAGATCTGCCTTAAGCTTTGAATTTGGTGCAGAGTTCCAGGTGGAAAGCTATCTTCAGCACCAGGGCAACAAATTTATTGAGCGTTTTGATGCCAATTCTTTTTTGTATATCACCAAAGCTGCAGATTATTTTGACCTGGCAGGACAATATGGTTCAGGCTCTCTTGTAAATGCCTTTTCAAAATGCAAATCAAAATTTCTCGTTGTATCTTATACTTCTGACTGGCTCTATCCTACATATCAGTCAAAAGAAATGGTCAAAGCCATGAAAAAAAGCAACATGGATGTCAGCTTTTGTGAAATTGATGCCCAATGGGGACACGATGCCTTTTTACTCCCCAATGACAGACTTGATAATCTGATTAGAGGATTTTTAAGGAGTGCTTCCAATGAAACCTGAGAAACTTAGATATGACCTGAAAATCATTGCTTCATGGATTGAGCCTGAATCAAAAGTACTGGGCCTGGGTTGTGGTGAAGGAGATCTTCTTTACTGGCTTAAAAAAGAAAAAAATGTCCAGGAAAGGGGCATAGAAATTGAAGAATCAAAGGTAGTAAAATGTATTGAAAAGGGAATCTCGGTTTTACAGGGGGATATTAATGAAGAAATGGAAGATTACCCTGACAATGCCTTTGACTATGCCATATGTTCCCAGACTCTTCAGCAGGTCTATGAACCGTCTAACCTGATCCATTCCATGATGCGGATTGCAAAAATGGGTGTAGTCAGTTTTCCCAACTTTGGTCATATAAATGTCCGCATGCATTTGGCATTTACCGGCCGTGCCCCTGTGACCAGGCAGCTTCCATATTCATGGCATGATACACCTAATATAAGGGTGTTAAGCTTGAACGATTTTCAAAAATTTTCTAACCAAGTCGGATTCAAAATTCTGAAAAAGGCTGCTATTAACACAACAAGAACTCAACACCATGGCAAAATGGTAACTTTTTTGCCCAACCTGTTTGCCACCTATGGCATATTTTTAATTGGTAAGGAATAAACATGACAGACATAGAAGCTAACAAAGACATGATTGATAAAATTATCAACATCAAACAAAAACTTGGAAATCAGCTTGTCATCTTAACCCATCATTATCAAAGAAAAGAAATCGTTGATTTAGGAGACCACAGGGGAGACTCTTTCGGCCTTTCCCAAAGAGCTGCCCAGGATGAGAATGCGAAATATATTGTTTTTTGCGGAGTTCATTTTATGGCGGAAAGTGCAGCTATTCTTGCTAAAGATCACCAGACAGTGCAAATTCCTGATATGGATGCAGGTTGCTGGATGGCGGACATGGCGGATTCCTACCTGGTTGAAAAAGCCTGGAATGAAGTAACAGCCATTGTTGGAAAAAATAGTGTAACACCTTTGGTTTACATGAACTCTGATGCCTTTATCAAGGCTCATTGCGGAAAAAACAATGGCGCTGTCTGCACCTCGTCCAACGCACCCAAAGCCTTTGAGTGGGCATTTAAGCAAAGAGAAAAAATCTTTTTTTTCCCAGATGAACATCTGGGCAGAAATACAGGGAACAATCTGGGCATCCCTTCAAATGAAATGATTGTGTGGGACCCTGAAAAACCATTGGGTGGAAATACGGAACAGGATATTAAAAAAGCAAAAGTTTTTTTATGGAAAGGATATTGCCTGGTTCATACCCGGTTTACAACCCATGAGATTGATAACATGAGAAAAAACTTCCCCGATGCAAAAATTGTTGTACACCCGGAATGCACCCAGGAGGTTGTCAGAGCTTCAGATGCAGTGGGTTCCACAAGTTTTATCGTTAACTATGTGGACGAGGCTCCAAAGGGCTCAACCATTATCATTGGAACGGAGATCAATCTGATCAAGAGGCTTGTCACGGAATATCCAGACAAAAAAATACTCCCATTAAAAGACTCACTGTGTCCCAATATGTATAAAATCAATTTAAATAATCTTTTAAGCTGCCTTGAAAACATTGGAAAAGAAAATATTGTTACCATTGATGAAGCTATAAAAAAGGATGCTTTTACTGCCCTTGAAAATATGTTGAATTTATAAAGGCACCTTGAAAGATAAACCCGCAAGCAGGCCTATTTGGCCTTTGATGCAACGCAGTAGATAGGCCAAAAGACAAGCAATTTCGTTTACTTTATAAAATTTGCGGTCCTTAATTCCAGAGCAAAATTTAAGAATTCTATTGACAAATAAAATCCCAGCTAATATATAAAATCTACCGTACGATAGGTAGATATATTTCAATTTAAACTTTTAATATATCAATAATTGTAATTGTTCAGCCCGTAAAAAAAGTTATCCCTAAAGCCCTGTCTGATGGATATTTGCAGGAGGTTAAGCATTTAGCACCGAAACAAATAAGGAACTTATCTGTGAATGCCACAAAAGAAATTATCAAAAAAGCCGCTATTAATTTGTTTTATAAAAAAAGTTACTTTGCCACGGCCATGAGCAGTATAGCACTTGACAGCAGCATACAAAAAGCCAGTATCTATTATCATTACGACAGCAAGGAAGACATCCTTTTTGATATTCTAATGACAACAATGAAAGAATTAACAGCCTATATAGAGACCTGCCTTAAAGGAATTGAAAATATTGATAACAGAATGCGGGCCGCAGTAAGAGCACACGTCAAATTCCATTGTGATCGTCAAAAAGAGGTGTTAATCTCCGACAGTGAACTCAGAGGGCTTACTGCAAGCAATTATAAGGCCTTTGTAATCCAAAGGGATGCCTATGAAAAAAAATTCCAGGATATGATTATTCAAGGAATTGACCAGGGATATTTTGCATCCGGGGATGCCAAGGTGATATCCTATGCAATACTCACCATGTGCACGGCCGTGGCCGGCTGGTTCAAACCAAAAGGACGTCTGTCCGGAAACCAGATTTCCAGTATATATGAAGAACTTGTTGTAACAAAGTTGTTAAGAGAATCGTCACGACGGGATATTGCATGATATTCTGTGCATTGTATCTGATTCTTCCGATCAGGTACTATATACCTGGGCTTGATTTAATTTTATTTGATATAATTTTTAATAACTCAATTTTGAGGATGTAACCATGGAAAATGAAACCGTATTGTACCATTGTAACGAAAATGTTGGAATTATTACTCTTAACCGCCCCCACCGCCTCAATGCTATTAATATTGATCTACTGAAAGGGTTTATGGCACAGCTTGACAGGGCAAAACAGGATACAAATGCCCGTGTAATTATCCTGACTGGAGCGGGAACCGCCTTTTGTGCGGGCGAAGATCTAAAAGATACGGCTTCAGGCAAAAGCTTTGAACAATGGGTGGATGAAGCGGAAAGGCTCCAGGAAATCCAGAGAATGACCATGAAACTGGGCAAACCCATTATTGCGGCTGTGCCCGGATATGCCCTGGGCGGTGGGAGCGAATATGCCATGGGGTGCGATATCAGAATTGCAGCAGAAACCGCCGTGTTTGGATTTCCCGAAACCACGGTGGGGATGACTGTCACCAATGCCGGCACAAAGATCCTCACTCATCTTGTGGGGCTCGGTAAGGCCAAGGAACTGATATTTACAGGCGATTTTATTGATGCGGCAGAAGCTTTAAAAATAGGCCTTGTCAACAAGGTGGTGCCATTGAAAAATCTTATGGATGAATCAATGATCATGGCAAAAAAAATAGCCAGTCGATCCCCCCTTGCCGTCAACCTGTCACGAACTGCAATTGATCAGGGCATGGAGGCCAGTTTTGATCAGATCCTGGAGCTTGAAAAAAGCCATTTACTCATCTGCGCTCAAAGCGGAACAGAATTTGTGGAAAAAAGACTAAAAGAAATGGACAAAAAATAAGGTGCCATAGGAGAGGAAGATGGAACAGACAATGTTTAATCCAGATATGGAATCCATATCTTTAACTGACCAGGAAAAAATGGAGAAACGCCTTCTTTCCGACCAGATTGAATATGTATTCGAAAAAAGTACAATGTACCGGGATAAATATGCAAAAGCAGGCATTACAAAAGATAAAATAAATCATGTACAGGATCTTGCCATGCTTCCCTTTACCACCAAACAGGAGCTGCGAAATTCCCAGAAAAGACTGGCACCATTTGGTGATTTTTTGGCAGCACCTGCTGAAAAAGTCAACCGCGTCCATAGAACATCCGGTATCACCGGCAAATTTATCTATACAGCGTTGACAAAAAATGATCTGGACCTGACTCACAATTGCGGGGCAAGGGCATTCTGGGCAGCAGGGCTGCGACCCAATCACCGTGTCGTCCACTGCCTGAATTATTGCATGTGGATGGGCGGTTATACTGATCATGCAAACCTGGAGGCAACCGGAGCCACTGTTATTCCCTTTGGAGTGGGCAATGCCAAACAATTGATACAGGTCATTAAAGATGCGGGAATCAATGTCATCTCATCCACCCCTTCTTACCCCAAACACCTGGAAAAAGTAGCTAAAAATGATTTTAATATGGATCCAAGAGAACTGGGTTTGGAGATAGGATTGTTTGGGGGAGAGCCAGGGCTTGATAATCCCGTATACAGGCAGCGAATAGAATCCACCTGGGGGATGAAGGCTCAGAACGCCAACTATGGGGTTTCAGATGTTCTGTGCAATTTTGCTTCCGTTTGCCAGGGCAATTACAAGCTTCATTTTCTGGGGCAGGGTGCACTGCTTGTCCAGTTAATTGATCCTGCGACATTGGAAGATATTCCGATTACACAGGGAGCTGTCGGGGAAATGGTTCTGACCCATCTGAAAAAAGAAGCCCAGCCCCTTGTCAGGTATCGTACATCCGATCTCATGGAAGTCCTTGAAACAGGGCCCTGTGATTGCTCCAGAACAGGGTTCCGGTTCAAGATTGTAGGAAGAGCCGATGACATGCTCCACGTAAAGGGTATCAATGTGTTCCCCAATGGAATTTCCATGGTCCTGGAAGATATTGTGCCAGAAGTCACGGGGGAGTTTCAGATCATTCTGGACCATCCCTCCCCGTACACTGATCTTGCTATAAAAGTGGAACACGGTATACATATCACGGCTGACAAAATGATTGACCTGAAATTAAAAATTGAACAAAAAATAAAAGATACCTTGAACTTTAAAGGAAGTGTCGATCTTGTAAAACCCGATTCAATTGAACGGACCAAAATGGGAAAAGCAAGACGGGTCATCCGAAATTATTGAAGAAAAAATTCATTTGGAGGGCAGGCGATTTCCCCGGTCTATTTTAACAAAAAAATCACAACCCACGTCTATTTTTATTCCCAAATAGCTCGTTACCCAGCACAAGGAGGAAAGCAACAGGTTGTGTCCCTCCCGTTGCTGGGACATATTTTTAGATCTATAAAAAAAATTCGGCTACTTGTCCTTTCCTTTTATCATGCTGACAGTGGTGTTGTGGTTCATCAAACAAACTGTGCATAAAATCGGGCCGGTTCAATAATTTGGATGTGGCATGAATTATTATCCTGTGGCCCTTAATCTGCATGTCAGCATATGATCTTTAATCACTTCAAACAGCTTCTCAAATCGAAGGATACCCGTTACCTGCTCGTCATCTCTAACGATCAGCGGCTGATGGCTGCCCATGACATATTTATGCAACGCAATTTCCAGGGAATCGTTTTCATGGACATATTCATCTTTAAAGGGTGTGTGCATGACCTCACTGACCATAACACCACTGCCTCTTTCACATAGATCACTAACCGGAGCAAGCCATAAATCATATGTTTTAACAGCATCCAGTAAATATTCTTTTGTTAGTGTGTCGTTTGATGAAAGAGTGTCGAGCTGTTTGTAATTTGGCTCAAGCGCTCTGAAAAGATCTGTCATGGTGATTTTTCCCTTAAAAACACCTGATTCATCCATGACAATTAGATCCCGATGAACGGTTCCGCTTGAGTTGTTTTCCGTGTCAATCAAGTGGAAAACATCATATAATGTCTAATTTTCACAAATATTAATATATTCATTAATGGGGGTCATCACTTCTTTAATTTTTATATTTTTCATGGCACCTCCACAATTAAAATGTTTTTTATAATATGCAAAATCTGCTGTTTTCAATCAAAAAACCGAGATTTTCATAAAAAGTAAGCACAACCTAACTTTTTGTCAAAAGTATAATTTGAAAAATAGCGCATTTGTACCAATATATTTTAATTTCTTTGCCGGATTCCTGGTAAACTACGTTCAAAATTAACTCAAAATTGGAATGGTAGAACCGTTTCCAATCATTTGGTAATGATTTTCATCCTGGATTATTTTTAGGTCCCAACTGAAAAATTTAATACAATCTTGATTTTTTGCTTTGTATATTGAAAAAAGAATGCTTATATTCAGTAAAGAGTATATTTTGACGGAATGTCTGGCCGAACTTGGACAAAGACGGGATATATTATGCCTGAGCTGACCCTGGATATTATAATTGTTTCCGCTATTCTGATAGCATCATTAAGCCTTCTGATAACTGAGATAATAGCAGTTGATAAGACAGCCATGGGCATAATGGTTGCCCTGGCAATTACGGGCATCCTAAGCCCTGCTGAGACGATTTCAGGCTTTGCCAACCCGGCCGTTATCACCGTGGGGGCCATGTTTCTTTTGACTCACGCTCTGATTCGGACAGGAGCGGTTGGGTTTATCAGTGAACGCATTCTGCATTTTTCAAAAGGGAACAAAACCCGTGCTATAATTCTTATCCTCTCAACAGTAGCTATAGCCTCAGCCTTTATCAACAATACGCCAGTCGTTGTATTGTTTATCCCCATTGTTATGGGGCTCAGCTGCGAATGCGATTTTTCACCATCCAAGCTATTGATTCCAATATCCTATGTATCGATACTTGCCGGCACTTGTACCCTGATAGGTACGTCCACCAACATTATTGTCAGTGACCTTTCAACACAATTTGGCTTTGAACCGCTTACCATGTTTGAACTCAGCCGGGTCGGCATTCCCATTGCAATTATTGGTGGTATTTTTTTATTTTTTATATCTCCCAGAATATTACCCGGCCGGACAGCTCCGGTCTGTGAAATGGATGAAACCAAATTAAACCGATATATTGCCGAACTTATTGTCTCCCGGAACAGTCCCCTGATCGGTGAAGAACACATCATTGAACATGCCCGGGAGCAACTGGGCCTGAGTGTTATTGAGGTGTTTCGGAATGGAAATATCTTTGATCCTGTCCGAAGTCTGATTGCTATCAAACAGGGGGATATTTTTCTGGTTAAGGGATCGGCAGAAGATATTGTTTTATGCCTGAAAAAGCAGACCCTGGAACTGGCACATGGAGAGGAAGGCATGGCCTTCGGCCATGGCCTCAAGGACGATCTGATTATTGAATTGATCGTACCGCCCATGTCAAGATTACTCCGGGAAAAACTATTGTCCACCAAACTTCAAAATGATCCGGAAATTAAGATTATCGCTATCCGGAGCCGTCGTCACCATTATTCATACCGAAAGATAAAATCGGTAAAACTTAAAATCGGTGATACCATACTGGTGCGCTGCCCCAGGGAAAAACTTTCCAAAATACGAAATTCCAACGAGTTTATTGTGATTGAAGATATCCACCATTCCATGATCGATACGGAAAAAGCGCGAATGGCAGCGATTATCTTTGTCGGCGTGGTGCTCTTTGCATCAACCGGCTTTGCAGATATCCTTATCTGTTCTCTCACGGGTGTATTCTTAATGACACTCACCCATTGCCTCCGCTTGAAAGATGCCTACCGCTCCCTGGAATCCGAAGTGCTGTTGCTGATTGTCGGCACGATTGCCTTAGGGCTTGCCATGCAGAAGACCGGTGCAACCAGGCTGTATGCCGATGCATTTCTAAGCCTGTTTGACGGCAAGAATCCAGATACAGTTCTTTTCGGGGTGATTCTTCTTTCCAGTCTCTGCACTCATATATTGAGCAATAATGCCACGGCCGTTCTTTTACTGCCCATTGCCGTAACGACTGCAGCATCACTTGGTGCAGATCCCAAGCCCTTTATAATCGGCATCTGCTTTGGAGCCAGTGCCTGTTTTGCAACCCCCATCGGGTATCAAACCAATTTGCTTGTGTATGGTCCAGGGCGGTACCGATTTTCAGATTACATGAAACTTGGACTGCCGCTGAATATAATGGTGGTTGTACTTTCTGCTCTGTTGATACCTTTTTTCTGGCCCTTTTTTACACCCATTTGACTTGAAAAAATCGGTTTGTCGGTTTTAAATACTTATAGCGTTGCCTCCTAAAACAATGACTGCTCAATAGCAGAGCCACAGCGATGGCCAAGCCACTCAAAACAGCTGCGAAAAGCCAAATCGGATAACCGCCGCCGCTATTGGCCATTGCGTTTATTATATTTCAATTTTTATTTACGGGCACGAACATATTATGTTATGAAAGATACTAAATTATGGATGCAACATATCAAATAGAGATAGCCCAACTTAAATGAATATCACTGAGGAGACTATTGTGAAATCATACCCAAAAATTGCTTTGAATGTTCTAATTACCCTTCTTTTTTCGTTAATGATTTATACCCCACTCTTTGCTGCCGAATCCTTAAAAACACCATTGATTGACATATCTGGATGGGAGGCAGAACCTGCTATGGAAATGGAGATGAACATGAATGGTGTAAAAATGCTAAATGCTACCCGATCCTATGAAAAAGGAGACAATACCATTGATGCAGCTATCATGGTTACTTCACAGCAAATGGGAATGGCTTCATTTCAGGGAATGAACATGTCTTCGGGTGGGATTAAAATTGAAAGTTCTGAAATGGATGGACTTAAGATAATGCATACCCATGACAGCAATGAAAATGAAGGCAATATAATGGTTCTCCTTGGAGAAACCGAAACCAATTCCGCCATATTTTCTCTTGGATATTCAGGTATTTCAGGCAAAGAGAGTATGGCTATTCTAAAACAATACAACTTAAAACAGATACAAAATGCCACCAATGCATTAATGAAATAGTATATTTTTAAAATTGAATCACAGGGAATTGATTTTGCTTCTGCAATAGAGGTAAGGGCAAGGTTCGTTCTTTTTAGAAATTAAATTTATCCATTAATTCTTTAGGTTGGGATTAACTCCATTCAAATTTTTTCCTGCGCTTTTCATATATCTCTAATAATTTCCAATGGACAATGGGAATTTCCAATAACCCTGGATCTGTAATAAAAAATAATCGGCAGGGCTTGGTGGTTATAAATTGCAGACTGGTTTTCTCTGGCTCAAAAAAATGATTCTCTCCAAAAAATGTTCCGGATTTCAAGGTTTCCAAAAGAGTATTGTCATTGTCTTTAACCTGAATTTCTCCTTTTTTAATTAAATAGAGACCAGAGGATTGCTGTTCAAAAGCTGGTGTGTTTTCATCTAGCTCAATCTCCTCTATGCTCTGGGCAATTTTATATTGGACAGCATAGGAACTTTCCTCACCAAAAAGCCAGGTTGACTTTAAAAAATCAATCCTTGCAAACATCTTTTCGGTTTGATCAAAAATATGATTTTTCTCAAGAAAGCTGCGGAAAAAATCAAAGGTAAAACAGAGAGCGGAAACATGGGAAAGGGTCCTGTATACTCCTGAAGACAAGTTGTCTTGAAACAAATTGAATTCACCTATAAAACTACCATTGGAAAGATTGTTTTTAATATCTGAACCCGCATCAATGTATTCAACTATGCCAGTTAAAATAAGGTATAGATGCTCAGGTACGTCCCCTTTTTTCAAAATCATTGAGCCTGGGTTAAAATCAATGACCTGTGTGTTCAAAAGCTGGGTAAAATCTTTTTTATCAAGAGAAGGAAAAAAGGATTTAAAGTATCGAGCGGAATAGTTCATTAAATAATCTTTGCTACTTGGGATAAGGACGTCGCACTGGCCGAAACTTGATTCTGATCCGATTTCCTTTTGTTCATCCGTCAATTCTTGTTCAGTGTGGGCTAAAATGATTTTTTCAGACATATCATGTTTGAAATCCATGGCCTGCCCATGAATCATACCACCGCCTACATCAAGTTTTTTCAAAGTTGCAGGCATGAGATAGGCCTCTTTGATATGATCGTAGGTATCCAGGCTGATACTGTCAGGGTCATCTCCAACCATTTCATACAACAGGTCAAGGGAAATAATATCGGCATAATGAGCATAAGTTTTGTGGCCGGCATTCCCAAGAGCCCTGAAAATAAAGATATTGGTCTCCACAGGGTGGGGAGAAAAAATAGGTTTGACTTCCAGGCCGTCACAATTATTCCATTTGTCAAATTCAAGGTCATGGAAATCAAAAAACCTGGACAAGGCCTTTTCATCAAGGGATAGGAGGGCTGAAAATTTTTTACTGACAGATGACCTGACCAGTGGTGTAGCATAATACTTGATCCTGTGATCTGATTGCAGAAGAACAGGAAGACTGGCAAAGTGGTCATCATGGGCATGGGTATGGAAAATACCGACAATTTCACTGATATCAATTCCCAGGGACTCTAGTATGTGAAGAAGATTTGGGGGCGAATCAATGAGATAAATTCCTCCTTTGAAAAAAATAATACTTCCCATGCTGGGCTGGGACATGTTCCATCCATCCCCTTCGCCCGAGTGGATTATTGCAAAATCCTCCCTTTTAATTTTATGGTATCCAAGTGAATAGGGAGAAGTATAAGTATCTTTTGAATCTAGATTCAAATTGACCTGGGTGGTTCTGCCTTTATATGAAAATTCATAAACATTGAGGCGGAGTCTCTGGACAAACACCTTGTTTTTGATTTCTACAGGTTCTTTTCCAACAATAACAGAATCAAGAAGATCCTCAATGGATGGTTCCATTCCAAACCTGAACTTATTTTTCAACCGCATCATTTCATCGGCCAAAGATTTGTTTACCCCTGTTTCAAGGATTTCCTGCTTTGTTGCCAGGCCAAAATTACCGCGAAAGATATATTGTTTCTGGGACTCCACCTGTTCCCGGGTACCGATTAAAATAGGTTTTTCCCCCTTGTTATTGGGATGGTTGGGTATGATGAGTCCCTGCCTGTACAGAATTTGTAATATGGGAAATTCAGAAAGATTTGAAAATCTGCCATTCTGAACCAATACATCTGACAAAAGGATTGCATTGGGGCCGGTTTCAAAACATATATCTCCCTGGCACACTTTTGCTATATATCCTTTGATCATTAAATGCTTAACGATTTCCCCTGGGCATCCGCACAAAATATTAAGCTTGGCTTCTGGTATCTGGATCCAGTAGACCCCATAAGTTACCTGTGTAGTCAAAAGATTGTTCAAAGCTTCTTGGAGTTCTTTTTTGTTGGCCTCAAGTTTTTTTAACCAGAGAAATGAAGCTTCTCTGGATATGGCATAGCGAAATAAGGAGAAAAAGGAAAAAAGGCTGATACTTATTAAACCAGGCTGGATGGGAGAAATAAATATTAATAACTTCATATAGGAGACAATACTTGAAATAAAAGCTATACAAATCCAAGTAAGCGTACCAAAAAAAAGTGCTGTTGGGCCTGATGAATTAAAGAACAGAAATGCCATAAAAATTCCCGTTGCAACGCAAACTCCAAAAATTAAATTTTGCCTCCAAATCGGCTCTATAATAGTCTGATTTTTATAAATATTGTCTATGATTACAGCATGAATTTCAACGCCTGGGAATTTTGAATCGTAAATAGTATGGTAGATATCGTTTAAACCGACTGCAGAGGAGCCAATAAGAATAATTTTATTTTGGATATCAGCTTGTAAGAAGTTGTTATTTAAAATATCCACAGCAGATATAAATTTATAACTCTTTGCAGGACCTTTGAATCGCATCTGAATATATCCATCTTTTGTAATAGGAATTTTATGTTTGCCGGCTTTTATGTAAGGGCCATATTGATCTTTTAAGACTTGTGCTTGCCTTATTCCATTTGCTTTCAGAAAAGTGGACAAAGAAAGATGCGTAAAAATATCCCCTTGAAATTCAATCAATAATGGGGTCTTGCGTATGATGCCATCTTCATCCTGCTTGCTATTTATAAATCCCGTAAATTCAAGTGAATTTTCTATTTGAGCTGTGTTACCCAAAACTCCTGTTGCTTTGTGCAAATGAAGTAAACCGGAATTGTCTGTGATTTTAAACGGGTTGTATTTTGGGATAATTTTTTTGTTAAAATGATCAAAATAAAAATATCCTGCGCCGACGATATTGCTTTGTTTTAAATTATAAGCCAAATACCCATCGTTATCACTTAAAGCTAAAGGTGCTCCTGTAAATTCAAGATTTAAATCAAAGTCATTTTTAAACTGTGCCTGAATATTTTTTAATGAAGTACGATCCGGCTCCGGCAAAATAATATCAAGTCCAATTGCCTTGGGCCCTATATCATATACTGATTTTATAATCTGGGCTAACCTGTATCGTGGCCATGGCCATTGCCCTATGGCTGAAAGACTTGCTTCATCAATATCTATGATTGTAATTTTATTTGATATCTCTTTTGAATCAGAGATTTTCATGAACTGGTCATAAAAGAAAAAGTCTAAACTTTTTAGAAAGGTATTATTTGAATATGATCCAAAACCAAAGAATAAAGAGATAAGAATTATAAATATCAAGATCAACCAATGTGCTGATTTTGACTGCCCCTCATCAATTTTAAAATTTATTCTCAAAGAGTCCTCGATATTATCTTATCATTATTTCAACTCTTCTGTTTTTTTTTTCAGGTACATTGTCTCCGGTTATTATCAAAAGATCATTTTCTCCATGAGATTTGATATTTAGTTTTTTCAGGCTTGTATCATGCTTTTTCAATATTTCTCCCACATTTTCTGCTCGCTGCAAGGATAATATATTATTATGTTCTGAAGATCCCATAGTGTCGGAATGCCCTATTACAGAGATTTCTGAAGGACTGCGTTTTTTTGAAACCTGCAGGATTTCTGGAATAAGTGTCAATGATTCTTTTGTCAGATTGATGGAGTTCTCTTCAAAATAAAGTATGAAATGTGCAGGTTTTGCAGGCTCTGCGTTTAACAGGAGTTGATATTCGTCTGTCACCTTTTTTTTATCAATTGGTTTGATTGGGAAATCCGATTTATCATCACTGACTTCTGTATAAGTGTAAGGGGCATCAAGTGTTGTTGATGAACCTTGGCTTTTTACGACCACGGAACCTGTTTTTCCATCGTCATCCGGTAAAAGT
Organism: Desulfobacula sp.; assembly: GCA_018645325.1. Classification (GTDB taxonomy): domain Bacteria; phylum Desulfobacterota; class Desulfobacteria; order Desulfobacterales; family Desulfobacteraceae; genus Desulfobacula. The sequence continues at coordinate 28,315 of JABGOU010000002.1, forward strand.
ATAACTATGGTTTTTGGCCCACAGGCACAAAGAAATATTAAAATAAAAAAAATATGAAGATATTGGATAATGATAATCTCCTTCTAATCAACTTTAATAATGAATCGTGTACCCCTGATACCTACTGATCCTCTTGGTGTGGAAAGATTCACAGACTCTGGAGAAAGTTTTCCTATTTTTCCTGAATTGTAGATGGCAGCCCCTTTTTTTAAATACATTGAAAAAGCGTATGCTTCAATTCCAGGTTCAAACTTATAGTCGTTGATAATAAATTCAGTTTCCGGGCCTATTGTTATGGTGGTTCCATCATCGAATATAATACCGGCATAACCGTTGTAGCTTGTGATCAAAGTGTCAGTGTTCATAATCTGCAAACCCTGATTCGCCTCTACAAAAGATTCCCCTCTTTTGATTTTAACATCACCGGATACACTTTTTAATAACCCTACTTGCTGTTGAGCCCATGCATTTGTAAAAAACACCAATATGGCAACAATAGTAAATATAGTGATATTTTTCATTGACTTATCCTTATCTTAGTCTTGCAAAAGGAGATACGGCTTGTATACCCTTTCTATTTAAATTATGTCAAGATTATATAAGAACATATTACAAATATTTTAATAAACCAGAAAACTAATCCTGGTCCAGATTTGTTTTACAATGGTTACATTTTACAACACCCCGGAAGAGTTTATTACCGCATTCAGGGCAAAAATAGCGGGCTTCTTCATCTTGAACCCATTTTTTAGTACCGTGTTTTCGTCTATATGGAACAGATCGTAAAATTACCTTTTTTCCAATAGTCATGGGAAAATTTTCAATATACTGGCAGGGGAATTCATCGCATTGATGACATCCCGTATATCCCTTTTTTTTCGTGCAGTCCCTGATCTCACATTGATTGCAATGCATAAACAAATCATCAGATAAGCAGCCGCGGCATCGAATATCTTTTGTTGATAGATATTCACTATTTGGAAGCGTTCCTTTGCCAAAAACTTCTCCAGAATAAAGGCCTGCTAATCTTTCCTTAAATTTCTGGTTATTATCGCGATGTGCAATATAAATGGCACAGACTCCACAATAAAGTCCGCATGGTGAAATAAAATCCGGATTGATTTCCATATTTTTAATCCTTTTTAATTGATCCTTTGTATCAATTACCAAGCCTTTTATCTATATTTCAACAATAAAAATTTTCTAAAACAACCCCCGAACCAAAGTGCGGTCCTTTCACGCTTTTTTCATTTATCTTTTGAAACTATCCCATTGATGGGAAATTCTCGGCACAGATCTAATACCATATCTTTGACCTGATTTAATATTACCTTTTTTGTCTGATTCATTAATGCCATATCCATTAATTCAATAATTTTCTGCATCTGGGGCTCGCCCATCCCCCTTGCAGATACTGCAGAGCTTCCCAGCCTGATGCCACTGACTTTGCCGGGTATATTTTCATCCCTGGGTACTACATTACGATTCAAGATAATTCCTATAGATTCTAAAGTCTCTTCAGCAGATTTACCTGAAATCCCTTTTGCCGTCAGATCAATCACTACCTGGTGATTATCCGTTCCTCCACTGATAATATGGTATCCTTTTTTCATTAATGCCCGGGCCATAATCCCTGCATTCTGAATAGTTTTTTTCTGTATTCGAACAAATTTATCTTCCATGGCAAGATTGAAAATCAACGCCTTTGCAGCCATAAGATTGACGGCGCTTGTGCCCTGGCATCCCGGAAAAACTGCTTTATCTATTTTTTCCCCAAAAGCTTTTTTGCAGAGGATCACACCTCCTCTTCCACCCATCATTGTTTTGTAACAGGTGAATGTGACAAAATCAGAATGAGGCACAGGGCTGGGAATTAATTTAGCTGCCACAAGACCTGCCAAATGAGCCATATCAGTTAGAAAAAAAGCAGATACCTCCCTGGCAATTTGAGACATTTTTTCATAATCAATCAGCCTTGGATATGAACTGGCACCGGCAACAATCATTTTGGGTGTCAGGCAATGGGCCATTTGTCTAACCTGATCATAATCAATCATTTGGGTATCAGGATTTACTTTATAATGGCTGAAATCAAAGCACTTGCTGGTAATAGAGGCCTTGTGTCCATGGGAAAGATGGCCCCCGTGGGGCAGGCTCATTGAAAGAATCCGGTCTCCTGGTTTCAGCACACTGAAATAAACAGCCAGGTTTGCTGATGTGCCGCTGTGAGGCTGAACATTGATATATTCCGCCTTAAAAAGTTTTTTCCCTCTTTCGATGGCCAGAGTTTCAACCATATCAGCCTGAATACATCCAGCGTGAAACCTTTTTCCGGGATACCCTTCAATGGTCTTTGTATTGAATACGGACCCCATAATCTCCAGAATTGATTGTGGAGAATGGTTCTCTGCTGCGATAAGATTTAAAGTGGTTTCAAGCCGATTTTCTTCATTGTAAACAAGTTCGGCCAACTCAGGATCATCTTTGATTAAATTTAACATATGCTGAACATACAATATGCTATAGCTCAAAGCAAATTAAATCAAAATCCAATATTAAATTGTTAAACTCACTTAAATGTGCATTCGCAAATGTTATCCTATGCACGCACCATGAAACTATTTGTTCAACTTACCTTAAGGAATTTTAAAATATTTGGTATCAGAATGGAGCATAATATGAGTTTCCGTAAAAGAAATATTTTCAATTTTACTTAATCCTCCGTCAAAAATAAAATCATTCAAATCATTGATTGAATCAACCAATACTTCAAGAAAGAGATCATATTTGCCGGTTGTAACCCAAACTGAAGTAACCTGGGGCAATTTTTCTATTTCTTTGACTATTTTGGTATGAGATCTGGTTTTTAAATTTACACCAAACAAGGCCGCTACTTTATTTGTGAGGCCAAAAGGATTAACACGGGCCTCAAGCTTAAGGATATTTTTTTTCACGAGTCGGTTCACCCTATTGCCGATAGTACCTTCTGATACGTCCAGATCTTTTGCAATGCTTTTAAATGATCGTCTTGCGTCGATCTGCAAGGTCTTTATGATCTGTATTTCTAAATCATCCAAATTACTATCAGTTAATGTCACGTATATTCCCTCCAAAAAAATTTAATTTTTCATTGTATTGGAAATAAACAAAATCTTTTCGCCTAAACTATAATTATTCAATGTATATACTTTCTATTCATTAAAAAAAAGATCTTTTTTTGAATAATATCTAAATTTAACTATGATAAAATACTTGACACATAAAAACTACTTTGTTAGCCATGTAATTAAAATGCATATTGCTTTGCATAAAGATAGATTTTATTTTAACTAAATATAAAAATTCAGGCCATGAGGAGAGAATATGATCAACTCAGCATCAACACAGGCAGGCCAGCCGTATTTAAAAGTTTTAACCGAAGATCAAATTTTTGAAATAAAGCGTGCAGCTTTTGATATTATGTACAGCGTAGGATTCAAGGTATTGCATGCCGGAGCCAGAAATATGCTCAAAAAGGCAGGTGCTGTAGTAGAAGGAGAACTTGTCAGAGTTCCTGAGTATATTGTTAAACAATGCCTGGTTACTGCACCAAATGGTTTTACGCTTTATGATCGCTTAGGTAATCGGGCTCTTGAAGTAGAAGGCCGTAAAAGTTACTATGGCACCTCCACTGGAAGCCCGAGGACAAAAGATGCTTTAACCGGTGAGATTCACCCCACTACGGTTAAAGATATCGGTATCGGTGCACTGGTTGCAGATGCCTGCGAAAACATTGACTGGGTTATGCCCATGGGATCTTCCCAGGATGTTCCTTCAATTGTTTCAGATCTTTACGATTTTGAAGCCGTTGTTACTAATACGATTAAGCCTGTGGTCTTTCTGGGTTATTCTGGCAGAGGGACTCAGCTGGTCTTTGAAATGGCTGCTGAAATTGCCGGTGGTATGGATAAACTCAGACAAAAGCCGTTCCTTGCTGTCTATCCTGAACCAATTAGCCCACTTGTTCAGCCTGACGAGACAATTGATCGTATATTTGCTGCTGCAGACAATTTTATTCCCCAGGTCCCCGGTCCTGCCGTCCAGATGGGTGCCACAGGCCCTGTGACAATGGCGGGCGTTATCACAATGATAACTGCAGAGTCATTGATGTGTCTGGTATTGGCTCAGTTAAGACAACCCGGATGTCCGGTTTGCCTTAGCGGAAATGTCCAGATATTAAATCTGTCATCAGGTATTTTTGGCGTTGGGTACCCGGAAATGAGCCTTGGAATCTGTGCTCAGGCAGAAGTCGCCCAATCCTTTGAGCTGCCAACCTGGGGATATGCCGGGTGTAGCGACTCAAAAGTGTTGGATGCCCAGGCCGGACTTGAAAGCGGGTTTTCCATCATCACCCAGGCGCTTGCCGGACTTAACCTGATCCATGATGTTGGATATCTTGATCAGGCTATGGTCTGCTCAACTGCGCAACTGGTATTGGGAAATGAAGCTATTGGAATGGCCCGCAAGTTCATGAAAGGTATCCGGATAGATGAGGAAAGTATTGCTCGTCAGGTGATTGAAGATATCGGCCCCGGAGGCCATTATCTGGCTCATAAACACACCCTGGATCATTGTCGTGAGGCTGTATGGGGTTCAAAACTGCTGGCCCGCGAGCCATATGAACTCTGGAAGGAAAAAGGGGAAAAAGATATGGCAGAACGAATTCAGGAACGCCTGGCCGATATACTTGAAAATCATAAAGTAGCTGCTTTAGAGGAAAAAGTTTTGAATAAAATCATAGCTATACGCGAGGCGGGCGTTAAAGAACTGACTTCCAAACAATAAATACAAGTCTTAAAAATATATTGATTTTTTTATTGGAGGATAAACAATGAGTACAGAAAAACTTGATAAGGCACTAAACATTGAACTTGAAAGTTTATCTTCAGAAGGCAGAATGAAATCACCGGAAAGAGTTATTGAAGGGTATATTGCAGCCAAAGGAGACATTGGTCCCCGGTATCGGCTCAAGGACAGCGATAGAGAATTTATACGATTGAACTCAAATTCTTACCTTTCATTATCCAACCATCCAAAACTTATGGCCGAGGCAGACAAGGCAACCCGCAATTTTGGAGTGGGACCGGGAGCTGTCCGGTTTATAGACGGAACTTTTATACACCATACGGATTTGGAAAAACGAATTTCAGCATTTGTGAATAAGCCTGCGGCTAAAATATTTAACTCGGCCTATACGTCAAATTGTGGCCTGGCCTTGAGTATCTCCAATAAGAAAACACATTGGATCGGGGATCAACTAAACCATAACAGCATCATCCGGGCCATGCGCATCACAAATATTCCCAGTAAGAACAAAGGGATTTACAATCATAATGACATGGCAGACTTAAAACGGTGCCTGGATGAGATCAGTCCTGAAATAGAAAGAGTAGTGGTAATTTTTGACGGGATTTTCAGTATGCGAGGGGATTTTGCACCCATCAATGAAATAGCTGAAATCTGCAGGGCATATGAATCAAAATTCAAGGATGGGATCATCACTGTAGTGGATGACTCCCACGGTATTGGGGCCTATGGAGATATAGGGCGGGGGACTCCGGATTATTGCAATGCATGGCCGGATATCGTTATCGGTACCTTTGGTAAGGCATTCGGGGTAAATGGAGGTTTTATTGCCGGCAGCCAGGCCTTGATTGAATGTGTCCGCCAGAAAGCAGACACCTATATCTATACCAACCCTTTAAGCGTGGCAGACTGTGCTGCAGCCATAGCTGCCATTGATATCTGTGACAGTGACGAGGGATTAACATTGCTGAAAACACTGAAAGATCGAACCACCCAGTTTCGCAACGGGTTGCAGAACTTAGGACTGGAATCCATTCCCGGTCCACATCCCGTAGTTCCACTAATGGTAAGGGAAACTCAACAAACGCATAATCTTGTCAAGTATCTTTATAATAACGGTGTTCTAGTCGTGGGGCTTGCCTTCCCGGTTGTTCCAAAGGGGGATGAAACGATTCGGTTCCAGGTCAATGCCTGCCATACATCAACAGATATCAATTACGTATTGAATCTATTATTCAAATTTAAATAAAACAAGGCAGAATATGGACCCCACAGGGCCAACGCATGTAAATAATATTTGGTTAGTATTCTCAACAAGGATTGTAATTATTGGCAAAGCAGCTAGTTCAAGCCAGTTTGCCTTGAAAGAGCATTTTGGGACTTGTTGATACAGGCTCTGTCGGGTGTAACGTTAAATGGCGGGAAGTGTTTGAGAGAAGCTAAGTTTTTCCGCCACAAGTGTAGCCCGACATAGAGCCTGTCAACCTGTCCCAGTCGGCGATGGAAAGGTAAACTGGTCTGAACGGGTATGGACGAAGCAATATTGTACCCATTTTTTTAAAAGGAAAGGAGCCAACATGGAATCATTTAACTGGAACCCGGGAAGTCTTCTTGAAATGTCAGGATATTACTGGAAAACATGCACCCTTCATACTGGAGTAAAACTTGATATTTTCACGGCAATCGGATCAGAGGCCTTATCCTGCAATGAAATCAATAAAAAACTGAAAGTGGACAAAAGGGGTTTGACCATGCTTTTAAACAGCCTGTCTGCATTAGAGCTCCTTGTAAAAGATGGCAAAAAATATTCCAATTCTCTTCCGGCTTTAACATTTCTTTCTAAAGAATCCCCCCAATATCTCGGATTTATGATCATGCACCACCATCATTTAATGGAGTCATGGCATAAAATGGATAAGGCCATTATTGAGGGAAAGCAAACCAGAAGACGGTCCTCATTTTCCGATGAAGAACGGCGGGAGAGCTTTTTAATGGGCATGTTTAACATTGGCATGGCCGCAGCTCCCGGGTTATCAAAAGAGCTGGACCTGTCAGGTTGTAAACGGCTTCTTGATTTTGGCGGCGGCCCCGGGACATTTGCCATTCATTTTTGTCTTGCAAATCCTGGGTTAAAGGCCTGTGTCTATGATCTTGAGACCACCCGCCCCTTTGCTGAAAAAACAATTAAAAAATTTAATATTTCAGACCGGATCGATTTTTTATCGGGAAATTATATTGACGATGAATTTATTGAGCCTGATTCCTTTGATGCTGCCTGGCTATCCCACATCCTTCACGGTGAAGGCTCTGAACAAGCTCAAGAAATAATTCGAAAAGCTGTTTTAGCTCTTAAACCCGGAAGCAAAATTTTTATCCATGAATTTATCTTGAATGACACTATGGACGGCCCCTTATTTCCGGCTCTTTTTTCCATCAATATGTTTTTAGGAACGCCCAATGGTCAGTCATACTCAGAGCGTCAGCTGACAGATATGCTCAAAGCACACGATGTAAAAAATATTCAGCGGCTTGCTTTTGTGGGACCGACACAATCCGGTATTTTAAGCGGAATCACTTCATAAAAAAAATTGCATAAAGGCTTTAAAAAAACGATTTACTCTGCAAAATTCCGACTTTACGTCGGTTACTATTCTTTTTTTAACGCCAAAGGTTTGGACAAAATTTCAGACCAGATAACTGCATTTTGCAATGGATCAGATTTCAAACGACGACCTTGTGACAATTGGCACTTTTGTTCTTTACTGTAAATTTCTTTTTTCCTGGATGGAATTATTTTTTCCGACGGTACAGCTTTTTCAAAAGCACTCTTTTTTTGGGAGACTATGGTTGAAGGGTCTTTAAAATCAGCATCTTCTTCTATAGTTTCAAAGTCAGAATGCGTGTTTTCATGTTCAGCAAATTCTTCCCAGCCTTGATCCTTTTCCTTGATTCCTTGTCTTTGCTGCTGGGCCTGTTCTTCAAGATCCTTGACAAAATTTTGAATTTTCTCACCTATCCGGTCAAATATAGACGGATTTTTTTTGATGATTTTTGGGTCACCTGTCTTTTTCTTTCTGGCCATAATCTGTTTTAAAAGTGAAGGCAAGACAAAAAAGGCAATAACAAAAAGAAGCGGTATGATTGAATCAAAATCCATGGGTCAATCCTTTATGAGGCACCGGTCCCCTCCCTTTGAAAAGGTGAAGGGACCGGTTTGTTTGAATTATTTCTTAAGGTCTGGGTCTGAGTCTGACTCAGGTGTTGCAATCTGGTCTCTCATTTTGGTGTCTGCGGAAATATTCTGCATCCTGTAATAATCCATGATCCCCATATTACCGCTTCTAAAGGCTTCTGCCATTGCCAGGGGAACCTGGGCCTCGGCTTCCACCACCTTGGCCCGCATTTCCTGGACACGGGCTTTCATCTCCTGCTCCTGGGCATAGGCCATGGCACGCTTTTCCTCGGCTTTTGCCTGGGCAATCTTCTTGTCTGCCTCTGCCCGATCCGTTTCAAGTTCAGCTCCGATATTTTTGCCCACATCCACATCAGCGATATCAATGGATAAAATTTCATAGGCTGTTCCTGCATCCAGGCCTTTTTTCAGAACGGTTTTTGATATCATATCTGGATTTTCAAGCACTTCTTTGTGGTTTTTGGCTGATCCGATGGTTGTGACAATACCCTCTCCCACCCTCGCGAGAATGGTTTCTTCTCCTGCCCCGCCCACAAGGCGATCAATATTGGCCCGAACAGTGACCCTTGAAATGGCCTTTAACTGGATACCATCCTTTGCCATGGCAGCTACAAGCGGGGTCTCAATAACCTTTGGATTAACAGACATCCTCACTGCCTCAAGTACATCCCGGCCGGCAAGATCTATGGCAACAGCCCGGTTAAAGGGCAGGTCAATATTGGCCTTGTCTGCTGCAATAAGTGCCTGGACAACCCGGCTGACATTACCACCGGCAAGAAAATGGGATTCAAGACTGTCCGTGGGAATTTCAATGCCGGCTTTGACGGCCATGATTTTGGATTCAACAATCAGTTTTGCCGGAACCTTCCTGAGCCGCATGAAAATAATATTGAGCAGCCCTACCTTTGCACCAGACACCAAAGCCTGTAACCACAGGCCCAGATATGAAAAAATAAAGTAAAACAGCACCAGGCCTATAACACCTGCAATAATTAACAAAATAAACATAAAATCCATTGAACCTATCTCCTATATTAGAGTTTTTTCTACGATAATCCGGTTTCCCTTGACGCCGATCACAACAATGGGCGTATCAACGTCAATATACTCCCCATCCGTCACCACATCCAGGCGCTGAGAATCAATCTCTGCAATGCCGGCAGGTCGAAGATCGGTTACAGATCTTCCTGTCATGTGCATGTAACCTTCAAGCCCCTGTATTTGTGAAACCACCCCGGCCTGTTTTGATAATTCCCGCTTCAGGGACAATGACGATCTGGCCAGCATCTTCATCCCGAAAACAATAAAAAAAGGTGCCAGCGCAATATCCAGACCAGTTAAAATCATCCCGGCTGTTGTGGATATGGTTGTGAACACAAGGTATATGGAATAAAAAAATACGGCAAGAGCAATTGCGGTCAACAGCCCAAAGGATGGTATAAAAATCTCGGCAAAGACAACCAGAATTCCGATCACTTGAAGAATAATGGGTAAAATATAGGGTTTCATTCCAAGCCTTTACATTTCAGGATAATTAGGTTTAACAACTACACGATTCTGTTCTATCTTGTCAATCATAACAGGTGTTCCCTGTTCAATAAATTCACCTTGGGTGATGGCATCGATTTTTTTATTGTTTATCATTATCTTGCCTGACGGGCGAAGAAATGAATGGGCAATCCCTGTATCTCCCGGTTTCAAACCTAACTCTGTTGTGACGTCAACATGGGAGTAAGATAAGGTTTCCTCAAGATAGGGCCCTTTGAATATTTTTGAAACCCTTGGCAAAACAAACCGAATCATGAACAAAGAAATTAAAAAGGCAAACATAAAAGAACCCAGCACCTGGGCCAGATTTTTCATCAATAAGGCGCCTTCCCAGGGAAAGGACGGATCTGGAATCACAAACCCCTGAAAAGATAGAACAAGACCTGCCGCAATCACAATCAAACCTGAAATACCTGCCACACCGAATCCGGGAAGGACAAACACCTCCACACCAAGAAGCAGAACACCGATCATCAGTAGCAGCAATTCCGTATAGTCGGCAAGACCCACCAGGTATTGACCAAAAAAGACCAGGCCAAGACATATAATTCCGGCAATTCCCGGGATACCAAACCCCGGGGCCTTAATTTCCGTATATATGGCACCGATTCCGATGAGCATAAGTATTGGTAAAAACGGCTGCAAAAACCTTACAAAAGTTTCAGACCAGGATTCTTCAATAGTAATGATCTCAGGTGATTTATAGCCTAAAATTGAGAGCACTTCATCTATGTCTTTAACACTTTTTTGAGAAAACCCAAGGTCAACGGCTTCTTCATCATCCATGGTTAAAAGCTCTCCCTTGGCAATAATCGTCTTTTTAGAACTGATCTTTTTTTTTTCATCTTCCGTCAGATCATCATAGGCTTTTTTATCCATAAAACTCGTATGGCCGTCCATCACCACTCTGTAGACTTCCATATCAATGGTGACCATGGATTCTGCCAGAACAACGGGATAATTATTTTTCTTTGCCAGGGCACGAAATTTTGCCCTGAGAACTGTTTGAATTTTTTCTCCAGCCATTTTCTGACCTTCCTGGGTCTGGATAATGGGTGCGCAATCTCCAATGATGGTATTTTCTTTCATAAATAAAAGATTTGAGGAAAGCGCTATCAGGGCACCGGCGGAAATGGCCCTTTTTTCAACAAATGCTATGGTTTTCCCCTTTGGGATATTAGAAATTGTGTCCACAATCTCCAGGGCCGCATCCACTCTGCCGCCAAATGTATCCATTTTAAAAACAAAAACAGCATCGGTTTCATCTTTGATCTCTTCCAGAGCCCTTTTAACATAGGCTGCCATGCCCGGTTCCACAGTCCCTGCAACAGGAATGATATAGACTTTTTGTTTTTTCTGGGAAGCATATGACAGATCTCCCGAAAAAAGCATAAAAGACAGGAGTAGAATAAAAATAAAGATATTAGTTGGTTTCATTTAAGTGTTTCTCTTTGAATAAAAGATTATCTTACTTCACAGGATAAATAATTTTTCCATTAAGGTCAAGAGAGCTGTACCGGGTTCTTGATTTTATTGGTTTCAAAACCAATAACAAAAACCAGCAGAGAAGGGATTACAAAAAGGGTAAAAACAGTTGACATGGCAAGGCCTCCGAGCAAAATAGAACCTAAGCCCCGATACAGCTCGCTGCCCGATCCCGTTGACAATACCATAGGCAGCATGGCCAGAAGGCTGGTTGAAGCGCTCATAAAAATGGGTCTGATACGGGTTTTCACAGCATCTGCCACTGCGTGTTTTCCAATAAGTCCATTATAGCGGACATTATTTAATGACTGGTGAACAATGAGAATTGCATTGTTTACCACAGTACCGATTAAAATAATAAATCCCAGCATGCTCAGGACATCAAAACCCTGGGGAGCAATAAATTTGTTAACGGCAAAAAGTCCGACTAAACCGCCGGCTGCAGCCAGAGGTATAGTGAAAAGAATGATAAAAGGATACAAAAAGTTTTCAAACAGAGCCGCCATCAAAAGATAGGTAATGACCAAAGCCAGAAGAAGGTTCCACTGAAGGGCCTGCCGTGTCTCCACAAGTTTGTCTGCATTACCGCCAACGCTCACATTGACATTTTTAAGTTTTCCTGTTTTTTCCAGAGCAGGGAGAATATCATTTTCAATCAACTCCATGGCAGTCTGCAGAGCAAGGTCAGCGGGTGGCGTAACCTGAAGGGTAATGTTGCGGTCCCGCTCCAGGTGGTTTATCTGGGGCATACCCTGGCCATATTCAATCCCTGCCACATCTCTGACCCTGATCAGGTCTCCAAATCTGTTGACAATGGTACTATTCAAAATATCTTCCGGCGAACTGCCAAAAGAAGGCCTGCCTTTGAGTACCAGGTCAAGCTGTTTGATTCCCTCGGGGCGGTATTCCTCAATTTTACGGCCATCCATCAGGATATCCACATAAATACCCAGTTCCCGGGCCGTCAGACCATTGGCAGCCAGTTTTTCCCTGTTTGGAACAATTTTCACTTCAGGATAACTGGCTTCAAGGCTTGGTACGGGGCGAACCTGGGTGTTTTCCATTTTTTTGGTTATGGTCCCGAAAAGAGCGTATGCCGCCTGGATAATATCATCCATACCATTTCCTGAAATATTGACATCCACTGTTCTTCCTTTACCAATACCAGACTCAAAAATCCCCGCCTGGATACTGACACCAAAAACGCCGGGGATTGAGCTCATTACCCTCCTAAAAAGGGGAATCAGCTCACTGGCACGGGTTTCATGGGTACTAATCCCTCCAAAGAGGGTGATACGATCTGCACCCACAAAAAACATATGTTTAATCATGGGAAAACCATCTTTGCCATCTTCCTTGAAATAGGGTTCCGTTGCTTTGTATATATTTTTGCCCATGCTTTTGAGTTTTTCTACGGAATACCCCGGCGGCGGGATGAGAATATTTAAAATAAGGTTTCTATTGCCCTGGGGTAGATATTCAGCACTTGGCAAAAGATAGGAAGTCAAACCAATGGAAAGGCTTGTAAACAAAATAATAGTTGCCAGCCGGGTAAGGGTGTTTTTCATGCAAAAGGTACTCAGTTTCAAAATAACACCGGCCAGAAACCGGCCTACAACACTTTGCTGCATTCTCCCGTTGCTGATATTGTTCTTTTTCCTGTAAAATAAATTAAACAGGGTTGGAATCACTGAAATGGAAACAATGAGGCTTAAGAAAATAGAAGAGGTAATGGCAATGGCAATATCACGGAATAACTGCCCTGCCTCTTCCTGGATAAAGATGACCGGCAAAAAGACAGCCACTGTTGTTGCTGTGGATGCAAAAATTGCACCCCACACCTCTTTTGTCCCTTCATAGGCAGCATCAAAGGCATTTTTGCCTGTCTTGCGGTGCCTGTCAATATTCTCCAGAACCACAATAGCATTATCCACCAGCATGCCCACTGCAAATGAAATCCCTGCCATACTCACAACATTCAGGTTCCTTCCCAGCAGCCATAGAAAAACAAAGCATCCAATGGCAGAAATGGGAATGGCAATACCCGTGATCAATGTGGTCCTTAAACTTCTTAAAAATAAGAGAAGAACCCCAATTGCCAGAATGCTGCCGATGAGGATATTGCGTTTAACCAGGTTGGTGGCCGTATGAATGTATGGCCGTTGATCATAAACCATTTTCAAGATCAACTCGTTGTCGGCAAGTATCGTTTTGTTCAAATGACTCACCTCTTTTTCCACGGCATCCGTCATGCTCAGAACATTGGCTCCCTTTTCCTTTCGCACGGCAACCACAACAACCTGTACACCGCTATGCAGTACTGATGCATCTTCTTTTTTATAACCCTTTTCAACCCGGGCCACGTCCCTTAGATAGACCCTGTTTATGCCATCATCAAAAATGACCACATCAAGGGCATCATCCGGGGTTTGAAACTGACTTATGGTCCTGATGCGATAATTTTTCTTGGCCATACCCAGAATACCCGCTGAAATATTCTGATTTGCTCTTTGAATAGATGCAATGATCTGGTTTATGGACACATTATAACGGGCCATTTTCTGGGCATCAATGATCACATCCAGGGTTGTATCTGTGCCGCCGAAAACCAGAAGGGACCCGACTCCTTCAACCCGTTCCAGATGCTGTCGGACATTATCTTCAAAAAAAGTCTTAAATTCATTGATATGTCCTTTATTGCCTTTTGCTGTCTTCAGGATCATCCAGATAATGGGTGAACTATTAGCTCCGGAAGACTCTATGGTCGGTCTGGTTACGTTTTCCGGATAATTGCCCACTTCAGACATTTTGTTGGATACCCGGAGCAAAGCATCATCAAGGTTGGTTCCGATTTTAAAGGACAGGGTGATCGCACCCAGGCCGTTATAACTGGAACTCTCCATCTTGCTTAACCCCTGCAGACCCTTTAAAACTTTTTCCTGCTTTTCAATAATTTCTTTTTCAATTTCATAGGGTGTGGCTCCATACCAGGCAGTATTCACAGTAATCAAAGGAGTTTCAACATCAGGTGTAAGCTGTATAGCAAGTTTTTGAAACCCGATAAGACCGAACATGACCAAAAGGATGACGCCAACTGCTACAGTTACGGGTTTATGGACAAAAAAACGGATAATGTTCATCTATTTTTCTCCAACAACGACAAGGCTCTGATCAGGACGTAACCTTTCGTTTCCTTCTACTATTACGGACATGCCCTCTGTAAAATGCTTATTATCCGCACCAATTAAGTTCCCAAGATAGGTAACAATATTTACCGGCAGCTGAACTGCTTTGTTTTCTTTGATCGTATAAACAAAATCATTCCCTTGAGACTTGAATAATGCGTCCCGTGGTATCATTGCAAGCTTTTGACTGATGCCCGTGGAAATAAATACAGTGGCCGACATGTTTTGCACCACCTTGGTTAACATGGGAATCCGTATTTTTATAAAAACATTTTTGGTTTTTGCATCTGCGATGGGAGACAGATTATCTACTATTCCGGTCATTTCTTTGTTATAGGCATTGATGATAACCCGTACTTTATCGCCTGGAGAAATAAATTTCAACAAGGTTTCGGCTATGGGTACTTTTATAAAAAGGTCATTAACAGACCCAATCCTGACCAGCTGTCTTCCCTGGTTAACCCAGTCCCCCGAATCCACATTTTTCTCAAGAATAATACCATCAAAAGGTGCTTTAATAACGCTTTTTCGTTTTTGAATCAGCAGTTTTTCCAAGGTTGTTTCGCTATACAGTTTTTTTAAAAGGGCATTGTCATGAACAAATCTGGCATCATCATAATCTTTTTCACTGATACCGCCTTTTTTATACAAAGAATCCATTCTTTGATAATTTTTTTTTGAATGATTTATATGAAGCCGGGCCTGGTGAATCTGATTTTTGTGAATTAAAATTTCTTTTTCAAGTATTTCAGTATCCAGGTTTACAATAGGCATCCCCTTATTAACCCGATCACCGGCCCTGACACCGATTTTTACTACAAGGCCGGACACTTCCGAAGAAACATGGCTGATCCTGTCATAATAAAGCGTGCCGATAAAAGATTGATTCTGTGCAGATTGTTGCAAGACAATTTTTGAGATAACCACATTGGCAGGAGGTTGCTCACCACTATAAGCCATTGTGCAGGTTATGATGACAAGAATTAACAAAGGTTTAAAAATGCGCATATATACATATCCTCTCAGTATACTATTAATTTAATCTATTTATTTTTTACCAACTTAAATATGAAAGTTAAAGTGATATTATCCTCAGGGCTACCGCATGTAAACAATATTTTGCTCCCCGGATCCACCATCAAGGTACCACCTGCTGCGTTGACTGCAGTCGTTCCTCCCTGAGGAGTATGACTTAGGCCTCTTTCGTCACTACTTGTCGCCTTGCATCCAGCACCTTGCTGAGGGCCAGGGATAGTGCACAACCCATGGGCCAGCAGGTAAATGGAAATTTGATGCTGGATTTGGTGCTCAGCTATCCGCTACAATGGTTGTAATTGTCGACACAGCAACTAGTTCAGGTCAATGTAATTGTTCAGCCCGTTAAAAAAGTTATCTCCAAAGCCCTGTCTGATGTATATTTGCAGGAGGTTAAGCGTTTAGCGTCGAAACAAATATCTATCAGACAGGGCGGTTTCAAGCGTAAGAGCTGAAGAATTACAGATCAATTTGCCTTGGATGAGAATTTTGGGACGTGTCAACATGTACCATCCAGCGAAGGAAAGGTAAACTGACCTGAACGGGTATGGAGTAATCATAAAAAAGTTTCAGGCTATGCTGCTCAATCTGATTTTTGATCTCTTATCTGTTGTTTTGGAATTGTCTGACAGAAAAGTAATATCAGGATTAAAGCAATAGAGCTGTGTTTTAAATTTCTCTAAAAAAAAGTTTTTGTTTTCAATTATCCCGGGACCAAATATCTGTTTTAAAAAATTGAATTTAGTGACATATTTTTTAACAACGATCATATATAAAGCCTTTTTAGATATTTTCTCAAGCTTTCCAGACATCTGAAATCCAAAAATTAAATCCATCTGGTCAGAATCCTGAAAAATAGAAGCAGAAATAATTTTCTGATTTTTTGCATATTTTATATGCCTGGATTTTTCATTGGAAAAAAAATAAAACCTGTTGCCATGAAATACAAAGTAGACAGGGGATGACCATGGGATATCCTTATCTGAAACAGCAAGGGTCATGACCATTGTATCATGAATAAGACATCTTGCTTTATCTTTAATTTTTTTTTCCATGAACCCCTTATTAATAAACTTATCTATTTTTCAAATGTATATGGACTGATGGTTTTTTTGTCAATCTATATAAATTTGAAAAATTTTTTCTCTTTAATTTTAAAAAAAGTTACAATTTAATTGACGTAGTGAATCACATGCAATAGCTTTATAAAGTTGCAACCAAAGGAGTCATGGATGACAAATCGATTAATTATAGGGATAACTGGGGCAAGCGGCGTGATTTATGGTGTCAGAATGCTTGAGGTGCTTAAAACCAGAGACATTGAAACCCATCTGATTATTTCAGAACCTGGAAAACTTAATATCAGGATAGAGACGGATTATGATGTTAATGAAGTCCTTGCCATGGCAGATTTTACCTATACCAACAAAGATATTGCAGCCTCCGTTGCCAGTGGTTCTTTTCTATGCATGGGCATGGTGGTTATGCCTTGTACAATAAAAACATTGTCTGGAATTGCAAATTCCTATGCAGATAATCTATTGATCCGGTCTGCTGATACCCAGCTCAAAGAAAAACGAAAACTGGCCATAGTCTTAAGAGAGACTCCATTGCACAAAGGCCACTTGCGCCTTTTAACCCAGGCTGCAGATATGGGGGCACAAATTATTCCGCCAATGCCTGCGTTTTATCATCATCCAAAAACCATTGATGATATTATCAATCAGTCCGTTGGAAAGGTTATGGATTATATGGGGATAACGCATCATCTCTTTAAACGCTGGGATAATTCAACCTCAGATAAGTTAAAAAAAAAAGAGCTATAAAATAACAGAAACATTAAATTAATTTGTACAATTTTTCTTTATCTTCAAATCCTGTCAACAATAAAGGAGCTTTGAATGGAACGGACAAGGATTCTGGTGGTTGATGATGAGTTGATTATTCGTGAATCACTTACAGGATGGTTGCAAAGAGATGGGTATCATGTAGAAAACGTGTCCAGTGGTGAAAAAGCCATAGACATTCTCAAAACCAAAAGTTTTGACCTTCTTTTACTGGATATTCAGATGGGCGGCATCAGTGGAATGGATGTTCTCAAGCATGTAAAAGAAAACTATCCTGATATTGATGTAATTATGATCACAGCCTTTGGTTCCATCCCTTCAGCTGTAAAGGCCATGAAATATCATGCTTTTGATTATCTTCTAAAGCCTTTTGATCCCGAGGAACTGGAGGTTCTTATCCAAAAACTGGTCCATCACAGGGCTAAAATTAAAGAAAACCTGTTTTTAAAGGAAGAATACGAACATAGAAACCGGTTTGAAAGTATGATAGGTCAATCCAGGCCGATGCAGGAAATTTTCAATCTGATAGAAGATATCAGAGACACGGACACAACTGTTCTGATAACAGGTGAAACCGGAACGGGGAAAGGTCTTGCTGCAAAAGCAATTCACTCCAACAGCATGGTATCCAATGGACCCTTTGTCAGTGTGAATTGCGGTGCTATTCCAAAGCATATCATGGAAAGCGAGCTTTTTGGCCACCAAAAAGGAGCATTTACAGATGCCAAGGAAACAAGGAAAGGCCGTCTGGAACTAGCCGCTGGCGGAACATTATTTCTGGATGAAATCGGTGAAATAAGTATGCGAATGCAGATTGATCTGCTGCAGGTCTTAGAAGATAAAATATTTTACAAGGTTGGAGGTACCCAACCCATTACAGCTGACTTCAGGGTGATTGCCGCCACCAATGCACACCTTGAACAGGCCATTAAAAATAGAACATTCCGGGAGGACTTGTATTATCGCTTGAACGTAATCACGTTTACCATGCCGACGTTAAGGGCGCGCAAAGAAGATATCCCTTTGCTGGCAGAGCATTTTTTACTTAAAACCACCCAGGAAATCAACAGGGGTGTGGAAAGAATCAGCCGGGATGCCATGGATGAACTCATGCTGTATGAATGGCCGGGAAATGTAAGGGAGCTTTCCAATGCCATTGAAAGGGCGGTGGTGGTCTGTAAAACCCGTACCATTACACCCTTTGATCTCCCCATTGTAAAAAAGCTTGAAAACGAATTAAAAAATAAATATTTCTCCTTGAATGACGTGGAAAAACATCATATCTCCAAAATATTAAATGAAAATAATTGGAATATTTCAAAAAGTGCTGCCATTCTCGGTATTGACAGATCAACACTGTACAATAAAATCAAATTATATGAATTGAATGACCACCGTGGCGAATAGCGAAGATAAGATCCCGGCAGCGGCAAATGAATAATAGTGGAACCATTATTGTTTCCCCAATTGGAGATATTCCGCAATGGATAAGTCAAACCATTGCAAGGGATGCGGGAGAATTTTTCGGGTTCAATGCCAGGGAGGAAAAGGTTTTAGATGATATTTTATTTGCTTATGATCCAGAACGTAAACAATATCATTCAACAAAAATTCTTGAGACACTGGAAAAGAAAGCGCCCAGTGACAGTATCAAGATTATTGCAGTGACAAAGGAGGATCTTTTTATCCCCATCCTCACACATGTCTATGGAGAGGCTCAGCTTGGCGGGAAAGCCTGCATTATTTCCATTGCCAGGCTGATTACCGGTCTTGAAGCCATGGTTGCTTCCAAGGGATACAAGAGAATAATAAAAGAAGCCATTCATGAACTCGGGCATACTTTTGATCTTCGCCATTGTGAAGATCAAAGATGTATTATGCATTATTGCAGAAGAATAGATGATGTTGACAGAAAATCAAGCCAGTTCTGCCGATATTGCAATATCTTTTTGGCTGATAATATAATGGATCTTGATGGGAAAAACATTTGAACCTTGCATTCATAATTCATCCTGTGTTAGAAATTAATAATATTTCCGATTGCTTAGGACCGCAAATTTTATAAAGCAAACGAAATTGCTTGTCTTTTGGCCCATCTACTGCGTTGCATCAAAGGCCAAATAGTTATAACCTTTTTTATAAGGATGTGATTGTGAACCTGCCTGAAAAAGAGATACAAACTATTCTAAGCGGTATCAAAGATTTTGTATTAATAATTTCACCTGAAAAAGAAATCATGGAAACAAATGCAGCTTTTTTAAATCAAGTGGGATGCTCCAGGGAAGAAGTTATAGGCCGCAAATGTTATGAGGTACTAAAAGAAGATCAAAGGGAAAATAGTAATTGCCTCAGCATATGCCCACTTGAAGAAGCCATAAAGAACAAAAAACATTGCCAGGTCGAATTGACAAGGCTGGACAGCAGTGGCAAGCCCCGCCATACGGAATTGACAGTATTTCCCATCTGGGAAAAAAAAGGCAAAATTTCCAAATTTATTGAAATCAGCCGGGATATTACGCAACGTAAACTGGAAGAGGACGTTCTTGTCAAAAAAGTGGAAGAAAGAACTCTTCAATTGAAAGAAAGCCATGAAAGGCTTCTTCATCAGGATAAAATGGCCTCTTTGGGTAAATTGTCCTCGTCTGTTGTCCATGAAATCAACAATCCTGTTGCCGGCATATTAAATTTGGTGATGCTTTGCAAACGAATATTAAAAGAAGACGAAATTCATCAAAAAACCATTGATCAGTTTTTACAATACCTGGACCTCATGGAAACTGAAACACGAAGAATCAGCCGTATTGTCAGGAATCTTCTGGTGTTTGCACGCCAATCAAAAATCGCATTGGTTAAATTTGATCTTAATGATCTTATTGAACAGACCCTGATATTAAATGCCAATCTCTTAAAATTAAACAATATCCGTGTTATAGAAGAACTTGAGTACAATCTGCCTTTAATCAAGGGATCAGAGGACCAGATAAAACAGGTACTCATGAACCTGTTTTCCAATGCCGTGGAAAGCATGGCAAACTCCAGAAAAAAACGCCTGACGATAAAAACTCTCAGGAAAAAAGACCAGGATGCAATTGAGATGCAGATTAAAGATACGGGGTCTGGTATTCCTAAAGATATTGTATCAAAAATTTTTGAACCTTTTTTTACCACAAAGAAAAAAGGCAAAGGTGTTGGTCTGGGTCTTTCTGTGGTGTATGGAATCATCCATGACCATGGGGCCAAAATTTATGTAGATTCTAAACTTGAAAAGGGAACCTGTTTTTCAATAACTTTCTTAAGGGAGATGATCACTGGGGAAAAAGCATAAACATTTATTCCGATCTCCAGATTTTCTGTCTTTAAGTTGTACAAAAAAAAATTATCACCTTGCAAATATTTTGGTGTAAATCCCTAGTTGCTTTTTTTCCTCAAACACGTTAATTTTCTAAAATTAATAATTACCTGGATATTATCATTTATCCCAAACAGATAAAGGATTTGATTTATTGATGATTCTTCACCAGATGGCAAACCATAGTTTAAGACGATTCCTCTTAACTATTGTTATCTTTGTTTTTTGCATAATAAATCTTTTTTTATCATCAGGATGTGCCATCATAATGTCATCTGCAACATCAGACATGATGGAACATCTTTCCAGTACGATTTTAAACAATGATGATTTGCCCATGGTAAAAGCAGGTGCACCGGCCTATTTGCTGATGATCGACAGTCTGATAAGCAAAGACCCGAAAAATAAAGCCCTACTGGCCAATGCTGCAATGTTATATACAGCTTATTCAGATCTGTTTGTAAAAGACAGAATTAGATCAAAAAAAATGGCCCAAAAAGCTTTAAATTATGCTAATCAGGCCATCTGTCTTGAAAAAAAAGATGCATGCATGCTGAAATCAGGAACCTTTGAAGATTTTGAAAAAATCATTTCAAAAATGAAAAAAAAACAGGTTCCCCTTCTTTTTTCCCTGGGCAATGCCTGGTCAGCCTGGATCATGGCCAATAAGGACGATTTTAATGCCATCGCAGACATGGCACATATTGAAATGATCATGAAAAAAGTGGTTGAACTTGATGATGCGTATAAAGAGGGTGCGGCATATCTCTATCTTGGGACATTGGCGACTTTGCTGCCGCCTGCTCTTGGCGGTAAGCCAGAATTAGGAAAACAATATTTTGAAAAGGCTGTTGCTTCATCCCATGGGAAAAACCTAATGGTAAAAGTTATTTTTGCCAAATTATATGCAAAGATGATATTTGACAGAAAACTTCATGATCAATTATTAGAAGAAGTGATCGCTACCGATCCTAAGATAAAGGGATATACCCTTGTAAATACCTGGGCTAAAATACAGGCCCAGGAACTGATAGATAGTGCTGATGATTATTTTTAAATATTGTTAACCCGGAGATATCCATGTTTTTACATATCCTTAAAAGCTTATTATTGATATTGTTTGTTCTGTTCACAACTGAAAATGCTTATGCTGTCAGACTCAAAATTGCCACCTTGTCGCCGGAAGGGTCCATGTGGATGGAAAAAATGCGAGCCGGGGCAGACATGGTTGCTCAAAAAACAGGTAACCGTGTGACATTTAAATTCTACCCCGGCGGTGTCATGGGCAATGATAAAACTGTTTTAAAAAAAATCCGAATTGGCCAGTTACAAGGCGGTGCTGTTGTTGGTGGAAGCCTGTCCCAGTTTTTCCCTGCAAACCAGCTCTATGCTCAGCCTTTAAAACTCACAAGTATCAAAGAAGTGGACTATGTAAGAAAACATATGGATCAGTATATCATTGACGGGCTTAATAATGCAGGATTTGTAACTTTCGGAATCATAGGTGGAGGATTTGCATACATTATGTCGCAAAACCCCATTAATACGGTAGATGACTTAAGAAATCAAAAAGTATGGATTCCTGATAACGATAAAATAAGCCAGGATTCCATTAAGACCTTTGGTGTTACACCTATTCCTCTATCCATTGCAGATGTGCGAACCAGCCTCCAGACCGGTTTGATTAACACTGTGGTGACATCTCCTGTCGGAGCTGTTGTTCTTCAGTGGCATACCCAGATAAAATATATAATGGACATACCCCTGATTTATCTTCATGCAGTCCTTGCCGTTGATAAAAAGAAATTTTTAAAAATCAAGGAACAGGATCGGGCAGTCGTGACCCAGGTCATGACCAAAGCATTAAAACAGATTGATATCCAAAACAGGGAGGATGACATCAATGCAATCCAGGCATTAAAGAACAGAGGGATAAAATTTATCACACCTTCCAAGGATGCCCTGGTTGAATGGCACAAAGTAGCAGCAATTGCATCTAAAAGAATGATCGAATCCGGTATTCTTCCGAGGGACGTGGTGGATCAACTAGATACCCATCTAAGTGATTTTCATTCAAACATACAAAACAAAAATGACCAGTAAAAGAAAAAGCTTCTCACAAAATATCGTTAAGCTTCTTCAAACAATCGAGGACGGTATTCTGATCGGGCTACTACTTTTGATGATCTTCGTAGCTGTTTTGCAGATCTTCTTGAGAAACCTGTTTGATTCCGGGATTCTATGGGGTGACCCTCTGGTAAGGACTCTGGTCTTATGGATTGGTCTTATCGGTGCAATGGTTGCCAGCAGAAACAACCATCACATCAGTATTGACGTTATATCACGCTACCTTCCGGATAATATAAAAAAACTGACAGACATAATTATATCTATTTTTACCTCGCTGGTTTGTGCTGTTATGGCATACTACAGCCTTGTGTTTGTGGTAATGGAAAAAAATGACGGGGCCTTATCCTTTGCAGCTGTCCCTGCCTGGATCTGTGAAAGCATTATCCCGGTATCATTTGCAATTATCAGTTTCAGATATATTTTATTTTCCTTAACCTCTATCACAAAATTGTTTAAACCCATCCCGCGATGATAATTTTACTCATAGCAATACTGATCCTTTTTGCGCTTTTAGGTGCACCGCTTTTTAGTATTATCATAGCCGCAGCCATGACAGGGTTTTACTTTGGCAATATTGATCTTTCCGTCATGGCAATAGAATTATTTCGCATATCCGACACCCCGATTCTCCTGGCATTGCCCCTGTTTACATTTACCGGATATATTCTGGCAGAGAGCAATACTTCAAAACGCCTTGTCAGGCTGACCCAGGCCTTGTTCGGATGGATGCCCGGAGGGCTTGCCATTGTTGCATTTATTGTCTGTGCTCTTTTTACAGCTTTTACAGGAGCCTCAGGAGTCACCATCGTGGCCATGGGGGCATTATTGTATCCGGCGCTGAAACAGGCAGGATACAAAGATAAGTTCAGCCTTGGGCTTGTGACAACTTCAGGGAGCTTAGGGCTTTTGCTTCCCCCCTCCCTTCCCTTGATTCTCTATGGGATCATAGCCCAGCAGATGGGTTCAGGAAAAGAAATCTCAATTGAAAAATTATTTATTGCCGGTATCCTGCCTGCGATTTTAATGATACTCCTTCTCTCATTATGGAGTATCTGGACCAACCGGAAAAATTCTGTCCCCTTAATATCCTTTTCATTACAAAAAGCCTTGTCCGCTGTTAAAGAGTCAATTTGGGAAATTCCTTTGCCCATATTCGTGTTTACAGGAATTTACTCAGGAATTTTTGCTGTCTCTGAAGCCGCTGCAGTGACAGCCATGTATGTCTTAATCGTAGAAGTCTTTATTTACAAAGAAATCCAATTGTCTCAGCTTGTTTCCATAATCAAAGAGTCAATGGTAATGGTGGGAGGTATTCTTTTAATACTTGGGGTTTCACTGGGCTTTACAAATTTTTTGATTGATGCTGAAGCGCCTATGAAGTTGTTTGATATCTGTCAGACCTATGTCAGCAGTAAACTTGTCTTTTTAATTCTTTTAAATATCTTCCTTTTGATCCTAGGAGCCATGCTGGATATTTTTTCAGCCATTATTATTATGGTCCCTCTAATGTTGCCCGTTGCACTGGAATATGGCATTGACCCCGTCCATCTGGGTATCATTTTTCTTGCCAATATGCAGATCGGATATTTTACACCGCCCGTGGGAATGAACCTGTTTATAGCTGGATACAGATTTAATAAACCCATTATAGAAATTTATAAAGCTACTATTCCATTTATGCTGGTACTTCTTTTAGCTGTCCTGATAATCACTTACCTGCCCTGGCTGAGTCTGGTGTTTATTTCTTAGTGATTGATGAAAAATCGCCGGCTTTTCTGATTGTGGAACAAATACTTCCAAAATTTTCAGATTTTTTATCAAGGAAGTTAGTAATTGTTCAGCCCGTTAAAAAAAATTATCCCCAAAGCCCTGTCTGATGGATATTTGCAGGAGGTTAAGCGTTTAGCATCGAAACAAATATCCATCAGACAGGGCGGGTTCAAGCGCAAGAGCTGAATAATTACGGAAGTTAATCCGTTAAATATTTATCATATATTTCTATAACATGTTCTCTTATTTCTAAAAATCGGTCCCTGGGAATCTCAAGATTTTTTTCCTGTAGATTGAGTCTGTGTATGGCCTTTCTCATTATAATATAAGCATTTTGAAGTCGTTCACTCTCACATCCTGTTATGATTCCCTCCCCATCAAGACTCTCCAAAAGTCTCATATTATCCGTCCAAATAGTTAGATCAGGAAAGGTATGTGCATTTTTTAAAATTAAATATTGAACCAGGAACTCAATATCTACAATACTGCCCTTTGATTGTTTTAAATCAAAAAGATCCTTATTGTACTTTAAGCGCTCTTCCCGCATCCGTTCCCGCATATCACTTACTTCTTTTTTTAAGTCTTTGGCATCCCTTTTCTTTCTTAGAACTATCTTCCTGATTTCATCAAATCTTGAACAAAGCGCTTTATCTCCGGCAACAGGTCTGGCCCTTATCAAGGCCTGGTGTTCCCATGTCCAGGCCTGAGAGTTCATATAATCTTCAAAGGCTTCGATATGGGAAACGATCATCCCGGAGTTCCCACCCGGTCTCAACCTCATATCCGCTCCATAAAGTTTACCTGCGGGAGTATGCATGGTTAAGGCATTGATAATTCTCTGGCCCAGATTTGAATAAAACCGGATTGTATCGATACTTTTTTCTTTTCCTTTTGTAACTCCTGGATCTGCATTATGTAAAAAAACAATATCAATATCTGATTTATACCCCATTTCAAGTCCGCCCACTTTTCCATATGCTATAATGGCAAAATCGCAGTTTTCTATGGATTCATCTGATAAGCCCTTTGGAGTACCATATTTTTGTATAACAATATCCCATGAGATTTGAAGTACTTGAACCATAACTGTCTGGGCAATATAGGTCAGATGGTCACTGACTTTCATTAATGGATAATTCCCGCTTACATCTGCTGCGGCAACCCGCAGATAATTTATTTGTCTGAAGATACACAGTTCTTCAAGCAAAAACTCCAGATCTCCCGGCGGAATAGCTGCCATTCGAATTTGCATCTCTTTTGCAAGGGATAGTTTGCCCGGAGGAGAATAGAGTGTGGCAGGATGCATGAGTTCGTCCAGTAATGCAGGATGATTTGAAAGGAATGTAATTATCCAGGGGCTTTTCCGGGCAAGAGTAATCAATGTTTCAAGAGCATTTTTGTTTTCTATCAGCAAAGACAAATAGCAGGTTCTTCTCTCAATTGTAATGATCAGATCAATTAGCTTGACAAAGACTGCATCAGAGTCATTTTGCCGGCCGATCTTATTGATCAGTACTGGAATCAGTCTTGCCAGTTTTTTTCGACCATTGGGTGTTAATCGCTTTGTATTTGGATGTTCTTCAAGGGATCTTAAAATGCCTAATACCCTTTCAGGTTCTTTAAAACCACCAATTGCCATGCCATCTGCTACATATTGTGGATCATTTATGTTGATCCATAACTCCTTAAGGTCCTGAATCGCTTTATCTGGTTTTTCTTGTTTTTCAGACACAAGCAATTGATTAAAATGATAGTGAACCTTTTGCATATGATGATTTAAAATCTTAATAAAATCATCCCACGCCATATATCCCATGGAAAGTGCCAGAATTTGTCTTCTATCTTTTTTTACGGGAATATCATGGGTTTGAAGATCAGCGTAAGATTGAAGTCTATTTTCAACCATCCGCAAAAAAACATATGCATCTTTAAGGTCGTTTTTGGTTACTTTGTTAATGCAGTTATGGCTTTGTAACAGATCCAGGACATTTAAAATCTTTCGCTCCTGGAATTTGGGTTCTACACCGCCTCTGATCAGCTGAAACAATTGGCCGAAAAATTCTATTTCTCTTATTCCTCCAGCTCCCAGTTTGATATTGTGTTCTAATTTTTTATTTTTTACCTGCAGGGTAATTCTTTGCTTCATATCCCGGAATGAATCAAAAGATCCATAATCAAAATACCGTCTGAAAATAAAAGAATTCAAAACCTTTAAAAGCTTTACTCCGGCTTCGATGTCACCTGCAATCGGCCTTGCTTTTATCATGGCATATCTTTCCCACTCTCTCCCCTGGGCCTGATAATATTCTTCAAAAGCGGAACTGCTCATTACCAGAGGGCCGCCATCACCATAGGGCCTTAACCGGGTATCTACCCTGTAAAAATTAATTGCACCAGAGCCTGCTGAAAAAAAATTTAAAATTATACGGCAGACTTTTGTAAAAAATTCTTCATTGGGAATCATTGTTTCCCCGTTTGTATAACCTGTCTTGGGATAAACAAAGATAAGATCAATATCCGAAGAAAAATTCAATTCTCCGGCACCTAACTTACCCATGCCCAGAACTATCATTCCCTGAAAATTTCCTTCATAGTCAACAGGGACTCCATAGCGTTTACAAAAATCTTCATAGATAACCTTTGTGGCTGTATCAACTATGGCATCAGCAAGATTGGACAGGTCACAAAGGGTTTGTTCAAGCAGGGCTTTTCCTGCCAGATCACGCCAGGCAATCCTGATGGTTTCATACAATTTGATCTGTAAAAGGATTCCTTTGACCTTTTCCACTTCCATATTTTTGGCAATTTTTTTTTCAAGCTTTGCCTTATACGTATAATCTGAATAAGATTTGAACAGATCTTTTGACTCGATAAGTTCTTTGAGAATACCTGGATTTTTAATAAGACTTGATGCGATAAATTCGCTGAATAGAAAAATTTTTATAAGATCACATTGTAATTCAGTGGATATGTTGAGCTTCAAGCCAGCTTCTTTCAGGCTTTCCTTAAATGAATCAATCCTGGTTTTTATAATTTTTAAAAGCTGTTTATCAAGGTTAGGAAACACTGTGCCAATTTGGTTAAAATCCATTATATCCTGCCATTACAGGTTAAATAAATAGTGCTGACTGAAAACTGCCAAGTTTTAAAATTAAACAATAGATAGCACCATAATATTGCCGACAAATTTTATCAAGAATACAAATAGAAATACTATTGTGATGGATTGTTTTTGAATAACAATGCGGACTAAATGAGGATAGTCCAGGGGTCCTGAATATTTCTTTCAAAAGTCTTGACCGATCTCAATTTTTTTCGTCACTATTGATATTCTTTAATATATTTAATGGCTATTCTTCTTGAAGCGTTAACTGCCGGTTTGATAAGATAAATTTTGTGTCAGCAATTCGCTTTACCTGGTCCATATAATGGGAGACAAGGATAATTGTACATTTTTTTTTTAATTTTAAAAGCAGCTGTTCAATCATTTCTGCTGAGATCTCATCCAGTGAGGATGTAGGTTCGTCCAACAGCAGAACCTGGGGTTCTAAAACCAGAGCTCTTGCAATACATAACCGCTGTTGCTGGCCTCCGGAAAGCACTCCTGCATCTTCTGTGAGTCGGTTCTTGACTTCTTGCCATAGGAATGCTTTTTTCAGGGCATATTCAACTTTCTCAAAGGTCTTATTTTGGTTTTTTTCTCCAATAAGTTTAAATGGGAAAGCAATATTTTTAAAAATACTCATGGGTAGAGGATTGGGGGTCTGGAAGACCATACCCACTTTTCGGCGAAGCATGGGAAGTGGATATTTTTGATGATTAATATCTTCGAATCCATTACCAAAATTTATCTTAACTTCCCCCTTAACGCTTGCACCATCAATGCATTGCCAGAGTCGGTTCATTGTCATCAAAAAGGAGGATTTTCCCTGGCCGGACGGACCTGTAATGGACGTAATGGTATTTTCTGGGAAGTCAACATTGATGCCTTCCAGCATTGAGATTGTTTTATAATAAAACCACAAATTTCTGATCTGTATTTTTATATTATTTTCCATAACCAATTAGTAACCGAATCTTGTTTTTTGTTCGATCTTAAGTTTGATCCAATGTGCCAGGGCAAAGAGCCCGGCACTGATTAAAAGCAGAATAAGAGCCGCACCGTATCCTTTCATCAGCTCAGATGAATTTGAATACTCCGATGCAATATAATAAATATAAAATGGCAGGGCTTCAAAATTTGAAAAAACTGATCTTGGAACTCCTGCCGTGGCTACAACTCCTGTTAACATAATAACGGCTGTATCTTCTGCACATCGACCGATGGCAAGAACAATCCCGCTGACAATATCGGAAAGAGCGGATGGCAGCAACACAAAAATAATATTTTCAAGCTTTGTAGCACCAAGACTGGGTGCTGTCAGTCTAACCTGAAGCGGCAGGCTTTCAATGGCAACCTGGGTGGTTTTAATGATATATGGAAGTATCAGAAACGCCAAAGACAAGGCAGAGATCAGCAGGCAGGGGAAAATCTGACTGCTGAAAAAGTGATGCAAAAAGATAGTTATTGAAAACCCGAAAAGCCCAACAACAATAGATGGTATTCCAGCAAGGATGTCAACCATCAGGCTGAAAAACGATTTCAATCGAGGCGAGGCATATTCAGCAAGGAAAATACCTGAGGCAAGCCCCAAAGGTAGTGCAAAACCAATTGAAAGCAGTATCAACGAAAGGGTGCCGATGATGGCCGGGAAAAGGCCGCCAAAAACTTGTCGCTTTAAAAAAAAGGCATCCAACAGGCGGGTATCAGCAAAGATCAGCTCCAGGTTAATTCCCCTGTATCCTTTAACAACAAGAAAGCCTACAATGAACATGAATCCAGTGGCAAGCAATAAGGCGCAACACCATGAAAACATGACAAGTATCCTGTCCTGAAGTGATTTTTTCATCTAACTCTTTTTTTGACTGAAAACCGTGCCAAAAGGATGCCACAGCTTGTCATTATATACAATACACCACCGCAAATAAAAATGGTTTTAAACTCAATGCTGTCAAAATCAGCAGCAATGATCATGGCAATGTGAGCCGTTAATGTTCTGGCCGAGTCCAGTATGGAAGATGGCAGTACGACAGAATTACCGCTTATCATCAGTGCGATCAAGGTGTCTCCCATCGCTCTTCCGAATGCAAGAACAAGCCCTGTAAAAACACCTGTCCAGGCATTGGGTAAGATCACGTAGAACAATTTTTGAAAAGACGTTGCGCCCAGTGCTTCCGTTGCGTCAAGAAAGCGTTTCGGAACCCTTGCGAAACTTTGGGAGAAAAACAGGATCATTGTGGGCGAGATTAATATTGCCAACATCAGGGACGCCGATAAAATACTCATCCCAGACCCATAAGAAAATACTTTTCTTACAATGGGCACCAGCAAAAATACACCGACAAACCCATAAATAACCGTTGGGATAGCTGTCATGAGCTGAACCAATAGTTTTAGAAATCGGCCTGGGCTATCAGGATGGATAATTTGAATAAAAAATGAGCAGCCAAGGCTTATGGGAAAACTTATCAACAGGCTGAAAGAGGAGATATAAACAGTTCCGACAATCATTGCCAGTATACCGAACCGGCCATGATCAGGTGACCATGGATCAGTCAAGATCCCCCAGATCATACCTGTTTCCAGTACGGGCAGACTCAACAGGATCATAAAACCCAGTATCAAAAGAGTTGCCACTGCACTTAAAATCGAGGCACTTAAAAAAACGATCCGTGCAATATTTTCCTTAAACAGCATTAGTTGACAGGAATAAATCCTTTTTCAGCAGCAAGTTTTTGACCCTCAGAGCTTAACAGATAGTCAATAAATTTTTTAGCAAGCCCTGTAGCCGTCCCTTTTGTGTTACTGAAAAGGCCTCTTGCAACTTTGTATTCACCAGTTTTTACGGTGTCCAGGCTTGGGGCCACATTATCCAAAGAAACAGGGGCAACACTGTTATCGATATACCCGACTGAAACATACCCCAAGGCATACGGGTCATTGGTGACGGCTGATTTCATGGCCCCATTTGAAGCTACAAAATTAGCCCTCCCGAATATATCCCCTTTGCCCAGAGCTTTTTTCCAGAACACTTCACGGGTGCCACTGGATTTGTCCCGGGTATAGATATTGATAGATCTGTCTTCTCCGCCAAGGGTTTTCCAATTTGTGATTTTTCCGGAATAGATATCTTGCAGTTCTTTACTTGATAGCTTTTGAATTGAATTTTTCGGATTCACTACAGGTGCAACACCATCAATAGCCCATTTATAGATGACAAGATTATATTTTTCCACTTCAATTTCAGTGGGCAGCCTGCCGGAATTACCTATATTAACAAGCCCTTCACCCACCTGCTTGATTCCAGCACCGGATCCCCCCCCTGCAATGGTGATCTGGATATCCGGGTTAGCAGTCATGATTCTTTTGGCCACCTCCATAATTACGGGGATGTGAGCTGTACCGCCTGAAATCCGCAGGACTCCTTTTTCTCCTTTAAATGCATCTAACCCTGACGCAGAACAAATGCCATAAGAAAATATTATCACGGTCATAGCCATTAAACACTTTATCAATATAAATCGTTTGTTCATTTTCTTTTCCCTTTTTTTAATCTAATTTGCATCAAACTCATGGTCTTTTCATATACAGCGGCAGTAAAATACAATCAAATAAACCGATATGTCAAACAGGATATTCCGATAGAAATCAAGTGTTATTAAACTTTTTCCGATTAATAATAAATGTTTTGAAATTATGAATTGACGGCGGGGTAGTACTAAAAATCATAAATGGACTTCGGTTTGGAGAATGGTTTTTTATAGCAATACAAGATGTGAAGAATCTTTATAGTTACTAATAGTCTAAATTTTCTGATCACCGGCAGTGGCCAGTAAAAATTCAAGAATGGCCTGGCACGATGGTGAGGCGATCCGTAGCTTATTTCGGATCAAAAAAAAACTACGATTCATAGAAAGTCCTTTGACCTTTAATGATTTGAGAAGTCCGGCATTTAACTCTGTGTCAATGGCTTTTGATGACAGGATTGACAGGCCGAGACCTGATTTAATGCCTTCCTTAATAGCTGTTGACGAACTGAATCGTGCAGCAACTTGAAGGGCATTGGTGCCTTCAATACCGGCTGCATGCAGAAAAGAATCTAAAGTTTTTAGTGTGCCGGAGCCTTCTTCCCGCAGTATAAATGGAGTTGTTCTCAGCTCCTGCAGTGAGATTGTCCTTCGCCGGGCCCAAGGGTGCCGGTTTGGAACAGCAAGCACCAATTCGTCCTCCCAAAGTTTGTGGGCCAATAGACTGGGATGTGGGCTTTTTGATCCGACAACACCGATTTCAAGCTCACCTGAAAGGACTCGATTTTTAATTTTACTGGTGTCAGCAATGGTCAGATTCACCGAAATTTTCGGATATTGTCTGTGAAATTTTCCTATAAGACCTGGCAGAATATATTCACCAGGGATGGTGCTACCGCCTATTAAAATAGCTCCTTGTTCCATCCCCAGAAAACTCTCGAACTCCAATCGGGCTGTTTTTTTCATTTCAAGAAGAAGAATAGCATGTTTGTACAGAAGCTCGCCGGCAGCTGAGGGGATCACCTTCCTGCCCAGGCGATCCAGCAGTTGGACACCAATCTTTTGTTCAAGAGAGGCGATCCTTCCACTAACAGATGCCTGCGCCAGAAAAGTGGCTTTAGCTGCCTTTGAAAAGCTTTCCAACTCGACAACCTTACAAAAAGTCTCAAGTTCATAAAAAGTAAAATCAATAATGGCCATATTGTAATTCTTCCCTAGTTGGCAGGCTGTTTCCCCCCTAAGAAAACAGATTGTTCTCAATACTATTCATACGTATATACCAAACTTTAATTGATACTTCCACATCTTCTTAAAGCTGTGAGGACTGTATATAATTTTCAAATAGCAAAAAAGATCTCCCTATCGTTTAAATTTCAATACTGACATCTTTTTACCCTGTTAGATTCCGGACTCCTGACGTAGGACATGAAAATAGAATAATTGTCCCTCTTTCAAAAACCGCCAATGTATTTAATGGTAGGGGAAACACCCCTACATAAGTACCTAAAAATGCATTGCACATGACTGCTTTGGTGTGATACCGATATGCTTATAATCACAGGGCTTTTTTACAAAACCCCAGGGAGGAAAAACAATGACATTTAAAACACAGGAAGATATCAATTGCGATGTCCTCATCATAGGGGGCGGAGGAGCCGGGTTAAGGGCGGCCATTGCTGCTTCATCCAGTAATATTGATGTTCTTATGGTCTCAAAAACACGAATGGGTCATGCCAGCAATACCTTTCTTTCCAAGGCCATCATTGCATCGTCGGGATATGGCGACCTCAATGACTCCAGCACGATCCATGGCAAAGATACCCGCCAGGGAGGTCGATACCTTAACAATCCAGACATGGTAGCACAGTTTACCGGGGCCATCCGGTCTGAGACAAAACTGCTGAAAAAGTGGGGCGTAAAATTTGCCTCGGATGAGAATGGCAGACCTGCGGTCATGAAAGTTCCCGGCCACAGTTATGCGCGCCACCTTTATGGCAGCAACTGGAAAGGCAGTGACATCGTCTTGCCCCTTAAGCAAAAAGCAATAGAAAGCGGTGTCCGATTCCTGGAACACATATTTGTCTCCGCTTTAATGGTTTGTGGCAGCATAATTTGTGGTATAACCGGAATTTCACAAAAAGGAAGATTTCTTGCAGTCAGGGCAAAAACTATTGTTCTTACCACGGGTGGATTTGGTCAGGTTTTTTTAAATACCAATAATGCGCCGGGCATTACTGGTGACGGCCATGCTCTAGCATATGCAGCCGGTGTGCCTCTCCAGGACATGGAATTTGTTCAGTTCTACCCTACTGCCCGTGGAAAACATGGAAGCCGGATTCTATTGTACGAAAAGATTCTAGGCCAAAAAGGAGTGAAACTGAAAAACAACAATGGAAAGGATATACTGAAAAAAAATGGATATGCTGAACCAGATGATCTCACCCGGGATATGCTGGCCCAGCTCATCATGAAAGAGATACTTGAGGATCCGGAGCAAAGGGGAACTATGGACATGGACCTTTCGGGCTTGTCACAGGATGCAGCCAGATCTTTGGCCATGTTGCTTCCGGCCCGGTTTTCAAAGGGGACCACTGTATTCAAGGTTACCCCCACCACTCATTTTTGTATGGGCGGTATCTGTGTTGACACCCAGGGTCAAACCTGTTTTCCTGAACTTTTTGCTGCAGGAGAAGTCACTGCCGGTTCCCATGGAGCCAATCGTCTGGGAGGCAATGCCCTGGCAGAGGTGATCGCCATGGGAGCATTGGTGGGCAGGGCTGCGGCAAAAAGGGCAATGTCCCTTGACCACCCTGTTCCAGGGTTTAACAGCGCAGTCCAGCATGAGAAGAAGCGTCTTAATGCGATGTTCATGGATCAGGGAGTGCTTCCCAAAAACTTGATTCAAGAACTCAAACAGACCATGTGGTTCAATGCAGGAATTGTCAGGGACCTGCAATCCCTTGACAGGGCTTTAGAAACCGTTATGACGTCAAAAGATACAAAGGCTTTGGTCACAACTCCAAAGGATCTGATCCGGTTCCTGGAATTCAGGAACATGGGTCTTGTTGCTGAACTGATCTGCCGGTCAGCCATTGAAAGGACCGAAAGCCGTGGCTCTCATTTCAGAAGTGATTATCCTGAAGAAAATAACCAGGACTGGCTCAAGAATATCCAGGCTAAAAAAAACCATGCAGGTGTAATGCTTACGCAGGTTACCGTGTCTGGAAGGGATTCGGTCCTGTAAGGAGGGCAGATGGGAAAAAAAATACATTACGGATGGATTATAATTTTCATGGGGTTGGTTACAACTGTTGCAGCCCATGGTTTTGGACGAATGGCCTATACCATTTTACTACCCGCAATGCAGGACGGACTTCATTTTGATTACACCCAGCTTGGACTTTTGGGAACGGCAAATTTTATAGGGTATCTATCCATGGCAATTATTGGGGGAGTTCTGGCAGCCCGTTTTGGCACAAGAACCATTATTTCATCTGCATTGCTTCTTATGGGGATTACCATGATACTGACCGGACTGGCCGAATCATTTGGATTTGCATTTGCCATGCGGCTATTAACAGGTCTGGGCAATGGATCAGCCTTTGTGCCTGCCATGGCCCTGGGTTCAGCCTGGTTTGCTGTTCAAAAAAGGGGTTTTGCCACGGGGATTGTTTCCGGCGGGATTGGATTGGGAACTTTTTTATCAGGAATCATTGTGCCCTTTCTTCTGACATCATATGGAGCAGATGGGTGGAGATATTCATGGTACATTCTGGGAACCATTGTTATGGTTATCGCCGTCATTGTTTTATTATTTTTACGAAACCAGCCCGGGGACAAAGGCTTGCTTCCCGTGGGCCAACAGGAAAAAGAAGAGACCCAAACCGTCTCTTCAAAGAATAAGGTCTCTTCTCTGGACTGGAAAAAAGTATACCGGATGAAGGGCATGTGGTATTTGGGGATTGTTTATTTTTTTTATGGCCTGTCCTATATTATTTACATGGTTTTTTTTGCAGCTTACCTGGTAAAGGAAATGGGCCACACAGAGGCATGGGCAGGAGGATTATGGGCCACAGTCGGCGGACTAAGCATTTTTTGCGGTGTGCTCTGGGGTAGCATTTCCGACCGGATCGGACGTGGTAAAGGAGCCGCTCTTGCCTATCTTGTCCTTGGAACATCATATATTGTCTATGCCTTGCTCAAGTTTGATGCAGGGTTTTATTTATCTGCCTTTCTTTTCGGTTTAACAGCATGGAGTATCCCAACCATTATGGCAGCTGCAGCAGGCGATTTTGTCGGTCCCAGATTAGCTCCTGCAGGACTGGGCTTTATAACACTTTTCTTTGGCATTGGCCAATCCATTGGTCCTGCTCTGGGAGGGTATCTTGCGGACGTAAGCCACTCTTTTACCCTTCCCTTTCTTATAGCCGGGGGCATCTCTTTTGTGGGGATGATTTTTTCATTTTATTTAAAAAAACCCATTGAAAATTTTTAATATGAGGGCATCCCCTCTAAAGGAGGATTACATGGAAGATATTACACGTTGGCAAGCAATCTGTGATCACATTCAAAAAGATGCCTTTGCCAATTATCTTGGCGCAAAAGTAGAGATCATTCAGCCGGGGCAAAGCCGTGTATCTCTCATAGTTAAAGATCATATGACCAATTTCCACGGCACCACCCATGGTGGTATTATTTTTGCTATCAGTGACATGGCATTTGCAGCTGCCTGTAATTCCCATGGAAAAATTGCAGTAGCCCTGAATGTGAGTATATGTTTTTTAAAGCCCTCATACCCGGGGGATAATTTGGTGGCAGAGGCAAAAGAGGAACATAATGGCAGGAAAACAGCATTGTATAATATTAAAATTTATAATAAAAACAACGGTGAACTGATTGCAAAGAGTCAGGATCAGGCTTATAGAAAAAATGAATGGTTTGTACCCAAATAATAATTTACTCACCTTTCGGACATAGGTCCTTGAGATGCAGACAGGCTAATTATCTGGCAAGTACAGGAGAATACCCCTTGTGAAACATACGTCATGGTCGTTGATAACCCTCTTTGTTGTATTGACAGGCCTTGTCTTTGCCGGTCGGTTTTATCTTTATCCATCCGGGAACTCAGAAGCAAGGGTCAAGAAGGGCAAAGGCCTGAACCCGGTACCAGTGGAGGTGGGTCACATTAAGCAGGGTTCTATCCACTTGCGACTGACCTTCAGTGGCTCCCTGGAAGCCAGGGCAGAGTTTGTAGTGGCTCCAAAGATCGGAGGCAGACTTCTATCTCTGGGCGTTGATTTGTCGGATACAGTTAATAGAGGGCAGCTGGTTGCCGAACTTGACAGTGATGAGGCTTTCCAGGCAGTTCTGCAGGCCAGGGCCGATCTTGCCGTTGCCAGGGCCACACAGATAGAGAAACAAAGCTCACTGAAAATAGCTGCCCGGGAGTTTGAAAGGATAAACCGTCTTAAACAAAAGGGTATTGCATCGGATTCTCAGTACGATTCAGCCATGTCCAACCAGCTGGTAAAGCGATCCCTGCTTGAGGTGGCACGGGCCCAGGTCATGCGGGAGAAATCTTTGCTGGAGGCGGCCAACATCCGTCTTGGTTATTCCAAGGTGACGGCAGACTGGCCCGGCGAAGACGATCAGCGCCTGGTGGCCGAGCGGTATGTTGATGAGGGGCAGACTGTCTCTGCCAATACGCCCCTGCTTCTCATTTCCAAACTTGAGCCGATTACCGGTATTGTCCATACCACGGAAAAGGATTATGCAAGCCTCAGTCCAGGTCAACCAGTCTCGCTGACCACAGACGCCTATCCAACAGAAATTTTTTACGGGAAGGTCGACCGAATATCTCCCGTTTTCAACAAAACCACCCGCCAGGCAAGGATAGAGCTGGCCATTGCCAACCCGGAGCTAAAGCTTAAACCCGGCATGTTCATTCGGGCAACTATTGATGTCAGGACCATTGCCAATGCCACCCTTGTCCCTGAGATGGCCATTACATCACGAAGGGACCAGACCGGGGTATTTATCGTCAATGAAAAAAGTTTGACTGTCTCCTGGCACCCGGTTACCATGGGTATTATCGAGGACAGACAGGCACAGGTGGAAGGCAACGGCCTGTCGGGACGGGTGGTCATCCTTGGACAGCACCTGCTGGAAAACGGCTCTGCCATCAGCATTCCTGATCCAAAAAACATTAAAAATTATCCAGACACCGCAGGGAAGGACAAATGAACCTGCCCGGATTCAGTGTCAGACGTCCGATTTTCACCACCATGGTTGTCTTGATCATTATCACCATCGGCAGTGTGTCCCTGGATCGCCTCAGGATAGACTATCTTCCCACCATTGAACTGCCGACACTGGATATCCGAACCAATTATGAGGGAGCCAGCCCCGAGGTCATGGAACGTCTGGTTACCCAGATTCTGGAAGAGATCGTTGCCACGGTGCCGGGTGTGGAAGAGATGAGTTCCCAATCCTCGGAAGGCAGAAGCAGCATCAGTGTTCGATTTGTCTGGAACACTGATATTGACACAGCTGCTCTGGATGTCACCTCAAAAATCGAAGATGAGATAAATGAGCTTCCCGACAATATTGTCCGGCCCAGAATAAGGAAATTTGATATCGGCAGTTTCCCCGTGGTCCTGTTGGGAATATCAAGCGATCTGGATCCGGTCGAACTGACCCAGCTCATCGAGAACCAAATCCGGTACCGGTTTGCCCGTATTCCAGGGGTGGCCCAGGTCGACGTCTGGGGCGGTTTTGACCGAGAGGTCCGCATTGAACTGGACCCGGACAGGATAAAGGCCCTGGGACTGCCCTTTGACAAAGTTATCAAAGCGATCCGCGATGCCAATCTGGAACTGCCTGCCGGCAAGATTGAGATGGGACGTTTTGAAGTAACCCTTTCTCTGCCTTCTGAGTTTGTGGACATGAACCAGATCCGAGATACGATCATTTCCAATCAGGATGGAACACTGATCCGTCTGAGCCAGATTGCCGAGGTCAAAGACACGTATACAAAACTTCGACGTATCATCCGGGTTAATGGCCGGCGGGGTATTCGCGTGGCTATACGGAAACAGGCCAATGCCAATACAGTGGAAGTTTCAAGACAGATACTCTCAGAAATTGAATCTGCGAACAAAGCCTTTCCAAGGATTCGCATCGTTCCTGTTATCAATCAGGGGAATTTTATCGAACGGTCCATTGCCAATGTCACCAAATCGGTTCTTTATGGCGGTGGTCTTGCCATTGTGGTGCTGCTCTTTTTTCTGAGAAGCATCACCAGCACCCTGATCATTTCCCTGTCCATACCCATTTCACTTGTTGCAACCTTTGCCCTTATCTACTTTGGGGGATTCACTCTGAATCTCATGAGCCTTGGCGGTCTTGCCCTGGGTGTCGGGATGATGGTGGACAGTTCCATTGTGGTTCTTGAAAATATCTACCGCCGAAAAAATGAATACAATGAACATCCGGTTGAGGGTTCGGTGAAGGGTGCCATGGAGGTCAGTTCTGCCATTGTTGCAAGTACCCTTACCACCCTGGTTATATTTTTGCCCCTTGTATTTGTTCGGGGTGTCTCAGGTATTCTTTTCCAGGAACTGGCCTATGTGGTCATGTTCTCCCTGGTCTGCTCCCTGCTGATTGCCTTGAGCCTGGTGCCCATGCTGTCGGCCCGGTTCATGACGACCCAAAACCGGAACAAGGATTTTGAATCCACTATTGTGGGCCGGCTGTCCAAAGGGTCGGACCGTTTATACCAAAAATTTTCCAACCAGTACCGGGATTTTCTTCTAGGGGTTCTGAACCACCGGTTTATAGCGGTTCTTACAGCGGTGGCAGCCCTGGCTGGCAGCCTTCTTCTTGTCCCCTATATCGGCACGGAATTTATACCCCCCAGCGATGAAGGCGAGATCCGGGTGACAGGTGAGATGGAGCTTGGAACCCGTCTGGATCTCATCGACCGGCAGAGCCGGATCATGGAACGCATTGTATCGGATTCCGTACCGGAAGCGGTGTCATCCGTTGTCAGCGTAGGGGCAAGCGGCCGACGGCCCAATGCCATGTCCCGGTCACAAATCAATCTTTCTCTGACGCCTTCAATGGAACGGCAGCGTTCCAATACCCAGATTGCTATTGATCTTCGCAAAAGCCTGGACGGAAAAATTCCAGCCATGAAAATACGAACCCGGGCTCCCCAGGGACAGTTTCTGCTGGAACGGATTCTGGGCGGCAATGACGGGCTGACAATAGAGGTGATCGGTTTTGAACTTTTCATCCTGGAAGCGCTGGCCCGGAAGGTGTCCGAAGCCATTAACGACATACCGGGTATTACGGATGTGGAAACCGACAAATTGGACGGCATCCCCAGGCAGGAAGTGCGCATAGATCGGGACAAAATAGGGGATCTGGGTCTAAGTGTCAGTGATGTCGCAAAGGCCATCGAAACAGCAGTCGCTGGGTCAAATGCCGGTGAATTCAGGGTAGACGGCAATTCCTACAGGATTTTTGTTCAGCTCAAGGATGCAGAAAAACGATCCATTGACGAAATCCTTGACTTGACCTTGACAACTGCCAGCGGTAATCTTGTTCCCCTGAAAAGCTTTGTGACCACACAGCCCGGTATAGGTCCGATTCTCATTGATCGCAGAAACCAGCAGAGACAGGTTCGGGTTGTGGCCAATATAGCCGGCAGGGATATGGGATCTGTGGCAACCGAGGCCCAGATGCGCCTGGATCAAATTCCCAGGCCTGTTGGGTATGATCTCAGGGTGTCCGGCGCCTGGGAGGAACAGAAGAAATCTTTTAACGAACTAATGGTATCCCTGGTCCTTGCCCTAATACTTGTATACATGGTCCTTGCCTGCCAGTATGAATCCCTGATTAATCCTCTGGTCGTAATGGTATCCGTTCCCTTTGCAGCTGTGGGTGTGTTGATCACCCTGTTTTTGACCGAGACCACCCTGAACCTTCAGTCCTATATCGGCTGTATCATGCTGGGCGGCATTGTGGTAAACAATGCCATTTTACTGGTGGATCAAGCCAATCGCCTGGTTCAGAAAGGTTCCCTGGTAAGGGATGCGGTTGCAGAAGCTGGCCGCAGGCGACTTCGCCCCATCCTGATGACGACCCTCACCACCATTCTGGCCCTTGTTCCCCTGGCTATGGGTATGGGTGAAGGAGCACAAGCCCAGGCGCCTCTGGCAAGAGCGGTCATCGGAGGACTTACCGGCTCAACACTCATCACGCTGGTGCTGATTCCAGCTGTTTATTCCCTTTTCCACCCCCAGGAGGTTATAAACGACAAATGAAAATGGAATCTCCGCAAAAAATCAGATTGATACCCCTTATTGCAGCCCTGGTGATCCTGACTGAAAGCTCCGGTTGCATCCGGCCCGATCACTGGCCTGTATATGAACAGCCATTAACCCAGACAGCTATAGAAGAACTCCCTTTGTCAGAACAGGAAGGGATTGAAAATGGGCCTGTAAAAAATTTGCCTGTTGCCGTTTCCAAAGGAAACAGCCTTAATCTGTCTCTGGATCAGGCCCTTGTCATGGCCCTGGAAACAAATTCAAGCATCCGGGTGAAAAGATACAATCCTGTTCTTACCGGCTTTTCCGAACAGATGGAGCGGAGCAGGTTTGATCCGGAACTGTTTTCCAAATTCAGCTATGCCAGGGACCGGGCACAAAAAATTAATTCTAATACCGGCATATGGAACAGATCCGAGGAACAGGGCCAACAAGCCCTTATCGGTCTTTCTCAAAAACTTCCCCTGGGAACCGATATTGAGGTCGGTGTTGAGCATAGCGTTGATGATGCTTATGATGCGCCTGAAGAACAGAAATTGAGAATGGGAATGACAATTACCCAGGCACTGTTGAGGGGGTACGGCTCTTCCG
This sequence comes from Desulfobacula sp., assembly GCA_018645325.1. Classification (GTDB taxonomy): domain Bacteria; phylum Desulfobacterota; class Desulfobacteria; order Desulfobacterales; family Desulfobacteraceae; genus Desulfobacula. Next base: position 69,252 of record JABGOU010000002.1, read on the forward strand.
TGAATCTGGCCCGTATCCACCAGGCTCAATTGGATACGGCTGTCTCCATCTATGAACTACGGGGAGTCATTGAAGCAGTTCTGGCGGATACAGAGATCGCCTATTGGGACCACGTCCTTGCCCGGCAGAAAATCGACATTTTTGAAAATTCCCTGGACATTGCCAGAAAGCAATTGTCTGAGGTTGAACAATGCATTGAAATCGGAACCCACCCCCCTATCGAATCTGCTGCTGCCAAAGTTGAAGTCGCCCTGCGTAAGCAGGCCCTGATAAATGCGAAAAGCAGATTTGAAGAAAGTCGATTGAACCTGCTTTTTTATACCAACCAAGGCCGGGACGGACAATATGAACTGGAGATCCATACGATAACCACTCCTGTATCCGAGCCTGAAACCATGGTCAGACCTGAAGATCACCTGAAGCTGGCCGATCAGTCCAGATCAGATTTACAGGAAGCCCGGTTGCAGATGAAACAGCACCGGCTGGAAATCGTGAAAACCCGCAACGGTATCCTTCCCCGGCTGGATCTGTTCATCAGCCTGGGAAAAACAGGGTATGCTGACTCCTTTTCCGGTTCTTTCAAGGCCATGAAGGATTCCACCTATGACCTTTCCTTTGGTATCAATTTCAGCCGTACACTTGGCAATCGGAACACCCGGGCAAAGGATCGTGGGGCAAGAATTACCTTGAAACAGGCACAGGAAGCATTAAACAACATGAGACAGATCATTCAACGGGATGTTCGCATTGCACTGAATGACCTGGACCGTGTTAGACAGCAGATCGATGCAACCCGGGTAACGCGCATGCACCAGGAGGAAGCCATGAAGGCTGAAAAGGAACGGTTTGAGGCAGGGACCAGCACGGGTCTTCTAGTTGCCCAGGCCCAGCGTGATCTTCTGGCCTCTCATATCCTGGAAGTGGAGGCCATCATTGATTATAATAAAGTGCTTGTTATGCTTTATCTGGCCGAGGGCAGCCTGCTGGAAAGACGGGGTGTACACATGGCCTCGTTTGAGACAGAATCTTTGCCTTAAGCCCTTACAGGCTGAACTTTTAAAAACCCGACAGTATTATCTTTCCATAGCTGGATGGGACAGTTTGGCAGGCGCTATATCGGGCTACACTTGTGCCAAAATGCTCATCCAAGGCAAACTGACCTGAACCAGTTGCTGTGCCAAAAATTACAATCCTTGTAGCCTTACCAGAACCAAATATTATTTACATGGGTTGGTCCCGCGCTTCATAGAACTAACTTGCCAAAATTACACCAATTGTGTTATAAAGCGAACCTGATTTGCAAATAAATTATGCAGGTCATAAAACGATCCGGGGATAACCCGGATAAATAATATAAAATAAATGGTAAACAGGTGTAAATTTTTATGAAAGCATTATTAGTCCTTGAAGACGGCAGAATTTTTCCATGCAGGAGCTTTACCGGTCCAGGTGAAGCAAAGGGGGAGGTCGTATTCAATACCAGTATGACCGGATACCAGGAAATTCTGACCGACCCTTCCTACTATGGTCAGATGGTTACCATGACGTATCCCTTAATCGGAAACTATGGCGTCTGCCCCGAGGACATTGAATCTGATAAAATTCAGGCAGCAGCATTTATTGTGAAAGAATACCAGGATTTCCCGAGCAATTTCAGGTCCAAAGGAACCCTGGCAGATTATCTGATCAAAGGCCATGTCCTGGGCATAGAAGATCTGGATACAAGGGCCTTAACCCGGCATATTAGAAAATCAGGTGCCATGCGGGCTGTTATTTCCACATCGAATTTAGATCCCGACGTTCTGGTTCAAAAGGCCAGACAGATTCCTTCCATGCAGGGAAGCGATTTTGTGGGCAAGGTCACCACAAAAAAACCATATTTCTGGAGATATAACCAACCTCACTACGTTGATATCAATAAATTGGAAGACCCATTAATCTGGCATTTTAAGGGCAAAAAACATTCTGTTATTGCCCTTGATTTCGGTATTAAATACAATATTATCCGATGTCTTGAAAAAGCCGGGTGCGAAGTTCTCGTGGTTCCGGCAAAAACAGATGTTAAGACCATAAAAAATTTAAAACCCGACGGTATTTTTCTGTCCAATGGCCCTGGAGACCCTGAACCTGTTACCTATGCCGTTGACACAATAAAAGGTCTTCTTGGATTTGTTCCTATATTCGGTATCTGCCTTGGTATGCAGCTTTTAGGCATTGCCATGGGCGGAAAAACCATGAAAATCAAATTTGGTCACAGGGGCGGTAATCAGCCTGTGAAAAACCTTTCAACCAACAAGGTTGAAATCACATCTCAGAATCATGGATTTGCCGTGGATTTAAATACCATTGGCAAAAATCAGTGTGCAATGACACATATTAACCTGAATGAAGATTCCCTTGAGGGTCTTGAAAATGATGCCATTCAGGTATTTGCAGTGCAGTATCATCCAGAAGCATCCCCGGGCCCACACGATGCAGCCTATCTTTTTAACCAATTTGTAAAAGTGATTGAAAATGCCAAAGCGTGAAGACTTAAAAAAAATCCTGATCATTGGTGCAGGTCCTATCATTATCAGCCAGGCCTGTGAGTTTGATTATTCAGGCACCCAGGCCTGTAAAGCCTTGAAAGAGGAAGGCTATAAGGTCATTTTGATCAATTCAAATCCAGCCACCATCATGACGGATCCTGAAACAGCCGATAAGGTTTATATTGAGCCTGTAACCGTTGAAACCCTTATCAAGGTCATTGAGAAGGAAAGACCCGATGCGCTCTTACCCACTCTGGGCGGGCAGACGGCTTTGAACACAGCCATTGAAGCTTCTAAAACAGGTGTTTTTGAAAAGTATAATGTTGAATTGATCGGTGCTTCAGTGGACGCAATTAATAAAGCCGAAGACCGGGAACTTTTCAGAAATGCCATGGATAAAATCGGTTTGAAAATTCCCAAAAGCGGATTTGCCACCAATATGCAGGAAGTTGAAGATGTTTCAAAGCGCATTGGATTTCCCATTATCGTACGACCCAGTTTCACCCTTGGTGGTACAGGTGGAGGGGTAGCCTACAATATGGAAGAAGTTGCCCTCCTTTCAAAGGCAGGACTTGACGCCAGCCTCATCACCCAGGTGATGCTGGAAGAATCCGTCCTTGGCTGGAAAGAATTTGAGCTTGAGGTTATGCGGGATCATGCAGATAATGTGGTTATCATCTGTTCCATTGAAAATATGGATGCAATGGGCGTACACACCGGCGATTCAATCACAGTGGCCCCAATTCAGACTCTTTCTGACAAAGAATACCAGAAACTTCGGAATGCCTCCATCGCTATTATAAGGGAAATTGGTGTGGATACAGGCGGATCAAATGTCCAGTTTGCCGTCAACCCTGAAAATGGGGATCTTATTGTCGTGGAGATGAACCCGCGAGTGTCCAGAAGTTCAGCTCTAGCCTCCAAAGCAACGGGATTTCCCATTGCAAAAATTGCAGCCAAGCTGGCTGTAGGGTATACTCTGGATGAAATTCCCAATGATATAACAGGAAAAACCCTTGCCTGTTTTGAACCCTCAATTGATTATTGTGTGGTAAAAATCCCCAGATGGACTTTTGAAAAATTTCCCGAAGCCCAGGATATTCTGACCACGGCCATGAAATCCGTGGGGGAAACCATGGCCATCGGCAGGACCTTTAAAGAAGCATTCCAAAAAGGAATCCGCTCCCTTGAAATCGGCAGGGCAGGGTTTGGTGGTGATGGAAAAGATCCCCTTCCCGGCAGTGTTGCCGGCAACGAGTTAGAGTACAAGCTATCCACACCCAATTCTCAAAGACTGTTCTATTTAAAATATGCCATTGAGCACGGTATGCCCATTACCATGATATATGAAATGACCGGGATTGATCCCTGGTTTCTCAATCAGATGAAACAAATCGTGGATCTTGAAAAACAGATAAAATTAGCTGGCAAAGACCTTCCCTTTGAACTTTTTGAGAGAGCCAAAAAGTATGGCTTCTCTGATCAACAATTGGCACACCTTACCCATCTTACAGACAATCAAATTGAACAGAAAAGAAAAGACCTTGGTATTATACCGGTTTACAAGCTTGTGGATACCTGTGCTGCAGAATTTCGGGCTGCCACCCCTTATTACTACTCCACCTATGAAACAGAATGCGAAGCAAGGGTATCCAACAAAAAAAAGGTCATTATCCTGGGCGGTGGACCCAATCGAATCGGCCAGGGGATCGAATTTGACTATTGCTGTGTTCATGCCTCTTTTGCCTTAAAAGAAGAAGGAGTGGAATCCATCATGGTCAACTCCAACCCGGAAACCGTGTCCACTGATTATGACACCTCGGACAAATTGTATTTTGAACCTTTAACCCGGGAAGATGTTCTTCACATTGTGGAAAAGGAAAAACCCTATGGTGTCATCGTTCAATTTGGTGGCCAGACCCCTTTAAACCTTGCCACTGATCTTCAAAAAGCCGGTGCACCCATCATAGGGACAAGTCCGGAGAGTATTGACCGGGCCGAAGACAGGGATCTGTTCCAGGCAATGCTCAACAAACTGGGACTTTTGCAGCCTGAAAACGGTATTGCCTTTTCCTATGAAGAAGCAATAAAGGTGGCAAGGGATATTGGATATCCTGTCATGGTTCGTCCTTCTTTTGTTCTGGGTGGCCGTGCCATGAAAATCGTATATGATGAAAGCGATCTTGAAGAATACTTTAATCTGGCTGTACAGGCATCTCCTGATAAGCCCGTACTCATTGACAAATTCCTTGAAGAGGCTTTTGAACTGGATGTGGATGCCATTTCAGACGGTGAAAAAACCATTATTGGCGGCATGATGGAACATATTGAAGAGGCCGGTATCCATTCCGGTGACTCTGCCTGCGTGCTGCCGCCATACTCCATTTCTCAAAAGCATATTGATGAAATGACAGATGCAGCCAGGGCCATTGCCAAAGAACTGAAGGTGAAAGGCCTGATGAACATCCAGTTTGGTATCATGAAAGGAAAAGTATATATTATAGAGGTAAACCCCAGGGCCTCAAGAACTATTCCTTTTGTATCCAAAGCCATTGGCATTCCATTAGCCAAGCTTGCAACAAAGGTCATGCTGGGCAAAACACTTGATGAACTGGGATTCACTAAAGAGGTTATCCCTCCTTACTATTGTGTAAAAGAAGCGGTCATGCCCTTTGACCGATTTGATAATGTTGATCCAGTCCTGGGGCCTGAGATGAAATCCACTGGAGAAGTTATGGGGATTGATAAAAACCTGGGAGCTGCCGTGGCAAAAGCCCAGTTTGGAGCAGGACAAAAACTCCCCACTCAGGGCACTGTCTTTATCAGTGTACAGGACAAAGATAAAAAGGCTGCCCTGGCCGTTGCCAAAAAATTTCATGAAATGGGATTCACTATCATGGCCACACGGGGAACCGGCATTTTTCTTGAGGAGAATGATGTTCCCACAAAACGTGTCAAAAAAGTTTCCGCCGGCCGGCCCCATGTGGTGGATGCCGTTACAAATAACGAAATCCAGTTGATTTTAAACACGGGTGCATCAAGCCAGACCAAACGGGATGGATATGAAATAAGGCGCGCCGCTATTAAATATAAGATCCCTTATGCCACCACAACAGATGGTACAAGGGCTATTTGCAGTGCCATACAGGCCCTGAAAAAAGAAGGCCTTAGTGTTAAACCCATTCAAGACTATCACCTGGAAAATAAACATGGATAATCCAATGATTAAGAGCGAAAGACCTAAAGATGAATGCGGTGTATTTGGGCTTTATAGACATACTGAAGCTGCAAAAATAACATATTTTGGCCTTTATGCCCTCCAGCACAGGGGCCAGGAGAGTGCCGGTATTTCCGTAAACCGGGGAGAAAATGATAAAATTTTCTCTCACAAAGGCATGGGGCTTGTCCCGGAAATCTTTAACATGGCGGATCTTGAAAGAATTGAAGGCGGTTCCGCCATTGGTCATGTCAGATATTCCACTACAGGGGAGTCTGTAATATCCAATGCCCAACCCTTTGTTGTCAACCACAGGCACCGTTCCTATGCAGTTGCCCACAACGGAAATCTGGTGAATGCACATCTCCTAAAAGAAGAATTAGAGGAGCAAGGTTCCATATTCCAGACCACTATGGATTCAGAGGTATTCCTTCATCTATTCATCAAAAACCTTATTAAAGGTGATGTTGAGAGTGCTGTTTTAAAGGCAGTTTCAAAAATTGAAGGCGCCTATTCCATGATCCTTTTGACCTGTAAAGGTGAAATCATAGGCATGAAAGACCCCAATGGATTCCGACCTTTAGCCCTTGGAAAACTCAACGGTCATTATGTCCTGGCATCTGAAACCTGCGCTTTTGATCTGATACAGGCAGAATTCATCCGGGAGCTTGACCCGGGAGAGATCGTCATCATTAATGAAGACGGTATTAAGAGTATCAAACACCCCAAGGCTGCCAAGCATAAATCCTTATGCATATTTGAATATATTTACTTTGCCCGACCCGACTCCACCATTGACGGGAAAAATGTCTATGAAATGAGAAAAGCCCTTGGCCGGAGACTGGCCCAGGAAGCCCCTGTGGAAGCTGACCTTGTCATGCCATTTCCTGATTCAGGCAATTATGCTGCCATCGGGTATGCCAGGGAATCGGGTATTCCCTTTGAAATGGGTATGATTAGAAACCATTATGTGGGGCGAAGCTTTATCCAGCCCACCCAGTCCATGAGGGAATTTGCCGTGCGCGTGAAACTCAATCCGGTAAGAGAATTAATAAAAGGCAAAGATATTATAATTATTGAAGATTCCATCATTCGCGGTACCACTGCAAAGACCCGGGTCAAGGCATTGCGGGAGCTTGGAGTTAAAAAAATCCATATGAGAATCTCATGTCCGCCTCATAAATTTCCCTGTTATTATGGAATTGATTTTTCTTCCAAAGGAGAACTGATTGCCGCCCAGAAAGAAGGGGATGACTTAAGGGACCACCTGGGTCTTGATTCTCTGCATTATCTTACCATTGAAGGGATGCTGGACGCCTCGGGAGTAAAAAACCCTGAACAAAACTTTTGCAAAGCCTGCTTTGACGGAAATTATCCTGTTCCTTTTGATCCGAAATTCACCAAGCAGTGTATGGGATAAGATGACAAACAGGACCGTGGCATTTTCAAAGGATTCTTCCAATCTATTTTTTCACATCTTAACAAAGTGCAATCTTTCCTGTTCCCATTGCTATATTAATAAAGATCAGCATGGGACCAACACCCTTGATATTGAAACCATAAAAAACTGGCTGGCTCTTTTTTCAAACAGGCCGGATTTAAATAAAGGAAAGTCCAATAACGCCAGTCAGACCAATGTTATTTTTTTAGGGGGTGAGCCCACCCTTCATCCTGATCTTTACCTGGCTGTGAAAGAGGCTAAACGACTTGGGTTCAAATCCATCACAATCGATACCAACGGGTACTTGTTTCATAACATCCTGGAAAAAATTTCCTGTGATGAGCTTGATTTTTTTTCTTTTTCTCTGGATGGGGCCACAAGACAAACCAATGATGCCATCAGAGGCGAGGGAAGCTATGATAAGGTAATGGAGGGTATTCAAAAGGCCTGTGGCAAAGGTTTTTCCTGTTCAATGATTTATACTGTGTCTGATATGAATCTTCATGAACTTGAGTTGATGCCGGATCTGGTTCAGACACTGGGTATCAAACGATTTTTTATCCAGGTGATCGGCATAAGAGGGGAATCCCTAAAAATAGATGAAAAACTCCAGGTATCAAAAGACACCTGGCTGAACACCATTCCAACAGTTGCAGAAACGATTGCTTCCCATGGAATAATGGTAACCTTTCCAAAAGTTTTTCTGAACAACGACGAATCTTTCCAGTGCGCAGGCTTAGTGGCTGACAATTATTTTGTGTTCCCCAATGGAAGGGTATACCAATGCCCCATTTGTGAAGATTTCCCTTTACATTCCTATGAAATAAAAGACAATCTGCTAATTTTAGCTCCCAAAATTAATGAAAGAAATTTATTTGATCTCAACATCCCGGAAGGCTGCGTTATGAACAAAATGATTCAACCTCAAAACCTTTCTTATGTCAAAAATGGGAATCCGGCATATCAGATTGCCTGCTGCCTGCTTAAAAAAGAAATCTCCACGTAAAGGAAACAAAGCGTGTCCAAAATAACCATTAGAAAAGCCGTCATTGAAGATGCAGAGTTGATATTGAGCTTTGTTAGAAAACTTGCCCAAGAAGAAAAGGCTGAACACGAAGTTGAAACCGACAGGGAACAACTAATAAAAACACTATTGGAAAAAAAATCAACATCCCATGCCGTCATCTGTGAAGCCGACAAAGTCCCCATTGGCCATGCAGTGTACTTTTTTAACTACTCCACATGGCAGGGTAAAAACGGGCTCTATATAGAAGACCTCTATATTCTTGAGGAATACAGAAATTGTGGGGCTGGAAAACAAATCATAAAACATCTCTCCTGTCTGGCCCTTGAAAAAGACTGCGGCAGGGTGGAGTGGTCTGTTTTGGACTGGAATGCCCAGGCAATTGGATTTTATAATTCTTTAGGTGCCAAGCCCCAGACTGAATGGATTCGATACCGGCTGTCAGACAAGGCATTACTGAAAATAGCTGGGTCTCAATAAAAAATTATTTGTGATTGTTCAGTCCTTTAATAAAATTATCCTCAAAGCCCTGTCTGATTGATATTTGCAGGAGGTTAAGCGTTTAACATCGAACAAAAATATCCATCAGTCAGGGCGGTTTCAAGCGTAAGAGCTGAATAAATACAATTATTTTTTCTTTTTCCGTTTCGTCCTCTTCTTTTTTTCCCACTCTTCCTGCTCCATGATTAAATCCTGGATGTTGTCTGTCTCATTGGTCAAAGCGATGGTATCCTTGTGTTCCTTTTTGCTGATGGGAATCATCTCAATTTTTTTATTTAAAAACCCCTGAATGGCATCAAGGCGTTCTTTCTCTTCCGGGCTGCAAAAGGATATAGCTATGCCTTTTTTAATGCCCCTGCCTGTTCGTCCCACTCTGTGGACATAATTTTCGCTCTTTTCAGGAAGGTCATAATTAATGACATAATTAACATCGGCAATATCAATGCCCCGGGCGCTTACATCCGTAGCAATCAAGATATTCATTTCACCTGATTTAAACCGGTCCATCACATCGGTCCTGTCCTTTTGATCTTTTTCCCCGTGAATGGTTGCAGATTTAATATCGCCTCTTTCAAGGGCTTTTGACACACGTTCCGCCCGGACTCTGGTTCTGACAAAAACAATAATCCTTGCCTTTGAGTTGTCTGTGATGAATCTTCTTAGAAAAAAACGTTTGTCATCCATTTCAATGAATATGACAAAATGGGATACATTTTTCGAAACCGGGTCTTCCGGAGAAATTTGAATTCTGATAGCAGAAGATTTTACCTGGGAAAAAGCAAGTTTTTTAATCTCCTTATTGATTGTTGCAGAAAAGAATAGGGTCTGGTGTTTTTGAAAAAGTTTTTTCTTCACAGCAATGATATCTTTGATAAATCCAAGATCCAGCATCTGGTCGGCTTCATCTATAACAAGGGTGTCCACCTGTTTTAAGGTTATAGACCCTTGGCTGATCAAGTCAAACATTCGCCCGGGTGTGGCCACAAGCACATCAATTCCATCGGCAAGCTTTTTGATCTGTGGGTCCTGCTCCACACCGCCGTAAACTGCAAAGGCCTTTGCCTTGGTATGTTTTGAGAGTTGATTAAATACATTACCGATTTGAGCAGCCAGTTCTCTTGTGGGTACCATGATAATGCATTTAATTCCCCATGATTGCTTAGATTTTTTTGTTCTGTGAATTTTATCAATTATGGGTATGGCAAATGCTGCTGTTTTACCTGTGCCTGTCTGGGCGATAGCCAATACATCCTCTCCCTTCATAATTGAAGGAATGGCCTTAAACTGGATGTCTGTAGGCCGTTTAAAGCCGAGATCTGACAGATTTCTCTTTATTTGTGACGCTATATGATATTTATCAAATTTCATACAATTCCTATTATATTTCAGATTAAAGCCTTAAAATACAGAGAATTTGCTTAAAATGCAATATCTGAACTTTCTTGACCCAGGGCAATAGCATGTAATTTCTTTATGATTCGTCCATACCCGTTCAGGTCAGCTTACCTTTCCATAACTGGATGGGGCATATTGACAGGCTCAATGTCAGGCTACAACTGTGGCGGAAAAACTTAGCTTCTCTCAGACTATTCCCGCGACCTATGGTTACGCCCGCCAGAGCCTGTAAAAATACGCCCCAAAATGCTCATCCAAGGCAAATTGACCTGAAATAGTTGCTGTGACTACAATTACAATCATTGTAGCGGATAGCAGAGTAAAATATTATTTTTCAGGCGTTGGCTCTGGTTTCTTGGTCTTGATAATTGCATTAAAAAGCTAATTTTTTATTTTTATCCTCTGATACTATTTTATATGATAATTATATGATAATTTTTTATTGACAAAACTGGAAATAATCGCAATATTAAGAATCGATATCGGAAATCGATAAATAAGAAGGTTAATAATTTAATGAAAAATAAAATATTACAAAAACTCTATCAGGGTTTTGTCCAGATGCATATCCTGTACCATACCAAGAAGGCTCCTGTTTACGGTGCCTGGATTATGGAAGAGCTTAAAACACATGGGTATAACATTGGCCCCGGAACCCTGTATCCTCTTTTGAATAAGATGGAACAGAGCTGTCTGCTTATAAAAAAAAACCAAATTGTTAACGGCAAAATTAGAAAATATTATTCCATCACACAATTGGGTATAGAAGTTTTCAAAGACGCCGAAGAAAAAGCAGATCAGCTTTTCCTTGAAATTAGAGGCAAACAAAATGATAAAATTTGAATCGGTATATATAAAGCGAAAAGATAAAGAAATTTTTTCCGATCTGGATTTTTCCGTTCAAAAGAATGAAAAAACTTTAATTAAAGGTAAATCAGGTATTGGAAAAACCACGCTTTTTAAAATTCTTCTTGGTTTTGAACCAATAGATAAAGGAAGAGTCTCTTTTAATGGTCTTGATATAGTTAAAGAACATATCAAGGATATCCGGCAGCAGATTTTTTATTTAAGCCAGGATATTGATCTTAAAAATGAAAAGGTAAAAACCCTTCTTGATGAAATTTGGAAACATAACTTATTAAAAATTCTGGATAATACCCGTTTTCCCGTGCTGATGAATTTTCTAGACCTCAATGAAATTATCCTTAATCAATCTGTAAAAGAATTGTCCGGTGGTGAACGTCAAAGGATTGGTTTGTTCATTGGTTTTCTTCTTGACCGACCAGTCTGGCTTCTGGATGAACCCACCTCATCTCTTGATGAAAAAATGAAAAATAAAATAATGGATTATATCCTTGGTCTGGAGAAAACCATTATCATTATTTCTCATGATGATGTCTGGGAAAAAAACAAAACTATTAAAATTGAAAGGTGGTGATCAATTGGGTGCTCAGGATCTTAGCCTTTTTTCGCTTGCTTCATTATTCATCTTTATTATCCCTGTTTTCTATATCAACAGATATTTGAAACTCACCATTAATAAAAACATGGTTTTCTCGATAATCAGAATGTGCATTCAACTCAGTTTTGTAGGAATTTATCTTGAATTTCTCTTCAAGTTTAATTCACCGGTTTTAAACTCTGCCTATCTTTTACTCATGATATCCATAGCCTGCCAGTCTATTTTAAGGTCCAGCAATCTTAAAATTTTAAAATTTTTCATCCCTGTGTTTTTTTCACTATTATTACCTTTTGCCATCATTCTATTTTTTTTTAATTCCGTGGTGGTAAGAATCGATAACCTGTTCGAAGCAAAATACATAATCCCCATTGGTGGCATGCTGCTTGGCAACTGCCTTAGGAGTATCATTATCGGATTAAATAATTTTTACTCTGGAATAAATAAAGATGAGAAAGTGTATCTTTATTCCTTATCTTTATTTTGCAGCCGCATCCAGGCATTAAAACCCTATTTTAAAGAAAGCATTATAGCGTCTATCTCTCCGACCATAGCCTCCATGGCAACTATAGGGCTTGTATCTTTGCCAGGCATGATGACCGGTCAAATTTTAGGGGGCTCCCTTCCGATTGTAGCTATAAAATACCAGATTGCCATAATGCTTGCCATTTTCTACACCGAATATTTTAGCACAATCTTATCTGTCTTATTTTCTTTAAAAGTAGGATTTAATGAACTTGATATTTTGAATCAGGATATTTTTATTTCAAAGGGATAAAATCTCATTTTTAAAATAAGTGGTTTAATCTATTGGAGTTCTCATCTTTGGCAGTCAAAACTTTTTCTTGACACAGGGCTCCAATATGTCTATTTTAGAAAATATTTTTAGGCGCTGCATATGCAGTTAAAAGGGAATCCTGTTAAAGTCAGGAACGGGCCCGCCGCTGTAACCGGGGATGAACGTCACATTGACCACTGTTAAATTAAGCTGTTTTAATGGGAAGGCGTGATAAGTAAAAAAATCCGGAAGTCAGAAAACCTGCCTGGAAATTTGATCGTATTGCTTACGAGGACGTAGGCAGATCTATAAAATGAAGATAAAAACGGTTCCCATATCAGATAGTCTGGTGTGGGATTTTTTAATTTATACTCGATCCCGTGTTATTTTAATGAATAATAACCGAGGAAATGCTATGAAAAAAGCTTATTTTACTATATTGTTCCTCTTGCTTGGTGCAATTTTATGCACACACCTGCAGGCCAAAACCGCAATCATAATAGCAAGTTTTGGAACCACTAAACCCTTAGCAGTTCAATCCATAGACAATATAACATCCAGGGTAAAGTCAGCTTTTCCTGGTACTGAAGTCCGGGTTGTTTTTACGTCCAATATTATCCGGTCGATTTGGAAAAAAAGAAGCAGGAATCCAAAAGAATGGATAGACAAGGGAATCAGTGAAGAAATTCTTTTTACAAAAAACATACTTAGTACTTTTGGTGATCTTAAAAGCCAAGGATTTAAGGATGTTATTGTGCAACCAACTCATTTGTTCCACATGGAACAATACCATGACTTGATGCAATATGTAAATGCTGTCAAGTCAATTAGAACCATCAGAGACAAATGGAAACCCTTTAATAAAATAGCCCTTGGCAGGCCGGCCCTTGGAACTGTTGGGGATGCATATCCCTATCACGATGACCTTAAACAGGCTGTAAAAACATTTGCTGATGATGTTGCCCTTGCCAGACAGAAAGATGCTGCTCTTGTTTATATAGGCCACGGAAATGAGTTGTGGTCAACAGGTATTTATGTTGAGCTCCAGCAATTAATGAGAAAAACTTATCCTTTAATCAAAACCTTTATAGGGAGTGTTGAAGGGTATCCCGGTCTTGATGATATTAAGAAAAGACTTGGCCATTATACCCCAAAAATTGAAAATATCCTGTTAAAACCATTGATGATCGTTGCCGGCGACCATGCAAATAATGACATGGCCGGAGATAAAGAAGACTCCTGGAAAACTGTATTAAGTAAAGCCGGATTTCATGTTGAAACAATTCTCAAGGGTCTTGGATCTAATAATGATTTTGCCGATCTTTTTATAAGCCATATAAAAGATGCTGCAAAAGATTCAGGCATTGACCTGTAGAATATGGTAAGATTTTGGATACATCCATTAACATATTAAAAGACAGAACTATATATCTGGCAGTTCTATTTTCATTTTTTCTTATTTTAATGATTCTTATATCTTTATCCATGGGATATATCCATATTCCAATGATGGATATCATCAGCATTCTTTATGGGAAAACAATTAGCAACCTTCAGATACTGGACAATACAAGTGAAACCTATTTGGCAGTAATATTTGATATTCGGCTTCCAAGAATACTTACCTGTGCTATTGTCGGGGCGGCCTTAGCTGTGTCTGGAAGTTTATTCCAGGGAATATTATTGAACCCTCTTGCCGATCCTTATACTCTTGGCGTATCTGCCGGTGCTGCATTTGGAGCAAGCATTGCCATTCTATTAAATTTAAGTGCTGCATTTGTTTCCGTTCCAGCCTTTGCTTTTACCGGTGCTTGCACAACTTTGTTTTTGGTCCTATTTTTATCCTATTCTTCAAAGAATCCGATGTCCGGACTTTCATCCAATAACCTGATTTTATCCGGAATCATTGTTGCGGCAATTCTTTCTGCTGGAATAAGTTTCTTAAAGTTTATTGCCAATGAACAAGTCTCTGTTATTATTTTCTGGCTCATGGGCAGTTTTGCTTCTAAAACCTGGCTTGATTTTTGGGTTGTTCTGATTTTTTTGATGATCGGTCTTTTTATTTCAATATTTTTTGCCCGCGACCTGAATCTGATCTCTCTTGGGGCCAAATCCGCCACAAGCCTGGGAGTGGATCTAAAAAAAATTACCATTATTTTGCTGGTAACAGGTTCAATGCTGGCTGCCGTATGTGTATCCGTATCAGGTATCATTGGCTTTGTCGGTCTTTTGGTACCCCACACGATCAGATTTATAACAGGACCTGACAATCGAAAACTGATCCCCTTGTCCATGATCGCAGGTGCTTTTTTGTTGTTGTTTGCCGATACCATTACCCGGGCGGTTCTTCCACATGAAATACCAATTGGTGTTCTGACTGCTCTTACAGGTGGCCCTGTCTTTTGTTGGATCTTTAAAAAAAACAGGTTTAAATAGGGGGAAAATGAAACTGCATCTACACGACATCTCTTTTGCCTATGACCATGATATGATACTTCAGAATATCAATTGTTCTTTTGTTTCCGGCAATTTTTATTCCATTATCGGACCCAACGGCAGTGGGAAAACCACTCTCTTAGATTTAATTTCAGGTTTTTTTAACCCCTGCAAAGGTAGTATCAATATTGATGAGACACCGCTTTTGTCCCTTTCAAAAAAAGAGATTGCAAAAAAAGTTTCCCTGGTTTCCCAAGACTACATAATTAATTTCCCGTTCAGTGTAAAAGATGTGGTTATGATGGGAAGACACCCATATATTCCCAGATTCTCACATCCAGGTGGCGATGATATAAAAAAAGTGGGTAAAGTGATGAAAGCATGTGGTATCCAACATTTGTCAGATAGAAAAATTAATGAACTTTCAGGAGGGGAAAGACAGCGGTGCGTGTTTGCCAGAGCTCTTTGTCAGGATACTAAGGTTCTTTTATTAGATGAGGCTTTTTCCAATATGGACATAAATCATACTTTACAAATGCTTGGCCTGGTAAAACGATCTGTAAAAGAAAAGAATACCCTTGTGATAAGCGTTTTACATGATTTAAACCTTGCCTCAAGCTGGTCTGATGAACTGCTGATGCTTAAAAAGGGAGAGATAAAAGCATCTGGTCATTCCCAGGATGTCCTGACACAACACACTATTAAAGATGTGTTTGGTGTGACATCCATTGTTGAGTTTAATGAGCATGCTCAAGCAAAGCAGGTGTATTATCCGTCAATTTAAAAATATAACAGGCATCATTCTTTTTATTATTTTGATTTTTTCGCTGAAGTGTTCTGCCTTAACCCTGTCAGATAAAAAAGGAAGACAGATAAATTTTTTGAAACCCTTTACCCGGATTATTTCTCTTTATGGTGCACATACTGAAAATCTTTATCATTTAGGCCTTGAAGAACAGATCATAGGAGTGTCCATTAATGATAGTTTTCCTTTGCAGGTGGAAAAAAAACCAAAATTTTCATACCATGATGATCCTGAAAAATTTTTAGCCTTTATGCCTGATCTTGTTCTGGTTCGACCAATGATTGACAATGGGTATCCAAGATTAATGAGCCGCCTTGAAAAATCCGGAATTACAGTGGTTTCACTTCAACCTTGCGGAATTAATGAAATGTATGACTATTGGTTAAAATTAGGCGTGTTGACTGGAAAAGACCTGCAGGCGCAAAAAATGATGCTGGATTTTAAAAAAAAAATACACCATATCAAAACAAAAACCCTTAAAATCCAGGTCAAAAAAAAGGTTTATTTCCAGGCGATCCATACCAGGATGAAAACATTCACACAGGGTGCCATGCCTATTTTTGCCCTTGAAACCGCCGGTGGTATCAATGTGGCCTGGGATGCAAAGCCATCAAGAAATACAAATATAGCCGTCTATGGTAAGGAGCAGATACTTGCAAAAGGTCCACAGATAGATGTCTTTCTCTCACAAAAAGGCGTAATGAACGCTGTGAGTATTAAACAGATAAAAAACGAACCAGGATTTGGTGTTATTAAGGCTGTAAAGAACAATCAGATATACTTAATTGATGAGAATATCGTTTCACGTCCTGTTCCCAGGCTTTACAAAGGGATTATTGCAATTGGAACGATCCTTTATCCAGATATTTTCAATCAATTAAAACTTACAAAGGAGTTATAATGGAAAATGTTGGAAAACTATTCGGTGTAGGTGTTGGACCTGGAGATCCGGAATTGATAACGGTCAAAGCTGTCAGGGTCATAAAAAAAGCTGATGTTATTTTCACGGCTGCATCCACGAAAAATACTTACAGCCTTGCAGTCGAGATTGCATCGCCCTATATTGCGGACTCAGTCCGGGTTGAAAAATTGTCTTTCCCCATGACCAAGGATGTCAAAGAGGTGGAAGCCGCATGGATTAATAATGCAAAACAGATTGCCAGGGAGTTGCAAAAGGGGAAAAATGCGGTTTTTCTGACCCTTGGAGATCCTACAACTTATTCCACTTTTGGTTATATTTTGAAAAAAATGGCCTGCATTATGCCGGAAGCAGATATTGAAACCATTCCGGGAATCACCTCTTTTCATGCAGCCTCAGCCCGGCTGAACAGGATACTTGTGGAAGGGGAAGAGTCATTACTTGTGACCTCAGGAGCCTATGGCGGCGATCGGATACGACATATCAACGGAGTTGAAAATGTTGCCATTGTAAAGGCCTATAAAAATATTCAGGATATCAATAAAGCATTGAAAGAAACTGGTCTTGTCAACAAAAGCGTGGCTGTATCAAAGTGCGGCCGTAAAAATGAGCTGATCATAGAGGATCTTGATGAACTTGAAAAAAGATCTCCCGATTACTGGACACTGATACTTGCCTCTAAATGAAAGACCGTGATATAAAATATAAAAACCTTGGGGCTTCTGTCCTTTTCACGCTGGTTTGTTTGATTTTCAGCCTGAATTATTTTGAGCCGATTACCCTTGCAATCTGCTTGCAAAAACTTGGAATACCCTTGTTCAGACTTCTTATGTTCATTTCCATCGGGCTTTTAGCAGGTCAATTGATTGAAAGCTTTGGCTGGACAAAACAGGTTGCTGTCATTGCCAGACCTTTTTTCCGATTCTCAAATCTTGGAAATCGGTGCAGTGCTGCTTTTACAAGTGCTTTTATATCCGGAGCAGTTGCCAATGCAATGCTTCTGGATTTTTATGAAGATAATAAAATCAGCAAAATGCAATTGTTCCTGTCAAATTATATCAACCAGTTCCCGGCGTTTTTTCTGCACCTTCCCACTACCGTATTTATTGTTTTACCTTTAACCGGTTTTGCCGGGGCACTTTATTTTTTTATAACTTTTCTGGCCGTTCTTTTCAGGACAATTTGTTTTCTTATTTTTGGCAAAATATATCTTAAACAGTATGGAAAATCATGTCAAGAACAGATCCATAGCCTGTCACACCAGGAAAACAGTAAAATTGGAGAAGAAACTAAAAACGATTTTGCGATTATAATAAAAAAAATTAAATCAAAACTTCCTCGACGTATTATCAACATTATTATCTGGGTTTTACCTATTTATACCCTTGTTTTTATACTTAATTATAATGGGTTTTTTGATTATTTGAACAAATCTCTGGCAGGTGTTATAACCCTTACCATTATGCCGGTTGAGTCCTTATCTGTTGTCATTTTGAGTTTTGCTGCCGAGTTCACATCAGGATTTGCAGCAGCCGGGGCATTGATGGATGCAGGTGTTATCACTGTTAAACAAACCGTCATTGCGCTGCTGCTTGGAAATGTTCTTGCTTTTCCGATAAGAGCCCTTCGTCATCAGCTTCCCAGGTATATGGGAATTTTCTCTCCCAAAATGGGGCTGCAGCTGTTATTATCAGGTCAGTTATTCAGAGTACTGAGCATCATATTAATGGGAACCCTTTATTATATAGTGGTATAATATGAATCCAATAAACATTATCGGCATCGGACAGGGAAAAGATGATCTTACCCTAAGACACCTGGACCTAATCAAAGCATGCGATGTATTGGTTGGCGGCAGGCGCCACCTTGACCTCTTTGATTACCCGGATAAGAAGAAAATTTTTATCACGGCTCGCATTGACAGTCTTGTTAAGGCTATCAAAGAAAAGACGGACTCTAACAAAATTGTTGTTCTAGCGTCTGGAGATCCACTGTTTTATGGGGTTGGCTCCACACTGATTCAACATTTTAAAAAAGATCAATTACATATCCACTCAAATATTTCATCGGTTTCGGCTGCTTTTGCAGCCATAAAAGAACCCTGGCATGATGCAAAAATCATCAGTCTTCACGGCAGACAGCAAAAAACATTTGCCTTTGCATGCCTTGCTAATGAGAGCAAAATAGTATTTTTAACCGATCTGAAAATGGATCCCCAATATATTGCCGCAGGTCTGATAAAAGAAGGGCTGCAAAATTTCAAATTTTGTGTTCTCGAAAATCTTGGGAATAAAAAAGAGAAGATCACATGGTTTAAAACCCTTGACCAGGTCGGAGAACAAGCCTTTTCTCAACCCAATATCGTCATTTTGCAAGCCCGGTTAAAAGAAAACAGCCGGTTTTCACGTGAAACCCATATCGGCATGGACGAATCCGAATTCAAACATTCAAAGGGATTGATTACAAAATCTGAAATCCGTTGCATAGCATTATCTAAACTAAAACTGATCCATAATAATCATGTGGTATGGGATATTGGATCAGGTTCCGGCTCCATTGGTATTGAAGCTTCTTTTCAGGTTCCCCAGGGTCGGGTGTATGCAATAGAAAAACACCCGGGTCGAATTCCTGATATTCTTCAGAATATTAAAAGTTTTAATTGCCAGAACGTTCATGTATTAAACACAGACTTCCCCAAAGGAATTGAAGAGTTGAATACCCCGGATCGAATTTTTATTGGTGGCGGGGGTAAACACCTTGAGCAAATTATTAAAGCCTCCTGCGAAAGGCTGGC
This sequence comes from Desulfobacula sp., assembly GCA_018645325.1. GTDB lineage: Bacteria > Desulfobacterota > Desulfobacteria > Desulfobacterales > Desulfobacteraceae > Desulfobacula. The sequence goes on from JABGOU010000002.1 coordinate 88,549, forward strand.
TCCCCTTGGAATTATTGTGATTAATACTGTTTTACTGCAAAGCCTTGAGACCGCTTTAAGGCTTTTAAAAGAGTATCAATTTGATCCCCGGATCGTGCAAATTCAAGTTTCCAGATCGATCTCAAAAGGATTACCCTTTGGAGATCGGCTTGAAGCATTAAACCCGGTTTGGATCATTTCAGGATCAAAATTCTAAACTAAGGTAAAGTATATGAAGGAAAATAAAAATAAAGTTGTTTTTGCAGGTGCAGGCCCAGGTGATCCTGACCTCATCACTGTTAAATCCATGAAAGCCTTGAAAACGGCCGATCTTATCATTTATGCGGGATCTCTGGTGCCCGAAGCCGTGCTCTGCTGGAAGGGAAAAGATACGGAGACACAATCAAGCGCCGGTATGGATCTTGTCCAGATTATTGATGCCATAAAAACCTATCATGCCAAAGGGAAAAAGGTTGTTCGCCTCCATACGGGCGACCCCTCTTTATATGGTGCAATTTTTGAACAGATGAGGGAACTTGAAAAAATCAAAATACCATATGAGGTTATTCCTGGTGTTACAGCGGCATTTGCCGCAGCTTCCAAGATGAATATGGAATATACCCTTCCCGAGGTAACCCAGACCCTGATTCTAACAAGAATCTCCGGTAGAACACCGGTTCCGGAATTGGAAAGCCTTGAAAAACTTGCCTATCATCAATCTTCAATGGCCATTTATTTGAGTATCGGTCATGCCAAAAAAGTTCAGCTGATACTGGAAAAACATTATGGCAGAAATGCCGTATGCGCAGTGGCCTATAAAGTAAGCCATCCCGAAGAAAAAATTGTTTATACAAAAATTAAAAAGCTTATGAAAACCTGTGAAGAGAATTCTATTACAAGGCATGCCCTGATCATTGTCGGGAAATCTGTTGAGGCAAGCATTGACAACCGGGCTGTTGTAAAATCAAAATTATATGATTCGACATTTTCCCATGGATATAGAATTGCTGAAAAATAAAATTATTCCTGATTCCATTGCCATATGGAGCATAACTCCCAATGGAAAAATCCTGGGTAAAAAAATTTTGCTCGCCATCAAGGGTTCAAGCCTTTTTGTTTCTGCAAAAATTGGAGGGAAGGATACTTGTGAAGAAAATACAATTACATTTGAAAAACTATCCGCGGAGATCCACTATCAGTTTAATAAATTTTCCGGACATGTTTTCATTTTTTCTACAGGCATCGCGATTCGAATCATTGCACCTTTGTTGAAGTCAAAAATTATCGACCCGGCCGTTGTGGTGGTGGATGACAATGGAACCCATGCCATCAGTCTTATCTCAGGTCATCTGGGGGGCGCTAATAGACTTGCAAAAAAGATTGCCGGCATCATTTCCGGCACCCCTGTCATAACCACGGCAACGGACACAAATAAATTGCCGGCCATAGATTTAATAGCAAAGAAAAGAAAAGTTTTTATTGAAACCCCTCAAAATATAAAACATATTAATATGGCATTTCTTATGGGGGAACCGGTTAGCTTATTTGACCCTTTTGGTTTTATTAAGAATGATCTGCCAAAACATTTCTGGACGAGTGAAAACCCAAGGAAGAGTTCAACTAAGAAAATATTTTGTTCATTTAAAATCAAAGACGTTTCACGTGAAACTCTAATTTTAAGACCACCTGTCTTAAGCATCGGCATTGGATGCAACAGAGGAACAAGTTGTGAAGAAATTAAACAGTTTTTATTGATGGTTCTAAAAAAAGAGAGTCTTTCTATTAAAAGCATTTGTCAATTTGCAACAGCAGATATCAAAAAAGATGAAACAGGGTTATTAGCACTTTCAGAAGAGCTGAAAATTGGAATTCTTTTTTATGACAACAAAAATTTAAATTCGGTAAAAACGATTAAGACACCATCAAAAATGGTGGAGAAGCATTTAGGAGTTAAGAGTGTATGTGAAGCTGCTGCAATTCTGGCAGCCGACAATGGAAAACTAATTGTTCCAAAGAAAAAAAATAAGGATGTCACCCTGGCGGTGGCAATAAAAAAATGATGCTGTATGTTATCGGGACAGGCCCTGGAGACAGCTCTTACATGTCGCAGCGGGCCATTGAAATTATAAAAAAAGTGGATTGTGTTGCAGGGTACACAACTTATATAGATTTAATTGCTGATTTGATCCAGGACAAGGAAATTATCTCAACAGGTATGATGAAAGAGGTTGAGAGGGTTGAAAAAGCTATAGAACAAGCCTTATCCGGAAAATCATGTGCCCTTGTTTCAGGTGGAGACCCGGGAATTTATGCCATGGCAGGTCTTGTGTTTGAAATCTGCAAACAAAGAAATATAAAACTTATGAGGGTGCAGGACAAAAAAAGCTTTTCTGATAGTGAAAAAGGCCTCTTTCTTGAAATTGTTCCCGGGATTCCAGCATTAGCTGCCGGTGCTGCCCTGGCCGGGGCACCATTGACCCACGATTTTGCAGCTATCTCTTTGAGTGATCTTCTAACCCCCTGGGAAAAAATTGAAAAAAGGCTGACTTGCGCTGCCATGGCCGACTTTGTTATTGTTTTATATAATCCAAAAAGTAAAAAAAGAAACTGGCAGTTAAAAAGAGCACAACAGCTTATATTGGAGCACAGGGAAGATACAACCCCTGTTGGAATCATCACCGGTGCCATGAGAGAGAATCAGAATATATCATTTACAACTCTGGACAAAATGGATACGGCACAGGTTGGAATGCAGACCGTTGTATTTATCGGTTCCAGTGCTTCACTAAGGTACCTTGATTTTCTGTTTACTCCAAGGGGATATTCAAAAAAATACACGATTTAAAAAACCGCAGAAAACACTTTGGGAGATCATTAATGGACGGATATGTTCAAATATACACGGGCAATGGCAAAGGAAAGACAACAGCAAGCCTGGGACTTACACTCAGGGCGCATGGTGCCGGCCTCAATGTCTATATTGGCCAGTTTTTAAAAAAAGGAAATTTCTCAGAGATAAAAGCTTTAGCCAAATTTGAAAATATTACGATTGAGCAATACGGCCTGGCGCACTTTATTAAAGGAACCCCATCGGATGAGGATATTGCAGCGGGTGTTGAAGGATACAAAAAACTATCTAACATTTTAAAACAGAACAACCATGATGTGGTCATCGCTGAAGAGGCTAATATTGCGGTTCTGTTCAATATTATAACAGAAAAAGACCTTCTGGCATTGATTGATATGAAGCCTAAAAATGTTGAACTGGTGATCACGGGAAGGGGAGCCACCAAAAAAGTGATTGAAAAAGCGGATCTTGTTACGGAAATTAAAGATATCAAACACTATTATAAGCAAGGCGTTACAGCCCGGGTTGGGATCGAGAAATGATGAAAAAAAATATTGCAATTCTTGGGACCGGATCTGATGTAGGAAAAAGTATTCTTGCAGCAGCTCTTTGCCGATCCCTTGCAGACAGGGGTTTTAAGGTTGCACCTTTCAAATCTCAAAATATGTCAAATAACTCGGGCATTACCCCGGAAGGACTTGAAATGGGGCGTGCCCAAATTGTACAGGCAGAAGCCGCCAGGATTGCTCCCCATGTCAATATGAACCCCATACTTTTAAAACCAACAGGAGAAAAGCAGTCCCAGGTAATTCTCAATGGGGAAGTCCATGGAAATCATACTGCAATGGATTACCACAGAAATAAAGGGTTCTATTTTAAAAAATCCTGCGAAGCATTTAACAGACTTGAACAGACCTATGATCGAATAATTCTGGAAGGCGCCGGGTCCTGCGCTGAAGTCAACCTGATGCCCAGTGACATTGTAAATTTTGCTATGGCTGAATATGCCAATGCAGATGTCATCCTTGCGGCGGATATCCACAGAGGAGGTGTGTTTGCACAGATAATCGGTACCCTGGCGTGTCTCCCGAAAAAGTACCGGGATATGGTAAAAGGATTTATTATCAATCGGTTCAGAGGGGATATCGCCTTGTTTAAAGATGGGGTTGACTGGATTGAAGAGCAGACAAATAAAAAGGTATTGGGCGTTCTACCCTGGTACACGCATTTTAAAATTGATGCTGAAGACTCTGTTGAAATTGAAGAGTGCACTAATTTTAAAGGATTCGACCCTGATATACCGGCAATAGGCATCATCCGGCTGCCCCATATCGCAAATTTTACGGATTTTCATGCCCTGGCACAAATAAAAGGACTTCAAACGATTTTCATTGACCAGGCAAATCATTTGTCAAAATGCAAGGCAATCATTATTCCGGGATCAAAAAATACCCGGGCAGATCTTGAGTGGTTAACTAAAAATTTTAAAGGCTCACTTCAAAAATATTATCAGTCAAAGGGAAGGATTTTTGGAATTTGTGGGGGCTATCAAATGCTGGGTGAATTTGTCGATGATCCTGATGGGCTTGAAGGCATACCGGGAAAGACTGAGGCGCTCAACCTTTTACCTGTACAAACCGTATTAAAGGCACCGAAAACAACAACTGTAAGCGAGTTTCAATGGGCAGATGCAAAAGGCAAAGGGTATGAAATTCACATGGGATATACAACTTTAAGTGCAGGTGCCTCCCTAATTGAAATTAATTCCAGAAACTCCATCTCCTGTGCTGACACGGATGGCTGTGTATCAAATGGCGGCAGAGTTGCCGGAACCTACATGCACGGTTTTTTTGATTCATCCCAAATTTTGTCAAAATGGTTAAAAACAATTGGATTAGACGGCAATTATCAGTGTGACGATATGCACAATTTAAAAGAAAGAGACTATCTGCTTTTAAAAGAACATTTCGAAACTTATATTGATATGGATGGTATCTTGTAAAAGATAGTTGTAAATGGATAAGCATCAAAAAAATGGTTATGCTTATAAAGTTATAAAATTAAAATTTTAAAATAACTTGATGACGATAAAAAATTTTAGAAAGCATTATTAGATGAACAAATAAGCATAGCACATCCTGTTTTGTAAAAATTTAAAAATTAATTGATAAAATCTTTGTGCTGAAAATACATTAAGTACAAGAACACAAATTATTTTAATTTAAAATTATTTAAGAGATTTAAAAAATTTTTTTTCTCTAATTTGTCCTTAAAAAAAATTGAATCAGTTTGAAAAATTAATAAACCAATTAATTTATAAACGGTATTGAAAATAAATTTTTATGAATTGCGCCAGATGATAATAATTTGCTTTGAAAAAATTTAATATCTGAAACAACAAAATCATTGGAATGAAATTTTTCAAATTTCTGTAATAATTTAATAGCTATTTTTGGATGAATTGGCTGCTTTATCCTTGCCATAGTCAAATGGGGTGAAAATCTTCTATTTTCCTTTTTAATTCCCATATTTTTAAAAAGAGAGTGTTCTAAGCGATCTACCAGTTTTTCCAGAATATCTGTCTGCCCTCTTGTTCCAGACCAGATAATCCTGGTATTTTTTACAGATGGAAAGACTCCTATCCCTGACGCAAATAAAGAATGAACAGGTATTCCTGTTACCGCCTTGCCCATGCATGCCTTAATATCACCCACCTTGTCGGCATTTAAATTACCAAAAAACTTCAGAGTTAAATGCATTGTGACAGGCTTTGGCCATGAAGCTTTAATGCCTGATTTTCGCAATTGCCCCTGGAGGTCATCTAAAAACACTTTTACATTTTCTGGAAGGGATATGGCAATAAAGGCTTGAATATGCTTCTTACCATTAATCACTTTAATTTTTTATTTTTAAACCCGAGAAGCACCCGGTAAGGCCCTGGAGTCCCAGGTGGTATCAGTGCTACCCGGTCTTTATCTTGAATAATGGTATCAACAGAGGCCACTTTGCCATTTATAAAAACTACCTCAACCTCTTCAGAGTCTAATTGAACCCGTCGAATTAAATCTTTTGCAGAACTTCCCTGCTTCAGCGTCAGAGTCACATTAGAATATTCAATATGTTTTTCCTTAAGCTTTTTCTGTAAAAATGAAAACGCATTAAATGTGATGACCGGCATAAACAGCCCCTTTTATTGTAATGTATGGTTAACCCCTATAGTATAAAGAATTTTGCATATTAACAATGCTTTTTAAATCTATCAGATAATCTGCAGCAAGAATACCCTAATGAATTTGTAATTGTTCAGCCCGTTAAAAAAATATCCCCAAAGCCCTGTCTGATGGATATTTGCAGGAGGTTAAGCGAATAGCCTCGAAACAAATATTCATCAGACAGGGCGGGTTCAATCCTAAGAGCTTAATAATTACATGAATTTTATATCAAGTTAAAAGCTGTATACGATGCTGGAAAAGATGGAATCATTTTCACCAATCTGCCAAAGCATCGCATTAGACCCGGACTTATAAAAAATAACGCCTAGAGTAAAGCTAATATCATCTGACATATCATAAACCCCCTGGGTTCTGAGAAAGCCGCCATCATCAGCGGTTTTTCCATAAAGGGAAGCCAGTATACTAAATTCCATTACCTCGTTAAGAAAGGTTCTCGACACCCTCAGGGCATATTGAACCATATGTTCCCGATTGCCACCTTTTTGGGCATCATCATCATAATCAATAAGCCATTTGTCAGCCGCTTCAAAACTTAAACGGGTGTCTTTAAGTCCAGAGTATTCAACACCTACAAGAAAATCAAATCTGGAATAATCATGTAAATTTTCCACAAAGATAAAATTCTTTTGCAAGGCAGAAAGGCGGATGCCTTTAAACAAGGCTGCTTCAGCCTTGTAAAGGAAATTGCCAAAAGCCTTATTTGCAGCAACCCCGGCCATAGATATTTTTCCATGGACCCTTTGATTTTTAGCATTTAAATAGGCTGAATTATCATAGATATCTGCCATGTAAAAAGAGATATCAAATCCAGGGTAGGTAGCGGATAATGAAAGTGCAAATTCCGTATTTTCAATCCGGTCTGAAGGATCTGTGTCCTCTGGCAATGAATTGGGAAGATAAAAATAACTGCTTCCAAAAACAGGCATTTTATGCGATCTGTGTTCATGAATCAAAAAGCCGGATAAAGACAGGTTAAAAAAATAATAATCCAGGCGGGTCATGAATACCGGTAACCTTAAATCCTCTATATCAGTCATTCCAGGTTCTCTTAAATCCAGAGGATTTAAAATATCTGTCACCCGGATGTTATCAGATTTTCCCCAAACCACAACCTGCCGTCCTAATTTGATATCAAAGGCATTTGTGAGACTGCCTCTGATAAACAATTTATCAAGTTCCAAATCTTTTTCATTATCATCCAGGAATTTATTGGTGTAATGATTTCTATTATTGAGTTCATATGCCAGATTATAAAATGCAGAGCCTGAAACAAAAAAATCATAGGAAGAAAAAATTTTATACCCGAATTCAATATCAATTTCCCCTTTTAAATCAAATAACCCCCGGTGATCAGTGAACCCCGGTAATGGAGAGTCATGATTAAGCCGATATCCTGTTTTTATGTTTATATTTCCATTTAAAGAATAATTTTTGTCAATTAAAGCTGTCTGTGAATCAGGAATACTATCAATTTGTATTTCACCATCACTGAAAAACTCATCCAGGTCTCCAGCATTTTTGTCCAACGAGTCCGGCCCGGGATCATCCTCAAAAAAATCATCCAGATCTTTTTCAACGCTTTTTGTTTGATTTTTCATAATTGATTCATCATCTGCGTGTATATTATCCTGATTCTTCAAAGGTATATCATCTGCTGCACCTAATGGTGTATTTAGAAGAATCAACCCAATGGAAATAATGAAAACAAAACAGGTAAACCGCCTACATATTAATGAATTAAGACATTTCATATCAGCGTTAATATAATCCTTTTTCCAGTCTTCTTATGGTAAATATATTTTCGTCCAGGGATTGGTTAAACTTTATATTGCTAAATAGTAAAAGGGTTTGATGGGTTATGGACTTTCCCCTTTTTTTTATAATATGATTCCGGGTTACAACCCAGATTCCATCGATTTTTTGAAGTTTCTGGATATCCATATATTTTGTATACCCGCCTTCACTGGTCCACATTTTTGCCCTGACAACCACATAATTATCTTTTCTAACTGCAAGAATCGCTTTTTTGTAGCCTGTTACATCTTCAACCTCTTTTGTTCTTGGAAGAGATTGAATTATCCATACATCCTGGCCCTTGATTTTTGATTCTTTTAACAGCTTAAAATCATAATCTTCGAGATTTCTTCCTGTCATATCCGAATAATTAAGATCTGATCCCATAAAACTCGAGCTTTTATCAGTGGATGCAATCCTCTTGGTTTTCCCTATTGCAGGAAGGAATAGCCACTGATCATCATCTCTTGATTCGTCATCATAGTCAAAGGTCAAAAAACCTGTATTTTTTATCTGAGCTGGGGATTTAACAAACATGATGCGTTTGCTGTTCTTACCAAAATCCTTTAAAAAAATTTGAAAATTTTTTTTCCTCTCCTTGTTGTTTTTATCAATAAGCACCATAGCCAGGTCTGAGGTCATATTATCCCCGTCATCCCTGTCTTCCACCTTCTGCATAATTTGCCGGGCATTTTCATCGCCTGCCATACAAAAAGGGATGGTTACAAATAGACAAAGGCTGATTAATATACTAGATATGATAATTTTTTTCATTCTTTCCTCCAATTTTTACTGATGTATCGATTGCATCTTCTTCTGATGTGATTTTTTATTCAACAGCACCATTAAAGCGGGTGCAATAAAATAGTCTGCCAAAAGTGCCGCCAAAAGTGCAAATCCTGTTAAAAAGCCAAAATTTAATAAGTTATTCATCTCAGAAAACATAAAGGTGAAAAAGCCGATGGACAGTACACAGGTGGTTACAAGCATTGCCCTGCCCGTTGTATGAAGGGTTTCATAAACCGCCTTTTCTGGATCATGAAATGTTTCATAATATCGCCTGAAATTATGCATAAAGTGAATGGTATCGTCCACGGCAAGGCCTATGGCAATACTCCCCACCATCATGCAGAAAAGATCCATGGGCAGATTACACCACCCCATGATACCGAGCATAAGAATAATAGGAAAAATATTAGGAATCATGGAAAACATTCCGATTTTTACCCCGCCTATTAGAAAAATCATCAAAAGGGTGATCACGGTCAAAGCATAACCATAGCTCTTTATCATGCTGTGAATGGCATTTGTTATTACCTGGGACAATATGGCTACCATGCCGGTAAGTTTAATCTTTTCCCCAGGAAAATTTTTTTTGAAATGACTTGCCGCAGTGTCAATAAATCTTGCATAGGCAATGGTATCAACAAAGGGTACTTTAATGGTAAACCGTGCCTTTGAAAACTGTGTATCGGTAAAATCTTCAAGATCATCAGACCCACTGTTTTCAAATAAAAAAAGTTCCTGGGCAATGAGATCGCGGTTTTTAGGAATTATATAAAACTCAGGATTATTTCCATGAAGTGCCTGGTTTGTTTCCTTTAAAACCGAAGTAAGAGAAAAAGCCTTTCCCACATACATTTTTTCATCTGAATAATCTTCCATTTCTTTACTGCTGTTTTCAAGCTTTAAGAGAAGATCCGGGTCATACAATCCGTTTTCTTTTTGCGTGTCCAGGATCACCTCAAGGCTTGTCGTGCCTTTTAAAGCAAGATCCAGTTTTTCATTGGCCAGTCTCACAGCACTTCTGTCTGGAAGCCATCTGACCGGATCATGGGACAATTCTATTCGTATAGCTCCTGATAAGGCTGCAAAAGTTAAAATAAAGGCCACAAATAAAACTTTTTTGGGATGACGGGTTGAAATATGAATACAGGTATTCAATATCATATCCATCAGTCCTTTACCGTGGACTATGCTATCATTTGGCCTGTTTTTGGACCTTATCGGCAAAATAGCCAATAGAGCTGGCAAAAATACAATGGTATAAATCAGAGATATGAGCACCCCGGCTGAAGCAAATATCCCCAGATCGGCAATGGGAGCAACCGCTGCTGTTGAAAAAGACATGAGTCCCCCTGCTGTGGTCAGACTTGTCATGACTATGGCAAGACCGGAATGCCCTAATGCATGGGCAATAGAATCCCGCTTGGAATGATGTTTATCAAAACTTTGAAAAAACATAACCAAAATATGAACCGATGCCCCTACTGCAACAGACAATAAAAAAGAAGGTAGAATCTGGGTGGGTATTTTGATGGAAACACCACTTAAAGCCATGAGTCCCAAGGTTGAAACAAGGGATACCAGCACGATAAAGATGGGTATAAAAACACCGGAAAGTCTTCTGAACAAAATAAAAAGAAATATCGCAATGGATAGCAGGGCAATCCCCATAAACTGTCTCATATTTTTCATCATGGAGCGCTTTAAAAAATCAGTTACAACAGGCGTCCCTGCAATAAAAATAGGTACCCCTTCTGTTCTATGCCTGCCAACAATTTTTTCAAGTGTATTAACAAACTCTGAATTTTCCTCATCCGTCAAATAGATTGCGTTTTGCTTCTCTAAAGGCTGACTTAAGGCTTCCTCATCACCAAATCCTGAAAGATCATCTATTGTCTCTTTTTGGCCGGAATAAGTATTAGTTTTAATAACAATTGTTGTAAGCCTTCCATCCTCAGACAACAGAAGGTTTGTATACATTTGATTTTCCCTGGCTCTTTTTTCAATTATAGCCAGTTCTTTTTCATTTTCAGGCCATGGTTCCAAAAGATCCTCAACAATCAGTTCTTCTTTATTGCCATAGGTATTCCGTGCATTGACAAGACTTGTAATATCATCCAGATAAGGAAGGTTTTCTTTAAGATCCTGATGGAGTGCTTTTAATTTTTTTAAAAAATTTAAATCAAATACCTGTTCCGGCTCAAGGGCAATGATGGCCATTTCATCTCTCCCGAACTGGTCCCGAAAAGCTTCATAATCCAGTAAAATAGGATCTGATTCATGGAGGAAGCCTTCAGTGGAAGTATCAATGGTAATTTTTAGTATCTGGGATGCAAGTAATCCGATAAAAACCAACATGGAAATAAAAATTTTATATTTGTTATCAAATAGATAATATGCAAAAGATTCAAAGGCAGTTTCTATTTTATTCCGTAGAGATGTCATTTATTTTTCCTTTTTAACCGCCCGTAGTATGTACCGGCAAATTTGATCGATAACTGATGGTGGCAAACGACCTGGCTCTGGTTGATATTTGTTTAAAAATGCCTTTTTTTTTCTGCGTATGGGAGAACTTGTCATCTGGAAAAGCATGGTTCCAAGAATCATAAAGTGGATGGTCACAGTATCCACAACATAAAAAACTCCCTCCCTGTTTCCCTGGTTCAGTATCCCTGTCAATCCATCCAGCATTTGAACAATATTTTTAGCAAATGAGTCTGGTAAATGCCTTCCCTGGGACAATTGCTCCCGCATCAAAATCTTTGGAATAACTGGGTTTTGTTCAAGGACGATTGCGATATGTCGTATATACGCCTCAAGTTTTTTTTCCGCCGGCAATGTCGTTCCAATGACTTCATGGAAGGCACCAAACCCTTCTTTAAAGGATTGATTGAGTACCATGGCATACAATACCTCTTTATTACCAATGTTGTAATAAATGCTTGCCTTGTTGACACAGGCCTCTTTTGCGATCCTGTCCATTCTTGTTCCTTCGAACCCAAAATCAGCAAAATGACGAGCTGCAACACTAAAAATTTTGTCTTTGGTACTTTTTTTCTTGTCCATAGCTTCTTTCTAACCGGATTTATATATTTTAACCAAATAGTTAAACTGTTTGGTTAAAATATATAAAAGAATAGTTCTGGTCAAGTAAAAAAACCAACACTGCTTTTTCCGCATGATTAACCTTTTAAAATCATTGAAAAAATCAGACCATACAGATATAATTATTTTCATGCGACTTCGAACCATAATATTAATACTGGCTTTATTTGCTTTTTTATCAGCTTCAGCCGGTGGACTTTTGTATTATTACTCATATAGACAGGCTGCTTTTCAAAAAACAGAAGCTGATGCATATTCAAGATTGAACCTTTTAACAGATCAGCTATCCTTTTATCTTTCAGAACATATCAAACCGGTTAAGACTCTTTCAGGTATAAAAGAATTGACGACAGTGCTTAAAGATACCAATCTTGAATCAATTTACAAAGCCAATCAGATTCTTGATAATTTTACAAAATCTCTTGATCTTGAAGTCAGCTATCTCATGGATAAAAATGGGATTACCTTGTGCTCGAGCAATCGAAATGCCAAAGACAGTTTTGTGGGAAAAGATTTTTCTTTCAGACCCTACTATAAAAAAGCTATTAATGGTATGCCTGCAACATATCTTGCGCTTGGAACAACTTCCAAAAAAAGAGGTGTTTATTACTCTCACCCTGTTTATGATGAACCCCGGCATAATGCCCTTGGGATTGTTGTAATCAAGGCTTCAGTGGAATTTGTTGAGGCAAAGCTGTTTCCAAAATCTGATGATACACTTCTTTTCGTTGATCCTGATGGTGTTATTTTTATCTCCAACAAGGACAATTTAAAGTTTGATTTTCTCTGGAAGCCGGATCAAAAAAAAATTCACACTATTGAAAATTCCAGACAATTTGGTAATGGCCCCTGGGCATGGACCGGATTTTCAAAGAATCAAGCAGGTCATGTAACAGATAAAAACAATACCCAATACATTTTTTCAAGCCTGGATGTGACAAATTATCCCGACTGGAAAATCATTAATTTAAGAAATTATAAAGCAATTACAAAGCAGGTATCCAAGCCCTTTGTCAGAATTATCGGACCTGCTACAACATCTGTGCTAATTCTGACCGGTATTCTTGTGTTGATTCTTTATCTGCTGGGTATACAGGAAATTACAAAACGTAAAAAAGCTGAAAAAAAACTACGAATCCGGGAAGAAAGATACAGACATATTTACCACAAAACTCCAGTAATGCTTCATTCAATTGATATTAAAGGACAGATCATCCGGGTTTCTGATCACTGGGTAGAGGTTATGGGACACAAGAGAGAAGATGTCATTGGCAAACAACTAACTTCTTTTTTTACACCTGAATCCAAAAAATATGCAATCAATGTTATTTTCCCTCTATTTTTCAGAACAGGTTTTTGTAAAGATGTTCCCTATACCTATGTTAAAAAAAATGGTGATAAAATGGATATCCTGCTTTCCTGTTATGGAGTCAGGGGTGAGAATGGCAATGTTATCCGATCCCTGGCAGTGAGTGTGGATGTAACGGAAAAAAATCGGTCCCAAAAAGATCTTCAAATCGCCAAGGAGAAACTTTCGCAATACTCTCAAGACCTGGAAATGCAGGTAAAAAAAAGAACGGCCCAGCTTGAAAAGGCCCAGGATAATTTAAAAAGTCTGTCTAAAAACATTATTGCATCCCAGGAAAGGGAAAAAGCACTGGTTGCAAGAGAACTCCACGATCACCTTGGACAGGTGCTGACTGCCCTTCGAATTGATGCGATATGGGTTAAAAATATTTTAAACAGGTTTGATGAAAGTTCTGGAAACAGAGCAGGAAAAATGTGTTCATTAATTGATGATACCATTAATGATGTAAGAGATATGGCCTATAGGTTAAGGCCAAGGGTGCTGGATGATCTTGGTCTTGTCGATGCATTGGAATCCTTGCTGTCTGATTTTGAAAAACGGTCTAATGTATCATGTGTATTCAAGCACAATGAGATCCCCAAAATAAGCAACACTCTTTCTACTGCATTATATAGAATTGGTCAGGAAGCTGTGACCAATTCCCTTAGGCACTCAAATGCCACAACCATTACAGTTGAATTAAAAACAGATTATGAAAAAATAATTCTCAACATAGAAGACAACGGCTGTGGTTTTGATGCTGTCAATAACAACGCAGCTAATGGATTTGGACTTGAGGGAATGAGAGAGCGGGCCAATCTTGTAGGTGGAAAACTTGACATATCTTCCCACTTATCCCACGGAACAATAATTACCTGTAAAGTAAAAGGATAAGGCATGATTAAAGTACTCCTTGCAGATGATCACAGTATTGTTAGGGAAGGCTTAAGAAGAGTTCTGGAAGACAGCAAAGAGATTGAGGTGATTGCTGAAGCAGCAGACGGAGAGTCTGCTTTGGATGAGGCCATAACTAAAAAACCTGATGTGGCAGTGATAGATATTTCCATGCCGGGCATGGATGGACTTGAAGTGGTGGCCCGGATTAAAAGTTATTGTTCAGATGTACCGGTTCTTATTTTGACAATGCATGATGAAGAGCAATATGTTATCAGAGCAATAGAAGCAGGCGCCATGGGATATGTTACAAAGCAGTCTGCTCCTGAACAGCTTGTGGCTGCTGTAAAAAAAATTCATTCAGGCGGGCGGTATTTGACTGAAAAGGCTAGTGAAGCTTTGGCTCTTAGAGTAATCCGGGGAAATAAAAACCAGACACTTACAGAATCCCTGTCCATGAGAGAGCTTCAAGTCCTGCGAAAGCTTGCCATGGGCTCCACAAACAGAGAAATAGCAATTTCATATAATATCAGTATTAAAACCGTTGATACCTATAGATCCAGAATATTAAAGAAACTAAACATAAGAAACAATGCTGAGCTGTCCAGATATGCCATCCAAAATAAATTGGTGGAATTGTAAATTAATTATTCAGGCGGTCAAAATTAGAAAATATTTTATTTAAAGTGGTTTTACACTGGGCCATTTCTTCTGAAGAAATTTGCTGTTCCGCCTCTTCTAACAATTCTTCTACAACAGCAATCAAATCTGCTCTAAACGCTTTGGCTTTATGGGTCATATAGACCAATTTACTTCGCTTATCATTCCTGTCCGGAATTCTTAACACAATATTTTTCTTTTCCAGACCATTCAAAAGCCTTGTAATTGCGGCCTTATCCTTTACGGCAATATTGGCAAGTTCCTGCTGGGTCTGTCCATCTTTTCGGTAGAGATGAACAAGGATGCTCCATTGTTCATAACTCACATCAAACCCTGCCTCTGAAAATTTATTTGTCAGCCTCTTTATGATTGATCGGGATGTTCGCCCCACTAAATATGCAATGGATGAATCAATGACTTTCTCAAATGTTTCCATATAACGATTTCTTATTTCCAAACTAAATGGTTTATCAAATCAATGCGGTTATTATCATCCAGCTTAATAATATTCGTAATTATTCAGCTCTTACGCTTGAACCAGCCCTGTCTTATGGATATTTGTTTCGATGCTAAACGCTTAACCTCCTGCAAATATACATCAGACAGGGCTTTGGGGATAATTTTTTTTAACGGTCTGAACAATTACTAATATTCTTGTATTTAAGCCTTTCACTCAATATTGTATAAAATCGTTGATGATGCAACTTTATTCTTGATAATTGAAAAATAAAAAAGTCACCCATGATAAAGATAGGTATCAGGGGTGACTCAAATTTCTGTATGACTAAAATGGGCTAAAAGCTATAAAGAGGGTCTTTTATGTCGGGCTTTTCTTGAAAAAGGCCTTGATGTAATTCATCCATATACCGCTCAAAAACCATGAATAAGCCCAGGTTCCAAACAGAATCAGGACAAATGCCTTAATAATATCCGTTGAACTGCCATTAAGGGAAAATCCCGGCACATATCCGAAAAGAATAGGGCCCAGGTATAAAAATTTTGCAAACTTGAAGGATGTAAACGCTGTTTTCCACATATTGGCTTTTGCAATTGTTGCACCGGCAAATGCGGCAATGCAGACTGGAGGTGTTATATTGGAATCCTGTGATAACCAGTAAACAATCATATGGGCTGCAATTTCATTGACTCCCAGATGGGTGAGCGCAGGCACTGCCACAACCGCTGTAATCAGGTAGGCTGCCGTCACTGGCACGCCCATCCCGAGTACAAGAGAAGCCAAGGCAACTAAAAAGATGGTCAGCAATAATGACCCGCCTGCCAGCTCAATCATGATATCAGCAAAGGTGAGTACCAGGCCGGAGAATGTCAAAACACCGATAATGATACCGATGACACCAACAGTGGCACCTATTTTCAAACTATTTTCCGTACCGGACCGGGCTGCAGCTAAAAAAGCTGAAAGACCGGGTTTTACCGTCTTGGAAAACCTAAAATAGACGGCTATTGAAACCAAGAGTCCAACAAGCAATCCCACCCATTGCGGTATCGCTTCCTCAGATCCTCCCATAGCAATATTAACTAAAGAGACTAAGAACACGCCTGTCACGATTAATGCCATTGTCAGGTCCATCCGTTTTTCTTTCCTGACCCAACTGATATAAATACATGAGACAAGGCCGAGTATGGCTGAATACCCTGGAGAATATCCTGTCAGCATAAAAATGGTGATGACGACCAATGGAAGGGCATAGAACCATTGTTTTTTAAAAATTTCCATGGCCGAAATTTTTGATTTTTCTCCCACAATATTATGTTTCTTGGCTTCATAGTGGACCATGCAGAAAACACTGAAAAAATACATCAAAGCCGGAAATATGGCCACAAGCATGATTTTTGAATAAGGCACGCCTGTCAGCTCTGCCATGATGAATCCACCTGCACCCATAATCGGGGGCATGAACATTCCGCCAATGGAAGCCGCCGGTTCTATTCCGCCGGCGACATGGGGTTTAAATCCAGCTTTTTTCATCATTGGAATGGTAAACATACCCGTGGAAACCGTGTTTGCAATGGCTGATCCTGAGATCGAACCAAACAGTCCTGATGCAATTACCGAAACCTTTGCAGGCCCGCCGATTGTATGACCTACCGCAGCAAGGGGCCAGTCAATAAAAAATTTCTGGGCACCGCATTTTTCAAGGAACGCACCAAAAAGGACAAACAAAATCACATAGGTGGCCAGAACATTGGCCATAATTCCAAACACACCGTCACTTTTATAAAAAATGCTGATGCACAATTCAGTAAAAGGGGCTCCTGCATGGGAAACCAGATCCGGTGCCAGGTAGCCGTAAACACCATAGCTCAGCATTATAACACCCAAAAAAACAAATATTTTGCCCACCACCCGGCGGGCAAGTTCTATACCCACCAAGACACCAATGATGGCAAATACCATATCAGTTGATGTTTCTGCACCTGTACGATAATTAATTGTTTCAAACATAACTATCCAATATCCGATGGAGATAATGGATAGAAAAATGAGGATATAATCTACAACCCTCATAATTTTTGATTTTGATTTGTATAAAAGGAAGACAAGAACATAGGTTATAATGATGTAAACACCCCTGTGATACTGGGTTGCCGCGGGCTGGATAACCGCAGCATAGGAGTAAAAAAGGACTAACAACACTGAACATGCATCAAACACAATCTGTTCAAATCTATTTAACTTTTCGTACACGATTTGCCTTCCTATTGCTTGAATTAAATAATTTTAACGATTATCGGCGTGGCCAAGATACGGATTTTCAAACAAAGAAAACCCGTATCTTCAATAAAATATACCTATTAAATAGCTGGTGTCTATTTTAAAACACCTTTTTCTTTCCAGAATTTTACAGCACCTGGATGGAAAGGCGTTACAACACCGTCAGCACCGGTTGCAAGGGCCATTTTTTTAAATGTCTTTTTCGCAGCATGCATATGGGCCAGACCCGCATCGGAATAAATAAGGGAAAGGATTTCATATACAGCATCTGCAGACACTTTTGAATTGGCTACCCAAAGAGCTGAATCCTGAAAGGAAGGAGATTCATAATCTACACCCTTATAGGTATTGGCAGGAACAGACAATTTTGCAAAATATGGATATTTCTTATAAAATCCGCTTGCCATGGCATCTGCATCAAGGTTTACAAGAGCAATCTCATTTGTCTGAGCCGCCATGATGACAGCACCGCTTGGGAAAGCAGTAAACAGCCAGAAGGCATCCAGTTGTTTGTTTCCAAATGCCTGGGCTGCATCATTATAACCCATTGCATTTCTTTCAATTTTATCCCAGACTCCCATGTGGGAGAAAAAGAGTTCACAGTTTGCAAAAGCACCGGAACCGGCATTACCAACACCCACTTTTTTGCCGACAAGATCTTTTACACTTTTAATTCCAGAACCTTTACGTGTAACCAACTGACCTGGCGCGCCATAGAGCCAAGCAACTGCCATAACATCTTCATACTTTTTGGTATCATTTTTCATCATGCCATTTCGACCCAGATAAACATGCCCGGAATAAACAACACTAAACTGTTGTTTACCGGCATTTGTTTTTCTCAGATTTTCCACGGAACCTGCTGAAGACTGTGCCTGCACTTTAAATGTAGCAGACGCTTTTACCGGTTTATAGACCTGAACGGCGTTTGCAACCACCTGGAATGTACCACCGGCAGGACCACCTCCGAATACGAGTCTTTCTTTTGAAAAGGCTGTCTGGCAAAATGCCAGAGTGAGAACAGCGATAAACCCAATGACTAATAATTGTTTACTCTTCATACGATCCTCCATTTTGTTAGTGTTAAAACATAAAAATCCATTTTTACCATTTTATTAAGCTACTAAATATGGAGTCAATGGATCAATTGGAGGATTTCTGATTCTGATGTAGGTAAATTTCTTACACACATCTAATTATTATATTTTTTATCGACGATCTGATCCAATGAAGATAGGATATGGGAAAATCTTTCACCCTTTTTAGAGTTTTCCTTATAAAATTCAAGGCATTTTTTAACAATTTGCAACACTTCACCATGGGTGTGGAGTCCCGGAACCTCCATGGCAAGCCTGGGATGGCGCCCCAACCTTCCCCCCAGCATTACCCGGAAGCCTTTTTCTTTTTGCACAATTATTCCTGTGGGGCATGCACTGATACATTTGGCACACATCAAACATTGATCATAATCAATCAAAGGCAATTCATTTTCATAATCAAGTGTGATGGCTTTTTCCTTACAAGCTTCCACGCATGCATTGCATAGTATGCATTCTTCATCTGAGATCCCGGGAAGAACCGATCCAATAATACCGATATCCACGATCTGGGGTCTTGAACAGGCATTGGGACAATCGGAAATCGCAGCCCTGAATTCATGATGAAATTTCAAGTCCCCCTCAACCGTCTCTTTTAAAAAACCAAGGATATCCTCTTTTTCAATAATTTTCTCAATATCCTTTGCAAGCCCTGTTCCAGAATTCGCCGTGTTCGGACATCCAGAACTCCCAAAGCAGGTGGTGACTTCATACCCTTTGATCTCTTTTTTCATTCCGCCCTTGGACAGAAATTTTTTCTTTAATTCATTCACATCTGAGAATTCAACAGATGTCTTTGACTTTTGCTGGGCATGGGCCTCAACTTTTCTCTTAACTTTTTTCCTTACAAAAAATGGGACTTTTTTAATGGCTCTGTCTGCTTCTTCAGACCATTTCATGAAAGGATCTCTCCCCGGGCACTGATCACAACTTCTTTAAAAGGAATCTCAACATCTGCTTTAGCAAGGGCCTTTTTAACGATGACTGGCATGGCTGAACAACAGGGTACTTCCATGATAACCGAGGTTATACTTTTGATCCCTGACACTTTAAACACCTGGGATAGTTTTTCAACGTATTCTTCGGCATTATCAAACTTGGGACAACCGATCATAACAGCCTTTCCAGAAAGAAAATCTGCATGAAATGTGGGATAGGCCACGGGTACGCAATCAGCTGCAATCAAAAGATCTGCATCTCTTAAAAAAGGTGCCCCAGGTGGAACCAGCTTGATCTGAACCGGCCAGTGGCCCAGTGAAGATCTACCACCGGATGTTGCAACTTGCGAATGGTTTGTACAGCCACAAGCCTCAGCCTTACCCGCTGTGGGAAAAGTCTTCAGGGTTGTGGACGGACACCCGCAGGCAATGGGTTCAGTTGCTTTTTTTGCAGCTTTTTGCTCTTTTAAAAGTTCTTCCACTGCTTCTTCATCAAAATCATCTGCTTCTCTTTCTATAATCTTTAACGCATCCTCGGGGCAGTCTCCGATACAGGCTCCTAGACCATCACAATACTTATCTGCAATGACCTTTGCCTTACCATCGATAATCTGGATAGCACCTTCTGCACAGGCAATCACACAATTACCGCATCCGTTACATAATTCTTCATCTATTTCAATTATTTTTCTGGTTATTTTCATTTGTGTTCTCCTTCATTTTTATATCAATTTGAGTAATACTTTCTTTATATTGTCTATTATTCAATCAGATTTCTTAATTTGTTTCCAGCAAAACCTGTTTTGCAAGCTGGTTTCCTGCTGGTGTTAAAAACAATTTGTCAATTTTAGCACTAAATTCTTCTTCATTCACATCTTCTTTCTTTTCGCAGGCAGCCATATGGGTCAGCATGTCTGCTTCGTGCAGGATTTTTTGCTCTAAACTGTCTTCGCCTGCAGGACGATTATGGTGTCCGATAATTTCAATGACTTCATTGATTAATTCTTCTTTGGCTCCCAGTTTTCCCAGGAGCTCTCTTGCCACTTCAGGGCTTTCTTTTTCTATATCTTGGGGCTTGTCTGAATCATATTTTTCCAGGGCATTTTTTACACCGATATCATATAAATATGCTGCACAAAGGATTACCGGAAGATTTGCTTTTTCCTTTTTTCCTATTTTTTCTACAAAATTTGCCACTTTTGCTGCATGCCCGATCCGTTTAAAATCTGTTCCAAGATATCTTTTAACTTCTACTGCTAAACGATCCTTGAGAAGGTCGTCTCTTTGTGCAACAAACTCTTCGGGAAGAGTGCCAAGACATTGCTCGGCAAATTTGCAATAGGATGCACATCCAAAATCCATCTTGGGGTTCACAATTTTTTTCTTGCAGCCAGCACATCTTCGAGTGGCATCATCCTTGAAAAATTCCATGGGGTGACCGCATTCCGGACACTCAGTTTCAAAGATGGCATCTTCACTCCAGTATTGAGTATCTTGTCCCGGACATTTCATTTTAAGCCTCCTTGCAAACCTATATTGTGAAAGCCGGTGCAGGATTAATTCGTACACCGGCGTTAATTTTATTTACTTATTTACCCTGCATCATGGCTTCGATATCAGCATCCGGTTCTGTAATCGGTTTAATATCAAAATTTTCTACAAGTACGTTCAAAACCGTTGGGGATACAAATGCAGGCAAAGAGGGTCCAAGCCGGATGCCTTTAACTCCCAGATGAAGAAGGGCCAGAAGAACTGCAACCGCTTTTTGCTCATACCAGCCAATATCAAAGGAAATCGGCAGGTCGTTGATATCATCAAGTTCAAAAACTTCTTTAAGTTTAAGGGCAATGACTGCAAGTGAATAACAATCGTTGCATTGACCAGCATCAAGAACCCTTGGAATTCCACCGATATCACCAAGATTCAGCTTGTTATATCTGTATTTTGCACATCCGGCGGTAAGAATAACTGCATCTTTTGGTAATTTTTCAGCGACTTCGGTAAAATAATTTCTCCCTTTTTGACGACCGTCACACCCTGCCATAACTACAAATCTTTTAATGGCACCTGATTTTACTGCATCCACGACTTTATCAGCAAGAGCCAGTACCTGGTTGTGGGCAAACCCGCCAACAATAGTCCCGGTTTCAATTTGGGTGGGTGCACTGCATGTTTTTGCCTTTTCAACGATGGCGCTAAAATCTTTTGCTCCTTCATTCACCCTGTCAGTGATATGGGGAGTATCAGAATAAGAGGCAACGCCTGTTGTATAAAGCCTGTCCAGGTAAGTATTTGTCTTTTTCAATGGTACCAGACAATTTGTGGTCATGAGAATCGGGCCGTTAAAGGACTCAAATTCCTGATTTTGATGCCACCAGGACCCGCCATAATTGCCCTTTAAATGATCATATTTTTTAAATGCAGGATAATAATTGGCAGGGAGCATTTCTCCATGGGTGTACACATCCACACCCGTTCCTTGAGTCTGTTTTAAAAGTTCTTCCATATCTTTAAGATCATGCCCGGAGATCAGTATTCCAGGATTTGATCCCACACCAATGTTGACCTCACTTAATTCCGGATGGCCGTAGGCAGTGGTATTGGCTTCATCAAGGGCTGCCATGGTTGTTACAGTAATTTCACCGGCCTTAAGAACCATGGCCACCATCTCATCCACGGAAAGGTCCTGTGTTGTTGAAGCAAGTGCTTCATAAAGGAAATCCCAGATCTCATCCTTTGTAACTCCTAAGACCGCTGCATGGTCCGCATAGGCAGCAATTCCCTTAAGACCCAGTATGAGAAGCTCTCTTAAGGATCTGACATCTTCGTTCTCTGTTGCAAGCACTCCTACCGTAGTAGCTTTAGTCTTAAATTGGGATACATCATTTGAATACCATGTAGCACTTTCATGAAGATCTGAACCGATTTTACCATTTGCAGATTCAAAAAGTTCTTTTTTAAGAGTCTGAGCGCGGTTTATCCAGTTAACAAGATTTTCATCATTAAAATTTGCATTTGTAATGGTTGTAAAAAGTCCCTGGGCAATAAATTTTCCTGTTGTATCAGGAACCTCTACACCGTCAGCCTGGGCCTTGCTTGCAATCACAGCAATTCCCTTTAGGTTATAAATTAAAAGGTCCTGCAGATCAGATGTATCACTTTCTTTTCCACACATTCCCTTAATAGTACACCCTTCGCCCTTTGCTGCTTCCTGACATTGAAAACAAAACATTTAACTTTCTCCTTATCTTTATGTTGATGAACGATTAATCTTTACATCCTGTCCTGAACTTATTATAAAAAAGGATATAACTCCTTGACCTGGATCAAGTAATCTGATTTTTTTATTTTTTTTGATTTAGAAAATTTTTAATTGTTTTTGAATATTAATCGGAGAATTATACTTTATTAAAAAATTAAACTCAATACCTCTTTTTTCCGGTCTCGCCCAAGAACACCTGGAAAAAATCGCCTCCATTGCCTCAACACTTAAATTTGACAAGGGTGAAATAATTTTTCATGAAGGAGACAAGGGAAACGGATTTTATATGGTTGAGAAAGGAAAAATTAAAGTTTTTAAACTCTCCTATGAGGGTAAAGAACAAATCCTTCATATTTATGGTCCAGGCAACACCTTTGGAGAGGTTCCGGTTTTTGAAGGCAAAAATTTTCCAGCCTCTTCCATGGCCCTTGAAAAATCTGTCATTCTTTTCCTTCCCAGAGATAAATTTGTAGATTTGATTACGGCAACACCGGGGCTGGGGATGATCATGCTGGCAGATTTATCCAAGCGGCTTCGAGACTTTACCATGCAGATTGAAAACTTGAGTTTAAAAGAAGTCCCTGCAAGGCTTGCCGCCTATATCCTCACACTTTCCAAAGAACAACAAAATAAAACCCAGGTGACACTTCCCATATCAAAAGCACAATTATCCAACCTGATTGGAACCACGCCTGAAACTGTCTCAAGGATATTAAAAAAAATGATGGAATCTTCTTTTATTGAAGTCCAGACCAAAACTATTTTAATTAAAGATTTTGAAGGGCTTATTAACCTTTCAGAGTCAGGAAGCCTTTCTTAAGAGAGAAAAAGTATTCATTGTATGATAAAAAAAAGAGGTAAGGTTGATTTCTGCTGGAATTGATGAAATCCCATGGCATACAAAAATATAGAAGATGTCATGGATCAACAAAAGGGTCTTGTTAAAATTGTGGCAAAATTTGAGTCCAAGCTGGTAAAAATGGCGCCATCCGGCAGATAAAAACGAAGATAAAAATGGGCATTATTATTTTTTATTAACCCAGGGGACAAATAAAAATAGATGGGAATGTTCCTCTATTTTTATTTGACAACTTAGCCAAGGAGGAAAAAATGGGGAAATTATTAAGGGTAAATACCAAAGAAAAAACATTTGCTTTCGAAGGAGTACCAGGAGCTTATGAAGGTCTCGGCGGCCGGGCACTCACATCCAAAATGATCCTGGATGAAGTACCTGCGACCTGTCATGCTCTTGGAAAATCAAACAAACTGATTTTCGCACCAGGACTTCTTACAGGATCCCCTGCAGCCAATTCAGGCAGATTGTCTGCAGGCGCCAAATCACCACTGACAGGTGGTATTAAAGAGAGCAATTCAGGCGGATATGCTTCCCAGAAACTTGCAAAACTGGGTATTACCGCTCTGGTTCTCGAAGACAAGCCTGAAACTGCTGATTACAGCATTCTTGTCATAAATAATGAGGGGGTACAAATCCTTCCAGCCGGAGATCTTACCGGCAAAGGCAATTATGCCGTCATGGAAATCCTTTGGGAAAAATATGGAAAAAATGTTGCCGTTATCAGTATTGGCCAGGCAGGAGAGCAATGTCTCAAAGGGGCCAGTATGAACCAGGCGGATTTAAACGGAAGACCGGGACGTGCCCATGGTAGAGGAGGTCTTGGTGCCGTCATGGGATCAAAAAAAATCAAAGCCATTGTGGTGGATGACAAAGGTGCGCCCCGTGTTGAAATTAAAGATCCTGATGCTTTTAAAGCTGCCAATAAGAAATGGGCAAACATGTTAAGAAGTCATCCGGTCTCAGGAGAAGGGCTGCCTGCCCTTGGTACGGCAGTGCTGGTAAATGTAATCAATGAAGCCGGTGCATTTCCGACCAAGAACTTTCGCTCCGGCCGGTTTGAGCATGCCCAGGATATAAGCGGCGAAAAAATGGCTGAACTGATTGAAGAAAGAGGGGGTGTTACAACGGAAGGATGCCATCCGGGCTGTGTCATTAAATGTTCCAATGTGTACCATGACAAAGATGGTAAATATCTCACATCCGGTTTTGAATATGAAACCATCTGGGCATTTGGTGCCCATACCACTATCAAAGAGCTTGATGATATTGCCATGCTGGACAGGTTGTGTGATGATTTTGGCCTTGATACCATAGAAATGGGTGTTGCATTAGGTATTGCCATGGAAGGCGGCATGATTCCATGGGGAGACGGAAAGGCTGCTATCGATCTTCTTTCAAAAGTCGGCGGATATGCCCCTGAAGGAAAAATCATTGGTAACGGTGCCTTATTCACAGGAGATGCCCTTGGTGTGGACCGGGTACCTGTGGTCAAAAAACAGGCGTTTCCTGCCTATGACCCAAGATCCTGTAAAGGCGTCGGAGTCACCTATGCCACAACACCCATGGGCGCGGATCATACTGCCGGATATGGAGTTACTGCAAATATTCTGAGCGTTGGCGGAACCATTGACCCCTGCAAAAAAGAAGGAAATGTTGAACTTTCCCAAAACCTTCAGATTGCAACTGCAGCCATTGATTCTGCAGGGCTTTGCCTGTTTATTGCCTTTGCTGTTCTTGACGATGCAGGTGGAGTTCCAACCATTGTGGATATGCTTAACGCAATGTATGGACTGACTCTAACACCGGATGATGTGGTTGCCCTTGGGAAAGCTACACTGAACAATGAAAAGGAATTTAATAAAAAAGCCGGGTTCACAAAAGTTGATGATCAGCTTCCAGAAATGTTCAGCGAAACATTTGCGCCCCACAATACAACCTGGGATTTTACTGCCGAAGAGTTGTCAAAAACACTCGATTTTTAAAATTTTAACTGAATAGCACTAAAATAAGGGCAGAATTTCTGCCCTTATTTTTTTAATTCTAACTTTAATCTGTAAGGATTAAGAATTCCAAATGACCTTTTTTATCATTTTCAGCAGCTTACTTTTCATAATTTATATTTACACGGGTTTCAGACTGATCCCGGCTCTTTTAAAAAAAAGGGCTGGACAATGGTGCTGGGTTATTCTTATCCTTTCTTTTGTTTCCTTGATTTTGCATCTTTATTTGCGGGTCAATTTTATCTATTTTCATATTTCACAGATTTTAGCCTTGATCGGATATACATCACTTGGACTTGTCAGTACTCTTTTTTGTCTTTCTTTTTTCCGTGATCTTCTTATTATACCAATTATAACAATATTAAAAATCAAAGAATTCTTTATAAAATCCAAGAAAATTTCTTTGTTTAACCCTTTAAAAAGAAATTTTCTTTTTAAAGCATCTGGGTATTCAATTGTTGCCTTAAGTTCTTGTACAACTTTCTTTGGATATTTTAGAGCTTTACAGAAGCCAAAAGTTGTTAAAATTGATATTAGATTAAACCAAAACCATAAAAATTTAAAAGGTTTTAAGATTGTTCAATTTACAGATCTTCATGTGGGACCTACTATTACATACGATTATGTTAAACAAGCCTGTGATATAATAAGTCGTCTCAACGCAGACATTATCGTTTTTACAGGAGACCTTGCAGATGGTTCTCCCCGGGACCTTGCTCATGATATCTCCCCTTTAAAGGGTCTTGATGCTCCCCTTGGAAAATATTTTGTCACAGGCAACCATGAATATTATTCAGGCGCCAAAAAATGGATTCACCAGGCTCGAATTTTGGGTTTTGAACCATTGATCAATGAACATCGGGTGATCAAATATAAAAAAGGGCTCTTAACCCTGGCCGGTGTGACAGACATAAGGGCCGAAGCATTTTTTAAAAATCATCGATCAAGCCCGAAAAAGGCAATTCAGGGGTGTCCTGAAAAGAGTTTCAAACTGCTTTGTGCTCATCAGCCCACCAGCATCTACTCGGCATCCCGGGCAGGATTTGACCTGCAAATGTCCGGCCATACCCATGGCGGTCAGTATTTCCCTTTTAATTATTTTATCCAAATGGAGCATCCTTTTGTGAAAGGGCTTTATCAATATCAGAAGACACAGCTTTATGTCAGTCAGGGGACCGGATACTGGGGCCCACCCTTAAGGATTGGAACCTTTCCTGAAATAACCTTGTTTGAATTTATTTAATGGCTTTATAAACTCTTTTTTGCTATAAAAAAGGCCACATACATATATGTCTGGAATTTATCCATACTTAACGTCATATAGTGGTCACCCTGTAAACCATAATTTTTTGGAACAATAATAAGAATGAAACTATATAAATACCCTTCTAAAATTGCTGAAAAAAGAGTGAAAGATACCATAGAAAGAGGTATGGGGTTTTCAAAACAGGATTATGAGACTGTTGAAGCCTATCTTGATGATGTAAAAATTAGGGGCGATGAAGCCCTTGTTGAATACACCAATCAATTTGATTCCAAAAAAGTCACCATTGATACTTTAAAAGTGACCCCAAAAGAGTTTGAAACCGCTTTAAAAAAAGTTGATAAATCATTTTTAAAAGCCCTTGACAGATCTGTAGCTCAAATTGTGGCTTTTCATTTAAAACAGAAAGAAAACTCCTGGATTGACACACCACGAAATGGTGTCATGGTGGGACAGCTTATAAAGCCTGTAGGTACTGCAGGTGTTTATGCGCCTGGAGCAAAAGGAGGGAAAACACCTCTTGTATCATCTGTACTGATGGGGGGAATTCCTGCAAAAGCCGCTGGTGTGCAATCCATTAACCTTATGACTCCACCCATGGAAAACGGTGAGATCAACCCCCATATTCTTGCTGCAGCCCAAAAAATTGGAATTACTTCAGTTTTTAAAGCCGGAAGCGCCTGGGCAATAGGGGCCTTGGCCTATGGAACCCATACCGTCCCAAAAGTTGATGTGATTGTTGGTCCCGGAAATATCTACGTGACACTTGCTAAAAAAATTGTTGCCGGCAGTGTAGGAATTGATATGATCGCAGGCCCCAGCGAAATACTTATAATTGCGGATAAACACGCAAACCCCCAATTTCTGGCAGCAGACCTTCTTTCCCAGGCAGAACATGATGTCATGGCATCTTCTATACTTGTTACGGATTCACAAAGCCTTGCCAAAAAAACGGCTGCCGCCCTTGAAAACCAGATTGAACACCTGTCCAGAAAAGAGATTGCAAAACAATCCATTAAATATTTCGGTGCCATTATGCTGGTACCTGACATTGAAACCGGAATCGAACTTTCAAACCGTCTTGCGCCTGAACACCTTGAGCTGATCGTCAAGGAACCCTTTGATTATATCGATCTTATACAGAATGCAGGTGCTTTATTTATAGGCCCGTATACACCTGAACCCATGGGAGATTATATTGCAGGACCAAACCATGTCCTGCCCACTGCCGGAACAGCAAGGTTTTCTTCTGCATTAAGTATTGACCATTTTACAAAAAAAACAAGTTTGATACATTATTCAAAAGCGGCGTTTAAAAGGGAAGCTGATGATGTGATCCGGCTTGCTGAGACCGAGGGGCTGACTGCCCATGCCAATTGCGTAAAAATAAGAAGATAACACCGGTTTTTATTACATGATTTTACGTATTGACTAACACCTTGATTTTAATATATAAACAACGCTTGTTTTAAATTTTACCAATAATTTTAATATAAAGAAAACATAATGCAGACCATTCGAGGATTTAGAGATATACTGCCGGAAAAGATTTCTCTCTGGCAGAAAGTAGAAAAGGAAGCAACACATTTATTTAAAAGCTTCGGGTTTAAAGAAATCAGGATTCCCATCATTGAAAAAACCCAACTTTTTGCCAGAAGTATCGGAGAGGTAACGGATATTGTTGAAAAAGAGATGTATACATTTGAAGATCGAAAAGGGGACAAACTGACCTTAAGGCCGGAAGCCACAGCTTCTATTGTCAGGTCTTATATCCAGCATAAAATGTATGCAACAGACCCTATCAGAAAATTTTACATGGTCGGCCCCATGTTCAGGCGTGAAAGGCCTCAAAAAGGAAGATACCGTCAATTCTATCAAATTGATGCAGAAATATTTGGGGTGGAATCTGCCTATGTTGACAGCCAATTGATTTTTCTATTGAACCAATTGTTTAAACGCCTGGGACTGACCGGACTTTCAGCACATATCAATTCCCTTGGATGTCCTGAATGCAGGCCTTCCTTTCAAAAAGTACTTTTGGATTTTATTGAGTCAAAAAAAGACATGCTTTGTGAAAACTGCTTAAGAAGGATGGATAAAAATCCCTTAAGAATCCTTGACTGCAAAATAGAAAATTGTAGAAATGCGATTGCCCATGCCCCTGCAACCCTGGACCATCTCTGCAATGAATGTTCAGACCATTTTAATACAGTAAAAAAAGCCCTTGAAACACAGGGTGTTGATTTTATTGTGGACAAATCTCTGGTGCGGGGTCTTGATTACTATACAAGGACTGCCTGGGAAATTCAGACCACCACGCTTGGAGCGCAAAGTGCTGTTGCAGGAGGCGGTAGATATGACGGTCTTGTCAAGGAACTGGGCGGCCCCCAAACACCAGCAATCGGATTCGCCATTGGCTTTGACCGCCTGGTGGAGGTCATGGAACAGATTGATAAAATACCCGAACCCCTCCCACTTGATCTGTTTATCATCTCTTTAGGTGATACTGCTATGGAAAAAGGATATCACTGGTCCTGTGAGCTGAACCAGAAAGGTATTCGCACAGAAATAGACTTCAGGGGAAAAAGCTTGAAAGCACTTATGAAAAGGGCAGATAAACTTGCCGCCCGATATGTATTGATTGCAGGAGAAAATGAACTTATTGAAAATGCTATTATACTTAGAAACATGAATACCAAAGAACAGGTTTCTCTCTCCATGGAAGACATGATTCCAGAACTGATCAAGATATTTAAAAAATAATATAGAGGAAATACTACGTGGCTGATTCACTAGAAGGTTTAAAAAGAACACATCATTGTTGCCAATTAAGAGATACTGATATCAATAAACAAGTTGTTTTAATGGGATGGGTTCAGCACCGCCGTGACCATGGAGGTGTAGTCTTTATAGACTTAAGGGACAAAGAAGGCATTACCCAAATTGTTTTTAATCCGGAAAATTCTAAAGCAATTCATAAAAGAGCCCAGGAAATAAGGAACGAATATGTTATTGGTGTTAAAGGAAAAGTTATTGCCCGCCCGGATGATATGCTCAATCCAAATATGGAAACCGGTGCCATCGAGGTATTGATAGATGAATTGAATATTTTTTCCAGGGCCACAACCCCGGCATTCCAGATTGAAGACAGAGTGGAAGCATCTGAATCCATTCGGTTACAATACAGATATCTGGATTTAAGACGGCCCCAGCTGAAAAATAATATTCTGGCCAGACATAAAGCCACTATGGCTATCAGAAACTATCTTGACAATAACGGGTTTGTGGATATTGAAACACCCTTTTTGACCAAAAGTACACCAGAGGGTGCAAGGGATTACCTGGTTCCGTCCAGAGTCAACCCGGGCAACTTTTATGCACTCCCTCAGTCTCCCCAGCTTTTTAAACAATTATTAATGATAGCAGGATTTGACAGGTATTACCAGATTGTCAAATGTTTCAGGGATGAAGATCTAAGAGCGGACAGGCAGCCCGAATTTACCCAAATCGATATGGAAATTTCTTTCATTAATGAACAGGAGATTATGGAAATTGCAGAAGGTATGATTGTCGCTATTTTCAAAAAAGTACTCGATCTTGACCTTGTCACTCCTTTTCCACAGATCACCTATGATGAAGCAATGTCAAAATTTGGTCTGGACAGGCCAGACTTAAGATTTGGTCTGGAATTGTGTGAAGTCTCCGATATTGTAAAAGATGCCGGGTTCAAGGTGTTTGCCAATGTAGTAAAAAATGGCGGCCTTGTTAAGGCCATTAATGCAAAGGGTTGTTCCTCTTTTACCAGAAAACAGATTGATGAGTTGACCGATTTTGCAGCTGTATATAAGGCAAAGGGTCTTGCCTGGATAAAGATTAAGGAAAATGAATGGCAGTCTCCCATCGCCAAATTTTTTACCAGCAAAGAAAAAGATGCTTTAAGGGTGAGGCTCGACCTTGAACCTGGCGATATTGTTTTCTTTGTTGCAGACCAGCCCAAAATTACCAACGAGGCTCTTGGCCAGCTTAGAAATGAACTGGCAAGACGGCTTGGGATGATTTCCGATGATAACTATGAATTTACCTGGGTTACCCATTTCCCATTGCTGGATTATGATGAAACTGAAAAACGCTATCAGGCCTTGCATCATCCTTTTACCGCACCCTTTGAGGAGGATATTGAAAAACTTTCCTCTGACCCTCTTGCCGTCAAATCAAGGGCTTATGATTTGGTGTTGAACGGGATTGAAATCGGCGGTGGAAGTATTCGTATTCACTCCACTGAACTTCAGCGAAAAGTATTAAACTGCCTTGGGATTGATGAAACCGAAGCCAATGAAAAATTCGGATTTCTTTTAAATGCCCTGTCCTCTGGTGCACCGCCCCACGGTGGAATTGCTTTCGGATTGGACCGGTTGATGATGCTGCTATGCCGCGAAGACTCCATCAGAAACGTCATTGCTTTTCCAAAAACACAGAAAGCTACCTGCCCTCTGACCGAAGCGCCATCAAGACCTTCAATGGAACAGCTTCAGGAGCTTTCAATCAGAATATCCAAAATAGAAGAATAATCCTATACATAACAAAGCACCAGAGCAAGCCTTTGACCCTGTCCTGGTGCTTTGTCTTTAATTTCAACTAAAAGAATATTAAAATCAAACACTAATTGAGACTTCCCCGGGTCTTTAAAAGACTTAACCGCTTTTTTATTGCTCAAAAGGCTTAATCCTGATACAAATCAAGATTAAAGGAAACAATGTTATGAACTTTGCGGTCCTTAGTTGTGGCGGACCGGGTATTCATTGGAGTTCTGCATTATGAGAATTCTGTTAAGGTGACTCATTTTTTGGGTATTAGTGGTGTAAAGGAGGTTATTCCGGTGACAAAAACATATAAACTTGTCGGCCGGGAGTTTCAGCAGGAAAACACCATAGTAAAAATTGGTGATGCTGTTTTCGGTAATGGTAGCTTTCCTGTCATTGCCGGCCCCTGTGCAGTTGAAAGCGAAAAACAAGTTCTGTCTATTGCAAAATCTGTTAAAGCTGCCGGGGCTAAAATATTCAGAGGAGGGGCGTTTAAGCCTAGGACTTCTCCATATTCTTTCCAGGGGATTGGGAAAAAAGGCCTCATATTTTTAGCAAAAGTGAGAGAAGAAATAGGACTACCAATCGCAACTGAAGTTATGGATGTTGAAACTTTTGATCTTGTTGAAGAATATGCTGATGTTATCCAGATCGGTACCCGAAATATGCAGAATTTCAGCCTTTTAAGACGTGCTGGAAATTCTGCAAGGCCTGTTATTTTAAAAAGAGGAATGTCTGCTACGCTTGCCGAATGGCTCATGGCTGCTGAATATATCGTGGAGCAGGGCAATATCAATGTCATTCTCTGCGAAAGAGGGGTAAGAACATTTGTAAGACACAGCAGAAACACTTTAGATCTTTCTGTTGTACCGGCAGTTAAGAAAGAAAGCCATCTCCCTGTCATAGTTGATCCCAGCCATGCAGCCGGCATCAGGGATCAGGTCATATCACTTGCTCATGCTTCAGCAGCTTTAGGAGCGGATGGGGTGATGATTGAAGTTCACAATCATCCGGAAAAAGCCTTAAGTGACGGCCCACAGTCTTTATATCCGGATCAGTTTTTCACCGTCATGGAAAAAATGAAGGCTATTCACGCAATTATCAGGAAAAAAAATGAAGACATTCCATATTAAAGGTGAGTATGGGCGTTCTTCCATCTATGTGGGTGAACGTTTAAAAAACTTGAAAAACTATCTTCCTTCTTCCCAAACCATTATCATAACAGATGAAAATATAAAAAAATATTATCGAAAAGAATTCCCAAATGTTCCAGTCATAACAATTGGAACAGGAGAAGAGATTAAAACTCTTGCCACCATTGAGACCATATTAAAAAAACTTATGCATTATTCCTGCGATCGCTCAAGCTTTATTGTAGGAATCGGTGGTGGTATTGTCTGTGATATTGTTGGATTTGCAGCCTCTGTCTTTTTAAGAGGTGTAAACTTTGGATTTGTATCCACATCTCTTTTGTCCCAGGTGGATGCCAGTGTTGGCGGAAAAAACGGAGTTAACCTGGATTTTTATAAAAATATGGTCGGCGTTTTTAACCAACCCGAATTTGTCATTTGCGATCTTGATCTTTTAAACACCTTGCCGAAAAAAGAAATTTCAAATGGTCTTGCCGAAATCGTCAAACATGCGCTTATTTTAGATAAAAATATGTTTGATTTTATTGAAGAAAACAGTCAGAAAGCACTTTCTCTTGATTATGATACAATTTTCAGGCTTGTTGCAGAGTCCGTGAAAATAAAATCACAAGTGGTCCAGCAGGATGAAAAAGAATCCCATTTAAGAAAAAAACTCAATTTCGGCCACACCATTGGTCACGCCATTGAAAAGATCGAAAAGGAAGGCCACGGGAAAGCTGTTGCCGTGGGAATGCTGGCGGCTGCCAAATTTTCACAGGCAAGAAAGCTCATAAGCCTTGAAGACGTTTCAAGAATCTCTTCGGTTTTAAGTGACCTTAACCTTCAGACAGAATTTGATTATAATGCAGAAGAGATTATACTTGCTGCCAGTAAAGACAAAAAAAAACAGGGCAACTATCTTTTTTACGTTTTTCTTGAACAAATCGGAAAAGCAGGGGTTGAAAAAATCAGCTTTGATGAAATGAATAAATTCATATACTCAATTTTTGAAAAATAAGGACCGCAAATGAAATAAGTTGAGCAGAAATAGCGCAGGATTTTGGCCCATATACAAGGCGCATTAAAGGTTGCATACTGTACGTATTCAGCCTTTGACGCAACAAAGTAGATGGGCCAAAAGAAAAGCAATTTCGTTCAAGTTATAAACTTTGTGGTCCTAAATAGATGACAAAGGAGGAAAATTTATGACAAGTATAAAAGGAACCCAAACCGAAAAAAACCTTTTAACCGCTTTTGCAGGTGAGTCCCAGGCAAGAAACCGGTATACTTATTTTGCAAGTGCAGCAAAAAAAGAAGGCTTTGTTCAAATCTCAAACATTTTTACAGAGACTGCCAACCAGGAAAAAGAACACGCTAAACGATTTTTCAAATTTCTTGAAGGTGGGGAACTTGAAATCACTAATGCATTTCCCGCAGGCATGATAGGAACTACCTTTGAAAACCTCAAAGAGGCTGCAGCAGGAGAAAAATTTGAATGGACACAAATGTATCCTGACTTTGCTAAAACTGCCAGGCAAGAAGGATTTGATGACATTGCTTATGTTTTTGAAATGATTTCCGTGGCAGAAAAACAGCATGGAAAAAGATATGCACAGCTGGCTGTCAATGTAGAAAAGGGAACCGTGTTTAAAAAAGAGAGCAATACAAAATGGCAGTGCGGAAACTGTGGATATGTTCATGAAGGAGAAGAAGCCATTGAAATGTGTCCTGCCTGTTTACATCCCCAGGCTCATTTTGAGCTGCTGGTTGAAAACTGGTAAAATGTATTAGCTGGTAATAGGATTTAAGGGGTTAAACTGCTTTGAGTAAATCATCAAAAGCTATTGCCCCTTATTCTTATTTCGAACCTAATTGATTAATTGACAAAAAATGAATAAGCACTATATTTACAAGGATATTTTTTAATCATAAACTTTAATTTAGGACGGTTGTCATGACAAAAAATATAATTGAACTTGAAGATGATTCCTTTGAGGAAAGAGTCCTTAAATCAGATAAGCCTGTAATGGTGGATTTCTGGGCACCCTGGTGTGGTCCTTGTAAAGCCATTGCTCCCACGATTGATGCACTTGAAAAAGAGTATGGTGACAAAATGATCTTTGCAAAAGTAAACGTTGATGAAAATCCAATCACCCCCAGTAAATATGGTGTTCAGGCAATACCTACACTGATTTTCTTCAAAGCTGGCGAAATAGCAGACCAGATCACGGGAATGGTTGCCAAAGAAAAACTTGAAGAAACAATCAAAGGGGTCTTGTAAGGAGAGGTTTAATGTCAAAAAGTAACTATGACCTTGTAATTATTGGTGCAGGTCCTGCCGGTCTGACAGCTGGTATGTACGCAGCAAGGGCAAGAATGAATGTACTTTTACTGGAAAAGGCCGTACCCGGTGGTCAGATCCTGGTAACTGACTGGATAGAAAACTACCCTGGTTTTCCCGAAGGCATTTCAGGATTTGATCTTTCTGAAAAAATGAGAATCCAGGCCGAAGAAATGGGATTGAAAATTGAGATTGCAGAGGTTCATTCTCTTAATCTTTCCAAGGAATTAAAAGAAATTGTTTTAAAAGACAGGAGTATTATCACGAAAAGTCTTATTATTGCATCCGGGGCCTCCCCAAAAAACCTTGGCATTGGCGAGGATAAATTTATCGGAAAGGGGGTTTCCTTTTGTGCCACTTGTGATGCACCTTTTTTTAAGGGAAAAACCGTTGTTGCCATAGGCGGAGGAGATACTGCAGTCCAGGAAGCCATATTCCTGACAAAATTTGCAAAAAAAGTCTATCTGATTCACAGGAGAGATGAGCTTCGAGCAGCAAAAATACTTCAGGAACGAGCTTTTGAAAATAATAAGATTGAAATTGTCTGGGACAGTGTTGCAACCAGTATTGAAGGCTTTTTCGGCGTAGAGAGCGTTAAGATAAAAAATATTAAAACCAATGAAGAAAAAGTTTTAAAGGCTGACGGCTGTTTTATATGGGTTGGTATTTTACCAAACACATCATTTTTAAATGATGCAGTTGAAACAGATGAGTTCGGTTTTATTCTTGCGGACACTAAAATGCAGACATCTGTTCCCGGCGTTTATGCTGTGGGGGATGTAAGAGATACACCCTTAAGACAGATAACAACTGCCGTAGGAGATGCTGCTATTGCTGCCTTATCTGCAGAACATTTTATTGAGAACCTTTAATGATGAAAAAATTATTATTATTATTTACGATTGTTTTGCTGGTTTCAGGATGCTCTCTGTTTGAAAGCTCACATGAAATGGAAAAAAGTGCTGAGGAACTTGTTTCAGAAGGTTCTTCAGCCTTTATGGATGAAAAATATAAAAATGCGATAAAAGCATATACTGATCTAAAGGATTGGTATCCGTTCAGTAAGTATGCCATTTTAGCTGAGCTGAAAATTGCAGATTCCTATTATCATCTTGAAAAATATGATGAAGCAGTACTTGCCTATGAAGCTTTTGAAAAAATGCATCCAAAAAATGATGCTGTTCCTTATGTTATATACAGAACCGGGCTCTGCTGGTTTAACCAACTTGATACTGTAGACAGAGATCAAACCCCTGCTAAAAACAGCATGGATCAGTTCAAGAGGCTTATTGACCAATATCCTGAAAGTGAGTACGTCCAAGAAGCAGAGGAAAAAATTCAACTATGTGTTGAAAACCTTTCAGCACATGAATTCTATGTGGCCAATTTCTATTATAAAACAAAAAAATATAAATCGGCATTAAAAAGATATGAGTCTCTTGTCACAAATTACCCGAACTCAAAAGAAAGTAAAGAAGCATTAAATAAAATTATTGAGTGCAGGGCATTGGCAAACAAAATTTAAAAATTTCTTTACTTTTATTTATTTTTAATATATCTATCCAAGGTTATTATTTTGTTAAAAAGATTTTTCTTTTAGGAGTATAAAAATGGCGAAAGAATGTGCAATTTGCGGAAAGAAACCAATGGTTGGCAATAATGTCAGCCATGCCCATAATTTGAATAAGAGAGTATTTAATCCCAATCTTCAAAGAGTTCGTGCAGTAATTAAAGAAGGTTGTGTTAGAAAAATAGATGTCTGTACAAGCTGTATCAAAGCAGGAAAAGTAACTAAAGCCTCTTAAGACTGCTTGCTTATTTTAAAAATATTTATGGTTCGGGCCGTTAAGTAAGACTGCTCGAACCTTTATTTTTGTAATCTGATTACAAAAATTTTGATGCAAATTCGAAAGTGCATACCTTTTTTAATATTGTTATAATTTATTCAGCTCTGACAATTCGTTTGACATCTGTCACTTTTTTTACTTTCCTGATATCTATCATAATTTTTCTAAGCTGGGCTGTACTTTCAACCAGGATGGTAAAATAAAATAGACCGAGGCCTGTTTCATTTGTTTCTGTTTTAGCATTTAATATATTTGATTTATATTTGCTGATCACAGAAGCTATATCTGCTAAAAGTCCAAACCTGTCCTCTGTCCTGACCCTTATATTTGCAGGATATGATTCTGTAAAGTCTTTACTCCACTGGACTTCAATCTGACGCTCATTGCTCATTTTCATGACATTCACACACCCTTTTCGGTGAATAGTCACACCCTGGCCCTGGGTAATATAACCGATTATGGGATCTCCCGGAAGTGGGTTGCAGCATTTTGAAAATCGGACAAGAATATCATTCAGCCCTTTTACGATGATGCCGGTACTGTCTTTTTTCTTCCGTTTTCCAACCAGTTTTTGAAGAATATTTCCTTTTTTAACTTCCTGTTTTTCAAGTTCAGGCAAAGCTTTATTCAAAACCTGTAAAGGAGTGAGTTTTCCAAAGCCCACATGGGCAATCAGATCATCAATTGATTTAAAACCATAGTTATCGGCAACTTTTTTGATTTCTCCTGATTTAACCAAAGCATTAAAATTCTGATTTTTCTTTCTAAATGTTTTTTCACATATCTCTCTTCCCAGGGAATAACTTCTCTCTTTTTCCCTGGCATTAATCCAGGACCTTATTTTAGTTCTGGCTTTTACCGTCTTTACGAAATTCAGCCAGTCAGGGCTAGGGGTATGACCTTTGGTTGTGATAATTTCTATTTTATCTCCGGTCTTCAATTTATGTGGAAGCTGCACCATTTTTCCGTTGACCTTTGCTCCTGTACACTCGGCACCAACTTCCGTATGGATCAGATAAGCAAAGTCGACGGGTGTTGCCTTTTTAGGCAGAGTTTTGATCTCGCCCTGGGGTGTGAATACATATATTTCATCAGGATACAGATCCATTCTCACATTTTCTAAAAATTCATCCGGATCATTATAATGTTCCTGGTTTTCCACAAGCTTACTGATCCAGGAAAAAAGTTCTCCAGTATTTTCATCAACTTTCGTACCTTCTTTATAACTCCAGTGAGCAGCAATTCCGGATTCTGCAATCTTATCCATATCCCTGGTCCTGATCTGCATTTCAACCCGTTCTCCTTTCGGGCCCACAACAGTGGTATGTATGGATTGATACATATTGGGCTTAGGGTTACCGATATAATCTTTAATTTTATAGTAAATCGGCTTATACATGGAATGAATAGCACCCATGGCGGCATAACACTGGGGAACCGTATCCAGAATAATTCTAAATGCAATGATATCGTAGACCTCATCAAATTCAAGACTCTGAGATATCATTTTCTGATAAATGCTGTAATGCTGCTTATAACGCCCTTTTATTTCACCTTCCAGCCCCATCTCCCTCATTTTATCGTAAAGTTTCTCATTCACCTCTTTAATGTACTCGTCTTTTTCATCTTTGGCTTTATTCACCAGGGTATCAATACGTTCATATTCATCTCTTAAAGTGTAATAAAACGCAATTTCCTCAAGTTCATATTTGATCCAAAAAATCCCCAGACGTGCAGCTATTGGGGCATAAATATCCAGTGTTTCCTGTGCAATGGCTGCCTGTTTCTCAGGAATGCGATGATATTTTAAAGTCCTCATATTATGGATCCTGTCCGCAAGCTTGATCAGAACCACCCTTATATCATCAGCCATGGCAAGAATCATTTTTCTTAAACTTTCAGCCTGCTGGGCTATTTTGGTTGAAAACGGCAAAGCTGAGAGTTTTGTTACACCTGAAACTATATGGGCCACACCCGGTCCGAACATCTTTTCAATGTCTTCTTTTGTTGCCGGAGTATCTTCAATAACATCATGCAGAAGGGCTGCAGCAATGCTCTCAACATCCAGACGCATGTCAGCTAAAATACTGGCCACCTCAAGGGGATGGGACAAATATGGTTCTCCTGAAAGTCTGACCTGGCCTTCATGGACTCTTGCCGAGTAAACATAGGCCCGGTCTATTATATCTAAATCTCCATCGGGATTATATTCCTCTATTTTATCCAGTATGTCTGTGATCCTGATCATAAGCTGTGCTTAATATGCTTTTGCAAAAAGAACCCTTCGTGAGCTTGAGTTATCACAACAAATACATTTACCTTCTTCTGTAGGGCTGTCAAAAGGAATGCAGCGGATAGTAACTGATAAATCATTCTTTATTTTTTCTTCACATTTTTCAGACCCGCACCAATGGGCCATGACAAAGGCACCATTATTATATCCACCCGTATTTTTATATAGCTTGTAAAACTCTTTTTTATCATCAATTTCAAAGGTATTTTCTTTTTGATAGGTAATTGCCCGATTAAAGAGATTATCCTGCATGTCGTCCAGAATATCTGTGATCTGATCAACAAATTCTTCTCTATTCATGGATTGTTTCTGACCTGCCGGTTTATCCCTTCTGCCCATAAAAACAGAATTATTTTCAATGTCCCGGGGGCCCAGTTCAATCCGAATGGGAATACCTTTTTTAACCCAGTCCCAACCTCTGGCACCTCCGATATCCCTATCATCTATTTCAACCTTAATCTTTATGCCGTGGAATAATTTTTCTTCCAGCACATCTTTAAGACCCTGGGTGCTTTCCATGATTGTTCGGCTATCTTCACCTTTTTTAAAAATTGGAAGAATAACGACATGGGCAGGTGCCACCCGTGGAGGAAGCACAAGGCCATCATCATCAGAGTGCACCATGATCATCCCGCCTATCATCCGGGTGGAGGTTCCCCAGGATGTAGTCCAGGCATATGCTTCTTCACCCTCTTCATTCTGAAATTTAATATCAGATCCTTTGGCAAAATTCTGGCCCAGAAAATGGGAGGTGCCAGCCTGAAGAGCCCTCTTATCCTGCATCATAGCTTCAATACAGGTGGTATCGTCAGCTCCTGGAAATCGTTCTGCAACGGTCTTCTGGCCCCGGATCACTGGCATTGCCAGATATTCTTCAACAAATTTTGTATAGACATCCAGCATAAGCATGGTTCGCTCTTTTGCCTCCTGCTCTGTGGCATGGGCAGTATGACCTTCCTGCCATAAAAATTCGCTGGTTCTTAAAAACATCCGGGTCCGCATTTCCCATCGAACCACATTGGCCCACTGGTTTAAAAGAAGCGGAAGATCCCTGTAACTTTCCGTCCACCTGGCCATGGATTCCCCGATAATGGTTTCAGACGTAGGACGAACAATTAAAGGTTCAGCAAGTTTGCCTGCCGGATTTAAACCGCCTTTACCATCCTTTTCAAGCCTGTGATGGGTTACAACTGCACACTCTTTTGCAAACCCTTCCACATGCTCTGCCTCTTTCTCCAGATAACTTAAAGGAATAAACAAGGGGAAATAGGCATTTTTTACCCCGGTTTCCTTAAACATTATATCCATCCTATGCACGATATTTTCCCAAAGCGCATATCCCCAGGGTTTTATTACCATACATCCCCTGACAGGTGAATTTTCAGCCATATCAGATGCTTTAACCACTTCCTGATACCAGGCTGAATAGTCCTGCTCCCGGGTGGGTGATATCGCTGATTTATTCTTCTTGCTCATTCAATTCCTCCGAATTATTTGTCATATTATCAATTTCGTCCAGCAATTGGTCCACAAGTTGATTCTGGTCTATTTTTCGGATCACTTTTCCTTTTTTAAATAAAATCCCCATTCCATCACCGCCTGCAATACCTATATCTGCTTCCTTTGCTTCACCAGGACCGTTTACAACGCATCCCATAATAGCAACTTTAATCTGGGAGGGCTGTTCAAGTAAAGCTTTTTCTACTTTCTCCGTAATTTTAAAAAGATCAATCTTACACCGTCCGCAAGTCGGACATGAAATCAGTTCCGGCCCTCGGTTTCTGATTCCTAAGGCCCTTAAGATCTCAAACCCTGTCCTGATTTCTTCAACAGGATCCCTTGTTAATGAGACCCGGATAGTATCACCAAGGCCCTGGGCCAGGAGCATACCAATACCAATGGCTGATTTTGTGATGCCTGCATAAAGACCGCCGGCCTCAGTTATTCCTACATGAAACGGCACATTAGTTTTTGAAGACAATAATTGATAAGCCTTTACAGTTCTTGAAACATCCGAGGCTTTCAGAGAAACTTTGATATCATAAAAATTTAAATCTTCAAGAATTTTTATATTACGCAAGGCGCTTTGTACCATAGCCTCAGCCGTTGTGCCAAGGCGTTGTTCAATCAGTTTTTCAAGTGAGCCTGCATTCACACCGATTCTTATGGGAATTCCATGATCTTTTGCACAATCCACCACAGCCCTGATTTTTTTTGTTTCCCCGATATTACCGGGGTTTATTCTCAAGGCGTCTGCACCTGCCCTTGCAGATGCCAGGGCCAGCCTGTAATCAAAATGAATGTCTGCAATGATAGGGATTGTGATCTGCTGTTTGATCTTTTCAATTGCTAAAGCCGCTTCCTTATCTGGAACCGCCACTCTTATTATTTCGCATCCTGCCTTTTCAAGGGCCTTGATCTGGAGTGTTGTCGCTTTTAC
This sequence comes from Desulfobacula sp., assembly GCA_018645325.1. Taxonomy (GTDB): domain Bacteria; phylum Desulfobacterota; class Desulfobacteria; order Desulfobacterales; family Desulfobacteraceae; genus Desulfobacula. The sequence continues at coordinate 129,981 of JABGOU010000002.1, forward strand.
ATCCTGTGTCTGAGTGTTGGTCATAGACTGGACCGAAATAGGTGCCTTAGAGCCTATCTTAACATTGCCAATACTGATTTGCCGAGTTTCCCGTCTTTTTTGAACCAATGACATCTTAAATTTTCCTGCAATTTAAAAAAATAAAAACTTACACCAGTTTATTTAAACTGTAAGCCAAGAAGTATTAACCTTCTTAGAAATCAAAGATACCAAAGCTTCCCTCTTTATTCAAGACAAGTGTCTTTGAAACTTTGAGTATTCACAAAATTTAAATGTTTGGTTTAATTTACTTATAATGAATATATGGAGCAATATTATTAAAAATTTTTGAAAGTAAACTTAATGACCGATTCAAATTTTCAAGATTAAACACTTCAAGGCTGACCACTCCAGTAAACTTTTTCAGAATCGTTTGAACCTGGTCAAAATATTTTTTCGGCAATTTATCAAGCGATGTGTGATCTTGGATTTTATGATCCAAAAAGGCCACACCATGCAGATGTATAATGGACGTTTTTGATTTATATTTTTCAAAAGTTTGAAAAAGATCGTAATTATATTTTATCTGGTGGCCGGCATCTATGCACACGGACAGGGAAAATTGCTCCACCAGTGTTTCAATAAGAGAAAAAGGATAATCAAGAGTTTCAATGGAAATGATGCCCGGGTCAACCATATCTTTCACCAGATCCTCCAGGCCTTGGCAGGTGTTCTGTTTCCATTGTTCAAGTCTGCTTTGATTTGCCAAATCATTTTTTAATTTCTGTGGCATATCAAGGTGAAGGGTGTACGTCGTTGGAGTTAAAGGTTTAAAAAGATCAATTACATTTAAAAGTGCATCCTTTGCTTTGTGTCTTTTCCCTGATGATTTACTTGTCAGGCTCACATCAATGGGAAGATGAATGTTGTAGATGATATCATGCTGCAGGGATAAATATAAAAGTTCTTCCACATCGCTTTTTGACGGCAGCACAAAAGCGGGTTGACTTTCAAAGATAAGGAGTTCAATTGCATCAAAAACCGGGCCCAGTTTTTTTACATTGGGAATGATATGATCAGGGAAAATAAAAGAAGTGGTACCAAGCTTGAAAGGTTTGTCAGGTTTCATGTCTTAACCTGAAAAACAAAAAGGATAAAGCAGGAAATAAGGGTTGCCCAAAATGAACCAAACATCATCAGATCACATGCCTGCTTTATACTTTCTTTTTCAGGATCTTTAAATTCTTTTCCTATATAAGGTTTTTCAACCATTTGCCCATGATAAATATTGGGGCCGCCAAGCCTTATTTTAAGAGCACCTGCAAAAGCAGCCTCTGGATATCCAGCATTGGGGCTTTTGTGAAGCGAGCCCTGGGAAAAGCCGATCTTTAATGCTGAAATTGCTTTTTCAAACGAAAAAAACGCCATACTAAGGGAGATAATAAAAACTGAGATCCTTGCCGGGATAAAATTTGCCACATCATCAATCCTTGCAGCGGGTCGTCCAAAAAGAATATACACATCATTTTTATATCCAATCATTGAATCCAGTGTATTTACCATTTTATAGGCAAGTGCTAGTGGTACCCCACCGATCATGGCAAAAAACAAGGGAGATAAAAACCCATCCACAAAATTTTCAGCCACGGTTTCTACACTGGCACGGGTCACACCTTTTTGATCCAGGGTTTTGGTGTTCCGGCCCACAATATAGGAAACTTTTTTTCGGGCCTCTTCAAGATTCTTCTCCTTAAGGGAATAAAAAACACTCATGGCAGCCTTTTCCAGGCTTGCTGATGAAAAACAGAAAAAGAGCAGAACAACCTGGACAAAATTTCCAAAAAAAGGATGGATATAAAAACTTAACTTTAGCGTAACAAAAGCCACAAGCCATGTAGATAAAATCAGAAAGGCGGCAAATAAAAATCCTGAAACCAGAAGCGGTTTGAAATATCGCCTGAACCTGCCTTCGAAAAAATCAATGGCCTTACCCATATATATAACTGGATGGGGTAATCTTTCGGGATCACCCAGGACAAAATCAAGGATAAAAGCCGCCCCAATAATGTACCATTGAATTTCAATCATTTTTTGCTGCCTGTTTTATCAGGTTAGCCAGGCGATCATTGATCTGTCTTTTCTTTAAAGACAATCTCACATATTGATCAGACAGGCCAAAAAAATTGGAACAATCCCTTATCAATATTTTATGATGACCGATCTTCTCACAAAAATCCTTTGATTTCATATTGTTTTTTAACCCGGCCAGAATAAAATAGGTATTTGTTTCAAAAAGATTAATACCTTGAATACCCTTAAGATGTTCAAGGAATACCTTTTTTTCCTCTTTAATATAGTCTCTTGTTTTCCTGTAAAAAGGCTCGATTCTTTCAGGATAATCAAAAATATGTTTGATAACTGCCTGGGCCAGAGCATTCACGCTCCAGGGCTGATAATAGGCCATGATTTTTTCGCAAAGCCCCTTTGTACCACTTAAAAATCCCGTGCGAAGCCCGGGTATCCTGAATATTTTAGACATGGAAGAAAGCACGATCAAATTTTCATACCCTGTTTTGGCTACCAGTGAATATTGGTCTGCCTGATCCACAAAGGGGAGATAGGATTCATCAATAATAAAAATTGTATTTTCATGTTTTTTGATCAAATACTCCAGCTGTTCACGTAAAATAAGTGAGCCCGTGGGATTGTTGGGATTACAGATAAATAGTGTATCTGCCTTTTTTGCCATCCCGGATATTTCATCAATATTCAGATTAAAATAGTTCTCTGCCTTTGCAGTACAATGGTGAAAGTCAATTTTATGCATAAGGCATGCATCTTTGTAATCCGAGTAGGTGGGACCACAAATTAACACTTTTTTTGAACCAAGGGCTTTGGGGATGGTATAAATAAACCATGTGGTGCCATTGCCTGCAACAACCTGATTATCCTCTATCCCGTGAAAAAGGGCAAATCCTTTTCGCATGGTGAATGCATCCGGTTCAGGCAGGGATCTTATTTTAATTAAATTGTCACAAATAACTTTTTCTATGGTTTCAGGTGGTCCCAGAGGATTTAAATTGCTGCTCATGTCAATTATATCATCAACAGCACAGCCCTCCTTTTTTGCCAGGTCCTGAATATTGCCGCCATGGCCGATAATCATTGAATGCTTCCTTTTACGTGTGACCTTCAGGTCACACGCAGGTTAAACTATTAATGCGCCTGTTGCTAAAAATAAAACAGCTTCTGTTACCTCTGTCATGGCTCCCAGCATATCACCTGTAATACAATTGAATTTCTTTTTATAAAACCCTAAAATCAGCACCAGGGAACCTATAAAAACAAGGTTCAAAACCAGGCCTTTATATCCTAAAAAAAGAGATATGACCACTGGAATCAACACAAATAAAAAATCTTTTAAGCCAATGGACTTTTCAAAAAAATCAAGTCCGGTTCCAGTGTCTTTTCTGCCGTACTCTAATAATCTAATACCAAATATCATTGTTGCTCGTGAATAAGAAGGAATAATCAACAGCAGGGCAAGAATTTGGAAATGAGTTCCACTTGTTTTAACGGAATAAATCCCGGCTGTTTTAATTGCCAGTATGCATATAACTGCCACAAGCCCCATCATCCCTGTCCTGCTGTCTTTCATAATCTCCAGAGCTCTTTTCTTGGACCTGTGACTGAACAACCCATCTGCTGAGTCTCCAAGACCGTCGAGATGGAATGCCCCTGTCACAATAACGAGAAAAACAACGTCTAAGACGGCCACCACAAAAGGAGACCAAAGGGGTGTAATGCACAGATCAAAGACCAAAAGCCCGCCCCCTAATATCAGCCCTACAATGGGAAAAAACTTGATCATGCCCAGGGGAGAATAGGCCACATTTTTTCCTGCTGGAAGAATGCTGATAAACAATATTGCAGATCTTAGTTGTGTAAATAAATTTTTCATTATCATTGCTCTTTTAATGTCTGATAGAAAACACCGCGTTCCCGGGTTTTGCCAATAATTTTCTTTTCTTTTTCAAGAAGGTTTATATTATTATCAATCACTTTTTTTTCAACACCCAGGATCTGCAGCAAGTCTTTTTTTGTACATGGCCTTCGGTGAATTGTTTCAATAATGGCTGCCTTAACATCTTTTCTTTGTATCCCGGCTTTAATCTGGCTATCTACATTTGCAATGATTTCAATATTGTGAAACCCTATTGTATGAACCACCTTTTCAAGTTCTGATCTTGATGCGGGTTTGATATCTAACAAAGTTCCCGGCCTGTCCAGTGTATTGATCTGAACAAGGTCTGGATTGATTTTTTTTATGGCATCTTTTAACTTCAATAAATCTGATTTGCCGTCATTAATTTTTGGAAGAATAAAAACTTCAAGCCATAGTCTACCCTGGTATTCTTTTGCAAAAGTTTCAATGCCTTTTACAAGTTTGTTAACCTCCAAACCTTTATTTGATCTGTTTATCCTTGCAAATCCCTTTTTTGATGCTGCATCAAGAGACGGTACCACAAGGTCGGCTTTTAAAAGTGCTTTTCTGACCGCAGGATCAGAAAAAAGACTTGAATTGGTTAGAACTGCAACTTTAATATCGGGTTTTTTCTCCTTGATATATTCAATCACCTCTCCTATTCTACTATTTAATGTGGGTTCGCCAGACCCTGAAAAAGTTATATAATTCGGATCAACATTGTGGTTCCAATAATGATCCAACTCATTTTTTACATCCTCAAACCTGACATATTCCCTTCTTTCAAGGGTTAATTGAGTTGTTTTCCCACATTCACAATAAATACAGTCCATACTGCATATTTTATGTGTCACAAGGTCTATGCCCAACGAAATTCCAAGACGTCGTGATGGAACCGGCCCGAAGATATGGTTATATTTCATTTTTAATTATTTCCCGATAGAATTCAGTGCCGGTTGGAAACTGCTAATGTTCATTTTAAGGTCCGGGTTTTATCTGAACGTCAATGCCAGCAACCGTCATAACAACAGTGTCGGCAACTTTTGCTATCCTTTGATTAGCAGATCCGGCAAAATCCCTGAATTGCCTTGCAAGTTTATTTTCCGGGACAATACCACACCCAACCTCATTGGAAACCAGGAATACAGGACATTCACATTTTTCAAGAGACACCTCCAGATTCGTGATGGCCGTATCAATTTGAACCCCGTCAAGGGAATGAAACAATAGATTGGATACCCAGAGTGTCAGGCAATCCACCAGGATAACATCTGCTTTAGGGGAGTATTGATTGATTTTTTCGTGAATCTTTACTGGTTCTTCAATAGTATACCATTCCTCTCCCCGCTCCTGCTGATGGCTTTCCACCCGTTTTTCCATTTCAGAATCCATTGGCACTGAGGTGGCAATAAAATATTTATTGTTCCCTTTTATTTTGTTGGCCTGATCCAGGGCAAAAGAACTTTTTCCGCTTCTGCACCCTCCGATCACAAATGTTATATTATTTATCAAATTAATTCTTTTTCCTTATCTTTTTTTGCATATTCATTATTTTTGAGCAATCTGCCTTATCTTTGCCCTTATTGACACACTCTTCATGAATTATCACTGCTTGAACCCCAAATATCAACTATCTTGGTATTTCCCGGGTAATTTATGGTTTTATATTGGGTAATATTGGAAAGTCTTTTTGTAATTTCACCTATCCTTTTGGCCTGGGCCTTAATTTGATTCATTTGCCGGGAAGAGATGATGTCATTGTCCGGGTACAAGGTTGAATAGCCTATAATGGTTTGCAAAGGCTGGTTAATTTCGTGGCAGACTGCGCCAGCCATTTCCAGAACCCCTTGAAGCTTTTGTTTTTCCATTTTTGCCTTTTGCGCCTCTTCCCTATGAGAAATATCGGTAATAATGACAATGGTGCTTTCAATAGAATTTTCAGGGCCATTACTCGTGATAATAATATGCGCTTTAAAAATGGTGCCGTCTTTTCTTTTTAAATCAAAATCAAAATCAGATTTACCCTTTTCCATTAAATCATGATAAATAATTTTTCCGGCCGTTGTATAATCTTCGAATGACTTGTAAATCATGTGCACATCAGCATCTTCAAAATCTTCTTTTTCCTCATATCCAAACATTTTAAGCATCTCATTATTCACCCACGTAAAAACCCTGTTTTCCACAAGACAAATCCCAACAGGAGATGCTTCCAGAATCTTTTCAAGAATATTGTGTTTGTTCTTTAAGCTTTCATCACATTTTTGAATGTTTTTTTTTTTATTTTTGTCACCCTTCATTTTTCACTTATACCTTGTTATAAAATCTGATTTTATGCAATAATATTCCAAACAGATAAATTATAACAATGATGATATGAAAGCAATCTCTTATATGAATTATTATTTGGAAAAAACGAAATGAAATCTTTTGAAGAGATATCCCTTCTGTATGAAATCAGCGAATCATTGAACCAGCACATGGACATGAAAAAATCATTATTCAAAGTATTAAGCGTTCTCTCTGAATCATTAAATCTGGTAAGGGGTATTATTTTTTTGATCAACTCTGAAACCGGTGAAATTCGGATTGAAATTGCCCATGGCATTTCTGAAGACACCACCCGGCAAATCAAGTACCTTCCAGGGGAAGGCATAATTGGCAGAGTTATTCAAACCGGAGAACCGGCTATTGTACCAAGGATAAGTGAAGAGCCGTTATTCCTGGATAAAACCCAATCAAGAGATATCGCAGACGGCCAGGGCTATTCTTATATATGTGTTCCCATCAAAAAAGATACCCGTGTCGTTGGTGCCATAAGTGCAGATTGCCCATTTGAAGGCAAAAAATCCCTGGAAAAAGGAGAAAAGCTTTTATCTGTTGTAGCAGCAATGGTTGCCCATCATGTCATCAATATTGAAAACATCCGGGTTGAAAAAGAACAATTAAAAACTGAAAACATCCGACTCAAATCAGAACTTGAAAATAGATACAGCTTTAGAAATATCATTGGAAATTCCAATAAAATGAGAGAAGTACTTCAAATGATATCCCAGGTATCTTCTTCTTCAGCAACTGTTCTGATAAGGGGAGAAAGCGGAACTGGAAAAGAACTTGTGGCTAATTCAGTTCATTATAACAGCGAAAGAAATAAAAAGCCGTTTATCAAAATAAATTGTGCCGCTATTCCGGAAAACCTTATTGAAAGCGAATTGTTCGGCCATGAAAAAGGGGCGTTCACAGGGGCATCCCGCCTGAAAAGAGGCAAATTTGAAATGGCGGATCAAGGTACTATTTTTTTAGATGAAATAGGGAACATGGCAATTTCCGCCCAGGTAAAACTTCTAAGAGTTCTCCAGGAAAAAGAATTTGAACGGGTTGGCGGATATAAGACTATCAAAAGCGATGTCAGAATTATAGCTGCAACCAATTCTAATCTTGAAGAGATGGTGCAACTTGGTAAATTCAGGGATGACCTTTATTTCAGGCTGAATGTCTTTCCTATTTATATTCCCGGTCTTAAAATGAGAAAAACAGATATCATTCTTTTAGCCGACCATTTTCTTGAAAAATATAGAAAAGAACATGGTAAAGATATCAAAAGAATCACAACTCCAGCCATAGATATGATGATGGAATACCATTGGCCCGGAAATGTAAGGGAGCTTGAAAACTGTATTGAGCGTTCTGTGATCTTATGTAATGAAGGCGCAATCCACAGCTATCATCTTCCGGCAACCCTTCAAACAGGAATTAAATCCAAAACCCTTCCTCTCTCCCTTGAAGATGCAGTTGCTCATCTTGAAAAAGAAATTCTGATGGATTCTCTAAAAAATACCAAAGGAAATATTAATAAAGCAGCCAGACTCATTGGGATCACTGTCAGGAAATTTTCTTATAAGGCGCAAAAATATGGTATTAACTATAAAGATTACAGATAACCAAAAAACCCCGGGCTCTTTCAATTATTCAAAGTACCACAATGTGGGTTGACGATTAAAACTGATTCTATAGGATGACTTTTAATAATTAATTGAAAATAAAAAAGAGTGTATCCATGAAAAGAAAATTATTTTTCGTATTTCTAATATCAATTTTTTTTATATTTTTAGCCTGTGAAAATGATAAAATACAGCCGGGAGTTTCAGGGGACGGCCCTTCTAAAAAAAAATTTGATCCTGAACATATAGTTTTTGTAGAAGAACAGGAAATCACCCGGATGTACGAAGCTGTCGGAACCATCCGGCCGCTGACGGAAGCTATTATTGAATCCCAGGTAAGCTCAAAGGTTTTAAAGGTATTTATCGTTCCAGGTAGTGCAGTAAAAAAAGGACAGCTTCTTATACAGCTTGATGCAAGGCAGCTGACAACCCAGCTTAAACAATCACAGGAAGGGCTTGTCGTTGCAAAAAACAACCTAAAACAGACCTATAAATCCATGGATGGGGCAAAGGCTGATCTAGACCAGGCAGAAGCAGCCTACAACAGAACAAAAAAACTTTTTAAGTCCGGCATTGTGACATCTCAAAACCTGGAAATTGATAAATCAAAATTCCTTCAGGCAAAAGCACGGCTTGAAAAATCCCAGGAAATGGAAGTCTCGGCACAAGCATCCATCAGACAGGCACAGGAAATTGTCAAAGAAGCCCAAATTGCTCTTGGTTATTCTGAAATTACATCTCCTGCAAACGGTGTTGTAGCTAAGAAAATGATTGACCCGGGAGATCTTGCCTTACCTGGAAAACCGCTTTTAATAATCCAGACCAGCGGCTCTTTAAGACTTGAGGCCAATGTAAGAGAAGGCTTGATCAGCCAAATCCTTCTGGGCAATAATTATCCTGTTAAAATTGAAAGTCTGGGGAAAACTATACCGTCAAAAATTGAAGAAATCGTACCATATGCTGATCCGGCAACAAGGACCTTCCTGGTAAAGGCATCATTGCCCGATACTACCGGTATTTATCCAGGAATGTTTGGAAGGCTTCTTATCCCCGTTGAACAAAATAAGACACTTCTTATTCCGCAAAAAGCTGTTATACTCGTGGGCCAGCTTGAACAGGTTTTTGTAAAAAAAGATACTTCGTGGCAATTGGTTTATATCAAGACAGGAAAAAAGTTTGAAGAAAAAATTGAAGTGCTTTCTGGGCTTATAGGAAATGAAACCATAGGATACAAATAAGCATGGCCCAACAAAAAGATACCAGTATTACCCATATTGTAAAACTTTTTCTAACCTCCCAGCTGTCTATTATGCTGATAATCATCTCCTTGGCCCTTGGTGCATTCAGTATCTATATCACCCCAAAAGAAGAAGAACCCCAGATCGTTGTCCCCATGGCAGATATTTATGTTCAAGCGCCGGGTGCAAGCCCTGGAGAAATAGAAAAACTTGTGGCAACACCCCTTGAAAAACTTCTCTGGGAAATTGACGGGGTTGAGTATGTATATTCAATGTCTACAAAAGAAAAAGCCGTTGTCACTGTCCGGTTTTTTGTAGGAGAAGACAGAGAAAATTCTATTGTCAAACTTCACAACAAAATACAGATGAACCTTGACAGGGTGCCCAGCATTGTTACCAACTGGTTGATCAAGCCCATAGAAATAGATGATGTCCCTATTTTAAATCTCACCCTTTATTCAGACAGATACAGCGATCATGAACTTCAAAGGGTTGGAGAAGAAATGATAGCAAGGCTGTCAAGACTTGAAAATATTTCCAGGTCTTCCATTTACGGGGGACGAAAAAGAGAAATCCGGGTTGAACTTGATCCATTACGGATGAAGGGATTTGGTGTTTCAATACAGGATATTGAACAGGCACTTCAAGGGGCTGATGTCGCAACTCAGGCAGGAAACTTTAACAAAAACAATACCCAAATCACCATTACCAGCAGTTCTTTTTTAACTTCTGTTAATGAGGTTAAAGCACTTGTGATATCGGGAAGACAATCTAAACCCGTTTATCTGGAAGATGTTGCAATCGTCATTGACGGTCCTAAAGAAGCCGAGTCCTATACCCGGATTGGGTTTTCCAATTATTATAAAACCGCTAATAATATACAATCTGACAACCCTTTGTCTTTTCCTTGTGTAACCCTGGCGTTTTCAAAGAAAAAGGGGACCAATGCAGTTAAAGTAGCCCAATACATACTGGAAGAGGTTGAAAAACTTAAAAATACCATCATTCCTGATGATATTCAAATTGAAGTCACCCGAAACTATGGGAAAACCGCTCAAGACAAGGTCAATGAGCTTTTAAAATCTCTTGGGTTTGCCATATTTTCCGTTGTCATCCTTTTGGCGTTTACCCTGGGATGGCGGGAAGCCTGTGTGGTAGCCATAGCCGTTCCCATATCATTTTCTTTGGCTCTTTTTACGAACTATCTTTTAGGGTATACCATAAACAGGGTCACACTGTTTGCTCTTATTCTCTCTTTGGGACTTGTGGTTGATGATCCCATAACTAACGTGGACAATATCCAGCGACATATTAAAGAAAAAGTTTTAATGCCTTTTGAAGCTACTCTTTATGCTGTGCAAGAAGTATTGCCACCCGTGATCATGTCAACTATTGCGATTATTGTCTGTTTTACACCCCTGTATTTTATTACGGGCATGATGGGTCCATACATGGCACCCATGGCCATAAATGTGCCCTTGACAGTTACCTTTTCAACAGTGTGTGCCCTGACTATTGTTCCCTGGATCTCCTATAAGCTTTTAAAGGACCTTAAAGAAAAACCCAAAGACAAAAAAGAATCAAAGCAATATCTATTCAAATTTTACAAAGCCGTTTTAAAACCATTTTTAGACAAACAATACATGCGGATCTTATTATTCATTGTGATCATACTCCTTTTGATCGGATCATGTATGCTTGGAGTATTCAGACTTGTGCCCTTGAAGCTTTTACCCTTTGACAATAAGAACGAATTTCAGATCGTAATTGATATGCCTGAAGGGACATCCCTTGAATATACGGACCGCGTTGTAAGGGAGTTTGAAAATTATATAAAGACAGTCAACGAGGTGATCAGTTTTGTTTCTTTTACGGGAATTTCATCCCCTATGGATTTTAACGGCATGGTACGGCATTATTTTATCCGTAAAGGCAGTCATTTTGCAGACATACGCATTAATCTGGCTGATAAATCCCGCAGACAGCAGCAAAGCCATACAATCCTTTTACGTATCAGAAAAAATCTTGAAAAAATCGCAAAAGAAAACAACGCCCAGATCCAGCTTGTGGAAGTACCGCCGGGGCCACCTGTTTTATCTACCATTGTGGCTGAAATATACGGCAGTTATGACAAAACCTATGAAGAGCTTTTACAGGGCGCCCAATATATTAAAACCATCATGGAGCAGGAATCCAATGTTTCCGATATAAAGATCATGACCGAAAAAAACAGTCAGAGAATAGATATCATTATTGACAGGGAAAAAGCAGCCTTACACGGAATTGATACAAAAACCATCCTTGAAGCCCTGAAAAGTGCAGTGGGAGGCATCGCCCCGGCAAGTCTTCATCTGGACCCGGAACGAAACCCTCTCTTGATTAAGGTTATTTTGCCCCGGGACAAACGATCTGACATGGCTTCTATTTCCCACATTCCCATAAGATCTTTTTTAGGTAAAATGATCCCTTTGGCCGAGCTTGTCCAAGTTAAGGAAACAAAAAACAAAAAACCCATTTACCATAAAAACCTTGAACCCGTAGTCTATGTGGTTGGAGAAATGACGGGCAGAGCACCCGGAGAAGCTGTCCTGGATATGATGAAAAAGCTTAAACACAAACCCGTCCAAAATGGTATACGTGTCAACTGGGCAGGAGAAGGCGAATGGAAAATTACTCTCAGGGTCTTCCGGGATATGGGCCTTGCTTTTGCAGCAGCCCTTTTTGGCATCTATTTTATTCTGGTGATCAATACAGGGTCATATTTTATGCCCATGTTAATCATGATGGCCATTCCATTAACCATTCTTGGTATTATGCCGGGATTTTTTATTTTAAACTTGTTCACAGACAGTGTAAGCGGTTTTGGTGATCCTATCTTTTTTACAGCCACAAGCATGATAGGAATGATCGCTCTTGGCGGTATTGTAATACGAAATTCCCTGGTATTGATCGAATTTATTCAAGATTCCATAAAAAAAGGCCTTGCTTTCAAAGATGCCATTTTAATCAGCGGGGTTGTCAGGATGCGGCCTATTTTATTAACAGCTTTGACAACTGCCATCGGCGCCTTTCCCATCACCTTTGACCCTGTATTTTCAGGATTGGCCTGGGCTTTGATATTTGGTCTTTTTGCATCCACGCTATTTACACTTTTGGTGATCCCCGTCACCTATTATGCTGTTTATAAAACAAAATATGAAAAATAAATAGAGTGAGGATAATATCATGAAAATGGAACAATATATCAGAATCATTGCAGGGTCATTAATATTAATCTCTTTAATCCTTGGACATTTTCATTCACCACTCTGGCTCTTTTTTACGGCTTTTGTGGGATTGAATCTGCTGCAGTCTGCTTTTACAAAATTTTGCCCCATGGAAAATATTCTGGAAAAAGTGTTTAAAATTCCCCGATTCAAATAACTGGCCTGTCAAGCATCTCAAGATGAAGCTCTTTACCCTTATAGGGATTGTTAACTGCAACATCTTCGTTTAATTCAACACCAAGTCCAGGCTTGTTTGATGGTATAATATATCCATCTTCCCAGCAAATCGGATCATTTAAAATCTCAGCGTGAAAACCTTCGCAGGTTTTTATAGTTTCCTGAATAAGAAAATTTGGACTGCAGGTATCGATCTGAATATTTGCAGCACACTCAATAGGACCGCAATAAAGGTGGGGTGCAATCTGGGCATAGTGTGCTTCAGCCATACCTGCAATCTTTTTTGCTTCAAGAATACCACCCACTCTTCCCAGGGCAAATTGTAGAATTGATGCTGCCTGTGTTGCCAGTAGCCTGGCAAACTCGTACTTTGTCGCAAGCCTCTCTCCTGTTGCGATGGGAATACTTGTCTGACTGGCAACCCTGGCCATTTCTTCTGTATTTCCAGGCGGTACAGGCTCTTCAAACCATAATGGATCAAATTTTTCCAGTCTCCGGGCCAAACGTATGGCACCGGAAGTGGTCATCTGCCCATGTGTTCCAATAAGCAGGTCACATTTATTGCCAACCGCTTCTCGAACAGCTTTAACAAACTTCTCAGTATGTTCCAGTGCTTCCAGAGAAAGCTGTCTTGGATCAAATACGGAATAGGGTCCGACAGGATCAAACTTCACTGCCGTAAAACCTTTTTCCACATATTCAGCCGCCCTTTTAGCAGCTGTTTCAGGATCACTATACACAGATAGTTTATCCTGTGTCTCAGGATACAGGTAGCTATACGCTCTTAATTTTTCATGAACCTGACCACCCAGCAACTCATAAATCGGCTTGTTCAGTTCTTTGCCTATAATATCCCAGCAGGCCATTTCAATTGCACTTAGTATACCCATAATAGATGTATCTGGGCGCAGTGTAAAACCGCTTCCATAGATAATCCGCCATAGCCTCTCTATTTTAAATGGATCAGAACCAATAACACACCGCTCGCAAACATCCCCAATCATATTTTCTACAATGTTTGGATGAAATGGTATGGAATAGGCTTCGCCAATACCGACTATCCCGCTATCCGTTGTGAGTTTCAGAAAAATCCAGTAACGCCCCCCGAAATGGGGTGGCGGATTCCCCACTACAAATGTTTTGAAATCCCTGATTTTCAATGTTATTTATCCTCCATATTGTTAATTTATCTGTAACTCTATGACTCTTTTTATGGAATTAAAAATATAAAACCTTTGTGTACTACATCAAGGCTCTGGAATTCAATTTAAAAAAACCAATTGTTAAAACTTATTTCATTTGATACGCAATAAATATTATACGATTTTTGGTGGAGTATGATGGCGAATTGATTGTCTGTGAACCAAAAGGAAAAAATATGAACAACAATGATAAAATATGGAGAGACGGGCACGGAATATGCCATGTTGAGGGAAAAACCAAGGCCGATGCCTTTGGCATGATGGGATATGCCCATGGAAAAGACAGGGGTATGCAGATTATTTTAATGCGTATTTTAGGACAGGGAAGGGCATCTGAACTCCTGGACGCCAGTGATGAAATGCTTGGAATTGATACCTTCTTCAGAAGAATGAATTGGTCCGGCTCAACGGACTTGGAAATAAAAAAGCTCTCTTTTGAAACAAAAGAGATTATTGAGGCATATTGTATGGGCGTCAACAGGGCATTGGAACAAAAAACACCCTGGGAATGCAAACTATTAGGATTTAAACCGGATCCCTGGTGCCCGGAGGATACGTTTCTCATTTCAAGAATGATCGGCTATCTTACCCTTGCGCAATCCCAGGGCGAAATGGAAAGGCTTTTTATCGAACTAGTTCAGGCGGGTATCGATAAAGAAAAACTCAACGAACTTTTCCCTCACATCCTTGGGGAAGCGGATTTTGATCTTATCAAAAAGATAAATCTTCAAGAGAGGATTGTTTCGCCCACATCTCTGTGGAACATTGCGGCACCCTTAATGATGGCCTCCAACAACTGGGCCGTATCCGGGAAAAAGACAAAATCAGGAAGACCTATTCTAGCCAATGACCCTCACCTTGAAGTAAACAGGCTCCCCAATATCTGGTATGAAATCGTTTTAAAAACAAAAGACAGATATGCAATGGGCGGAACCATGCCCGGGGCACCCGCCCTTCTTGTGGGCAGAAACCCGGACCTTGCCTGGAGTGCAACCTATACCTTCATGGATGGTATCGATTCATGGATTGAAAAATGTAAACACGGCAAATATCTTTGCCGGCGCGACACCTGGGAGAATTTTACCCAAAGAGAAGAAATCATAAAAAGAAAGAAAAAAGACCCTGTAACCATAGCCTTTTACGAAAACCGGCATGGTATTCTTGAAGGAAATCCAAAGGAGGACGGGTATTATCTTACAACGTCCTGGGCCCCTGCCCGTTCAGGTGCTCTTACATTGGACAGCATTATTAAATTATTTGATGCAAATACCGTCACCAGAGGAATGGATCTTCTGGGTCGTGTTGAGACATCATGGAATTTTGTTCTAGCAGACAAGAAAGATAATATCGGTTACCAGATGTCCGGACTGATGCCGAAAAGAAGGAAAGGAATCACAGGATTTGTTCCCTTGCCCGGCTGGGAGGAAAAAAATGACTGGCAGGGGTTTGAAAATCCAAAAGACCTGCCCAAATGCTATAATCCGGAATGCGGGTATTTTATTACCAGTAATCAAAACCTGAATGAATATGGAAAATTGAATCCGATTAATATGGGCATGGGGCCATATCGGTCAGACCGGATTGGCAAACTTCTTTCACAAAACAATGAGATTACGGCCGTTACCATGCAAAAACTGCATTATGATGTGTATTCAACTCAGGCTGAGGCTTTCATGAAAATTCTTCGTCCTCTTATTCCTGACACAAAACAGGGAAAAATCCTCAAAAATTGGGGTTTTGAATATGGTGAAAACTCTAAAGGTGCATTCATTTTTGATCGGTTTTATAAAGCGCTTTACCGGGAAGTCTTTGGTAAAAACGGTTTTGGCCCAAAGGCTTTTGATCATATTGATAAACATTCGGGAATATTCAATGATTTTTATATCAATTTTGATCAAATACTGCTTTGTGAAAAATCCCTATGGTTTGGTAAGCATACAAGAGAAAACCTCTATATTACGGCAGTGGAAACCGCCCTGGAATCTGAACCTGAGAAATGGGGCAATACAAGAAAAGTCATGATGAACAATATTCTTTTTAACGGCAAACTTCCAAAATTTTTAGGCTTTGACCGCGGACCGATAACGCTTATCGGAAGCCTTGCCACACCGAATCAGGGACAAATTTTTGAGAGTGCAGGCAGGCAAACCACTTTTGCCCCGTCTTTTAGAATGGTTATTGATCTTGCCAAGGATGAAATATACACGAACATGGCAGGAGGCCCTTCTGATCGTAGATTTTCAAAATGGTATTGTTCGGATCTTGAAAACTGGTTGTCGGGAAAGTATAAAACACTTTCTGTGAGGCCTAAAAAAAAATATAAGCTATAAAAAAATCTTTGTTACATATACATGAGGCAAATGTCGGATATCGGTTTTTTTAGAACCTGTCCTTTACAAAAGAAGATCTCTTTAAAGTATCGTTTTCCCATTGCAAGTTTTTTGATTGGAAAATTTATTGGTTGGAAAGTTTATTGGTTGGATCCCCCTCTTTTACCATGGCACTTAAAATGGCTTTTTCTTTTTCTATAGGAAGCCTGCCTGACATGTGGGCAGAACAAACCTGTATTTTATCCTGATTGATGAAAACGGCTTTGGCTTCTGCCCGGTTGTTTTCCTGGATTTTAGTTATGGTTACACTACACTTTATAGTATCCCCAAAGTATACGGGATGAATAAAATTAAAATTCATGCCCGTGGCAAGCCATCCCACCTGGCCGCCAAATTCACAGACCATTGACCCCACCAGAAGGCCGTGACAGATAAGCTCCTTAAAACCTTTTTCCCTTGTCCATCGTTCATCATAATGGACAGGATTGTAATCCCTTGTAATATCACCAAATAAAAGGGTTTCTTTTTTTGTAAACCTTTTTTGATATGTAAAGCAGTCACCTGGTTTAAGGCCTTGAATTGCTTTTAAGCGAATTGGGTTTGCCATATTTTTTCCCCTAAGTCTTTTATGTTGGCTTTTTATCGTGGGAACCTTGTTTCCGGGCTGTCAGGATTTTTTCAGACAATTCAATTGTTCTTGTTATAAATGCTTCCATTTCATCGGGTGTGATGGGATTTGCCGGCGGCAATCGATGCTTGAGCGGATCAACCAGTTTTCCTTTATTCTTCATGCGAAAATCAAGGTGAGGACCCGTTACATAACCTGTCATTCCAACATATCCGATTACATCCCCCTGAAATACCTTTTTATTTTTTTTCATTCCTCGGGCAAATTTAGACATATGATTATACCCTGTCGTATATCCATTATAATGACGAATATTAATATAATTTCCCATGCCTCTGTTAAAACCGATTTCCAGGATGACCCCATCCCCCACTGTTTTTATGGGCGTGCCTTTGGGTGCGGCATAGTCCACTCCGGGATGGGACCGATATTCTTTAAAAATAGGATGAAGCCTTTTTTGGGTAAATTTGGATGTAATTCTTGAAAACGCAAGGGGTGCTTTTAAAAATGCCTTTTGAAGTGATTTTCCGTTCTCATCATAATATCTTGGCACCCCATTTGAGGTTTTATGCAGAAAGGCTTTAAAAAGAGTACCATTGTTGGTAAAAAAAGCCGCTTGGATATTACCATAGCCAAAAAGCTTGCCATCCCGGTATCGTTTTTCCACAAGAACCTTGAACTGGTCTCCGGGTTTAAGATCTCGTATAAAATCAATATCCCAGGCAAAAATATCAGATAATTTTCTAGCCAGGTCTTTTTGTTCCCCTGATTTTCTCACAGCATCAAACATGGTGGATGTAATGGTGGAGGACACCACTTCAAGATCTACATCATATTGAATCGGTAACCGGTTGATCAAAAACAGGTCATTTTTATTTTGAATCACCAGTCTGTCTTTTTTATTGATTTCATATTCAAAACCAACTAGATGATTCTCTTGCAAAATAATTTTAAACATCCGGCCCGCACGGATATGAGTAAGGGGAAAAATATCTGAACTGCGCCGGTTTATAGCGTATATAGTTTTTAGCGGAAGATATTTTTTTAGTAAAGAAGATGCAGTATCTCCTTTTTTCACAACTCCTTTTAAAACTTGAATATCGGGAAGGTTTATAGAGTTTCCCTTGCCGGCATTTTTGTCCGAATTTAAGGCAAAAGCGATGTTTAAACTATAATTAAAAAGAATACCGGCAGCAAAGAGTATAAAAATAATTTTTTTTATACAAGGCCTTTTCCGGCTATGGCATATCCTCATATTTTCTTCCTGTTTAAAATAATCATTCTTTCAAATTTTTTGAAACCATATACAACCAAATTATCTTTAGTAAATAAAATTTTATTTACTAAATTTGTAATTGTTCAGCCCGTTAAAAAAGTTATCCTCTAAGCCCTGTCTGATGGATATTTGCAGAAGGTTAAGCGTTTAGCATCGAAACAAAGATCCATCAGACAGGGCGGTTTCAAGCGTAAGAGCTTAAATAATTACAAAAATTTGTCTATAAATTTAAAAGGGCCGGCATTTTAAATCCCGGTCCTTTTAAATGATTTGTACCTGTTTAAAATATTATTCTTTTTCTTTGCCGATATCAGCCATCATTTTAAGCATGGAATATTTATCTGTTACTTCTTCTCCTATTTTAGCCCTCAGACGTTTTGATTCTATTGGAAAACTCTTTTCAAGGGCTGCAAACCTTGTTTCGCCACCAAGAAATTCCTGTATAGTTCCATCCGGCGCTTTTGAATCCAGGACAAAGGGATTCTTACCCTCTTTAATTAATTCAGGGTTATACCTGTAAAGAGGCCAATAACCGGATTCAACGGCAAGTTTTCCTTCAAGCTGGGATTTTCCCATGCCTTTTCTGATACCCTGGTTAATGCATGGTGCATAAGAGATGATCAGCGATGGCCCAGGATATTTTTCCGCTTCAAGCAAGGCTTTCATGGTCTGGTTTTTGTTTGCCCCCATGGAGATGGATGCCACATACACATACCCATAACTCATGATCATACGACCCAGATCTTTTTTCCCTATCTTTTTTCCCGTGGCAGCATATTTTGCAATAGCTCCCGTTGGTGTTGCCTTGGAAGACTGCCCGCCTGTATTGGAATAAACTTCCGTATCCATGACCAGGATATTGATATCTTCTCCCGAGGCAAGAACATGGTCCAGGCCGCCGAATCCAATATCATAGGCCCAGCCGTCACCGCCAAAGATCCAATGTGATTTTTTCACAAAAACATCATTTTCATCATAGATCTCTTTTAAAATGCCCGTGGTTTCATCCTTTAACAATGTTTTTAATGCAAAAGAATATTTTTTAGACTCCTGGGCATCATCTTTTCCAGCTATCCAGCCTTCCAATGCCTCTTTTACTTCCTGGGATACTTTTGTTTCAAGAGCTTTTTGGGCCTTTATGGCCAGTGAGTTTCTGCGTGTTTGTGTGGCCAGCATCATTCCATATCCATATTCTGCCGCGTCTTCAAATAAAGAGCTTGCCCAAGCAGGACCTTCCCCTTCTGCATTTGTGCAATAAGGTGTTGCCGGTGCTGATCCGCCCCAGATGGATGAACAACCAGTGGCATTGGCAATGGTCATTCTCTCACCAAAAAGTTGGGTTAAAAGTTTTGCATAGGGTGTTTCTCCACATCCTGCACATGCGCCGGAGAACTCAAGAAGGGGCTGAAAAAGCTGACTTCCCTTAACCGTTTCCCTTTTAAGAATATCTGTTTTAAACGGTATTGTTTTGGAAAATTTATGATTATCCACCTGATTTTCAACCTGACTGGCCAAAGACTTCATCTCAAGGGCAACTACTTTAGCCGGACAAATATCCGCACAATTTCCACAGCCTTGGCAATCCAGTGGATTCACCTGAATTCGGAAGTTAAAAGCCTCCATTCCCTTGCCATTGCCCTTAATTGTAACAAAATTTTCAGGGGCAGCAGACAATTCCTCGTCCGTGGCAACAATGGGAATAATCGCTGCATGTGGGCAGACAAATGCGCACTGGTTACACTGGATACAATTTTTTGCAATCCATTCCGGTACATTAATGGCAACCCCTCTTTTTTCATACTGAGCAGTTCCCTGTTCAAAAACACCGCCCGGTTCAAACACACTGACAGGAAGATCATCTCCGCCCTGGGCGTTAATTTTTCTCATGACATTATCTACAAAATCTGTGGTCTTTTCAGTTATCTTTTCTTGTCTAACACCCTTTTTCCATGAAGCCGGAACCTTTATTTTAACCAGATTTTCAAGGGTTTTATCAACTGCTTCCATATTCATTGAAACAATTTTTTCACCCTTTTTGCCAAACTTGGCTTTTATATCTTCCTTGAGAAGCGTAATGGCTTTTTCAACGGGAATAACATTGGCAAGTTTAAAAAAACATGTTTGCATAATCATGTTGATCCGTCCGCCAAGACCCACTTCCCCGGCAATTTTAACGGCATCAATATTAAAAAACTTGATTTTTTTATCATAAATAGTTTTTCTTAAATCACCGGGAATGTTTTTTTCCATGGCTTTAACAGACCAGGGTGAATTTAAAAGGAAAGTTCCACCCTCTTTTAGCCCCTTGAGAACATCATAAAGTTCCACATAATTGGATTTATGACACGCCACAAAATCAGAATTATCAATCAAGTATGTTGACTGGATGGGCACATCACCAAATCTTAAATGGGATACTGTCAGTCCTCCTGATTTCTTTGAATCATAAGCAAAATACCCCTGGGCATACTTTTTAGTATTGTCTCCTATAATTGCAATGGCGCTCTGGTTGGCACCAACAGTTCCATCCGCTCCAAGGCCCCAGAATTTAGCTGCAATAGTTCCTTTGGGTGCAGGGTGGAAGCCTTTTTGCACATCAAGGGACGTATGGGTTACATCGTCAACAATACCGACTGTAAAATGATTTTTCGGCTGGATGGATTTCATGTTATCAAAAACAGCCTTAATCATATTGGGATTAAACTCCTTGGAAGACAGACCATATCTGCCGCCAACAATCTTGGGGCTTTCGCCATATTCCATGAATGCAGTGCAGACATCTGTGTATAAAGGTTCGCCAAGGGCACCGGGTTCCTTGGTTCTGTCAAGCACTGTAAGGGTTTCAACACTTGCCGGAACGGCCCTTAAAAAGCTTTCCCTGTCAAAAGGTCTGTAAAGACGAACTTTTACCAGCCCAAGCCTCTCTCCTTTGGCATTGAGCTCGTTGATGGATTCTTCAATGGCTTCACACCCCGAACCCATAGCTACGATTACCTTGTCTGCTTCCGGGTCTCCCACATAATCAAACAGGTTGTATTGACGGCCGGTCAGATCGCTAACCTTTTTCATATAATCATTCACAATAGCCGGGATTTTTAGATAATATGAATTGACGGCTTCCCTGCCCTGAAAATAAATATCCGGATTCTGTGCCGTTCCTCTGGTATCAGGATGTTCAGGGTTTATAGCGCGTCTTTTAAATTCTTTGAATGCATCATAATTAAAAAGGCCGGCCATATCATCATATTCAATCATCTCTATTTTCTGGATTTCATGGGAGGTTCTGAACCCGTCATAGAAATGCAGAAAAGGAACCCTGGCTTCAATTGTGGCAAGATGTGCAACCAACGCAAGATCCTGAGCTTCCTGGACCGAGTTGGATGCAAGCATGGCAAAACCGGTCTGCCTGGCTGCCATGACATCCTGATGGTCACCAAATATAGAAAGGGCATGGGCTGATATCGAACGGGCTGTCACATGGAAAACACTAGGGAGAAGTTCTCCTGCGATTTTATACATATTCGGAATCTTAAGCAGAAGGCCCTGGGAAGCTGTAAAAGTAGTTGTAATCGCTCCTGCAGAAAGAGAACCATGAACAGCCCCGGCTGCACCTGCTTCAGACTGCATTTGTTTAATATTCAACACCTGGCCGAATATATTTTTCCGGCCTTTGGATGCCCAATTATCTGCTATCTCACCCAATGGACTTGAAGGTGTGATGGGATATATTGTTGCAACTTCACTCATGGCATAGGCAACATGGGTTGCTGCTGTATTTCCGTCTATAGTCTGCATTCTCTTTTTCATATTTTCACCTCATTTATATTAATGAAAAAAGCTAAAATTCCAATATAGCTTTCAAGTCATACCTCAAAAGATTCGATATGTAAATAATTAAAGAAATTCGATACTTAAGATAGAGACCCTAGAGGACCAGACCCAGTGCATCCTCGAGCTTTTTGACCGTTCGATCAATATTTTGCAGTTTGTCAAGGCCGAATAATCCAAGTCTAAAAGTCTGGAAGTCTTCCGGCTCATCACATACTAAAGGAACCCCTGCAGCAGTCTGTATTCCTATCTCTGAAAATTTTTTCCCCGTGTGAATACCAATATCTTTTGTATAGCTGACAATAACACCCGGAGCCTGGAATCCCTCTGCCGCAACACTTTTGATGCCATTGCTTTTAAGCAGTGCCCTGACTTTGTCTCCCAGCTCATACTGCTGAGCACAGGCTTTCTCAAAACCATAGTTTTCTGTTTCTTTCATCACATTTCTAAAAGCTCTTAGTGAATCAGTGGGCATTGTTGCGTGATAAGCATGTCCGCCGTTCTCATATGCCTCCATAATTTTAAACCACTTAAGCAAATCGCAGGCATAACTGGTACTTATAGTTGTTTCTATTCTTTCTTTTGCAAGGGAGCTCAGCATTACCAATCCACTGCAGGGTGATCCGCTCCAGCCTTTTTGTGGTGCAGTTATAAGAATGTCTATACCACTTTTTTCCATGTCCACCCAAATTGTTCCCGAGGCAACACAATCTAAAACAAAAAGGCCTCCAACTGAATGTACAGCATCTGCCACTGCGAAAAGATAATCGTCAGGAAGGATCATACCTGATGAGGTTTCAACATGCGGGGCAAAAACAACTTCTGGTTTTTCAGCCTTTATGGTTGCTATAACTTCTTTGATTGGAGCAGGTGCAAAGGAGGCTTGTTTGCTGTCATCAACAGGGCGGGCTTTTAATACAATGGATTCAAGCGGAATATCACACATATCAAAAATCTGGGTCCAGCGATAACTAAACCAACCGTTTCGAATAACAAGACATCTTTTATCTGTTGCAAATTGCCGTGCAACGGCTTCCATGGCAAACGTACCACCTCCTGGAACGATCACAACTGCTTTGGCCTTGTATACTTTTTTAAACGTGGTGGAAATATCATTCATCACTCCTTGGAATGATTGAGACATATGGTTAAGTGACCGGTCTGTGAAAACCACTGAGTATTCTAGTAACCCATCCGGGTCAATATCTGGAAGTAATCCTGGCATATATATATCCTTCTGTTAAAATTGAAAAATTTATCAAAAATGTTTGTATATGGCAAGAATAAAAAAAAGGACAAAAGGATTGTATTGATTCAAAAGATTAAAGAAGAATCCTGTTAATTTTTATTCAACTATGATAAAAAGAATCGGTTCGAGCAATATATTATTTTTAATTAAAATAACTATTTATAACAAGGATAAATATATGGGATTAATCTCTTCAACACATTCTGTCAGCCGGTATCATATTGATGGAAAAATTGAGGGTTCATTAATAGATGAAGTGCGAAATGGTTTAATAAAACATTCAATTCCAAAAATTGAAAGTGACTATGATGAAATCTCAGCCGGGTGGACACCGGTTGAAAGTCCTTATAATCCGGATTTTGATAAATTTTCTTTCCTTTTTGGAACTTATTTTCTTTTTTCACTGAGAATTGATAAAAAAGCAATCCCTGCCAAAGTGATCCAAAAATATATGGCCATTGAAATTGAAAAAAAAAAAGAAAAATCAGGAAGAGATTTTATTTCCAAAAATGAAAAAACTGAAATAAAAGAAATGGTGATAGACATTTTAATGCATAAAATTCCGGCAATTCCTAATTTATATGATGTATTGTGGGATTATGAAAAAAAAAATTTATACCTTTATACCACACAGAAAGCAGCTAATGAGTTTTTTGAAACCATATTTTTAAAATCCTTTAATTTAAAACCCATTAGACTTTTCCCCTATACCATTGTTGAAACCAAATCCAAATTTTCCAACCCGCAAAAAGACCGGGTCCAAACACTTGTCCCTTTAAAATATTCGAGGTAATCTTTATGCTTGATATTGCAACTGCTTATAATAAATACAAATTTCTTGGAAATGATTATCTAACCTGGATCTGGTTTTTAATTGAAACTGATCAGAATATTTCATCTCTTTTAAACTCAAAAGATGTAGTTACACTTGAAGTTGGTAATTCAATTGTTCTTGAAAATAAATTAGGGGATAAATCAAAGGAAAAAATTACCATAAAAGGGGATCAGGCAGGCCTGGAAGAAGGAACTACTGCTTTAAAAAAAGGTGCCTATGTCACTCAGATCAACCTTGTCTGTAAAATTAATGAAGATGAGTATAGGTTCACCATCAAGGGTGAGAGTCTTAATATTACAGGTCTTAAAACTCCAAAAACAGATCTGTCAACCAAAGAAAATGAAATAGAAGGAGTGGTATTGGAAAAATCTTTTTTTTGTTTTAATATTTTTAAAGTTATTGACACTCTTTTTTTAAATTATCTTGAACAAAGAACAGCAGATGAATGGAATATAAAAGGATTACAGGATATTAGAAACTGGATTGGATCATTTTAATAAATTGTTTAAAAAAAGCTAGTTTTGAACACTTTAAAATAATGATACAAAAACGATATTTTTTTATCTAATAATAAACCAATCTTAAAATATTTTTTATTAAAATTTAGTAATAATTTTAATAACTTAAAAAGTTATAAACATTTAAACACTCTTTATTATTATTATTAATTTTTTAAATATATAATTAATAAAACCATACATATTTATTAATTGATAAAACAAATTATTTGATATAAATATTAATGAATATATAATTTTTTTGAAAAGGAACTTAAATGAAATTTTCATTTGATAAAAAAGAAATTTTGGATGTTCTTTCAAAAATTCAAGGATTGACAGGAAGAAAAACCAATCTAACGATTACATCTGATATTCTTATTAAAGCAATGGGATCACAGATAACTATAACTGCCAATGATCTGGAAACAGTTTTTTTGGGTACGTATAACGCCCAGGTGGAAACAGAAGGAATTTTATCTATAAATTCTAAAAAATTTTTTGAAATCATCAGAGAATATCCTGAAAATAAAATTTTTATTAATGAAATAGAAAACAGGTGGGTAGAAATTGGAGAAGGGGACAGTATTTATCATATAGTATCATCAGATTATGAAAATTTTCCTGAAACGCCGGTTATAGAAAATATAGATTTTATTCAAATCAATTCCAAAGACCTGAAAGAAATGGTTGATGTAGCCTCTATTGTAAATTATTCAGGCGAAGAAAAACGAATTTATGTTTTAGGGTCCCTTATCGAAAAAATAGTGATCGATGATAAAGAAACCATACGAATTGTATCAACAGATTCAAGGCGGCTTCATTGTTGTGATGCCCAATTCAAAGGAGAACTTAGTCTGCCGGATGAAAGTGTTATCATTCCTAAAAAAGGTCTGTCTGAATTGAGTAAATTCATTGACAGCAGTAAAGATGGAATAAATGTGGGAATTAAAGATAATTATTTTATTTTTCAAAATAAAAATGAATTCATCATGATAAAACTTCTTGAAGGAGAATATCCGGATTATAAACCAATAATAAATAATGAAGAAATGATTCCCATTGAAATTGACAGAACCATGTTTTTTACCCTGATGAAGCGGGTTTCTATTCTAACCTCTGATGATTATAAAAGTGTTATTTTAAATTTCAGGGAAAATGAACTGGTAGTAACTATTACAAATCCTGAAATAGGTGAATCAAAAGAAAGGATGATGATTTCATATGCGGGTGAAGAGATTAAAAGTGGTTTTAATCCGAGATATTTTATGGATGCTCTAAAT
Organism: Desulfobacula sp.; assembly: GCA_018645325.1. Classification (GTDB taxonomy): domain Bacteria; phylum Desulfobacterota; class Desulfobacteria; order Desulfobacterales; family Desulfobacteraceae; genus Desulfobacula. Next base: position 155,695 of record JABGOU010000002.1, read on the forward strand.
CTTTTTAAAGATCCGGTTGTTGTTATAAATATTAAAGACAGTAAAAGCCCATGTATTATAAAGGGTTTTGATGATGATAAACTAATTTGTGTAATAATGGCGATGCATATATCATGATGAATGAAAATACAATAAATAAAGAGTATAATTCCGGTAGTATAAAAGTATTAGAAGGTCTTGAAGCCGTGCGCAAAAGACCATCCATGTATATTGGAAATGTTGATCTTCAGGGTCTTCACCACCTGGTATATGAAGTGGTGGACAATAGTATTGATGAGGCAATGGCAGGTCATTGCGATAAGATCCTTGTTACCATCCATCCGGATATGCGCGTGAGTGTGGAAGATAACGGCCGGGGAATTCCTGTTGAGATGCATGAAACAGAAAAAATACCTGCCTGTGAAGTGGTCATGACCAAACTCCATGCAGGGGGTAAGTTTGATAAAGACTCATATAAGGTTTCCGGTGGATTGCACGGGGTGGGAATTTCTGTTGTTAATGCTCTTTCCCAACTACTTGAAATGGAAGTCTATAAAAATGGAAAAATTTATCATCAGTCCTATTCCAAGGGAAATAAGATAACCGAACTTTCCATTAAAGGAGATACTGATAAAAAGGGAACAAAGATTACTTTTTGTCCTGATTTTGAAATCATGAACGAAAATGACTTTGTTTATGAGACTCTTATCAGGAGAATGAGAGAACTTGCCTTTTTAAATAAAGGCCTCAGAATAATTATTGAGGATGAAAGGTCGGCTGAAAAAGAAGAATTTTATTATGAGGGCGGAATTATTTCATTTGTTGAGTATTTGAACCGTTCTGTAACAGTCTTGCATGACCCTATCCATATTGAAGGGGAAAAAAAGGATGTTCAGATTGAAGTCGCTATTCAATATAATGATACATTTAAAGAAAAACTATATTCATTTGCCAACAATATAAGGACCATTGAAGGCGGTTTTCATGTGTCTGGATTTAAGGGTGCGTTAACCCGTACAGTCAATTCATATATTTCTTCTGGATCTAATAATCTGCCAAAAAATATGCAGAATATTAAAATCAGTGGAGAAGATATGAGAGAAGGCCTTTCTGTTATTATTTCCGTAAAACTTATGGAACCCCAGTTTGAGGGCCAGACAAAAACTAAACTGGGGAATAATGAAGTTAAAGGTATTGTTGAATCATTATTAAATGAAAAATTGGGTCATTATCTTGAGGAAAACCCTCAAGTTGCAAGAAAGATCATCGCCAAGTCAGTTGATGCGGCAAGAGCCAGGGATGCAGCCAAAAGGGCAAGGGAACTTGCCAGAAAAAAAGGCACACTCATGGATTCAACCCTGCCCGGTAAGCTGGCTGAATGCCAGTATGCAGATCCTGCTGAAAGAGAGTTATTTTTAGTGGAGGGAGATTCAGCAGGAGGCAGCGCTAAACAGGGCCGCGACAGACGATTTCAGGCTATACTTCCCCTTAAGGGAAAAATTCTAAATGTTGAAAAAGCCAGATTTGATAAAATTCTGAGAAGCGATGAAATTAAAAATATTATCACGGTTTTAGGAACAGGTGTTGGCAGTGAAGAGTATAATATTGAAAAAGTCAGGTATCATAAAGTTGTGATAATGACGGATGCGGATGTTGACGGATCCCATATCAGAACTCTGTTGCTGACCTTTTTTTTCAGGCAGATGCCGGACCTGATTTCACAGGGATATCTATATATTGCCCAGCCGCCTCTTTTTAGGGTAGGTTCAAGAAAAAATGGAGTATACCTGAAAAATGAAGAAGAATATTCAAATTATCTGGTCAATAGAATTGCCGGTCAAAAAGAGATTTTTCTAAATGGGAATAAAGAACCTCTTTCAGAAGAAGAATTTTATTCTTTTTTGGATAGGTTAACAGATTATTATGATGCTGTTAATCAATTGAAAAAAAGAGATATGGATATCAATCTTTTACTTGTTTTAATTAAAAACGGTGTAAAAGATAAATTTTTTATTGAGGAAAAACAAAATTTTATTTTGCTTTCAGAAGAGATCAGGAAACAAGGATATGTGGCAGGTGAAATAGAATATGATCTGGAAAGAAATATATTTGAAATGGATATATATAACAAAAAAGAAAAACAGATCCTTTTGAAAGTTGGCAGAGAAATTCTTGCCACCAACGATTATCAAAGAATGTTAAAGGGGTATGAAAGGATCAAAGAGTTTAATAAACCTCCTTTTTCCATATCTTCCAGACAATCAGATGCCCAAATTAAAAAAGAATATAATTTTAATGATACAGACAGCCTGTTTGAATTTATTATGTCTGAAGCAAAAAAGGGTATAAACATTCAGCGCTACAAAGGTCTGGGTGAAATGAACGCAGACCAGCTATGGGAAACAACTATGAATCCTGAAAAAAGAAATATGCTCCGGGTGGATATCGAAGATGGTGAAAAAGCAGATGAAATTTTCACCCTTCTGATGGGAGAGGAAGTGGAACCCAGGAGAAATTTTATTCAAAAGCACGCCCTTGAGGTCTCTTCACTGGATTATTAACATTTTTTTCTTATTGTTTTCAGGAGAGATATCTTGAATTTATTGTATTTGGTTATGATTGCAGCAATAGGGGGTGTCGCCGTTGCCTGCCAAGGGCAACTCATTGGTATTATAGATAAAAACATAGGTACTCTTGAGAGTGTGTTTATAACATATGGAGGTGGAGGGCTCATTATCGGGATGATCATGCTGGTCTTGAGAGGCGGAAATCTATCTTCTCTTCAAACTATTCCTACGTATACGCTTTTGGTAGGTCCGTTGGGGTTGATATTAATCGCAGCCATCGGGTATAGCGTCCCCCGTCTGGGGCTTGTAACCGCATTCACTATTATTGTTGCTGCTCAGTTTATCATTGCAGCTGTTATTGACCACTATGGTTTTTTAGGTGCAGAAATGCGCCAGATTAACATTTCCCGCATGTTTGGTATCTGTATTATGCTTGTTGGTATTTGGCTGACTGTTCGATAGAACACTCAAAAGAGTGCCATCAATAAAACAAGAATTATTTCTTATCTTTATTCCCCACGGACTGAATATGAGTGATCACATCGTGAAACAGGGACAGGTCCTGGGCAATGAGAAGTCCTGGAAGAGTATCACCACTGGTCCTGTTCATTCTGTAAGCAGATACTGTTCCTACAACCTTGACATCTTCTTCCTCATCTATATGCAGGACCGGTCCCCCACTGACACCATTGATGGCAACACCATCAATCAGGTAGGAATTTTTATGATCCTGCCTGGCGGATATAGAACCTGAGAAAAAACAAGGAGTGTCCGGCTCCAGTGTGGGAAATCCGATCCACCCGACCTGGGTTCCGAGCCTGAGGACATATTCCTGGTCCAGCAATGGCAGCGGCAAGGTTTGCCCAAACAGGTCCTGGGTTTTTGAAAAAAGAATTATAGCAGAGTCTGATAGTTCTCCCATGGTAATATGGCGCGCTTTTGCTTTTAGGAGCAGAGATTTGGATCCGTCATGAGAATAAATCCGAATGGGCTCCATCCATTTGTCGGCATGGTAAATCACATGTCCCGCCGTAGCAATGGCATACATGGATTTGTCTTCATTCTGAAAACATAGAAACCCGGTACCGTGACCCGTAGGGGTTTCGATTTTAACAATACAAGGTAAAGTGGAGTTAACTGCATCAGACCAGTGCATGTAAAGAATTCCTTTTTATTAAGTGTTTACTCAAAGTCAGGGGTATCTCTTTTCCAGGGATCATATCACATTTAAAATTAAACAACTATATTTTCCATGGCTTTTTTCATTTGACGAACAGCTTGTCTTAATCGTTCTTCATTTTCCACAAGAGCAAGACGTAGAAAGCCTTCTCCTTCCTCGCTGAATCCGATTCCGGGGGCAACAGCTACATTTGCCTTGTTCATCATTTCAATGGCAAACTGCATGGATCCTATTTTGTTAAAGGGTTCTGGAATTTTTGCCCAGACAAACATGCCGGCTTTTGGTTTTTGAATATCCCACCCAGCCCTTTCAAGGCCGCTGCACAATACATCCCTTCTGGTTTGATAAATATTGGCAAGTTTGGGAATAGTATCATCACAGTCTCTTAAGGCAATAATACCGGCCACCTGTATGGCCGAAAAAATACCATAGTCAAAATAACCCTTTATATTTCCAAGGGCCTGAACGATCCTTTCATTTCCCACACAATACCCGATTCTCCATCCGGCCATGTTATAGGATTTTGAAAAAGATCCAAATTCCACCCCCACATCTTTTGCGCCTTCCACCTCAAGAAAACTGGGAGCCTCATACCCGTCAAAGGTAATTTTTGAATAGGCAAAGTCATTGATAACCATAAATTTAAATCGTTTGGCAAGCTTTACCACTTCTTTGAAAAATTCTTTGTTCGTTACAACTCCCGTGGGATTGTGAGGATAATTGATCATGAGAACTTTGGGCTTAGGATAACAAGATTCGCAGATATTAATAATCCTGTCAAGAAATCCTTTTTCTGGTTCTATGGGGATTTTCATGACAGTGGCCCCGGCAATAACGGCAGCATAAATATGCACAGGAAATGCAGGTGCAGGGACAAGCACGGAATCTCCAGGGCCCATGATAGCAAGACATAGATGGGATATTCCCTCTTTGGAACCAATGGTAAAATAGGTTTGGGTTTCAGCATTAAGTTCAATATTATAATGACGCTTGTAATATTTTGCTATTTCATTTTTCAAGTGTGGCATGCCGGAACTTTCAGGATACCGGTGTGCTTTTGGGTCTTTTGCCACTTCAACCAGTTTTTCAATCACTTCATTGGGAGCGGGATCCATGGGGTTGCCCATACCAAGGTCTATGACATCATCCCCTTTTCGTCTTTTCTCCATTTTCATTTTATTGATCATTCCAAATAAATACGGGGGAAGTTGATCCATACGACTTGCAAAACGAATAATATTGTTATCTTCCAAAACAGACTCCTTTAAGAAATGTAATCCGGTTACAAGAAAAATATAACAGATTTTTTAAAGATAATAAAAGAGAAATCAAAAAGTAGTCTTATACCTATGCCCTGATCCACCGTAAAAAAAGAAAAAAGGTGAGGTTCCCATTACGAAAAACTCACCTTTTAAAATTAAAGTGTAGGTCAAAATATATCAAGATATTGACCATACCCTTCCTTTTTTAGTTTTTCCTTTGGGACAAACCTCAATGATGCAGAATTGATGCAATATCTTAATCCAGTGGGTTTTGGGCCATCGTCAAACAAATGTCCTAAATGAGAATCTGCAGTTTTACTTCTGACCTCTGTTCTGACCCTAAAAAGGGTTTTATCTGTTTTTTCTACAATATGTTCAGATTCAAGGGGTTTAGCAAAGCTTGGCCATCCCGTTCCTGACACAAACTTGTCTTTGGAACTGAAAAGCGGCTCTCCTGAGACGATATCCACATAGATCCCCGGTTTTTTATTGTCCCAGTACTCATTTGAAAAGGGGCGTTCAGTACCATCTTTCTGGGTGATCTCGTACTGCAGCCGTGTCAGCTTTTGTTTTATTTCAGCATTGCTGGGTTTTGACCAGGGTGAAACGTCCATTGATGCATTATCATTGGGTCGAGCTTTTTCCTTATCCATATCTGTTTTTTTCCATGCCTTTTCTAAAAATTGGTCCCGGCCGGAACCCCATCGGTAATATTTGTAAGAGTATGCCTTTTTTTTATAATAATCCTGGTGATACGCTTCAGCCGTGTAAAAGTTTTCGAATTTTGTAATGGGCGTGACAATGGGTTTGTCAAATACCATGGATTTTTCCAGGGCCATTTTAGATGAAATAGCCTGTTTCTTTTGTATTTCATTATGATAAAATATTTCCGACCGATACTGGGACCCCCGGTCTACGAATTGTCCCCCAGGATCTGTCGGATCAATGTGCCGCCAGAATATTTCTAAAAGTTCCTTGTAGGTCACAACATTGGGATCATAATGGACCTGTATGGCCTCGGTATGGCCAGTGCCTCCTTTGGACACTTCCCCGTATGTCGGATCTAACTTATGTCCCCCGGAATAGCCGGATACGGCATCCTTCACTCCTTTGACCTTCTCAAAATCAGATTCTGTACACCAGAAGCACCCACCGGCAAAAGTGGCAATTTTCAATGTTTGAACACCTGTTTTCTTATCGTTTACTTCTGATTTTATATCAGACGTCATTTTTGCTTTCATATCCATTTTTTGTGTCTCTTGTTTTTGGGCAAAGGATTGCCATCCAAATAAAATCACTGCTGGAATGATGATCATAAGCATGAGTATTTTTGTTTTCATGATAGGTCTCCTTGATTAAGGTTATTTCCCTACTCATAAAGATAAATGCAAAAAATCACAGAGTCGTTGTAAAATGATCACAAGTTTATCACAAAATAAAAAAACAGTGGTGATTTCAGAAAGAACGTGTTTTTGGCAGGGAAAAAGAAAAGCAAGACCCTTTTTTAAGCTTTGTTTCAATGGTTATCTTTTGTTGGTGGAGTTCAATAATTTTTTTCGTAATGGCAAGCCCTAGGCCTGAATGCCTCTCTCTCTTAGTTTTGGATCGGTCTGCATGATAAAATCGCTTGAAAATATTCTCCAAATCATGTTTTGAAATACCAGGGCCCGTATCACGGATGGCCACAGCAAGTTGTTCTGCATTGGTAATTTCAATGGTGACGCAACCTTTTTCTGGCGTATAATGAAGGGCATTTTCAATCAAATTTTCCAAAGCTCTTTCAATTAAGGCAATATCTGCTGTTACAAAGGGAAGTCCCACTTCAAACCGGGTGACAAGCGAAATTTGTTTTTCTTTAGCTCTCAATAAAAATTTTTGGGTTACGTCCTGGGCAAGCTCCTGCAGGTTGAATGATTCCAGATTAATCTGCATTTGGACAGATTCAAGTTTTGCCAGCTCAAGAAGTTCGCTGACCAAATGATTCAGCCGTTGACAATGCTGGATCGCAATTTCAAGATAGTGTCTTCGTTCCTGCCGTGTATACTGCTTCTCCTTGATTAAAAGCGTTTCAATATACCCCTGCAGGGTGGCCAGGGGTGTTCGTAAATCATGGGAAACATTGGCAACCAGTTCTCGCCGCATCTTATCGGAGGCCTTTAATTCTTCCATCTGAGTTTCAATGCGACGGGCCATATCCTTAAAAGTTGAACTCAGCCGGTCAATCTCATCAGATGACCTGTTATTTTTTTGAAAAGAAAAGGATTCAACGGCATCCCCCCGCTTGAAAGCATCCATGACATGGGCCAGCTTTTTAAGCCTGCCCGTCAGAAGGCCGAAGAGCATAAGTCCTGTGATCAATGCAAACAAAAGGCCGGCAAATATCATGGAGGCGCTCAATTGAAGAATATAGCTGCCTTTTATTTTTTGAACAACAGAGTCATATTCTTCTCCGCCCAGAATGACGTAAAGATATCCTTCAAGTTTTTTCTGCCGGACAATAGGGGCTGCGGAAAAGACTTTTTTCCGGTGGAGGCTTTTGGGATCATCTCCTTGAATAGGAGCGGTCAGATCCTGGGTTAAATATTGGCTTAAAAATTTTTGAACGGGTTTAAGATCAATAGATTCACGCTTTACGCTTCCCTTTGGGGCGGAAAATGTTAAAATTTTGCCTTCAATGTCAAGCAAGTATATTTCTATTCCAGGGTTAATCACCATGAGCATGTGAAAAATATCTTTTAAAGCGTTATGGTTCACACGGCCTTCTTTTATGAGCAGTCGCTCTTTTACAATCTGCCGGGCAAGCTGGGTGTTGAGTTTCTGGCTGACCTCTTGCTGATACATATCTGTGGAAAAAACTGTCACACCGATAAAAAGCAGACCTAAAACAAAAAAAAGGACGGCAAGCCCTGCACCTATTTTAGAATATAGGGAATTAAACATGGCAGAATCCCTTTTTAAGTATCATCTTTTAAGTCCCCCTTTTAAATATCACTTTTTAAGTAACCCATTTTAAATATCCTGGAATTTATACCCGACGCCCCAGACCGTCAGAATAAATTCAGGTTCTGCAGGATTTTTTTCAATTTTTCCCCTTAACCGGTTGATATTGGAGTTCACCGTATGTTCATACCCGTCATGCCCGTATCCCCACACTTTGTCCAGAAGCTGGGATCGGTTAAACACCCTTCCGGGGTGGGTTGCAAAATAGAGGAGAAGATCAAACTCTTTTGCTGTCAGATCGACGGATTTGGAGTTTATCATCACCTTTCGTTTCTCAGGGATAATGGTCAACTCACCAATGGTTAAAACCATGTCCCTATTCTCTTTCATGGCAGGCTGAAAGGTCTCCATCCTGCGGAAAATTGCCTTAATTCTGGCGATCAGCTCCCGGATACTGAATGGCTTTGTTACATAGTCATCTGCACCAAATTCCAATCCCAGAATCCGGTCGATTTCAGAAGACTTGGAGGTGAGCATTAAAATCGGTGTGTGGATATGCTTACTTCTAAGCTGCTTTAAGATTTCAAGTCCATCCATCCCGGGAAGCATGATATCCAGAAGAATCAGATCATAATTCTGGGTAACAGCTTTTTTAAACCCTGTGTTCCCCTTAAATTCTAGATCCACTTTCCAGGACTGATCTGTCAGATGAAGTTTTAGGAGACCTGCAAGATCATGATTGTCTTCAATCACTAGAATTTTTTGATGCATTGACTTTGTCTCCAATAAAATAATGCTGACAAGATCATCTACCCATCTTTTAAATCGCAAGTCAAGTCGACGGCATATAGAAAGGGACTTTTTTTGTCTTGACAAAGGGACTATTCCAAAAGAATATGGTTGAATCATAAAAAACAGAAGTCATTAAAGGGAAAAAGGTAAAATTATGAGACAATTTTTTTTAATTTTTCTGAGTCTGCTTTTTTTAGGCTTTTTATCTCAAGCCCATGCAGTAGACTGGGAAGAGATTGAAAAAAAAGCAAAAGGGCAAACCGTGTATTTCAATGCATGGGGCGGATCTCAACCTATTAATGAATATATTCAATGGGCCGGCCGGTTGGTACAAAAAAAATATGGGGTTCGGGTCATCCATGTAAAAGCAACGGACATTGGCGATGTAGTTTCCCGCATCCTCGTTGAAAAAGCAGCAAAAAAATTGCAAAACGGCAGTGTGGACCTGATGTGGATCAATGGCGAAAATTTTAAGGCCATGAAGGAAAACACGCTTTTGTTTGGGCCGTTCTCTCAAAATTTACCCCATTTCCAAAAGGTGGACAATCAGAAAAAAACATTGAAATATGATTTTACCGTTCCCGTTGACAATCTGGAATCGCCTTGGGGAATGGCCCAGCTTGTGTTTTCATATGACACCAGCCAGGTTTTAAAACACCCTGAAACCATGTCAGACCTTTTGGCGTTTGCAAAAAAGCATCCAGGAAAATTTACCTATCCTGCCATACCCAGCTTTCATGGCACAACCTTTATTAAACAGGCACTTTCTGAGCTGATCCATGATCCAAAAATATTGAGTCAAAAGGTGAGCGCACCTGATTTTGAAAAACACACACAGCCATTGTGGGATTTTCTGGATGCGTTGCATCCTTTGTTGTGGCGGAAAGGCAAAGTGTTCCCCACCAGCGGCTCCCAGATGTTAAGTCTTTTAAATGATAATGAAATTTTTATTTCTTTGAGTTTTAACCCGAATTCCGTGAGCAATGCCATTGAAAATGGTGAACTTCCCAATACCATAAGGACCTATATTCATAAAGGGGGCACCATTGGCAATGCCCATTTTGTGGCCATTCCCTTTAATTCCTCAGCCAAGCCCGGGGCCATGGTGTTTGCCAATTTTCTTTTAAGCCCTTTGGCCCAGGCCAGAAAAGCAAATCCAAAGATCTGGGGCGATCCAAGCGTTCTTGATATCAAAAAACTTTCCGGGCCGGATAAAAAATTATTTGATGATGTTCCCAAAGGGATTGCTACCTTGTCCGCCGACGAGCTGGGACCGGGTTTGCCTGAACCCCATGTGTCATGGGTTCAGGCTCTTGAAAAAGAATGGCTTAAAAAGTACAACAAATAAAACCGGATAATGATGAGACTGTTTGGACAGGAAAAGACCTATATCTTTCCTGTATTTGTAATGGGATTGTTTAGTGTTACAATACTGGCCGGTTTTATTGGAACGCTTTTACCTTCATTCAATTATCTACCCGTAATCGGGCATACAAACCTTTCATTATCCGTCTGGTTTGATTTTTTTTCCTACCCCGGGATTCAAACCTCAATTTTAGTGACGATTTTTTCCGGAATGACTGCTTCTTTTTGCGTGGTCACCCTTGCCTTTTTGTTTATCAGTGTTTCCTATGAAAATGCATTATGGAAATTCTTTGAAAAAATTCTTTCCCCGGTTCTTTCTATTCCCCATGCGGCTTTTGCCGTGGGATTTGGTTTTTTAATTGCACCGTCAGGATGGATGGTCCGGTTGGTTTCTCCCGTGTTAACAGGCTTTCATACGCCACCGGACTGGATTCTTCTCAATGATCCTTTAGGCATCAGTCTTACCATTGCACTGGTGATTAAAGAGTTTCCTTTTTTAATCATGGTGGCCATGGGTGCCCTGGGTCAATTGGATATAAAAAAAACCCTTTTGGTGGGAAGAGCACTTGGGTATAAAAAAGAACAGATCTGGCTGAAGGTTTTAATTCCCAGGCTGTATCCTCACTTAAGATTATCTATTTTTGCTATTATTGCCTATTCGCTGTCCGTTGTGGATATGGCCATTCTTTTAGGCCCAAACACGCCGTCTTCTCTTTCCGTACTGGTTTTGAAATGGTTTAATGACCCGGATGTGAACTTTAAGCTTTTGGCGTCTGCAGGGTCTTTGTGCCTTTTTTTTATTGTGCTGGTCAGCATTTTTATTGTTTATCTCATAGAACGAATTGCCCATTTTTTTTTAGGACCCTGGATTACCAATGGAAAGCGCAGTTCTTTTTTGGCATTATTTAAACCTTTCATTGCCTTTATGGGAATTTGTATCATCCTTTTCACCATTATTTCCTCTGTTATTCTTGTGATCTGGTCATTGGCATGGCAGTGGCGGTTCCCTGATTTTCTACCCACAACATGGAGCCTCAACTTTTGGGCAAAGGGTATGGTTTCATCTTTTGATCCGGTTATGACAACTGTTGTCACAGGAGTTGCTTCTGCTTTTATTGGGCTTTTTTTGACCATCGGCTGTCTGGAACATGAAGGCAATTACCGAAAAAATCAAACCAATCAAAATCAAAATAGTCAAGATCTCATCGGACTAAACCAGATCCGGAAAAAAAGGACTAACAATTTTATAAAAAATATCCATTATTTTTTATACCTTCCCTTATTGGTTCCCCAGATCACATTTATGGCAGGTATTCAGCTTCTTTTGGTCATCATGAAGATGGACGGGTATTGGATTACCCTTATGGGATCACATCTTTTGTTTGTTCTGCCTTATATGTTTATTGCATTAAGTGCCACATATCTTTCTTTTGACGAAAGGGTGACGGACCAGGCAATGCTTTTGAGGAGATCATATGCAAGGGTTATGCTCAGCGTAAAATGGCCCATGCTGTTAAAACCGATTCTTTTTTCTTTTGCCATTGGGTTTTCCGTGAGTGTGGCACAATATATTCCTACCATGCTTGTGGGAGCGGGAAGGTTTTCAACAATTACAACTGAGGTGGTTAATATTGCCTCTGGCTCCGATCGGAGGATTATGGCGGTTTATGCGCTGATTCAGCAGTGTTTACCCTTGATAATGTTTGCTGCGGCCATTATCATTCCTAAAATTTTGTATTACAATAGAAAAGGAATGCAGGTATAAGGAAAAGAACAATGTCCCTTGAACTTGAAAATATCAGCATATTAAAACAGAGATCATCTATATTTGATCCAGTGAATCTTGTGATTAAGCCAGGTGAGATCACAACAATCATGGGGCCAAGCGGGTGTGGAAAATCAACCCTTTTGTCTGCCGTGTCAGGAAGCCTGGACAAAGTTTTCACCCTCAAAGGGTCTGTTTTCTTATATGGCCGGGATATGGCAAATCTACCCATGGAAAAGAGGAATATCGGTATACTTTTCCAAGATGATCTTCTTTTTCCTCACATGGATATCCGTGGCAATCTGGCCTTTGCCATTAAAGAGAAAACATCCAGGGCTCAAAAAAACAAAATAATTGATACTGCCCTTAAAACAGCAGGGCTGAAAGGGTTTGAAAAAAGAGACCCATCAAGCCTTTCAGGAGGGCAGAAAGCAAGAATCAGTCTTTTGAGAAGCCTTTTGGCCAAACCCACCGCCCTTCTTTTGGATGAGCCTTTTTCAAAGCTGGATCAAACCCTGAAGGCAAAAATCAGGGCCTTTGTTTTTTCCCAGATAAAAAAAATGAATATCCCGGCACTCCTGGTGACACACGACCCCATGGATTGTCCCGAAGGCGGGGTGATATTAAATCTGAACAAAGAAAAAGGATAAAACCATGCTTGATCCCTGGGCGATAAAATTAGTTGAATCACCTTTGAAAGCCTGCGCCAATATTCTTAAAGAAAAAGGTATCAAACCGGATCAGGTCACAATAGCAGGTTTTGGGATAGGTCTGCTGGCTTTTTTTACCATATGGATTAACGGGTATAAAGTGGCATTGTTTTTTATTGTTTTGAACCGCATTATGGACGGGCTGGATGGGGCGCTTGCAAAACTGACAACCAGAACAGATGCAGGCGGTTTCCTGGATATTTGTCTGGATTTTATTTTTTATTCCTCAATTGTAGCAGGATTTGCCCTGGCTGATCCCCAAAATAATGCCCTTGCAGCTGTTTTTTTGTTATTGGGTTTTGTGGGAACAGGGACCAGTTTTCTTGCCTTTGCCGTCATGGCCCAGAAGCATGATTGGAAAAGTATGGCCTATCCCAATAAGGCCCTGTATTATATAGGAGGACTCACTGAGGGAACGGAAACAATTATTTTTATGGTAATAATCTGTATATTTCCCGACCATTTCCCTTTCTTTGCTTTTTTCTTTGCCCTTTTGTGTCTTATAACAACAATAACAAGGGTTTTATCAGGATATGAGATGTTGAAACAAGTTGCAAAAAACAAGTGAAAAATGGTATTTAAATAGAGCTTGACCTGAAACATGAAAATTTTTCAAAGTACAGCTAAATAATCTGAAAAATTGGCGGTTCTCGGTATTGCATTGAATAAAAGATGAATATTGGTCACAACCCTTAATTTAAAGGCGATATATAATGAAACCACAGGAAATAGAAAATTTAAGTTTTAAAATAATTGAACAGGAAGCCGGGGATCACGCCTTTAGTGATGACCAATGGCCCATTGTCAGACGAATGATTCATACTTCTGCAGATTTTGAATATATGAACACGATCCGGTTTTATCCCGATGCCGTAAAAACGGGGATAAAAGCAATACAACAAGGCTGTCAGATATTCACGGATACCAACATGGCCAGGGTGGGGATCAGAAAAAAAGAGATTAATGAATTTGGCGGAAAAGTAAGTTGTCTGATTGCCGACAAAGATGTTGCCAATATGGCAAAAGAAAAGGGGACCACAAGAGCCCTTGCAGCAGTGGATATGGCCTGTGACAGGATGAAAGGCGGAATTTATGTGGTGGGTAATGCCCCCACAGCCCTTTTAAGGCTCATTGAGTTGATAAAGGAGAAAAAAGCAAGTCCAGCCCTGGTGATAGGATTTCCAGTCGGGTTTGTTAATGCGGCAGAATCAAAGGATGAGCTTATGACCCTGGATTTTCCCTATATCACCAACAAGGGAAGAAAAGGCGGTTCCAATCTTGCAGCGGCCATTGTTAATGCCCTGGCAATCATGGCAAATGAACATAAATAAAGAACTGGAGGATGCTATCAAAGGGTTTGTAATTGGTGCCACGGGAAGCGGAACAGGAAAGACCACAATCAGCATTGCCATTTTGTCATATCTTGCTGATTTAGGGTATAAGGTTGCCCCTTTTAAAGTAGGCCCGGATTTTATCGATCCGGGACATCATACTAAAATTGCAGGAAAAACCAGTTTTAACCTGGATTCCTGGATGCTTTCCAGGGAGTATAATCAAAAGGTTTTCAACGAAAATACCAAAGGTGCAGATATTGCAGTGGTTGAAGGGGTTATGGGCCTTTTTGACGGATATGACGGCTTGTCAGAAGCCGGGTCCACGGCCCAGATGGCCAAATGGCTGGATCTGCCGGTCGTGCTCATTATCAGCGCAAAGGGAAAGGCCAGAAGTGCGGCTGCCATTGTCAAGGGCTTTGAAGAGTTTGATCACGACCTGAAAATTGCCGGGGTCATCTTCAGCAAAACGGGAAGCCTGCGCCATTATGAATATCTTAAAAAAGCCGTTGAGCAAAACTGCAAAACCAGGTGTCTCGGGTTTATGCCCAGAAACGATGCCATTGTCATGCCGGAAAGACATTTGGGCCTTGTCACATCAGATGAGCTTGATATCAGCAAAGAGGTTCTTTCAACCCTTTCTTCCATGGTCAGGGACAATATTGACATGGAAGCTTTGATAAACAGCCTGGATTCTTTTGATATATCCTGTCAAATTGAGCAGGAAATAATTGGTTCTGACCAAAAACAAGGTCCAAGAATTGCAGTTGCAAGGGACAAGGCCTTTTGTTTTTATTATCAGGATAATATAGACATCCTGAAAAAATTCGGAGCAGACATTGTTGAATTTTCACCATTAAATGATGAAGGACTGCCCCAGGGTATTGACGGGATTTATTTTGGCGGAGGATACCCGGAAGTGTTTGCCAAAGACCTGTCACAAAAAACAAACCTTTTTCAGGAAATCAAAAAAAACAGTGTTGCCCGTATGCCCATTTACGGGGAATGCGGGGGGTTCATGTTCCTGTGCAACAAACTTTGTGGCATGGATGAAGTCCGGCAATACCCCATGTCCGGGTGTTTTAATTTTAATATTCACATGTCAAAGCGACTTAGATCCCTTGGATACAGGGAAATAACTTTAAAAAAGGATACCATTATAGGCAAAAAAGGTGATGTGTTAAGGGGGCATGAATTTCATTATTCTTCCCTTGAAAATCAAAATCAGGCAAATCAAAAAAAGGATATCCTTGATGTTTATCATGTGACGTCCAGGGCAGGGCAGGATCTAACCCTGAAAGGATACCAGGTTCATAACACCCTGGGAAGTTATCTTCACGTCCATTTTGGCAGCAACCAGGGATGTGCAAAACATTTTGTAGATACCTGCAGAAGATTTAAGGATAATAAAAATGTCATCCAGAACTCTTAAAAAAGGGTTTACTACGGGAGCCGCAGCAGCAGCCTCAGTAAAAGCCGCTTTGATCTCTTTTTTTTCTAAAC
This sequence comes from Desulfobacula sp., assembly GCA_018645325.1. Classification (GTDB taxonomy): domain Bacteria; phylum Desulfobacterota; class Desulfobacteria; order Desulfobacterales; family Desulfobacteraceae; genus Desulfobacula. Next base: position 171,089 of record JABGOU010000002.1, read on the forward strand.
ATCCCAAATCAGTTGAAATTTTATTTCTGACAGGTGAAAAAAAACAAATTGATATTCAAGCCGTAAGAAAAACAGGGGAAAATCAATATGAGGCCATTGTCATAAAAGATGCGGGAGATGATCCTGATATTACCCACAAGGCTCAAATAGGGGCCAGGGTAACATTGTCTGATTCAAATTCCTTAAAGATAAATATTATTGGTGGAAAAGGGGTTGGGACTATAACAAAACCAGGGCTTGAACTGCCAGTGGGAGAAACTGCCATCAATCCAGGACCAAGGACAATGATTAAAAATTCCGTGGAGGATGTTTTTGCCCTGTTCAATATTAAAAATAAAGGTGTAGATATAGAAATTTTTGTTCCAAAGGGTGAAATACTTGCCAAAAAAACTCTGAACGCCCGATTGGGTATTCTGGGGGGTATTTCTATTTTAGGTACCACGGGCATTGTCACCCCCATGTCCCACGATGCCTATATTGCAACCATTAAATCAAGTATTTCAGTTGCTGCAGCCAAGGGCATGGATACCCTTGTATTTACCACGGGCAGACGAAGTGAACGCTTTGCCATGGAAATCTTTAAGTCTTTTGATGAAGAGGCTTTTATTCAGACCGGGGATTTTTTTAAGGCATCCCTTGATATGGTGGAAAAAAGCCCGGAGATTCAAACTATCATTTATACTGTATTTTTTGGAAAAGCCGTCAAAATGGCTTTGGGGTTTGAACATACCCATGCGGCAAAGTCTGAGCTGACCTTGAAAAAGCTGTCCACATGGGCTTTTGATACTACTAAAAGTCGCAAGCTTGCAAAAAATATTGATAACGCCAATACGGCTCGCCATGCATTTTCATATATTTATCCTGACCACCCTGAACTTATAACCCTTGTGGGCAAAAAAATTAAAGAGACAGCATTAAAATTTTCAGACCATAAACTTGAAATCCGTATTATTATCCTTGATTTTGATGGGAAAACTGCCTTTGATTCAAACTATGGCAAAAAATAACCCCTGACCGGAAACACTAAATAACCCGATCCTTTAGCAGGAAGGGGTAGAATAAATATATTTAAAGGAGAATAAATAATGGAATTCAGCATTACACCTATAGGGATAATTCAAACCCCATTTGATAATTTAAAGGGAATGCCCATACAGCCATCAGGGGCAGCTAAAGTCATGGGAACCATTGTTATGGAAAAGGAATACGAACAGGGTTTAAATGATCTGGACGGCTTTTCCCATATCATTCTTCTCTATCATTTCCATGAATCAAAGGGGTATAATTTAATGGTAAAGCCATTTTTAGATGATCATAAAAGAGGTCTTTTTTCCACACGGGCTCCAAGACGGCCCAACCCCATCGGCTTATCCATAGTCCGGCTCATTAAAAGAGAGGGCAATAGATTAACCATTAAAGGAATAGATGTATTAAATGGTACCCCTTTAATTGACATCAAACCCTATGTTCCGGGGTTTGATACAAAAGAAGTGACTTCCATTGGCTGGCTTGAAAAAAGTTATGAAAAAGCAGTCTCTATAAAGTCGGATGACCGGTTTATATAGTTTTTGGTCAGGCGCTATTCAGTCTGCTCGGAATTACTAAAACTTTTTGATGGATTCAGTTTTATCTGGAAAAAGATTATAAATAATAATTAGTCTGGAGAACACATTGCAAAACGATGATATGTCGGTTAAGGCATCGGCCTTAACCGTATTTATATGCTTTCTTTTTGGTGCCAATCCCGTGGCCATAAAATTTTGTCTCACGGGGCTAGGTGCTTTTACAGCGGCGGGAATCAGGTTTGCCATTGCTGCCCTGGTGATTTTTGCCTGGGCAAGATATAAAAAAATACCCTTAAAAATCAGTCAAAAGCAATTGGGACAGATGCTGATCCTTGCCGCCATTTTTGTTGTTCAGCTTTCCTGTTTTTATCAGGGTATGGGCAAAACCACAGCTTCCCACGGGGCACTGATAGCAAATGTCCTGCCGTTTATGGTATTGATTATGGCCCATTTTTTTATTCCAGGTGACACAATTTCTTTAAAAAAGGGGGTCGGCATAACACTCGGTTTTTTAGGGGTTTTATTCCTGTTTTTTGATGAACAGGATTTGACCGGGGAGTTAAAAACAGGGGATTTAATAGTTCTTGCGGCTGTCTTTTTCTGGAGTTCAAGTGCCGTTTTTGTCAAAAGAATTATTTCCCATTACAATGTGGTTCAAATTACCATATATCCCATGATCTTCAGCATACCCTTCTTTTTTCTGGGCGGATTTTTATGGGATGATCAAATGATAAAAATGATCGATCCCGCCGTTATTAATGCCATGCTGTACCAGTCCTTTGTAACTGCATCCTTTGGGTTTATTGCCTGGAATACCCTGCTTCAAAAATTCGGGGCCACAGCCCTTCATTCCTTTATTTTTATCATGCCCCTGGCAGGTGTTTTATTTGGTGTGCTGCTTTTAGGGGAGGTCTTTACCCTTCATCTGGCCATCTCAATCGGTTTTATTGTGGCAGGGGTGATTATTGTAAACCTGAGAAGAAGAAAAAGACCTGTATCCGTGCATTAAAATGAGGATTACTTGATGCAAATCAAGGATTTATCATTGATCCTGGGGTATGTTTACCTTTATAAAGGACAGCTGTAATGACAGAAAGGTAAATATAAATTGAGACAAGCCCCTGAAAAACTGATACTGGAACCCACAACCCGGTGTAATTTCAAATGTGAGATGTGTGTGAAACAATCCAAAGGGTGTGATATTGCTGAAGGCGATCTTGACAATGATGCGTTTTCAAGATGTGAGAGCCTGTTCCCTTCATTGAAATCCGTCATTTTCACAGGCATTGGCGAGCCCCTTTTAAATGAGAATCTTGAGACCTATATTTCAAGGACAAGGGATTTGATGCCCCAAAAAAGCATACGAGGCTTTCAGACAAATGGAAAACTGTTAACAAGGAATAGAGCCCTCTCTCTTTTCAAAGCAGGAATAAATAAAATCTGCATATCCGTGGATACTATTCGTCCTGGTCTGTTTGATGCAGTCCGTAACGGTGGAACGTTGTCTGATATAAACCAGGCATTTGATGCAGTAAAATATGCAAAAAAGATGTTTCCTCAAACCAATGTAAAAATCGGGATTGAGTTTGTACTGATGAAAAAAAATATGGAAGAGCTTCCTCTTCTTGTTGAATGGGCAGGTAAAAGGCAGGTGGATTTTATCATTGTCACCCATGTTGTGGCCTATGAAAAACATATGGAAAAAGAGATTGCCTTTCTGAATAATTCACATGAAGCACTGGCCCTGTATGAAACATTTAAACAAAAGGCGAAAATAAAAGAGATTAGCCTGGCCCAGTATTATCAGGCCCTCTGGAAAGTTAATAAATCCAAAAAGGAAATAGAGATTTATAAAATGGCCGGGAAACTTAAAAAAGAAGGACTGAAACAAGATCTTTATATAAATTTGTTTCACATTCTTTCTGAACCTTCAGGCGAGTATGGCAGAATCCGTACAGTTTTTGATCAGGCAGCAACTATTGCACACAAACAAGGCATAGAGCTTACCCTGCCCTCTATCAGGCCTAAAACAAAAAGGGAGTGCTGTTTTATTGAAGATGGCTCCATGTTTGTTTCCTGGGACGGGAATGTGTCGCCCTGTTATTTTCTCTGGCATAAATATACGGTTATGCGCATGGGATATATCAAACACGTTACACCGGTTTTTTTTGGAAATGTTCATACAGTATCTCCAGAAGAGATCTGGAACAAGGATGAGTTTAAAAAATTTAGAACCAAAGTTGCACAATATGATTATCCAAACTGTCATGCCTGGTGTGAAACAAGGTGTGACTATGTTCTTGATGAACCTTTTCACCAGGACTGCTATATCAATGATATACCCTGTTGTGACTGCCACTGGAACCTTGGTCTCTTAAATTGCCTGGCATAAATCATTCATTAATTCAGACAGATATAATTTAATTTTAATTTTTATGAAAAAAAGGTTTGACATATCCTTTCTTTTCATGCATTATACGCCGGTCTTCTCGAGAGACGGTTTGAAGTGTCTTCGGGAAGTTTTTTTTTGAACAAGTTAGTTTGATCTTTGAAAATTGGTCAGTGAGAAATTTTGAAGCGGGTCTTAAAACAAGACCTTAAAGAGTTTAGTAGTATAAGGATTATAACTGGAGAGTTTGATCCTGGCTCAGAATGAACGCTGGCGGCGTGCTTAACACATGCAAGTCGAAC
>JABGOU010000020.1 GCA_018645325.1 Desulfobacula sp.
CCCCGATGGTGGAAATAAATATTGCCTGGAGTTTATCACCCCGCCCCATCACTTCTTTCTCAACTCAGCATTTAACGAGATAGACGCACTAAGGGAAAAAGTCGGTCAGGCCCGGGTGATGATCCATCCTGAAACCGCCGGGACCCGGGGTATAGCTGATGGCGATCCCGTCAGAGTGTTCAATGACAGAGGAGAAGCTAGCTTTCTGGCCCATGTAACCTATGATACTCAAATTGGACTTTTAGTGGCTGAAGGCCTTCACTGGCCAAGCCTTTCACCAGGCAGCGGGGTTAACCAACTGACAAGTCAGCGCCTTACTGATATGGGAAAAACCTGTGCTTTCCATTGCAACCTGGTTGAAGTTCAACCACAGGCTAATTAAAAATACTGGTAATCTTATAAAATTTGAGCAGTGACAATTTTGGTGAAAAAGCATGATCAGGTTAAATCCATCTGTTCCGACCCCAGGAAGAACTCTCTGGTTTTGCTGTAACCGCTTGCCAGTTTAAGTTTAGAGTTTTCAATCAAAGCATAGAGTGTGGGAACAACAACCAACGTCAGGATAGTTGCAATCATGAGTCCGAAAATAACCACAATTGCCATGGTTCTCCAATATTGGCTGGATTCACTGGACAAAGAGAGTGCCATGACATGAAAATCATAGCTAATACCCGTGACCATGGGTAAAAGTCCTAAAATGGTGGTAACGGCTGTTAAGATAACCGGCCTTAACCGGGTAGCACCGGCAGCAACAACAGCCTCCCGGATGCCCATGCCATTATTCCGAAGTTTATTGGTATAATCGATTAGAACTATGGCATTGTTCACAACAACACCTGCAAGAGAAATGATACCGACTCCCGTCATAATGACACCAAAGGGTGAGTTAATCACAGCAAGTCCCAGAAAAGCACCGCCTAAAGATAGAACAACGGATGTAAGAATAATGACTGGCTGTATAATGGAATTAAACAGGGTTACAAGAATTAGAAAAATCAAGAATACAGCAATTAAAAACGCTCTGGACAAAAATTCTTCAGATTCTTTCTGACTTTCATCCTCACCTGTAAATTTGTATTTATAGCCTGCTGGAAGCTTCATCTCCTTGAGCAGTTCCTGGGCCTGCATTCTGGCAATGGGCCCTGTGGTTTTTGATTCATCTACATTTGCTTTTACAGTGACAACACGTTCGTGGTTTTTTCGAACAATATTTCCTATGGTTCCGGCATATTCGATACTGGCCAGAGTGGTCAAAGGAACCATTTCTCCCTTGGGGGTTGGGATTAAGAGTTTATGAAGGACATCTGCCACCTGCCTGTCGGATTCAGCCAGTTTTACTACGATGTCATAATCTTCATCGCCTTCATAATAGGTAGAAACATCAAGCCCGTTATAGGCTGTTTTTAATGCATTTCCAATGGCGCTTGTGGTCAGGCCGAAAAGAGCGGTCTTCTGGCGGTCAATTTTAACCTGTACACTGGGCAGTCCCCCCTGGTAATCATTTCTTACATCTTTTACATGGGGGATATTTTCAACTATTTTCCCCAATTTTTCTGCGATCTTACCTAACACTTCAAAATTAGTCCCTGAAATCTCAATATTAACAGGAGGGCCTGTGGGAGGACCTTCCTGCTGCTGATCCACCGTAATTTTCACACCGGCAATATTTTTAACCCGATTCCTTAATTCTTCCAGATCATCTTTGGTGGGAGATTTTCTGTTTTCAAAAGCAATAAACTGGATACCGATATGATTGGGCAAATTAGAGTCAAAAACAGATCCGCTGGAATTTTGAACCACCCGGGTGTAAATATGTTCAATATTATTAATATTGCTTGGGGCCAGAAATTTTGTACCGTCGGAATTTTCATGCTCCTGGGGTTTCAACGCAGTTTTATAATCAAGCGTTTGATTCCCTGTTATGGCAATCTCAACTTTTTTTACGATTCTGTCAATATAGTTAAGATCAGCTCCTTCCGGAGGATCAATATTAACATAGACGGATATTGGGTCAATGGAGGGGAAAAATTCAAGTGGTTTTTCAATCCCTATTTTTAAAAACCAGATCTGGATAAGAAGGATCAATACCACAAAAGAACCGGTCAACACTGTAATTTTATGATTAAGGGCACTGTTTAACAGTTTTGTATAAAGTTTTAAAACGATGCCCTTTATTTCAATGGGCTTTTCTCCCTGGTCTTCTATTTCTTTCGCAGTAAGTGTATCTCTATTGATTTTTGTTTTTACCTTCATAAAAAATGCACACAGGGCAGGGTTTATAATCATTGCAACAAACAGAGATGAACAAAGAGTGACAATGAGGGTGATGGGAAGATATTTCATGAACTCGCCCATAATACCCGGCCAGAAAATCATTGGGAAAAAGGCGGCAAGCGTTGTAAGAGTTGAACCGATCACAGGCCAGGCCACTTCACTTGTGGCTTTCATGGCAGCTTCCACCCTTGGAACTCCCTGCTGCATATAGCGATAGGTGTTTTCAATAATTACAATAGCATTGTCCACCAGCATCCCCAGTGCCAGGGTTAAAGAGAACAGGACAATCATATTCAGTGTATACCCCATGGCCTGAAGTATGGTAAAAGACAAAAACATTGAAAAAGGTATGGCAGCCCCTACCAATAGGGCATTTCTAAATCCCAATGCAACAAACAATACAGCCACCACAAGGATAAGCCCTGAAATAATATTATTTTCAAGGTCGGCAACCATCATCCGGATATCTTTTGATTTATTCATCAACTTGGTGATACTTGTATTTTTCGGGAAGGTCTTTTCTGCCTCGGCGATGATTAAGTCAACTTTGTCGGAAATAAAGATGATATTTTCGCCAACTCTTTTCTTTACCGATATATTAACAGCGTCCACCCCATTTAAACGGGATCTTGACGATTCTTCCTTTATGCCGTCAACAACGGTTGCAACATCCTTTAAATAAATAGGATTGCCGCTATGGGTGGCAACAACAAGGGCGAGTATTTCTTCAGGCGTTTCAAATTCCCCTGGAACTTTTAGCTGATACCTGCCATCCCCAAGGGTGATGGCACCGCCGGATGTGTTCTGATTTTCGCTTACAACTGCCTGTTGCAGGGATGTAATGGGTATCCTGTAATAGGCCAGCTTATCAGGATCAACCTCTATTCTGATTTCCCTTTCCTGGCCTCCTGTTACATCAACTTCCAGAACGCCAGGAACCGCTTCAATATCATCTTTTAAATCATCTGCGATTTCTTTGAGAACTCTGGGGCCGGATGTACCTGCCAGAGAATAGACAACAATGGGCATTTCCGAAATATTGACCTCAAATACTGAAGGATCATTTTCAAGATCAGACGGCAAGTCGTTCTTTGCCTCATCCACCTTATCCTTAACCTTGGTTAATACCTCATCAATATCAGTACCGGGTAAAAACTCGATGTTGATCTGGGACAGTCCCTGGGAACTCACGGAACTGATATTTTTAACCTTATCCAGACCTTTGAGTTTTTTTTCGATTTTTATGGTGATACTGGTTTCAATATCAGTGGCAGAAACTCCTCGATAATCAGTTGATACAAATACAAAAGGAATGGTAATATCGGGTTCACTCTCCCTTGGCAGCGCCTTGTAGGAATAAATACCAATTCCCAGGATGATTAGGGCCAGTACCAAAACGCTGGTTCTGTTTTTTATGGCCATGTCAGAGATAATCATTGGGTGATTTCCTCCATATCCCGGATGGTTTTGGTGACATTCACCTTTTCTCCATCTTCAATAATACGGTGACCCACAACAACAATATTTTCGCCCGGGTCAAGTCCTTTAGGGATTTGAGTTTTCCAGCCGTCCTGAAATCCTGTCTTTAATGGTCTGAACCTGACAATTCCTTCCTTTTCAACATAGACACCAACATCTTTATCATGATTTACAAGGGAATACATTGGGACGGAAATCCCTTTGGGGTCCTGGTTTTTGATAATTTTTACCCGGGCAAACATATCAGGCAGAATCTGACCGTCAGTATTTTCCACCTTGATTTCAAGGTTGTACAAACGGGCCATGGAATCCGTGGTTTTATAAAGATAATGATATTCACCCGTATAGATTTTTCCATCCAGAGCATCAATGGTTATGTCAAAGGTTTTTAACTTTCGAACGGCATCAACATCAGATTCCGGGATACCGACTTCTATTTTCAGTTTATCAATTTGAAGAATTTGAGCCACAGGGTCTCCAGGATTTAGAAAAGTACCGTTTTCAATATGGACACGGTCAACAATCCCTTTCATGGGAGAAAGGATTGTACAGCGGTTTAAATTTAGTTTGGCATTATCCAGTCCTGCTTTGCTGGTTTTTACCCTGGCAACGGCATCATCCAGTTGGGACTTTGTGACAAAATTCTTTTTAACCAGCGCTTTTAATCTTTTTTGGGTGGCCATTGCTGAATCATAGGATGCAAGGGCAGAATCATAGGAATTTTGATAATCACTTTTATCAATAATTGCCAGAACATCTCCTTTTTTTACCTGCCGTCCCGCTGTTATTTTTTTGTTGATAACTTTTCCACGGGTTTCAGATACCACTTCCAAAGACACCCATGGTTTTGCCACACCGGGCAGACTTAGCTTTTCCATGACCATGGCAGGTATAAGTTCCATGGTAATCACATTGGTCAAAGATTTTGCAATAGCCGTTTCATTGGATTGTTTTTGGGCAAGTGCTAATTTTTTTTCTGAGATTTTTTTACCCAGAGGCAATATAATCAAGCCGATTACAAGCAAGACCATGACAAAAGGAATTGTTTTCCAGATAAGCCTTAATATTTTTCTGCCAATTTTTTTTTTGGAGTTAGGTTTGGTTTCCATAAACAGGTCCTTATTTTTTTAAAAATTACTGCTCAAACTAATCAATTTTATTGTTTTCAAGGAATGCATTTAAATTTCGGTTCCTTATAAATTATTGAACTTTTTTAAGTACTTTTCCCAGTAGAGTTTCCAATGTTGTCAGTTCCTTTATATCTAACACCTTCTTAAAAACAGCTGCATAGCTTTTATGAATCCTATCATGTACTTTTGCCAATTTATTTCCTTTTGATGTCAAACGAATACTAAAAAAACGACGATCTTCCTTGGATTGGGTTTTTATAACATATCCTTGCTTTTCCATTTTGTTGATAGCAAAGGTAACCGTTGGTTTACTGACGTTTAAATATAATGCTAACTCACTTAACTTTGGATTTTTTAATTGAAAAATTGCATCCAGGTAAAAGATTTGAGTAGAAGTAAGATCCGACAACGAACTGTTTTTAAAGGTTTGTGTTTCAAACCTTTCCATACTCTGGGATAATTTTTCAATTAATTTTTCTATTTTCATATTAAATCCTTTAATTAGCTCAATGAAACTAATTATATTTATTGATTTAATATTGTCAATTACAATTATTGTGATTTTTTTATTTTTTTTAAGGAAGATGAAATTTTGCTGATTATCAAAGTCAAAGGTCAAAGATTAAATTCTTCTATCCAGACTGAAAATCTTCTTGCATGATCTTTATTTATTTTCCCAAGCTCATCGATAATTTGAGTTGTGGTTATCTTCTTGCCTGCATGTTTCGGGTTTTTTGAGTGATATTTATCTGCAGCACAGATAATTTTTTCTTCAAGACTTTTGGGAACCATATCTCTTTTAGGCAAAGGAAGATTATTAGAAAAAATATTTTCTTTTGTTATCCCCGCTCCCGTGTGACGTTCACAGACAAGGCCGTACTTGACAGGCAGTTTTTGTTCATCTAAGAGCTTTTTACCAAGGTATCCGTGACAGATATAAGGATTTTTCCCAGTACAGCCGATGGATTGGGCCCGGGTCAGAAATATACCGATATCATGCAGCATGGCGGCCTCTTCAATAAATTCAAGATCCGGCTCCAAATGAATTAGGCTTTCAGCGATTTCAAGACTCTTTTCAGTGACAATCAGGCTATGCTCAATTAGAACCTGGTAAAGTTTTGTACCAGGCGTATAAAAATTTTCAATAATTGCAAGCGGATCCATTTTTTTATGAAAGTAAAACTCCTTCTATAAATGGATCAAGATCCCCATTAAGAACTCTGTCAACATCACCCATTTCAAAATCTGTTCGATGATCTTTTACCATCCGGTATGGATGAAGGACATAGGACCTTATCTGGCTTCCCCAGGCAATATCATCTTTACCGTCATGAAGGTTCTGCATTTTTTCATCCCGGCTTTTCTTTTCAAGCTGATAAAGTCTTGACTTTAAAACCTTAAAGGCAATCTCTTTATTTCGATGCTGGGAAGGTTCCTGCTGGCACTGGACAACCACACCTGTTGGAAGATGGGTGATCCTGACAGCACTGCTGGTCTTGTTCACATGCTGTCCACCGGCTCCGCTGGCCCTGTACACATCTATTCTCAGATCTGACTCATCAATATCTATTTTAATTTCATCTTTTATTTCAGGATAGACAAATACGGATGCAAATGATGTATGCCTTTTCCCACTTGCGTTATAGGGTGAAATCCTTACAAGGCGATGGACTCCTGATTCAACCTTCATAAATCCGTAACAATTAACACCTGAAACACGAATAGTTGCCCCTTTAATGCCGGCTTCATCCCCTGATTGATAATCAATAATCTGAAATTTATATCCTTTTTTATCAATCCATCGGGTGTACATACGGAAGAGCATCTCCGCCCAGTCCTGTGAATCTGTCCCGCCGGCGCCTGCATTTATGGAAACAAGCGCATCCCTTGCATCATCTTCATCATCAAGGGTGATCTGGATTGAAAATTTTTTTATTTTTTTCTCAAGTACTGATATAAGGGAAGCCACTTCATTTTCACTCTCCTTATCAGACTCTTCAAGGGCAAGCTCCAAAAGGGTTTCTGCATCTTCAATGTCTTTATAAATTTCTTCCCAGGTTAAAAGGAGATTTGAAAGAAAAGTTCGTTCTTTTAAAAGGCTGGTTGCTTTGTCAGCATTGGTCCAGAAATCTTCCCTTGAAATAATTAACTCAAGTTCACGAAAGCGCTTTTGCTTTACAGGCAGGTCAAAGATACTCCTTGAGTTGGTCGGCTTTGGTATATATGGCTTGGATATTTTGTTTTAATTCTATACTCATTTTGATTTCTCCTAAACTGTTTTCCAAAACTTTTTTCTTGCACCTTTTACCATAAACACCATGCAGATTGCAACTATTGAACCAATGGCAAAAATATCTCCGTATTTTGTATAAAAGCTTATCCGGGTCAGGGCAGGAACCTTTTGAGTAACAGATCTGTCAGTGAACAGAGCCGTTGTTTCATAAATTTTCCCCACTGGATCAATAAAACCTGAAATTCCGGTATTTGCAGCTCTTGCTATTGTTCTGCGAGTCTCAACCGCTCTGAATACGGCAATGGAAAAATGCTGCAAAGCTGCCGATGTATTTCCAAACCAGGCATCATTGGTAATAGTGGTCAGGATATCAGCACCGTTTTTTACAAACCTTGCAGCAATGGATGGAAACAAAATTTCAAAACAAATGAGTACTCCTGTTTTATGCGTGACCTTCAGGTTATGCGTGACCTTCAGGTTATGGCTATCAAATTTAAGGGGGACAAATGTTTTATCGCCACTGGAGAAATTGCCGGCCTGGGCTGTCAGTTTCCCTAGAAATGTCAGATAATCTCCAAAAGGAACATATTCTCCAAATGGCACAAGATGATTCTTGTCATAGGTGCCTGTAACAATTGAAGCATAATTTAACATGTAAGCACGATTATAAAATTTTGTCTGATTTCCATTTGTTGTAAATGCAGGACTTCCAATTAAAAAATTTGTTTTTAATTGCCTTACACATTTATCCACCCTGTTTGACCGATTCTTATCAAATCCATAATAAAACGCCAGAGCTGTTTCCGGCCATATAACAAGGTCAGGCTTTTTTTGTGATCCTGCTTCATTAAATTCACCATGGGAAAGCTGGATATATTTTTCCAGGGTCTGATCCTTAAACTCATCACTCCATTTTATATCCTGCCTGATATTTCCCTGAACAACTCTAAGGGTAGGTTTTGGTGCATTTTCAATTTGAGAATTCAGGATAGTAATTTTTTGACTACCATAAAAAATAACAGCTGCACACAGGATGGCCGTATACATGATAGGGAAAAAATGTTTTTTATACTGTCCTTTGTTAAAGGACAATCCCAGAGTGGATAAAAGATAATTTATAAGAACAATAATAAATGAAACCCCGTAAACCCCTGAAAAATCGGAAATCTGGATTAATAATATATTCGAATACTGGCTGTAGCCCAAAGCTCCCCAGGAAAATCCTGTGAATGCATAGGTCCTGATATATTCAAGCCCGGTCCAAATACAGGCGGCAGCTATGGGTGCAATTAAAAAATTTGCATCCATTCGTTTTAAAATATAGGCAAAAATCCCAGGATACATTGAAAGATAAAGGCAGAGGAGTATTAGTGTTGAAACAGCAAGTACGGGGTGAAGTCCCCCATATTCATGTAAAGTCGGGACAATCCAGTAAATAAGAGTAATAAAATGAAAAATTCCTGCTATAAAACCACTGTAAAAAGACTCTTTTGAAGTCATTGACTGCATGGACACAAACCAGGGAACCATGGCGAAAAAAGCCAGGTATGAAAAATTTGCATCGGGAAAACTCAAGGTCAAAGCCAGACCGCTGATCAAGGCAGGAACATATTTAGCTTGAAAATATTTCAACAAAACTATATTTTTATTTGATTTTATCATTAATTTCTTATCTAATATTATTAAAAATAAGTCTGCTATACTTAACAACTAGTCGATAGGCAGTCAAATAATACAATAGTTAAATGGTAATTTTTTATGAAACTTGAGCAGAACAGCGTTAAGAAATCTTCCAAAGACCATTCAATTTGCAAAGAGCCTTTCAGTGAGCCTGAATTGACCTTCCAGGAAATGAAAGCAGTACTGGAATCTTCTCCGTCAGGGATTGGAATCATAAAGGACAGGGTTCTTGGCTGGACCAATGATGTTTTCTGTTCAATGCTTGGGTATGAAAGAAATTCTCTAAAAGAGGTAAGTACAAGATGTCTTTATGCTGATCAAAAAGAATATGACAGGGTCGGACTTGAATTGTATTCAAAATTGGATAAACAAGGCAAAGGAATTGTTGAAACAACACTGGTAAAAAAAAATGGCAATTTAATTGACTGCATGATCAAAGTTTCAAGACTTAACACTCAGGACCCTTCAAAAGACTTTATCTTTGTTATTAATGATATATCAGGGCTTAAGCAGCTTCAGGTTCAGGCTCACCAGGCCGAAAAAATGGAAGCCATAGGTTTGCTGGCAGGCGGGGTATCTCATGATTTCAACAATATTCTAATGGGTATACAGGGGCACTTATCCTTACTTTTGCTTGATTTATCTGCCAAACAGAAAATAACGACCCATGCCAAACATATTAGCAGGCTTGTAGAAACTGCATCTGAACTTACTAAGAGGTTGCTTGGATTTGCAAGGGGCGGAAAATATCAAATTTCAACATTGAATTTAAATCAATTGTCTGCATCTAATCTGGATATTTTTAAGCCTACTAGAAAAGATATTATCATTCATGAAAGCTATGATGAAAATCTGCTCCCAGTGGATGCAGATCCCTTCCAGCTTGAACAGGTCTTCTTAAACCTTCTGGCCAATGCCTCACATGCCATAACTGAATCAGGCGATATTTTCGTGACAACACAAAATATTATTATTAACGAGGACCATGATTATCCTTTTGAGGTAAAACCGGGACCCTATGTTAAGTTGACCATCAAAGACACAGGCACAGGTATGGATCTGGGAACCCAGAAAAAAATTTTTGACCCCTTCTTTTCAACAAAAGAGATTGGTAATAACAAGGGAAGAGGACTTGGGCTGTCTACCGTTTATGGTATAATAAAAAATCATGCAGGTTTTATTCTGGTTGACAGTGAAAAAGGCAAGGGAGCAAGTTTTCATATCTGTCTACCGGCATCCAGGAACACCTTTACAAAATCAATAAAAAAAGAATCCCAATCCTTTGAACATATGCAGGAAGGATCTGAAACAGTGCTGCTGGTGGATGATAATGAAAGTGCTATCAACATAGGTAAAAAATTTTTGGAAACCCTTGGCTATAAACCCATAATTGCAAAAAATGGTTTAGAGGCAGTAGAAATATTCCGGAGCTGCAAAGACGAGATTTCTTTGGTTGTCCTTGACCTTATCATGCCGATAATGGATGGAAAACAAGCTTTTTCAGAAATAAAAAATATCCGGAGCGATGCAAAAATATTAATATCAACTGGCCGGGCAGTTGATGAAAATATAGAAGGTTTCTTAAACCAGGGATGCCACGGATTTATTCAAAAACCATTTTCCCTGAAAACATTTGCAAAAACCCTGCGAAAAATACTGGATAAAGAATAAAAAATTAGTAAGTGTTCAGCCCGTTAAAAAAAGTTATCCCAAAAGCCCTGTCTGATGGATATTTGCAGGAGGTTAAGCGTTTAGCATCGAAAAAAAATATCCATCAGACAGGGCGGTTTCAAGCGTAAGGGCTGAATCATTACAAAAATTAAATCATTCCGCCATTTACGCCTATAACCTGACCATTAATATAAGCGGCTTTTTTTGAACATAAAAAGGCTGCAGCATGTGCTACCTCTTCCGGTTTGCCAAGCCTTTTGGCCGGTATGCCGTCAATGATTGCATCTAAATTCATTCCATCAAGCATCTGGGTTTCAATAAAGCCGGGAGACACTGCATTGACTGTAATATTTCTGTTTCCTATCTCTCTTGCCAATGCTTTTGTAGCCCCGATAAGACCGGCTTTTGATGCAGAATAATTCACCTGCCCCGCATTCCCCATCTGCCCTGCGGCTGATACCACATTGACAATCCTGCCAAACCGATTTTTCAACATATTCTTTACCACGGGCTTTGTTACATTATAAAAACCCGTCAGGTTGGCATCAATTACATTTTGCCAGGCATCCTTTTTCATCATAGCCAGCAATGTATCGTTCCTGATACCTGCATTATTAATCAGGATATCAATCGCCGGGCTTTTTTTAAGAATGGTTTTCACGGCATTTAGGGATTCTTCAGTGCTTGTAACATCAAAGGGTAATAATGCTGCCTGTCCGTTGTTGCGAATTATATTTTCAAGCGTCTCTTGGGCAGCTTTGTTATTGGATAGATAATTTATATAGACAAATATGTGGTGCTTTGCCAGTTCAATGGCAATGGCCTTTCCAATTCCTCTTCCTGCACCTGTAATAAGAGCAACCTGATTTAACCCTTCAGTCATGGAGTCTCCCAAATGCTTTGGTTTACTATTAAAATAAATTATAATAAAGAAAATGCATTGACCATTAACAAGGATGCGTTTCCATATATTTTATAATAATCCACACAATTTTTTATGGAACAGTATTTTGTAATACAGCTTTACAATATCTGAGTCAAATGGTATTTTAGAAAGATTAGCGGATGATTGATTTACAGGCATCATCAGGAGTTTAATATGAAGCATATAGAAATACGGTTTGGAAATAATATTGAAACACAACTCAATGAAGAGAAATCTTTTGAGGGTTTGTTTCAACCGGTCAATCCCATGTTCTGTTATTCAGAGCGAATCTGGAAACCTCAGATGGATATACTTGAAACAAGAAATCAAATAATTATCCAGGCTGAAATTTCAGGTGTAAGGAAACAGGATATTGTTATTGAAGTGAACAACAAAGCCATCAAAATTTCCGGGACAAGGAAAAGTAATCAGCCTGACCCGACTGCCACATACCGACTTGCTGAAATACAATTCGGACAATTTGAGCGTGTTTTGTACCTGCCAAGTATTATTGATGTTGAAAAAATATCCGCCTCCTTTTCCAATGGTTTTTTAGAACTTACTTTAGAAAAACTTTTCAAAAAAAATATTAAGAGTAAGCAAGATGTTTCCATAGATTTCATTTAAGAAATAGATTCCAAAAGGAACCCTACAATAATGGATGATCTCAATACCCCATCACCCAATATTACTTCAGATAAAATTCCCGGCATTATTCCTATCCTTCCCATAGTTGACACGAATCTTTTTCCTAAAATGGTGCTGCCCCTGGTATTGATGCAAAATGAAGCAGTCGAACTCATTGATGAGGCCATGTCAGGGAACAGGATACTGGGACTTCTTTTGTCCAAAAGATCTGAGACTGATTCCAGGCACACTTCAAATGATCTCCACGTTATCGGTACAATCGCCATTATTTTAAAAATGTCCAAAATGGAAGATGATAAAGCCCAGCTTCTAATACAGGGTTTAGACCGTTTCAGGGTAAAAAAATTTATCCATGGCAAAAAATATATGCAGGCCCAAATTGATGTCTTGGACAGCAAAAATACCGGCAGGAACAAAGAAAACAGGGCCCTGATGGCCAATATTGTTGAACAATATGAAAAGGTTGTAGCACTGTCCCCGGGACTTCCATCAGAAATGGCCCATTTGATAAAATCATTGCAGGATCCCAATGTTCTTGCAGATATGGTTGCCTCCACCATTAATGCACCTGTCTTGGAAAAACAAAAAATTATTGAACTTCTGGATGTTAATAAACGCTTAAAAAAAGTGACCCGGCTGATCAATGATCAATTGGAAATTCTTGAAATGGGCTCCAAGATCCAGACCCAGGTAAAAGAAGATATGGACAAGCGGCAGCGGGAATATTACCTGCGTCAACAGATGAAAGCCATTAAAGAAGAACTGGGGGAAACAGAAGACGACAGTGTTGAAATAAAAGAATATTTGCTTAAGGTCGAAGAAAAAGGATTATCCCGGGAAGCACAAAAAGAGGGCAAAAGGGAGCTTGCACGCTTGTCAAAAATGCATACATCCTCTGCTGAATATGTTGTGGCATCAACCTATCTTGACTGGCTGACATCATTGCCATGGGATGTGCGGTCTAAGGATAAACTCGATATTAAAGAAGCAAGAACAATACTGAACAATGATCATTCCGGTCTTGAAAAGCCCAAAAAAAGAATTCTTGAATATTTGGCCGTTCGTAAATTAAAAAACGATTCCAAAGGACCGATTCTATGTTTTACAGGCCCTCCGGGGACAGGAAAGACATCCCTTGGCAGGTCTATTGCAAGGGCTTTGGACAGGAAATTTGTCAGGATTGCATTGGGAGGTGTTCGGGATGAAGCTGAAATAAGGGGCCATAGAAGAACCTATGTAGGAGCACTTCCTGGAAGAATTATCCAATGCCTGAGAAAAGCTGGCACAAAAAACCCGGTGTTCATGCTGGATGAAATTGACAAAGTAAGCTCCTCCTATCATGGAGACCCTTCTTCAGCACTTTTAGAAGTCCTGGACCCGGAACAGAATTTTTCTTTTTCAGATCATTATCTGGATGTACCCTTTGATCTTTCCGATGTTATTTTTTTAACTACGGCAAATGTGCTGCATACTATTCCGGCACCCCTGCTGGACAGGATGGAAATTCTTGAATTAAACGGTTATACGGAAGAAGAAAAATTGAAAATTGCTACAAGGTATCTGGTTCCCAGGCAAAGGGATGCCAATGGTCTTAAATCAAACCAGATCAAACTTACACGGGGTGCGATTAAAACTATAATTTCCGGATATACAAGAGAGTCTGGTCTGCGAAACCTGGAACAAAAAATTGGATCCGTATGCCGGGGTATTGCAAGCAAGATTGCCGAAGGCAAAGCCAAAGACCTTGTTGTGGGAAAAAAATGCCTGCATGAATACCTGGGACCTGCGCCCAATATGCCGGAACTGGCCTTGAAAATAAAAACCCCAGGTGTTGTTGTGGGGCTTGCCTGGACTCCATTTGGTGGCGAGATACTGTTTATAGAGGCTGTGGCCATGAAAGGCGGCAAAGGTCTTGAATTAACAGGACAACTTGGAGATGTCATGAAGGAATCCGCCAGCACTGCCTTAAGTTTTATCCGGGCCAATGCAGAAAAATTAAATGTGGATGAAACCTTTTTCAACAATCATGATATTCATATCCATGTGCCAGAAGGGTCAATACCAAAGGATGGTCCTTCAGCCGGTGTTGCCATGCTGACCTGCTTGATGTCAGTTATGACAGGGCGCCTTGTTAAAGAACGACTTGCCATGAGCGGTGAAATCACCCTCAGAGGAGAGGTCCTTCCCGTGGGCGGGATCAAGGAAAAAGTCATAGCCGCACATAGGGCGGGAATCAAAAAAATAATTCTTCCCTTATGGAATAAAAAAGATATGGAAGATGTGCCTGGGAATATAAAAAATTCCATTGAATTTCACTTTGTTGATAAAATGGAAGATGTTTTAAAACTAGCGCTTGAATTATAATGCTATAGATTACGGAGTATTTTTTGAAGTTCATATCCCAGATCCTGATGTTGTTTTCATTGACTTTTTTCGGATGTTCAACCCCCTATGATCAAGTCCACATTCCCCAGCCTGAACCATCAATATATAAACCCGGCACTTTACCACCATCAGGCAAAAAAAAGCCTGCAACCCAGAATCCCTATAAAATAAAGGGAATTCAATATACCCCAATTGCAAGCTCCAAAGGCTTTGTACAAACAGGAATTGCCTCCTGGTACGGCAAAAAATTTCATGGAAGAAAAACATCCAATGGTGAAATTTACAGCATGTATGCCATGACCGCTGCCCACAAAACATTGCCAATGAATACCTGGGTAAGAGTTCATAACCTTAAAAACAAGCGGGAAATTGTTGTGAGAATTAATGATCGCGGCCCTTTTATCACAGGCAGGATCATTGACTTGTCCCATACGGGGGCAAGCCGCATCGGGATAATTGGAGCTGGAACAGGAAAAGTCAGGGTTACCGCACTTGGCAGGGCTGTATCCTATTCCAAGAAAACAAAAACCCCCACTGACTTTATACCCGTTGATTATTGGAAAGGAAATTTTACTGTACAGATAGGAGCATTCCAGGTCAAAGCCAATGCCAAAGAATACCGGTATAAATTATCAAAACACTATCAAAACGCTCATATTGCTGTTTTTACTGATTCCCGCGGGACTTTTTACCGCGTTAGAATAGGTCAATTCACCAATTTAAAAGATGCTGTAAGGTATAGTGAAAAACTGATTGCACAAGGCATTAGCACTGCCTTTGCAGTTGCGGAATAAAGAAAAAGCCATGAGACAGTTTATTTTTTTAGACCGGGACGGGGTTATAAATGTGGACTCTTCCAAATATATCAAAAATGAATCAGAGTTTAAATTCATCCCCAAAAGCCCTGAAGCCATTGCCCTTCTCAGCCAAAATGGTTTTGACATCATTGTGATCACCAACCAGTCTTTAATAGGCAGAAAAATGGCCAGTCAAAAAACATTGGATGCTATTTTTAAAAAAATGAAGGACGGTATTAACAAAACAGGCGGAGAAATCAAGGATATCTTTTTTTGCCCCCATACTCCAGAGGACAATTGTTATTGTAGAAAGCCTGAGCCCGGACTTATTCTTGAGGCAAAAAAAAAATACAGCATTGATCTTAATCAATCTTTTATGGTGGGGGACAGTGCCAAAGATATTGAATGCGCACGCAATGCCGGGTGTTCAAAAATGCTGTTGGTAAAAACTGGAAATGGAATAAAGGCGCAACAGCAGCTTTTTCAAAAAGGCATCATACCTGACTTTATTGGTAAAAATCTCTATGAAGCCGCCCTGTGGATTATCAATAGCGTGAACCCTAAATGATCACTATCAAAGGTATTTTAGAACGGCTCACCTATCAAAACCAGGATAACCATTATACTGTAGCCAAACTCAGGATTGCAAAAATCAATGACCCCGTCACCATTGTTGGACATCTTGCCGGGGTGTTTGAAGGTGAAAGCCTTGAGATTTCAGGAAATTGGATATCCCATCCCAAATATGGAGACCAGTTTAAAACAGAAGTTTATAAAGTTATGTTACCTGCAAGTGTTTCAGGCATCAGAAAATATCTTGGTTCAGGAATAATTAAAGGCATTGGTAAATCCCTGGCCGATAAAATAGTTGATAATTTTGAAGAACAAACTCTTGATATCATTGAAAATGAGCCGGATAAGCTAAAGAATATCCATGGAATAGGAGAGGGCAAAAAAAAACTCATTGAACAGGCCTGGAACAAACATCACGCAGTAAGAAAGGTCATGCAATTTCTCCAGGAGAACGATGTGGGAGTGTATCATGCCGCCACAATTCTTAAAATTTATGGCTCCCGGGCACTGGATGTTTTACAGCAAAATCCCTATGCCATTGCAAAGGATCTTCCCGGGATCGGGTTTGCCCTGGCAGATAAGATTGCCATGAAAGCCGGTGTAAAAAAAGACGATGAAAACCGCCTTAAGGCATGCCTGCTCCATTGCCTCTTGTATTTTGAACAGGAGGGGCATGTCTATGGATTAAAAAAAACATTGTTTAAAGCAGGTTCAAGAACATCAGGTGTGGACCCGGATAAGTTTAATCAGGCTTTAGAGCTATTAATAGATGACAATGAAGTTACAACAGAAACTGATGAAGATGATACAAAAGTCTATCTTTCAAGGCTTTACAGGGCTGAGTCAGGCATTGCCTCAAGGATGAAAGCCATTTTATCCATGCCAGTCATATCAAATCAAATCAGCAAAGACAAAATCCTTGAAGAAATTCTGACAAAACTGGCTATAAAATTATCTTCAGAGCAATTAAGTGTTGTCAATAATGTACTGCTTGAAAAAATAGTAGTCATCACAGGGGGACCTGGAACCGGTAAAACAACCCTGATACGGGCATTGTGTAAAGTTTTTAAACTGCAAAGGCTAAAAGTGGTGTTAAGCGCCCCCACTGGAAGAGCAGCCAGACGTCTTTCCGAGGTAACCGGGGAAAAGGCCTTTACCCTGCATAAGCTTTTGGGGTTTGACTATGAAAACCAGACCTTTGAAAGAAATTTTGCCAATCCCCTTGAGCTGGACGTATTTATAGTGGATGAAGCCTCCATGGTTGATACTCTTCTCATGTACAGGCTCATTGAAGCCATGCCGGCAAGTGCAAGCCTGATGCTCGTGGGAGATACATTCCAGCTTCCTTCTGTGGGGCCCGGCAATATATTATCTGATATCATTGAATCTGGTCGCGTAAAGGTCTTTTCTTTAACAACTATATTCCGGCAGGCCCGCCAAAGCCCTATTATCATGTATGCCCACAGTATCCGGAAGGGAGAGATGCCTGATTTTCAAAGAACCGCATCCCAAGAATTGTCAGAATTTTATTTTATTGAAAACCAGACATCCCAAAAAGTCGTTGAAACCATCCTCGATCTGTGTTCAAAAAGGATACCCAAAGCGTTTCCCCACATTGACGAAATACAGGTCTTGACACCCATGCATCGTGGAGAGGCCGGTACCATAAATTTAAACCTCCAGCTTCAAAAAGCATTAAATCGGTCTAAAGGCGGAATAGCCTCCCGGGACATCCTGTTTAAACCTAATGACAAGGTTATGCATCTGAAAAATAATTATGAAAAAGAGGTGTTTAACGGGGATATCGGTATAGTGCATGAGGTGATGAAATCTGAAAACAAAGTTCTGGTAAATTATGATGGTCGAATTGTAGAATATGATGTTCTGGGACTGGATGAGCTTACCCTGGCATATACCATATCCGTCCACAAATCACAGGGCAGTGAATATGGCGCAGTCATCATCGCACTGACCACGGCCCACTTTCCCCTTTTGCAAAGAAACCTGCTATATACGGCCATGACCCGGGGCAAACATCTGGTAATCATTGTGGGGTCATCAAAAGCCCTTAAAATGGCTTTAAACAATAATAAGACAGCTTTACGCCTTTCCGGTCTTAAGCAAAAATTGATGATGCCCTGATAACAATCAATTAATTCAGATTGGTGTCCAAATTATATTCATTTACAAAAACATAAAGATTTTGCTTATCAGCTGTTCAGTACTTCCAGGATCTCCTTTATAACCTCTTCCGACTTTTTAACGGGTACCTGACAGGTTCCCACTCTTTGATGACCGCCACCCCCGTATTTTAACATCAGTGATCCCACATCCACTATGGCAGTTTTGTTAATGATGCTGTAGCCACAGGTGATCACGATATTCTGACGCTGAAACCCCCACATGATTGTCATGGAAATATTCTGCTCGGGAAAAAGGCTGTAAAGTAAAAACCGATTCCCTGTATAGATTTCTTCTTGATCAAGCAGGTTAAGCAGCACAACTGAATCGTGAACCATGCTGTTCTCCATCACCATCTTACGAAACAGTTTGTCCTGTTCAAAATAGCGAATGGTCCGCTCTTTGACGTCTGGAAGTTCGAGAATCTCTTTGTCCGTCATTTCACGGCAATAGTCAATCATGTCCATCATAAGGGCATAGTTGCTGATCCTGTAGTCCTTGTACCTGCCCAGACCGGTCCTTGGGTCCATGACAAATGACAGCAGCACCCATCCATCAGGATCAAGTATCTCCTCTTTGGTGAACAATGCTGAATCAGACTTATCCACTGCACTGACAAACTCGTCCAGGCGGTCGTTTTTAAGCCCGTCATATCCCCCATAATAATTATAAATCACCCGTGCAGCACTGGAAGCTTTGGTATCACACTTACCTTTAAATTCACCAAAGATCTTTCGTTCTTCTTCGCTTGAGTGATGATCAAACCAGAGACCGCAACCCTTTACATAGGGCACATTGGCAAGTATATCATTGGATGTAACTTCTATGATGCCGTCCTGAACATCTTTGGGATGAACAAACTTGATGTCATCAATCTGACTGACTTCTTTTAGAATAGCTGCGCAACCAAGGCCGTCAAAGTCTGATCTGGTAATCAATCGCATACCTTTCTCCTCCTATATGAATTCCAGGGTTTAAGAAACTTTAGCATAAAGACTCTTGAAATAACAGTGTAATTTCAAATCAAACTTATCAATTAAATTCAGACAATCCTGGTATTCCCCCGCTAACAGCAAGTTATCAATATATGTGGGGATTGATCAAAAGACAATTCATTATCATTTAGGGAAAATGGCGACACTGCCAAATTCCCTAAATGGTGATTTACGTGTGCCCTTCAGGTTATCCCAAGGTTTCACTATTGCCCAGGTGGCGCAAAAACATGGCTGGACTGACCCGGTTGTCCGGAAAAACCTGACTTTGTCATCTTTGATCCGCCCTACTTTGACAAAAAAGCGGATAGCTGTTGCAACTTTGATCTGGCTTGAAGTTTTAACGGATGATTTGTATTTTAAGTTAACGGGGAAACGGCTGATCATCTAAGAATGAAAGATAGGATCTTAAATTGACTTTCTTATGGGTCAGTTTGAGTTTGAAACGAATATTTTTCCTGTGGAAATCAATACTTGCCGTAGAAATTTGAAAAAACTGTGCAATATCCTTGGTTGTTTTTCCCATCTTAACCAAGGCTGTCACCTGAATTTCCCTGGGGGTAAGTCCATACTGTTTTATATTGGACAGATAGGCAAATTCGTTAAATGAATTATTCATATCTGATTCAATTTTATCCAGGTTGTCTGATAGACCCTCATTCAAATCCTGTTTTTTCAAGTGCTCCATAAATGGCTCGGCGATCTGCTTCATATTGACCGCAATTTTCTGCTCCGCAAGTATCGTGTTTTCATGATTGAGATTCATCAGCGTTTTGATGGTGGTTTTCAGTTCTTTGATCTCATCATTCTGATTGCAGAGCTGGATGGCCATGGTAGCCGATTCAGTTATATCCACACAGGAAAGCAGCAGTCCTTTAATCTGGTTGCGGCTGTCTTTAACCGGAATCAGTTTCGCATCCCAGAAGGTTTCATCCATGCCAACCCTGTTATCCAGCGGCACAGGATATTCGTAGAAGCTGTGCTGCTGGCGGCAGTCCCGAACGGATTTGAATATATCTACGATGGGAGAGTTTCTTCCGGCAAAATAATCAAAGTACTCCATTCCAATGATTTCTGTAGATGAACAATGGGAATAAGTATCAATGTATGCCTGATACAGCTTATTGCATTTACGCAATACAAAGTTGGTGTCAAGCAGGGCAATACCCACCGGCAGAAAATCTGCCACCTTGTTTGACAGCAACTGTTCCCACAATCCATTCTGCTCAGGAAACCGATGAGTGAAATTCCGACTCTTCATTTCTTTTGCTTTTCGAACAAGATGATCAATGGTCAGCTGGGTTCTCATAGATTCTCTTTTAAGCTTTGTTGATCCACAAGGTCGGAGATTACTAAGGTACCGTAATTGATTAAAAAAATGTTAAAAACCAATAAAATCAATCAGCTGAATATACAATAATCATGAATAAAAATTAAAATCAATAGTTAAATCAAAAAAATGATAGGGTCTCCTACTATTTTCCCCCTGATTTTTTCCCATTGCCAAAAGAGATATTTCCTTATTAACTGTGTCTTAAATAGTTTTTCTCTATTCTTCAAATAACTGCCAACAGAAAGGGGAATGCCAAACACAATTTGAACTTTCCGGAAAAGTGTAATAACCCAATAGTCAAAAAACCAAGATTCAAATCAGGAGGGAAAAAATGAAACAGTATTTCACATCAAAGCATGCGTCTAAAAAAACAATAATTTTAGGAGTGATTGTTGTTATTTTCATTTTATGTGGTTTGATGTCATCTGTCAGTCTGGCAGGTTCGGCATCAAAACCCTCAGGAGATTCCATTGTAATCGGTCTACCTTTGGTTCAAAGCGGTCCTGTGGGTGTAGCAGACCACAATGACTGGCTGAACGGCACCAAACTGGCCATCAAGGAGATCAATGCTGCCGGCGGTGTGTTGGGCAGGCCCCTTAAAGCCAAAGTGGTGGATACCGATATCCTTACCCCTGAAGGAACCATGGCAGGTTTCCAGGCCCTGGCAGATGCCAAAGTGCACGCCATCTCTTCACCTTTTGTTCTGATTCCGCAGCCAGCCATGGATGCCATGGCAGCCTCTAAAGCACCATATGTACATGGAAACACCCAGGAGGCGACCTTGAGTCTTTTCAGGTCAAATACAACAAAATACAGCAATGCATTTCAGCTGGACCCCTCAGAAATTTGGTATGGCAGCGGTTTTATCACATTTCTGGATAACCTGAAAGCATCCGGTAAATGGAAACCCAAGAACGAAAAAATCCATATTGTTCAAGGACAGATTGCGTATACCCAGTTGATTTCTAAAGAGACACAAAAAGCCATTGAAAAATCAGATTTCTGGAAACTTGCCAAAGTGACTAATGTCCAGTCTCCGGTGCAGGATTGGGGGCCGGTACTCCATGAAATAAGACGGGCAAAAGCAGGTGTGATCATGATCGACCACTGGGTAGCGGCAGAACTGGCGGCATTTGCCCGGCAGTTTTCAATGAATCCATTAAAAGATGCTCTGGTTTATCTTCAGTATGGTCCTTCCCAGCCAGAATTTTTAGATATTGCCGGGGCTGCAGCTGAAGGGTTTATCTGGTCTACTGTTTACGGTGTGTACAACGACGATCGTGGCAGCAAATTCCGGGCAGATTACACAAAAGAATTTCCGGGCACCATGGGGTTGGCCTATACAGGCGGCGGCTATGATGCCACCTATATCCTGGCCAATGCGTGGAAAGCGGTTGGCGATGTAAGCAAATTCAAGGAAGTGTGTGACCATATCAGGAAAACCACTTATCGAGGGGTAAACGGTATGTATACCCTTGACAATGTTAGCCAGGCAGGTGTTCCCTATCCTGACAGCATCAAAGATCCTGAAAAAGGAATCGCACATCTTTACTTCCAGGTCCAGGGCGGTGCTCATAAAATCATTGAACCTGCACCGTTTAATGAAACAGAATTTATACCGGCACCCTGGATGAAATAGAGTTAATGGATAATTCTCCACAGATGGAAAAACAGGCGGTTCTTGCATGTTCCGGGATAACCCTTCAGTTCGGGGGACGGGCGATCCTTGAAGAAGTTGACTGTCACGTGTCTAAAAACGAAGTGCTGGGAATTATAGGTCCCAACGGGGCCGGTAAAACCAGTTTTCTGGAAGTGTTGTCCGGACGTTATACCCCCGTGAGAGGACACGTATTCTTAAACGGACATGATGTGAGCAGCCGCCCCATCCACAAACGGGCAATGTTAGGGCTTGCGCGTACCTTTCAGACACCGGTGGTACCCTATGCACAGACAGTATACGATGTGCTGAAATCTGCCCGAAAAGCATTCAAGCCGTATTTAAGCCAGTATATGGCCGAATGGGCGTGCGATCTGGTGGGGTTAAAAGTACCTAAAGAAATGCTGGCAGGTGCATTGGATACCCTTGACCGCAGGAAACTTCTGCTGGCCTGTCTTCTGATGCGCCGTCCCTGTGTACTGCTGCTGGATGAGCCCGCTTCAGGGCTAATCAATGTGGAAATAGATGAGATTGATCTCATCATCCGCCTGATTTCAAAGGAACTGGGGTGTGGCATCATCGTTGTGGAACACCGGCTGGAACTGCTGGCAGCCATTGCCGAGCGGGTGATGGTGCTAAATCTGGGAAAAAAAATAGCTGAAGGACCGCCTCAAGATGTATTTAATGACCCAACCGTTCAGTCTGCCTATTTTGAGGCGTAAACACTTATGAAAGAGATATTGAAAATTAATGCATTATCTGCCGGTTACGGGCCTTTAAGGGTAATACATGACCTGGATCTTGAAGTGAAAGCCGGTGAAAAAGTTGGCCTTATCGGCCTGAACGGACATGGCAAATCCTCACTCATGCGAGCCATTGCCGGTTTGACAGACTGGCAGGACGGATCCATCATGTTTATGGGAAAGGAGATCGGCGGCCGGCGAATGCATGGTGCCGGCAGGCGAACCCATCGCATTGTCCGCCAGGGCCTTGCACTCGTGCCCCAGGGAGATGCGCTTTTCCCCGGTCTGACCGTCCGCGAGCATCTCGATTCAGGGGCATATACTGCAAAAACCTGGAAAACAAGAAAACAACGTCAGGAACGGGTTCTGGAAATTTTTCCAGCACTGAAACCCCGACTGAATGACCTGGCCGGAAAACTCTCCGGCGGAGAGCGGCGCATGGTCTCCCTTGGCAGGGGCTTTATGGCGGATGTACATTTATATTTGATTGATGAACCCTCGCTGGGACTGGCACCCATTGTCAGCAAAGCCGTCATAGATGCGCTTATGAAAATCGATATTGAAAACGGTGCCATGGTAATTGCAGAACAGATTGTATCCCTGCTCAAGGGCCGGGTGGACCGGATTTTAGGCATGCATGATGGTAAAATCAAAGCAGGAGAAGTGGATATGAACATTGGAAAACCGGTGCTGGTGTAAGTATGGACTGGTTCATCGTTATCACTACATTAAATCTGGCAGCCATTTACGGGCTGTTGGCCATCGGCATCTCCATTATCTGGTCCAGCCTGAATATGGTGAATATGGCCCACGGGTTAACCTTTGCCGTATCCGGCTATTGTGCCTGGCTGGCTGCCACATATATTTCACCCCATCCGGCAATGGTATTGGTCGCCGGAATTGCAGGCGGTGCAGTCATGGGGGCGATTATCTGTTCCATTGCCTTTCTGCCCCTTCATGACCGGCCCAATTTCACGGTTCGAAGTCTGATCACTACCCTTGCCATCAATCTGATCGGCATCCAGCTGCTGCTGCAGATATTCGGCCCCAGAATGAAACCGTTACCGAGAATTTTCGGTACCTGGTCTGTTTCATTCGGCGATACGTTTTTGACCGGAGATAAACTGGGTACTATTTTAACGTCCACCATTATTCTGACTCTCATCCTCGTATGGATTGTTAAAAGCCGTTACGGGCTTCAGATCCGGGCTATGATGCAGAATCCGGAAGGTGCGGCACTGGTTGGAATCGACGTACGGTTTACCGCCATGCGGGTCATGATAATTACAGGGGCTTTGGCTGGCCTTGCCAGTGTACTGCTGTCCCAGACATTTTTCGTCAATCCCAACGCTGGTCTGCAGCCGTTGATCAAAGGGCTGATTATTGCACTGGTCGGAGGGCTGGGCAGCATGACAGGTGCGGTCGTAGCCGCGTTTATCATGGCATTGATTGAAGCCGTCACAGCCACATACCTGAGCGGTCAATACGTATTAATCGGACAATTTCTTTTTATCATCATCGTTCTGCTGATCCGTCCCCGGGGTATAGGCGGTATGCTGGATGAATTTCGTGAGTAAAGCCTATGACAGATGACACCAAACAGACACCCAAAATGAATCTGGTCGGCCGCCGCAGATTCATACCCAGACCCAAAATCGACGGGGCAAAAACTTTTACCCGAAAACGGCTGCCGTTTTCCAAAAAACCGATCCTTAAATGGTATGCCGTCACAAACCCGAAAACACTGGGCCGGGAAAGAAAAATCAGGGACAAACGGCCGCTGTGGTGGGCATTATGCCTGCCGCTGGTGTTGATCCTACCCATTGTGTTCGGGAACAATACAGTTATTATAGCGGCAACCATATTTGCCATCTATGCCTCCATCAACCTGATGTGGAACCTGATTATCGGAACAGCCGGCATCTTTTCACTGGCCACCATGGCAGTGGTGGGGATTGCCGCATATACCGCATCCTATTTTTCCATCAATTTTGGACTTACCTGGCCGGCCATGCTCTTTGTGGGCACATTGGTGGGATTGGTATTCGGGGTGGTCATTGGCATTCCTTCCATACGTATTGAGAACCTGTACTACGCACTGTTGACTTTAGGACTGGTAGAGCTCTGCCGTGTGTATGTGGTCCAGTCACGGACCTTAGGTTCTGCCACTGGCGGGCTTTACGGTGCCGACAGTTTTATTCCGGAACAATTTGCACTCCAGCGGCCCGGAGTGATTATCGGTTTTATAGCAGCCTTTGTGCTGCTGTTACTCATGCTGTTTGTTTACAGATTGGTGAATGAAAAAAGACTGGGGATGCTATTACGGACGGCAAGGGAGGATGAAGCGGCAGCAGAAGCCATGGGGATCGATTATGTCAAGATCCGAATACAGGTATTTATCATATCATCCGCTGCATTAGGGTTCATCGGTGGATTTTATGCCGCCTATTTTAAAGGTGTATCACCATCGGTCTTCTCTATCCAGACCATGCTGCTCATGTTTGCCATGATAGTTATCGGCGGTATGGACACAGCAGAAGGGGCAGTGGCCGGTACGGGTCTCGTGGTATTTATTGATAAAATACTGGTGCATATGGGCCCAAACAGAATCATCCTGATTGGTTTGATTATGCTGTTTGTCACCCTTTTTACCCAGGGGGGGCTATTGGGGATTAAAGCGCAGTTTAAAGCGTTCAGGAAAAAAAAGAAAAGCCAGCGGCGTGCGGCAAGAACACAAAAAGGGGGTGAAGTCATGTCTGAAGAAGCCACTGAAATTGAGGACAAACAATATATCTATTACCGGCGGTTTGATAAAAAATGGAGGGATCACCTGAAAACACTAGTCACTGAAGAGCTGATTGAAGAGCATCGAAAAAAACCGCTGGGACAACACAGTGATGCCCTGCAGCGCCTGATCAACTATTTTCGATGTCAGCCGCTTCCGGATAAGTATGCCATTTATGAAATAAAAGCGCTGAGAGAATACCAACTGGTGGCCCTGACTGGCGTTCGGGGAATGCCGCCCAGGGTGGTGGACGATAAAATATATACATCGCTTGATAAGGCATATCATGCTATTTTTCTGCGTCGGATGAATGATCTACTGGAATCATAATTTAGGAAAGGGAATCATATGGCTGAAATTAAAATTACCGGATATGCCGATCAAATCAGTGTGAAACAGGGTGATACCATCTCATTTATGACAAGCGTTGAAGGTACTGCTTCTGTCCAGGCCGATTTTGTCCGGCTCATTCATGGGGACGAACATCCGGACGGTCCCGGATTCATTGAAAGAGAGATGGCATGTGATGCAAATAAAAAATATCGTGTTAAAAAACAGTATGTTCAGACAGGATCGTTTTTAACTATAGAAGATAACAATCAAATACTTGATCTGTCTGGAAGTTTTACCCTTTATGCATTTATCTTCCCTACGGCACCCCATCTGCACCGCCAGGGAATTCTCATGCGGTGGTCCATCCAGGATCAAAAGGGATATGCATTGGGCATCAATGACGAAGGAAAACTGGAATTCTGGACAGGCAATGGTAAAAAAACAGACAAGGTGTATGCTGAAGCGCCATTGTCCCATCTAATGTGGTATTTTGTGGCCGTCAGCTATGACAGGGCAACAGGAGAAGCCGTCCTGTTCCAGGAACCAGTCGTCAACAGCTATAACAGCCTTTTAAGTCCCATGCTCCCACTGGATTATGCCTGTCACGTAAGGGAGAAATTGAGAGTTGAACCTGTTGGCGGCGATATCCCCTTTCTCATTGCCGGATCCAACGACTATAATGAAGGACGCGGTCCATTTGTGTCACAGGTGTATAACGGAAAAATTGATCGCTGTGGCATTCAAGACAGAGCCCTCTCCCGGGATGAACTGGCACAGATATGCAACGGTGAAAAGCCTTTTCAAGACAGCCTGATCACCCACTGGGACACCACCATTGGGTATACGGATCAGGGTATTGGTGATGAAGTTATGGATACAGGTCCCCACCAACTGCACGGTCAGGGCATTAACCGTCCCATCCGCTGTATGACCGGTTACAACTGGAACGGTAAGGATGACAGTTTCCGCATTGCACCCGAGCAGTACGGGGGTGTCCATTTTCACGATGATGCCCTGATTGACTGCAAATGGGAACCCATGTTAACCACCACGATTCCGGACAGCTTTAAGAGTGGATGTTATGCCCTGCGTGTCAGGGCCGGGGATGCTGAAGATCACATTCCGTTTGTTGTCCGGGCAGCCAAACCCAAAGCCAAAATCGCAATGCTCATGCCCACAGCATCTTACCTGGCCTATGCCAATGAGCGGCTGGCCTTTGAATTTCATACAGCCCAGTCTATTACTGCTCATACTCCGGTATTGACCAAATACGATGTAGAGCTTTACAAAAAAGACGATTACGGTCTTTCCACCTATGATTATTTCAATGATGGTATGGGATGCTGTTACAGCAGCTACCGCCGTCCTATATTCAATCTTCGGCCCAAGCATCGAACCGCACCCATAGCCATTCCATGGGGATTCCCTGCCGATCTGTCCATTGTCGGCTGGCTGGAGCATTCAGAGTATGACTTTGAAGTGATCACGGATGAGGATCTGCACCGTGACGGACTTGCAGCCATTGAACCGTATAATGTGATCATCAACGGCGCCCACCCGGAATACTACTCTGAAAAAATGCTGGATGCTGTGGAGAGTTACCTCGCTACTGGCGGGCGCCTGATGTATATTGGCGGCAACGGGTACTACTGGGTGACTTCTTTCAGGGATGACGAACCGTGGTGTATGGAAGTGCGCAAAGGAGAGTCTGGTTCCCGCGCCTGGCAGGCCAGACCCGGCGAATATTATCATGCGACCTCGGGTGAACGAGGCGGTTTATGGAAAAACAGGGGCCGGCCACCGCAAAAATTGACAGGTGTGGGATTTACCTCTGAAGGAATGGATAAGTCCATGCCGTATCTGCGCATGCCGGACAGTTATCACAAAAACGCATCATGGATTTTTGACGGCATCAGCGATGAAGAACCCATTGGCGACTTCGGACTGGCATTGGGCGGCGCCGCTGGTATTGAAACAGACCGTTATGAACTCATGCTGGGCACACCGCCGCATACCAAAATACTGGCATCGTCAGAAATGTTTTCAGACTACTGGATGCACGTACAGGAGGAGATACTCTACAACTATCCCGGATTAAGGGGATCTGAAGACTACCAGATAAGGGCGGACATGATCTATTTTACCACCCGAAACAATGGCGCAGTGTTCTGTTCCGGGTCCATTGCTTTTGGCCATGCACTTCCCTATAACAATTTCGACAATAACATCTCCACCCTGATGGCCAATGTGGTCAATGCCTTTGAAAAAGACGGCGAACTTCCGGGGATGCAGTATATTGCCAAAGAAAAGCACTGGGAATAGTGAAAATGGTTTGTCCGGCTCAAAATGGAAACATGCCACATGGATTCATATGAAATAACCCTTGACAAACCCGGCGCTGACCGGTTTGTCAAGGAAAGTTATCCCATCCGGTACGGCCGGTTTTCAGAAATCAGAACACCGGAATATCTTTTCCAGTTCGATCTGAACGGTGAGATCCGGTTCATCCGCGGATTTTCCAAAAACTGGCCCCATCCATCCGAGTGGCTGAAAAGAACCGACGCCAATGACTGGGTGTATTATTCCGTAGGTGGATACAACGGTATGTTTTATATCTTAGGAGAGTATTACCTGCCTTGCCTCTCTTATAAAAGCAATTCCATCTGGCAATACCATCCCGTTACCAAGTCTGGTGTTCAAGAAGCATTTACTGCATGGGACCGGCTGCAATCAGATATAACCACACCAACTGCTAATGAGGCATCTGAAAAAATCAAGCAATTTTTAACAAAAGTGTCACATAATAGCAGTGCTGCCCTCGCCAATAGAGCGCAAAGGCTTCACAAGATTATCGGCACCCGAATATCTGTACTGCCGCCGGATACCCGTCATGTGGATTACAATGTCATCCCCCTGATGATTGCCGATGGATGCCTCTATCACTGTGACTTCTGCTGTATCAAAACCAAAAATAAATTCCAGCCGCGATCCGAGGACAACATCCTGCAGCAGATAAGACAGCTCAAAGCATTTTACACAGAAAACCTGAGCAACTATAATGCCCTGTTTTTAGGAAACCACGATGCCCTTGCTGCCGGAGGCGAACTGATACAACTGGCAGCCAGGAAAGCCTATGCATCATTTAATCTGGAAAAATCACATATTAAAAACCCGATTCTTTTTTTATTTGGGAGTGTGGATTCCCTTTTGTCAGGCAAAGATAAATTAATGGCGGCAATGAATGAACTGCCATATTATACGTATATTAACATCGGCTTTGAATCAGCAGATGCCGCCACCTTAAACCACTTAAAAAAACCACTGGACCCTGCCAAAATAAGAGAGGCGTTCCAGATGATGATCCATGTGAACAATCAGTTTGATAAGGTTGAAATCACGGGTAATTTTATCTTAGGTGAAACACTTTCCCACAACCATACCCGATCGCTCATTGATCTTATGAACAGCTGTCTTGACCGGTATTCCGGCAAAGGGGCACTCTATTTATCTCCTTTAAACACCAGCAAAAAACAACGCGAAATGCTCTCTCAATTTGTGGCCATTAAAAACTTAAGCCGGCTTCCGATGTATCTATACCTGATTCAACGATTGTAAAATTAAAATAAGAGGTAAAAAAAAGCTATGAATACACAAAGCCCGTTAAAAGATAAAATGATACTTGTGGTTGAAATTTTTTAACAGGTTCAGTACCTACTTTAACAAACACTTCGGCCCTGACTGGAAGGAAAAGGACCAGTTTTTCAAAGAGTTTGAAGAATCTGTTAAAAAAGAGCTGGGTTTTAAGTCCGGAAACAATCAGCGGGAATAATGTTAAAAATTTCTGACAGTCATCATATGCGCCATTAAAAAAACGTTCCTGCTCAGTGGTCCAGTTCCGATAAATTGGAGACATCGTTAAACTCCATTTTGAAAAAAATCATGACTCAAAAGACAAGTAAAATTCCCATTTCTTCAATTGTCCTTGATGAAGAAATTTTCCAAGAAAGGGAATTGATCACAGGCGTGTTGGTATATTTGCCGAAAACATCAGGGATGGGTTCAGGTTTGACCCCATTGAGGTGGAATCGGTTCCTGACAAAATTGACTTATACCGACTTCTGGATGGGGCTCACAGATGGAGTGCTAATAAGTCAACGGGAGTGGCGGAAGTAGAAGCAGTTATAAAAGATCTGGATGGGAATGACCCCCTGCTGTATGCTGCAAAAAAAGCCATCGGCCCAAGACAATTAGCGGAAGATGAGGCAAGGGATACTGCCCGGAGGGCATATACAGGAAACCCAGGCCTCAACTCTGAAGATATCGGGAAAGCTATTGGCCGGGCAAGACGAACTGTGGATTCCTACATAGCCGATCTTAGGGCTGCAAAGCAGATGGGCAGAGATATCAAGATCTTTCGCATGAACCGCCTTGGCATCCCCCAGAACAGGATGGCAAAGAGGTTGGGGATGAAAAGATTGCGGACACCACATATTGTATTCTGAGAAATGATAAAAAAGTAAATCTTACACGTTGCACTCGAAAAATTACTCCTTGAAAATCTTAATGATACCGTTTGAATTATTGAGCATTGGAAGAGTCAAGATTTGTTGCAAGAATGTTTGACTTTTAATATATTTGAAACAAAATTGAACGGCTAATTTTTCTATTTTTTTCTTTCCTTTCATTTGTTAAAAGTAATGGGCCATCTAAAATATTATATGTGTTTATGTTGGTCATTCTGACGGGAAGGCCTATATGGCTGCATTTTCAGATAAGAAAACAGTGTTTGATCAGGAATGACCCAAATTCATATAAATTTACTATATTTTATTGATTTCACAGCGATTAAACGATATTGAAATGATGGTACTGTGTGTAAATAACTAGAAAGACTGGAAATAATTGTTCAGGATCGATTGAAATGGATACAGCCATAAAAAACAATACAAAGAAATCTCCAAACTTTTCGTTTCTGTCTGATAACAGAACATCTCTTATTCTTTTCATGGCGTTTGAATACCTTGTATGAATATCTTAATTGATACGAATATAATCATTCCATTGGAACCTGGTTCCTTAACTGACTTTGAAATTAATACGGAGTTAGCATTACAGTTTCATAGTTTGGTACAGAAATCTGGGAATGTTATTTATATTCATCCAGCGGTCGAACATGATCTCAACAGGGATAAAGATGTAAGCCGAAAGAATCTCAGAAAAACACTTATAAAACGGTATAATATTATCGATTCACCACCACTTCTTACTGTTTTGGATGCAACACATATTGGATTGCCTGAATTTGGTTCAAATGATTATGTGGACAACTGCTTTTTGGCATCTCTAAAAGGTGATGCAGTTGATTATCTTGTCACAGAAGATAAAGGCATTCATAAAAAGGCAAAAAAGACGGGCCTGCAATCACGGGTGCTTTATCTGCGAGATGCAATTGCATTATTAAAAGATTTTTTTGATGAAACGCCGCCGCCACCGCCATCAGTTGAAACCAAAAAAGTCTATGCAATTGATGAAACAGATCCGATTTTTTCTTCCCTCCGGGAAGATTATCCAGGGTTTGATGATTGGTTGAAAAAATGTAAGCTGGATCATCGAGAAGCATATATAATATCAGACAAAGGGAATTCGTGTCTTGCTGGTATTTGTATCCTTAAAAAAGAAGAGAGGTTAGAGACAGGCGAGTCAGGAAAGACATTAAAGCTTTGCACATTCAAAGTTTCTGATAATCAGCATGGTAACCGATATGGAGAACTTCTTTTAAAAACTGTTTTTGATTTTGCTGATAAAAATAACTATCGATATCTGTATTTTACGACATTTCCAAAGCGTGATGACCTTATAGAGTTTGCAAAATCGTTTGGATTTGAATGCGTTAAAATAGAGGGTAAAGATGAAATTTTTATGCATAAATCTTTAGTATTTTCACAGGAAGATATCTTAAAATACAGTCCACTTGATTTTCACATAAAGTTTGGGCCACGCGTTACTCAATTCGGAAAGAATTCAACTTTTATTGTCCCAATAAAACCAGAGTTTCATGATATCCTTTTTCCTGAAATGCGTGAGGAGCTTTCATTATTTCCAGATCAAAAGCCATGCGGGAACAGTATTAAAAAAGCTTACCTGAGTAATTCAGCAACAAACTTATTAAGGCGTGGAGACAACCTGTTATTTTACAGGTCCCAGCATAAACCTTCCATTAATACAGTGGGAATAGTTGAAGGGTTTATGCGTTCAGCTAATGCAAATCAAATTGCAAGGTATGTTGGCTCGCGAACGGTTTATAGATACAGCGATATTGCAGATATGTGTTTAAGATCCAAAAGAGATACATTGGCAATAAAATTTCGATATGTTAAACAACTTGAATCAAGTATTGGGGTTAAGGAATTAAAGGAGAATTTTGTTTTAAATGGAACACCGCAATCGATTACAAAAGTTAAACCAGAAGGGGTTAAATGGATAAAGCAAAAACTTCAGATGTGATTGCATTGTCGATAAAGCCAGTGTATGCCGACGCCATCCTTTCTGGTGATAAAACGGTAGAATTCAGAAAAAATGGTATCCCGGAAGATATTAAGTCGATTGTTCTTTACGCCACTCAGCCGGTACAACAAATTGTCGGGTATTTTGATGTTAAAAGCTGTGAAGTGGATGATCCCTCAAAATTGTGGGAAAATTATGGCGGCTGTGGTCACATCACTTTCGATGATTTCAATTCTTATTACAAAGGAAAAAAAATTGGGAAGTGTTTTCTCATAGAAAACGCATATCGATTTGAAAAACCGATTCCTTTAGATAAATGTAAATCGTTTTCAAAGTCTCCACAGTCATTTGCTTATCTTTTAAAAACAGAATGGAAGAATATAAAAAGGAAAAAATTGGCAATCCATATTCAACAGCCATGATAATTGTGTAATGAATACTGAACAGCAAACAAGAGCAGAACTGATTGATAAACAGCTTGCAAAAGCAGGCTGGAACGTCAATGATCCCACACAAGTCGTTCAAGAGTACGATATCCTTGTAGATCTTCCCGAAGGTGTTGCAGAAGCCCAAACCCCGTATCAGGGCCATCAGTTCAGCGACTATGTATTGCTGGGGAAAAATGGTAAGCCTGTTGCCGTAGTAGAGGCAAAGAAAACCAGTAAAGACCCGGCAATAGGCAGAGAACAGGCAAAACAATATTGTTTTAATATCCAAAAGAATTCAAGTGGATCTCTTCCGTTCTGTTTTTATACCAATGGGCTTGAGACATTTTTTTGGGATTTGGACAATTATCCGCCGCGTAAAATTATCGGTTTCCCGACATTAGAGGATTTGGAACGGTTTCAATATATCCGGAAAAATCGGAAATCTCTGACCCATGAATTGATAAACACAGATATTGCCGGACGTGATTATCAGATTCGGGCGATTCGTTCTGTCTTAGAAGGCATTGAACAAAAAAAAAGATCTTTCCTGCTGGTCATGGCAACCGGCACCGGAAAGACGCGAACAAGTATTGCTTTGGTTGATGCACTCATGAGAGCAGGCCACATGGAACGGGTTCTTTTCCTTGTTGACCGGATTGCATTGAGAGAACAGGCCTTAAACGCCTTTAAAGAATACTTGCCGGATGAACCCCGATGGCCAAATGTAGGCGAGAAATTACTAAGCAAGGATCGGAGGATCTATATCTCAACTTATCCAACCATGCTGAATATTATTCGGGATGAATCCGGATATTTGTCACCGCATTTTTTTGATTTCATTCTAATCGATGAAAGCCATCGGTCAATTTATAACACCTATGGGGAAATACTTGATTACTTTAAAGCAATAACCCTGGGGTTAACCGCAACGCCAACCAACATGATCGACCACAACACATTTAATTTGTTTGAATGCGAGGAAGGACTGCCAACATTTGCCTATACATTTGAAGAAGCGGTCAACAATGAACCGCCCTTTCTTTCAAATTTCCAGGTCATGAAAATTCAGACCAAATTTCAAATGGATGGTATCAGTAAACGAACCATTACCCTGAACGATCAGAAGAAGTTGATCATGGAGGGTATAGATGTTGAGGAAATCAATTTTGAAGGGTCTCAACTTGAAAAACAAGTAATCAATAAAGGCACAAATACATTGATTGTTAAAGAATTTATGGAAGAGTGCATAAAGGATTTTAATGGCGTGTTGCCGGGGAAAACCATCTTTTTTTGTGCGTCAAAAGCACATGCCCGCAGACTGGAAGAAGTCTTTGATATGCTTTTTCCTCAATACAAAGGAGATCTTGCCAAGGTAATCGTATCGGATGATCCAAGAGTTTATGGAAAAGGCGGACTTCTGGATCAATTCACCAACAATGATATGCCCCGCGTTGCCATCAGCGTTGATATGCTTGATACCGGAATCGATGTCAGAGAAATTGTAAACCTGGTGTTTGCAAAACCGGTCTATTCCTATACCAAATTCTGGCAGATGATCGGACGGGGCACCCGTCTTTTGGAACCCGCCAAAAGCAAGCCCTGGTGCATTGAAAAAGAGGTCTTCTTAATCATGGATTGCTGGGATAATTTTGAATATTTCAAACTCCAGCCCGAAGGCAAACAAACAAATTCCCAGCTCCCACTACCGGTGCGACTCTTTGGTATCCGTTTGGACAAGATTGAAAAAGCATTGAACATTAAGAATGTGGCCATTTTTACAAAAGAAATCGAGACGCTTAGAAAACAGATCAATGGGCTTCCTGCTTCTTCCGTTATTATCAAGGAAGCCGCACAAATCCTTCATCAAGTAAAAGAAGATAATTTTTGGAATCATCTGGATACTGAAAAATTTGATTTTCTGAGAACCCAGGTCAAACCCTTATTTCGAACCGTATCAGAAGCGGATTTCAAAGCGATGCGATTTGAAAAAGATGTACTTGACGTTTCCCTGGCATTGATGTCCCATGAAAAAGAAAGATTTGAAAATCTAAAAAACGGCATTGTTACTCAAATTAGTGAACTCCCCTTGTCTGTAAATATTGTGAAACGCGAAAAGGAGTTGATAAAATTTTCCCAGCAGAATAATTATTGGTCAACCGCCATAGATGAAACATTTGATATCCTGGTTGAAAAATTAGCCCCTTTGATGAAATTTAGAGAAAAAGACACGGGTGGATCAGGACCTGTTCTACTTGACCTGAAAGATAAAGTAAAAAATAAAGAATTTGTTGAATTTGGGCCTCAAAACGAGGCGGTCAGCATCACCCGTTACAAAGAGATGGTGGAAGAACAGATTATGGCACTGACAAAAAGCAGCCCCATCCTTTTAAAGATTAAGAGGGGTGAGCCGCTCTCTTCCGAGGAAACCCAAGAACTGACCCAAACGCTTTATGACAGTCATCCCCATATTACTGAAAATTTATTGCAAGCTGTCTATCAGAACAGAAAAGCAAGATTTGTCCAATTTATCCGCCATATTCTGGGGATTGAAATTTTAACGAGCTTTCCTGTTACCGTTGCAAAGGCGTTTGATCAGTTCATTAAAGAACATACAGACCTTAACAGCCGGCAGTTGGAGTTTTTAAGGTTGTTGAAAGCGTTTATTATCGAGCGCGAGAAAGTTGAAAAACGCGATTTGATCCAGTCCCCTTTTACGGTGTTGCACCCCCAGAGGATTCGGGGCATTTTCAGTCCTGCTCTGATCAATGACATCCTGGCGCTGACTGAGGAGCTGGCAGCATGATTCATCGAAAAACAACATCACAAGAACTGGCCCTTATCCTGGAAGAGGGGGAAGGCTATACCCTGGAGTTCAAGCAGAATATCAACACTGACCTTTCAAAGGAGCTGGTTGCCTTTGCCAATGCCTCCGGCGGCAGAATTTTTATCGGTGTGAACGACCAAAACCAGGTTGTCGGGTGCGATTTTTCCAATTCTCTATTTTCTAAAATTGAAACCATGGCCGCTGCCTGTGATCCGCCTGTGGCCATATTCATCGAAAAGCTGACGGACAAAAAACTCGTTGTCGTTCATGTGCCCGAAGGAGCAAATCGTCCCCATCGGTGCAGCAAGGGATTTTATTTAAGAAACGGGGCCAGCTCCCAAAAAATGAATACCCATGACATCACTGCGTTTATCCAGTCCGAAGGCAGGGTGAGGTTTGATCAGCAGCTTCGGATGGACCTTGACTGGGAAACGGTTCTGGATGACGCCCGGCTGGCACATTTCCTGTCTCTGGCCGGAATTTCCCAAAAAAGTGACCCTCAAAATCTTCTGCTGAATCTGGGGGCCGGTGATGTCAAAGACGACCGGTTTTATCTGAACCAGACCGGTGTGCTTTTTTTTACCAGAGATCCAGGGCTCAGACAGCCGTTTGTTAATGTGGTTTGTGCTCTTTTTAAAGGGACAACAAAAGCCTATATTCTGGATCGAAAGGAATTAACCGGCAATATCCTTGAAAATGTTGAAGAGGCGTTGCTGTTTTTAAAAAAGCATTTGCAGCTGCGCTGGGAGATCACAAAGGACAGCGCCCGCCGCAATGAAATCCTGGAATTGCCGGAAGTGGCCTTGCGCGAAGCGGTGATCAATGCCATCTGTCACCGCGATTACTTCGAGCAGGGCGCCCAGGTCATGGTGGAAGTCTTTGACGACCGTGTGGAAATTTACAATCCGGGCGGATTGCCCAAAGGATTGCCTGAAAAGGATTTTGGCAAAAGAAGTGTCTGCCGAAATCCCAATATTGCCGCATTGTTGCTACGATGTGACTACATCGAGAAAATGGGTTCCGGTATTGAGCGGATATATGAAGCCCTGAAAAAAGAAAATTGTCCCAATGTAAAAATTGATTACACCACCTTGTTTTCTCTTGAGTTTTCAAGACCAAGCTATAAAACAGTCTCTGAAACTGAAGAACCTAGGGAGAAACCTAGGGAGAAAACTAGGGAGAAAACTAGGGAGAAAACTAGGGAGAAAATCTTTGAACTGATTCGTAACAACCCGGATATTACAACAGCTCAATTGGCTGAATTAACCGGACTAACCCCCAAGGGGATCGAATGGCAGATCGCACAACTTAAGAAAAACGGCAGTCTCAAACGCATCGGCCCGGATAAGGGCGGTCACTGGAAAATAAAAGATGATTAAGGAAAAAAAATGCTTCAACATAATCCTGAATTAAAATCACAGATCGACCAGCTCTGGGACAAGTTCTGGGCAGGGGGGATATCCAATCCCCTTACTGCCATTGAACAGATCACCTATCTCTTGTTCATGAAACGGCTGGATGAGTTGGATTTAAACCTGCAGTCTGATGCCGAGTTTACAAAAGAATCCTATACATCCAAATTTGAAGGAACCTAGGTACCGCCCGAACACCGGGATAAAGAAAAAAAGGATCAAAAACCCTTTGAGGTGGATAAAAGCACGCTGCGCTGGAGCGATTTCAAGCACATGGCAGCTGAAGCAATGCTGATCCATGTGCAAAGCAAAGTATTTCCTTATCTCAAAGATATGAACGGTGCAGAATCCGGGTTTACCCATCACATGAAAAATGCCGTGTTCATTATCCCCAAGCCCTCATTGCTGGTGGAAGCGGTTAAAACCATTGATGAGATTTTCCATATCATGGAAACCGATTCTTCTGAAAAAGGCCAGGCATTCCAGGATATCCAGGGAGATGTCTATGAATACCTGCTCTCTGAAATTGCTTCAGCCGGGAAAAACGGCCAGTTCAGAACCCCCCGCCATATTATCAAATTGATTGCTGAACTGGTCAAACCCCAGCTTGGACATCGGATTGGAGATTCTGCCTGTGGTACGGCCGGCTTTCTTCTGGGCGCCTATCAATACATTGTCACGGATCTGGCCAGAAAATCCGGGAATCAGGATATCAAACAGGATGAAGACGGATTCTATCGGACATCGGTCAGTGCCGGATTGACCCAGAATGCAAAGGATATCCTCAACAAAAGCCTGCAAGGCTATGATATCGACAGCACCATGGTGCGATTGGGCATGATGAACCTGATGATGCACGGCATTGACGAGCCCTTGCTGGATTATAAAGACACCTTGAGCAAAAGTTTTAACGAACCCAATCAATACAATATCATCATGGCCAACCCGCCCTTTACCGGCTCCATTGATAAGGGAGACATCAACGAAGATTTAAGCCTGTCCACCACCAAAACCGAACTGCTCTTTGTGGAAAGCATGGTTCGAATGCTTAAAAAAGGGGGGACTGCTGGAATTATCGTTCCCCAGGGGGTGCTGTTTGGGTCGGGCAATGCCTTTGTGGCAGCCAGGAAAATATTGTTGGATCGGTGCGATTTAAAGGCTGTGGTCACCATGCCAAGCGGTGTGTTCAAACCCTATGCCGGTGTCAGCACTGCCATTATAGTCTTGACCAAGGTATATGACAAAGAAGATAAAATATCAGAACCGGCCACGGAAAACGTCTGGTTCTATGAAATGGAATCCGATGGGTATTCTTTGGACGATAAGCGAAACAAAATTGATACCCATGGTGACCTCCAGGATATCGTGGAAAGCTTTAACAACCGAGACCCTCAAAAGGAAACTGACCGGAAAAATCCCAAAGGCTTTTTTGTCCCTTACCAGGAGATTGTGGATGAAAAATATGATCTGTCTCCCAACCGATACAAAGAGATGGTATTTGAAGAGATCGAGTATGAAAAACCGTCTGTGATCCTGGACCGGTTGATTGCCAATGAAGTCGGGGAGATGGATGAGAAGGATCTCACACAGATCAAAAGTGGGATTATCCGGGAGTTGCTGGAGTTGAGGGGGATGGTGGGATTATGATTCGCATTGAGGAGGTTGCAGAAGTTTTTAATGGGAAAACACCTTCCAAGAACGAGCAAAGAGTTAAAGGATTTCCCATATTAAAAATTCGAGATATTGATGAGGATGGTAAGTTTAATGGGAGCTTTGGATCTTTTGTAGATGAGAAGTTTTATAAAAAGTATTCAAAGAAAAGATTGAAGCCTGGTGATACTATCATATTAAATGCAGCTCATAATGCAAACTATGTTGGTAATAAAAATACTATTGTTGGTGAAGATTTAGATGGCATTATTGCAACAGGTGAATGGCTAATCGTAAGACCAATAGAAATAGATCCGTTTTTCCTTAATTCTTATTTGAAATCTTTTAAAGGCAAACAGAAAATCAAAAACGAAGTTAAAGGTATCCATTTATATCCAAGAGATGTGCAAAGAATTAAAATACCCTTTCCTTCTCCCGATGACCAGCGCCGAATCGCCACCCTACTATCCAAAGCCGAATCCCTGATCGCCAAACGTAAAAAGAGCATAACGGATTTGGATGAACTGTTGAAAAGCACTTTTCTGGAGATGTTTGGTGATCCTGTGCGGAATGAAAAAGGATGGGAAGAGAAAAAATTAGGAGATTTATTTAAAATAAAACATGGTTATGCTTTCAAGAGTAAATTTTTTAAAGAAAGTGGAGACTATGTTTTGCTCACGCCTGGAAACTTTTACGAAAAGGGTGGTTATAGGGATCGTGGTGATAAACAAAAGTATTATGTAGGAGAAATATTGGAGGAGTATGTCCTTAAAAAGGGAGAGATGCTTGTGGCTATGACAGAACAAGCTTCTGGCTTGTTAGGCAGTCCTATAATTGTTCCTGAATCGAATAGTTTTTTACACAATCAACGACTTGGTAAAATTGTTCCTCAAACTAATGGTCTTCAATTCTCGTTTTTATTCGAAATGTTTAATTCTCAAGGTGTAAGGGCATCAATTGATTTTAACGCTGCTGGATTGAAAGTAAGGCATACCTCCCCGACAAAAATTGAAAAGATTGTTATTGGCTATCCTCCTCCCAAGTTCCAAACTCAATTCGCCGCAATCGTCGAAAAGGCAGAGTCCATCAAAGAAAAGTACCAGGACAGCCTCAATGACCTTGAAATTCTGTATGGCGCATTGAGCCAGAAAGCATTCAAGGGCGAGCTGGATTTAAGTCGGATTCCATTGGTTCATGAACTGAAAGCAAACGATATAACCACTGGTGTGCCTCAACCTGGCAAACCCTCTCTGACTGTTCAGGATGATCCAAAAAAAGAACCGCTCAGCCGGGAGCAGACCCTGCACCAGTTATTCCAATTATATATTGCTGATCTTAACAACGACTGCTTTTCCCTGGACGATTTCTGGATAAAAGCAGAAGAAAAATTCATGGAGACCATGGATGAGGAAGATCCCCCATTGGGCATGAAGGAGTATGACCAGGTAAAAAAATGGCTCTTTGAATTGCTGGCCTCAGGAAAGGCGTTACAGGTATTTAATGAGATCGAAAACCGCATGGAGATCCGTATGGCCTCATGATATTGCTGCGGCTGAAAATAAACGAACCATTCCGCTGCCTGCAAAAAGGATTTGAACTTCATTTCCAGCGGGAATGGGACCGGGGCTCTCATAACGGATTTGCACCCTATGTGCTGGCAGGGCCGAACGGCAGTGGAAAGTCCAATGTTCTGGAAGTGCTGGCCGCGATCTTTTACCATCTGGAGTGTCAATACCTTACCAAACGCCCGGACGAATTTGATTATGATGAAGAAGAAAATACCGGCGGATTCCAGGATGAAGTAGCTGTTCCCAATGCCTTTGAACTGGAATATCTGATTTTCCCACCAGCCACCCCTGAATATGGCGACCAAAAGGTGCTGGCCCATATCAAGATTGTCAAAGAGGTGGGCAGCAGCGCCAAGGTGTATCTGTTAAATCATCCGGATGTAAACGAAAACA
This sequence comes from Desulfobacula sp., assembly GCA_018645325.1. GTDB lineage: Bacteria > Desulfobacterota > Desulfobacteria > Desulfobacterales > Desulfobacteraceae > Desulfobacula. Next base: position 40,599 of record JABGOU010000020.1, read on the forward strand.
AGCCTTTGCCCCGGATGGAAGCTTGGGAAATGCTGCCCGAGTATGTATTGGCCTATTCATCCGGGGAAAATGAAATTTTAAGCCTGCCTTTTTTTAAAATGCGGTTCATTAATTTTGATGCATACCTCTACCATCTCACCCGGCAGTCGGATTATCCCGGGCCCGAGGGCCACATGACCTTTCTGGATGCTGAGATGAACCAGGCCATACTGATCTGCAATTTTCTGTTTCAGGATGAAAAGATACTTGAACCATTTAAGCAGGATGTGGGGATCGAAGGCTTAAAACAGTTCAGGATTATTATCCGTCAACATAGACAGGTGGAATATGACGCGGAATTACTCGATGAGTTTAGAAGATCAAGCACGGAATTCGGATTCGAAACTGACGTTGAATTAACATCTGCCTTTAAAAAAAATGATCAAAGAGAAGATGGATCTGTTCGAAGAATCGGGGTCATTGACCGACTGGTGCAGTGTGCGACCTGTTCATTTTTTGATGATGAAACCGATTCTCTGGTATTGGACTATTGGGTAACCCCGGAAACAAAAAAAGCATTTAAGAATCATTTCTCAAGTATCTTGGATTTGTTTCACAGTTTTCAGATGTTGCTGACTTTAAATCTGTAATCGGTCAGTGAAACACTTAAAAAAGATCTGTATCAGTCGACAAGCCTTTATGTGAATGAAACCATACCGGTGCTGCCGTCTGACGAGCGGATCATTCGGTTTAAAGATCTGGTTCTCGTGAAAACCGGTGTTAAAGATGATGTGTATGCAAAATCCCTGTCCGACGGAGAACACCAATTCCTTCACAGTCTGGGATTGTGCCTCTTGTATAAAAACACCAGCAGCCTGTTTTTGCTGGATGAACCGGAAACCCATTTCAACCCGGACTGGCGATCAAAATTTATTTCACGGCTTCAAGATTGCTTTGGGCATTCATATCGAAAAACCATACGGGAAATGCTGATCACCACCCATACCCCGTTTTTAATTTCTGACAGCAAACCTGAGAAGGTTCTGGTATTCAAAAAAGAGAAAGAAAGCGTGGCCGTCACAAGACCGGATTATAATACCCTTGGCGCCTCCATCAATCAGATCACCTTGAAAACCTTTGACAAAAAAGAAACCATCGGCGGGTATGCACAAAGCATCATTGATGAACTTAGAACACGGTTTCAATCGGGCGAAGATAAGAAAAAAATCCTTAAGGAACTGGACCAACGACTTGGGGATTCAGTGGAAAAAGTTTTGTTCTCAAAAACAATTATAGACAGTATGGAAAAGACAGAGGACTAATGCTTTTCCCCTACGTCTACATCCCACACCCCATGGAAATAATGAAACATTTTCTGGATTTTATTTTTTATGAGGTCTGGTGTAAAGCGCCTGAGTCCGGCCCATACGATCTTGCTCTATTTGATGATATGCCGGAACTAAAAGAGTTAATGGAATCCTTTCATTATTCTGATGCAAAGGGAGCTGATTTTTTCAATGGGCATATTGAACGTATTTATCAAATTTTTTCAACGCTGTCCGCACACCAGATATCACAACTTATTTCCTGGTATGAGGCCAATAATAATCTGGAGAAGATTTGCTGTAATGATCCATCTATCGCTATTGTTCGATACAAAGACCTGGAAGCATTCCATACCGGGCTTGCAAGGCAGCTGACTGCTTTTTTCAAAGGGCTCTATTCACAAGATCTTTTAAACCTGTCCGCATTAAGGGAAAAAATAAGTCAGATAGAGGATCATTATAAAAAATTTATAATGAAAAACAATAGCGGCAAATGCCCGTTTTGTGGGATCATGGACATCAAAGGCATCTATCATAGCAAAAGAGAAGCATACGATCATTATTTGCCCAAAAGCATATATCCGTTTAATTCAATCAATTTTAAAAACCTGGTCCCAGCATGTCATGAATGCAACAGCACCTATAAACTATCCAAAGACCCGGTATTTAAACCCAAAGATCCATTATTGTCAGCAACCAAAGGGATTCGGAAAGCCTTCTATCCGTATGCGGACAGATCTTATCAAATTAAATTGCAGCTTGATCTGAAATGCAAGGATTGGAGTGATATCACACCAGAAGACATTGAGTTTTCTGCCGGTCCGGATGAATTGAAAGAAGAAATTTCCACCTGGAATGATGTCTATGGGATTGAAGAACGGTATAAAGCAAAATGCTGTGGAGAAAACGATGGAAAGGGTTGGATAAGAGAAGTCGTTGATGAATCACAAAATTATGGACTGAGTCCTCTTGAATATTTGGATGGAAAGTTAAAAACAGCTGAAAATGACCCTTGGGTAGATGACAATTTCCTTAAAAAACCTTTCCTTCAAGCCTGCCAAAAGGCAGGACTTTTTGGAAAATGAAAATGATCTGTCTTTTGCAACAACGAAATCCTAATTAAAAAGGGTAAACCTCCGGCTTTGCCGGAGAGACTCCCAGAGTTTGACAATTTCGGGAATATACGAAAGTCTCCAATAGTGTGAACCGCTCAAAGATCACAAAATAGGAGACTTTCGATGAACAATTATAATAAATTAAAGCATACGACTTGGGAATTCAAGTATCATTTGGTCTGGATTCCAAAATATCGGAAAAAGATGATCTATGGCCAATTGAGAAAATATCTTGGTGAAATTTTGAAAGAATTGGCATTACAAAGAGAATCGAAAATAATAGAAGGGCATCTTATGGGCGATCATGTTCATGTTCTGATATCGATTCCACCAAAATATTCTGTATCTCAGGTTGTAGGATATATTAAAGGGAAAAGTGCAATCCACATAGCAAGGACATATGCAGGGAGACGTCACAATTTTGTTGGTCAGAGTTTTTGGGCCAGAGGATATTTTGTTTCAACTGTTGGTCGGAATGAAGAAATTGTAAAGCAATATATAAAAAAGCAAGAAGAAGCTGATCGAAAAATTGATCAGTTGGAATTATTTTGACCACCTTTAGGTGGTTCATGGTTTTTTGACCGCTTTGAGCGGTTCACAATCAAGCCTCCGGGTTTGCCGGAGGTCATTGACTGCGCAAAGCAAAAACTTTGAGCGGACCGGACCCCGGTTTCCGGCGGGTGAGGGCGTGGTCCTAAAAGGCAAAAAAAATGAGATTGCCTCCGTTAATGAAAGTCAAGTATCATTATCACTGTCCGAATTTTGGGAATTTTAAGGCGTAAGTTAATTGAGAATTGCACTCAAAAAGGATTGGACTACAATTAGGAGATATTTCAGATGTCCCAGAAACAAAAAATCGTTGAAGTCTTGTTAAAAAGTGGAAAAACATCAAAAGCCATAGCCACTGGGAATAATGCTGCATGGATATGCGTGTGTGGAAGAAACGACCCTCTATTGGGAAGATCTAGTCTGGTAGATCGTTTAGCAGCTGGATTTCGTGTTGATTGCCCTGATTGTAGTTGTTGTTATTATGTTATTCCAGATGGGAAGGATCAGGGGGCGGTTTTGAACGTAATTGAAGTTTAATTTTTTGTTGATTCGGAAAATAGCAAACTCCACTTATGTTCACTCAACAATTATTATCCCTGTTGTGAGTATTCAAAGACGGGAATTCTTATGGATACCAACACAAATCTTGATTTTGAAATATGATTATTGAAATGCCGGGCCGATTCCATAGCGGATCGGCCCAATCTTTTGATTCATCATCCATGAAGGTTGTCGATCTATCGAATTGCCTCTGAGTCACTTATTTTTCCAAGATACCTTTGTGTGGTGAGCTAGTGTTCATATTGCACCTCTTTTTTATTTGAGTGATCATTTTTTAAAAAAAACATATATATTCAAAATGTTATGCCCTTTTCTTCATAAGCGGTGAGTTGACACCGGGGTGCTCGTAAATGTAGCTCCCATTCACATTTATATCTTGTTCTAATATTCATTTGTCGATATAGTTGAACCAGATTATACTTTATTGATGTTGATAATTTTTAAGGGACCACCTTGGCAGAAAATGAAATGCTACATTATCGCAGGGCCTAATGGGGCCGGAAAAACAACATTTGCTGAAAACTTTCTCCCTGTTGAAGCCGAGTGTCTGAATTTTATAAACGCTGATTTAATTGCTAAAGGTATAGCGCCCTTCAATCCGGAAAGTGTTAATTTGGAAGCCGGAAAATTATTTTTAAAAAGAATGGATGCTCTCGTTTCTAATAAAGAATCCTTTGCATTTGAAACAACATTAAGCGGGCTGAATTATATTGACCACATCAGAAAATGGAAAAAAATCGGCTACGATATAATTTTGTATTTTTTGTATCTCCCAAATGAAGAAATGGCAATTAAACGTGTTCAGCTAAGGGTTGCTGAAGGCGGGCATAATGTCCCTGAAGACGTAATCATTCGAAGATACCACAGAGGATGGGAAAATTTTAACAAACAGTATAAATATCTGGTGGATGACTGGATAGTTTTTGACAACTCCGGTGATATCCCTTTGATTATGGAGAAAAAAATTTGAAAAAAGAGTCAAATGCAAATCTGGCGCTAAATGCAATGCACCGGGCATCCAAAAAAGCAATAGAAAAGGCGGCCAATCTGGATTTAAAAATCCCTGTATGGAAAGAGGGCAAAATAATTTTTGTAAATGCTAAGGAAAAACTTAAAGAACTCAGTTACTCCTGACTATTAGACTGGATATCCAGCGCTTTGAATCCTCAAAAACACCGATACAAACCTTAAATGGCCCTTAGATTTTTCAAATCTGGTTCGATAGAATTTTTATAATCAAAAAATTGGTTTATGCATCCGCTTTTACGGTTTTTATATCAAAATTAAAAATTGATCGAAGTTACGACTAAATTATCCTAATCAAAATTTTATACGGGATAATTTTGTAAACGATATCTGCAGTATCCTTGATATTTCTTGAGAAGGAAAAAATGAATATTCAGTAAATTATTGTAGCAAATATAAGCCCCATAATGTGTCTATCTACAGTCGCTGTGAGCCCCTAATCAAAAGGCGTTTACTTCTTTCACCAGTCCTTCCTGTTTCCTATACATCGTTGGTGATCAAGTATAGCCTCCCGACAGTTAAGATTCAGGTAGTGCGGTATTGTTAAATGCATATTTTGTGTGAAATCCTTTGCAACCATTTTCTAACGCGTGCCGTTTAGATTTTGGGAAATTTAGACAATGTTTTGGTTTAGTCTCGTGAATTTTGCAGATGTATTTATCCTTTTTCGGGAGTTTCCTTAACCAGGGGCAGCGGTTAACTGATTCGCCGGTCTTCGGATTGACCCATATATCATTCAAGCCTGCAAATGAATCCACCCATTCCAAGATGTCATATCGGTTTTCGCATTCCCAGCGTATAACATCAAAATCCGGAACGGACGTCTGATAAGCGTCTGATAGATCAAGGCAGCAATGCCCGCATTGCACGCATTTGAATTTTTCCATTTCAGTTTTAATTAAAAGCCCATTTGCGCCGGTTTTCTGGTGTTTTGCAACGTTTGCACTGACCCACTCAATCTTTGAGTATACTTTTCCGATTGCTTCAGACGGTTTAGAATTCAGCAGATCCAGAAAGAATTCCACCAGTTCAATACCGTAATAGAATTTTTTGTTATCATCTGATTCTATCCATAGCCCATGCCTTTCTATCAAATCCGATGGATGCGCCTTTAATAAGTCTTTTCGGATCTCAAACTCTTCAAAACTTTCTATTATCAGTCCAATCTCTTTTTGCTTTTGCACTTCGGATTGCATCATCAGGGTGTTTTTGAGCTCTTCTAAGGCCTCAGAAATAGAAACGAATTTTAGACACTTTTTGCCCATGGCTAATTAGTCCTTTTCAAGGGTGTTAATATTTAAACCTCCGAACAAATTCACTATCAAAAGATACATGATTCAATCGTAGAACGCAATAAATCGGTAGTGTACCTGTAGTTTCATATTCTCATGGTGTTGGCTGACAGGGATAGTGTGCGGGTTTTTTGCGCTGGCGGAAAGGGGGCTTAATAGCCAGAAGTAAACGCTTAAAATTTCGTCAAGATTTGATCTGATGTCGTTGATAATCTGAGTGCTTTATGGAAGCAATCTCCATAGGATAATTATTCTTTAGTATTGAAATTGACGTCCGCTAAATATTCCGTCTTATTCTTCTGTCACCAAAATTATAACAGTTAAATATTGTAATTGGATGACGATACCGATATATTGCTTTAAAAATACCTATTGAGTGATCAACCGATACAAGTAAGCTTCCAATCTACAACAATAAGTCATGTAAAAAGGAGGTGATTAGATATGTCTGAAAAGATATCAAAAAATAATTATTCGGAATTTGAGCATGATTGGATCAGTAACACATCTACTGACTCAGAAATTATAATAGGGCTTGTTGGGGCCGTTGGTACTGATTTAAAAAAAGTATCAGAAATAATTAGAGAACGATTAATACAATATGATTACCAGTCTAAAGAAATACGAGTCTCAAAACAAATCATCAAAGAACTGAGCAATATCGAAGAAGGTTCAAATGCCTATGAAGTAATTGATTCTTATATGACAGCAGGAAATCAACTTAGAAAAAAAACTGGCGATTATTCAATCCTTGCATTAGCCTCTGCTGCAAAAATAAATCAATTAAGATGCGAAATACAGTCTACTTGTGGTGAAGAAAACAGACCCTTAAAAAGATTTGCATTCATAATAAATTCTTTAAAAATTCCTGATGAAGTTAAAAGATTAAGGAATATTTATCCTGATGGTTTCTTTCTAATCGGAGTCCATACAGACGAAGAGAGGCGGAAAACATATTTAATAAAGAGAAGAGGAATATCAGACACAAATGCAAAAAAACTGATTGAAAGAGATGAAGATGAAAGTGTTGATTATGGTCAGCATACAAGAGATACTTTCCAGCACTCAGATTTTTTTATAAATTTTGATGGAAATGAAGATAGATTTTGTAATGATATTTGGAGGATTTTAAGTCTAATTTTCGGAAAACCTTTTGTGACCCCTACATTTGATGAATTTGCAATGTTTATGGCATTTTCAGCTTCATTAAGATCAGCAGACCTTTCGCGACAAGTTGGGGCAGTATTATCCAAAAATAAAAATATTGTATCAACAGGAGCTAATGATGTCCCATGTTTTGGGGGAGGTTTATATTGGCCGGAGTATAATCATACATTGAAAGAAATTGCTGATACCAATGATGGCAGAGATTATATGCGCCGACATGACTCTAATGCTATTGAAAAAAATTGAATTATCAATGAAATCATTGAAAAACTACCAGAAGACCAAAAAACAAAAATGGAAGAATATCTACTCAATAAAAGCAGCATTAAAGATATCACAGAATATGGAAGGATAGTACATGCTGAAATGGAAGCAATTTTAGCATGTTCACGAACGGGTATTGGAACTGAAGGAGCCGAATTATATTGCACAACTTTTCCTTGTCATAATTGTGCAAAACATATAATCGGTGCCGGGATAAAAAGGGTTGTTTATATTGAGCCTTATCCAAAAAGTAAGGCTTTTCAGTTCCATTCTGACTCAATTTCAACTGAACTGGCTTCTAAAGATAAGGTTATTTTTGAACCATTTGTTGGGGTTGGACCACGAAACTTTTTTAATTTATTTTCAATGAAATTTGGTAGCGGATACCCATTGAAAAGAAAGAATAAAGATGGTACAGTTTCAGAGTGGAATAAAAAGAACGGGAGATTGAGGATGCAAATGCTACCTTGCTCTTATTTAGAAAGAGAGGATTTGGCAGCAAACTTACTTTCCCATTATTTGGAGGAAATAGATGAAAACTCACAGTAGTCTTCGTGATCATATTAAAAGTTCCAGAGAAAAAGTATCAACTTGGCCTTCATGGAAAAAGGATGTCATGGGTGTTGTGAGTAGAAATTCACGCTCTGGTCAATTTGCTTTTGATAGAGATACTGGGTCTTCGGCAAAAAACAAATCAACCAATAAATAATCTATTGAAATTTTACCTATAAAGATCTTATAGCCTTCTCTTTTTTCATAGTAGGCTTTTGTTTTCTAAAAAAATTTTCTTTTTTATCCTTTTTGAACCTCAACCATCCTTGCATCATCCTATATTCAATTTTTAACGAAAAACTGTTTTGAATTATATCGTTATCTTAAATATTTCAACTGCGGACTATGTCTATTTGTGTTGCGTGTAAATGCTGGGTCGAAGGGGAGTAGACTATTATTAAGAAGTCCGGGGATTATTAAACTGTAGCCAAGGCATTTTACGGTTGGTGAGAATTTCATACATCGATGCCGGTCAAGAATAAATTATCCTATTCTGGAGAATCCAGCACCAAAAATCTTTATGGATACCGACACAAACCTGAAATTACTCTTGAAATACCTGAAAAACAATCCCATAGATTTTTATTTGCCGGGTTTTGTATATAATTTTTGACTCGTGGGGAATTATCAAGTATCATTTTAGATATTATATATAAATGAATTGTTGAGGACAAAAACAATGACACAGAATCTATTGGATGAAGCCTTGAAAATGCCGCCAAATGAAAGGATTGAATTCGCTCAATTAATAATGGCCAGCATAGATTGCGAAGAAGATAAAATCCGGAAGTTATGGCTGGATGAAGTCGAGGACCGGAGGCAAGCTGTTAAAGATGGGCGATCGAAATTAATCGATTTTGATAGCTTATACAATGAAGATTAGAATTCATGAATTGGCAGCAAAAGAATTTGATGACGCAATCATGTGGTATGATCAGCAGTCTGAAGGTTTGGGAAAACGATTTAAAAAAACAGTTAAAAATAGTATTGAAAAAATAAGAAATAATCCTGAATGGTACCTGAAAGAATCAATTGATCTATATAAGACCTACATACCCAAATTCCCATATAAAGTTCTTTTCACAGTTGAAAAACACGAAATTATAATTGCACAAGTGCCGATAACAGCATTACCATTTAAGGCTCGACTGGGGATCATCAATGTGATTTAAATCAGCAGGTTCAAAAGTTTCAATCTATTCCAGATGGATTTTTTCTCCAATGTTGAAAATCATTATGACGCTGAAACTTAACCTGCCTCCATAAGTAGAAGAGGAGTTATGAAATGAGATCACACAAATTTTTAGTTTTGATTATTATAGGGATACTGTGCTTCCCTTTTACAGGGCAAACACTGGAAGCTCCGTTACTACAAGTATCTATCAACGGAAGCCAGGTGGATATAAGTTGGAATAAAGTCAGCAATGCCTTAGGACATAAACTTTATTATGCTGCATTTCCTTATACGGGGTCAGGTTCGATCCAAAGTTTTGATCTTGCCGATTCCAATAGCCTGTCTGTTCAACTGTCCACCGGTGCAGCTTTTTATATTACGATTGTAAGTTATGACAATACGGGTGAGAGTGCATATTCCAATATAGAGCTTGTGCAGATTAATAGCTCATCTAAGGATTTGCCCTCTGGTATAATAATGAAATCCGTTACCGGAGGCACGTTTGCTATGGGGAACAACTCATTGCTGGGGCCCCAGTCAAAAGATGCCACAGAACATCAGGTGACCCTCAGCGATTTTGAACTAAGTGAAACGGAAATTACCAATTCTCAATACATTGAATTTTTAAACGCAGCGTTTTCAGATGGTTTGATTGAAGTTCAAACCGGAAGCTCTGGACCTGATTTGGGTAAATCACTCGTTGTCGGAACCAGTACTTCAGGTTATGCAGGCCTTGTGCTCTATGAACTCAGCGGTACACGCGTAATGAAAGATCACGATGATGCAGACGGGGACAATGATCCTTTTACAGGAAAAATCGAACCAGAGAATCCTTTAAATATAGCCTTTATTGGTTTTGACTCAGCCCAACAACTATTTTCCCTCAAGGATCCACATAATGCTGCGGATTTCAACTGGCAGGAACTGACCAATTACTACGACTACGGCACAACATCCCATGTTAAAGATACAAATCAGCAATTTAATGATTTTAGTAGCTGGGACGAGTTAAAGGGATGGACTGAAAGCGATCCATCGGCTGCGACAGGGTTGCCAGCCAAAAATCAAGTTACGGATTATCCCGTGACATTTATTAGATGGTGGGGGGCTAAAGCCTTTGCCTTGTATTACGATGTGAAGTTACCGACAGAGGCCCAGTGGGAATATGCTGCAAAAGCAGGGAGTCAGAATTATTTTTATGCTGTGTATGACGGTATAAGTGTGGATGATGCCAATTGGAATAACCTGAAGCTGAATCCTGCCATACACCATGTCAGAGCCGCTAAAAGCGGCCAGCCTAATCCCTTTGGGCTCTATAATCTGGCGGGCAATGTCTGGGAATGGATGGCTGATAATTACCAGGCTTTCACCTCAGACCCGGCAGTTGATCCTTTAGTTGAAGTCAGTGGTTCTACGACCCGATCCTGGCGCGGCGGATCGTGGAATTACCATCAGGCCACTTTGGAAAGCAGCGCTCGCTATTACGATGATGAGGATAAAGGAAATGATCATTTTGGATTTAGAATAGCCAAATAAAGTGTACTATCTTGCCTGTTTAATATTTTTTTTAAAATAAGTTGAATTTTTATTACATTTTAGTTGACAAAAACCAGGCTCTTGTCCTAAAAACCCTGGCAAGAAAAATTCATCTAATTCTAAGATGCTAAAGGAAATATTATTGTGACCATTGATTTTTTCTGTGACCTCCACATGCATTCAAACTATTCAGACGGCAAAAGCAATATTGAAGATCTGGCAAGATCAGCAATTGAAAAAGGATTGACAACCATCGCCATTACAGACCATATGCCGCTTCCCTTTAATCCTTGGTATAGCGTGGACATGGATAAAATCGGATCCTACAGGGATGAAATCCACAGGGTACAAAAAACTTACAGGCACAAGTTGATTATTCTTAAAGGTCTTGAAATTGAATATGTGCCCCAGCTCTCAGACTGGATAAAGTCCATTGTTGATCTGGGCTGGGATTATCTGATAGCATCGGTCCACGCCATTATTCTTGACAATACACCATACCTGATCAATGAAAATGAAGAAGAATTCAATAAAACCCTGAACATCGTCTTTAAAGGGGATATCAGGGCCTTTTGCCGCCAATACTATCATTTAGTTCAGCAGGCAGCAAGTACAGGCTGGTGTAATAGTGTCGGTCACCTGGACGTGATAAAAAAATATAATTATTCCAGCCGGTATTTTGATGAACAAAGCCTCTGGTATGAGGAACTGATTTACGAAACCCTGGATGTAATCAAAGCCCATAAGTTAAAAATGGAAATAAATACGGCAGGATTTATTCATCCTGTGGGCGAAGCATATCCAAGTCCCTGGATTATAAAGGCTGCCATAAAAAGAGGTATCCCCATTGTCATGGGGTCTGACTCCCATTCGCCTGAAACCCTGGGTCAGTATTTTGAACAGGGGCGGGCTCTGGTTTATTAAATCACGGTTGCAATACTTTTAGCAAGGTATGAAATTTTATTTTTACTAAGCCCGGCTATATTAATGCGCCCATCATCAAGGCCATATACGGCATAGTCTTTTCGCAGTATTTCCATTTGGCGAGGTGTTCCGGGCAAGATTGAAAACAGACCTGAATTTTTTGCAATAAAATCATATTTTTTTGTTTGAGTTTCATTTTGAAGCGCCAAAGCCAGTTTCTGTCTTAACCCGGCAATGCGTTTTTTCATGGCAGACAACTCTTCCAGCCACATGATTTTTAATTGGGGTGTCAGCATTATGTGCCTGACAATTTCAGACCCGTTTTGAGGTGCTACCCAGTGACAGGGTCTGGCCAGGGCAGCCAATTGAGTTTGTGCAATGTTTATCTCTTGTTCATTGGTACCCATTAGGAATGCACAACCCACACGATCATTATATAATCCAAAATTTTTTGAACAACTAAAACTGACTGCCAGATGATTGACTTTTTCTGCCATAATAATTAACCCTTTGGCATCTTCTTTGATGCCGCTCCCAAGGCCCTGATAGGCAGTATCAATAATGGGGAAAAAACCTCTTTTTTGAGCAATATCAGCAATTTTACGCCAATCAGCTTCATAAAGGCTTAACCCTGTGGGATTGTGGCAGCTGCCATGAAGTAAAACAGCATCTTTCGGTCCTAAGGAATCAAGCGCCGACATTAGAGAATCGGTTTTTAATTTGTTTGTTTCCCGGTTTAAAAAGGGGTATTCTTTTAGTTTTAATCCAATAGACTTAATAGTTGGTCCATGGTTTGCATAAGTGGGATCACTTACCCAGATAGTCATATGAGGTTGTGCTTTTTTAATAAGATTTAAAATCAGGCTTAAGGCACTGCTGCCTCCAGGAGTTTGAATGCCTCGAATAAATTTGCTTTTAATTTTTTTTTGAAATGCAAATTCTTGAATAAGTCCTACAAATGTTGGATCACCTAAAGGCCCTACATAGCTTTTAGTCGTCCGATTAACAGCTAAATATTTCTCTGCCTCCCGCACGGCTCTCATTATTGGAGTATGTCCTGAATCATCACGATATACCCCCACTGTCAAATCAACTTTTTCAGCTCGGTGGTCTTCTGATGCCTGGATCATTAAAGGTACAATTTCATCCGGCTGTGGTAAAGGTAAGTTAGCAAACATGTTCTGCCTCAATCGCTGTTTTGGTTTAAATTTTATGGCAATATTTATGTTTCAATATTATCAGATCTGTTTTTTGGGGTTATTATGTTTCATTAAAAAATCAAAAACAATAGTATTAAATTCGTCTGGATTGTCCCTGTGCATTCCATGGGAAGCTTTTGATATGATTATTTTTTTAAAATTACAAAGCCTGCTTTCAAGTGCAGTATGCATCATACCGTAAAGACAAGGACTTTTTTCCCCTGTTAAAAGCAGTACGGGCATGTCGATATTCATGGCATCTTTTACAGTAAAAAGGGCTTTTCCATCTAAAATAAGGCTTTTCAAAGATAATGCATTTTCCCTACGAATCTGCTTGCCTATTTCAGGAAGTTTTTTCCAAGTGTCTTTATTGCTGACAGCATCTGTGAAAAGTTCCAACCCTTTATCCAAATCACCTTTTTCTATATGGTCAACAGCCTCAATAATAAAGGTGTTTCGTTTTTTTAATTCCACAAGAACCTTTGACAATTTTGGAAGTAAAGCATCCAAAGGAGCGGGATCAGCAAGAACAACAGATTGAAAAAGATCAGGATGCCCGGCAGCCAGGATGAGTGCAAGGGCACCACCACGCGAATGCCCGACCAGGTGAACAGGACCTTTTTTTAAATCTTTTATAAAGCTTAAAAGATCATCAGCATGTTGCAAAATAACTGCTAAATTCTTTTCTCTTTCTAAAGGTTTGGGATACATATTAGGCAGGCTTACGGCAATCGTTTGAAAGTTTTTGCTGAAACTTTGAATTTGTAAAGCCCAGGAACGATAGTCACTTAAAGATCCGTGAATGAATACCAAAGGCGTTCCCTTTCCACGTTCTATAAACTCTATTTTATTGCTGTTTGCCGACATATTCATCCGTTAACATGAAAAAATCTATTTTGGACACAATGATGCTGTTTATTACCTATTCTCAAGGCCATTGCCTCCATTCCCGAAAATTTGAGGCAATAATGAAAAAATGCTCCGGAATTATATAAAAGGTTTTTAATAAAAGCAATCCGGAAAAATATGGTTTTATGCAAACTTGTGCCGGGTTTCCTGCCTGATTAAATATAATCCGCTGCTGATAATAAATAAAATACCGATAAGGGTTGCGGGGGTTTTATCGAACACTTCCAGGCATTGCAGGAGGTTCTTTTGCCTGGGCACTGTTTGGCACCAAAGTGTATCAATGGATGATAAAATGGCAATTAACAAACATTCAGAACAAGGTCACGGCCGGCATCCTCTTTTTTGCCGGGGAAATACTTGCTATCAGTAAAAAATAAATTCTTAGATAATAAAAATTGAAATGATTTAATTTTACATTTTTAAAATCATAAACACATATTCACCATCATTAAAATCAATGGTCAGGTTTGCCCCCCTGCCCTCTGCATATCTTATCCAGAAAGGTTTTTTGTTTTGCCCACACTCATAATCAGGATAAGACTCTCCTGTCTTTCCCTTTTTCCAGGAAAGAATCATTGGGTTATCACATTTTTCAAGGGCCGTGTCTTTTGCAATTTGTCTGGCCTGCAAAAAATCAAAATCCGGGCTATCTATATTTAAATTTACGAGTTCTTCTTTCTGATTTTTAGTTATCGTAAATATTTGTCCCATGGGTTAACCTCCTTTATTTATCATCAATAAGGGTATGCTTAAATTATAAGGCCTGATTTGTAATTGACAATAATCTGCTATTTTATTTGAATAGTTTATACCAAATGTGATAAATATGTTCTGTTCAAACTATATTGAGATATCTCATACCGTTTGACTTAAGCCTTCAAATTTATGAATTATTTTTTGGCGATTGCCATACGGAATATGGAAAAAAAATTGCTGACTTAGTTTAAGGTGAAAACATGAAGAATGAAAGTTTGATTTTATCCTGTTCAAAGTGCAATGCAAAAAACAGAATTCCCGTGTCAAGGTTGGATGAGGCTCCAAAATGCGGTAAATGTGCAAGCCTGCTGCCTGTTGAAAGTTTAAGCCGGCCTGTAAATGTGAGTGATCAAACCTTTGATGGAGAGGTGCTTAAATCAACACTTCCCGTTTTAGTGGATTGCTGGGCGCCATGGTGTGGTCCCTGCCGAGCTGTTGGACCGATTTTAGATCAGCTTGCTAAAAAATACAGAGCCAGACTGAAAATTGCAAAACTCAATCTGGATGAGAATCCCCTAATCGGATCAAGATATTCCATTACAAGTGTTCCTACCATGTTTTTAGTTAAAAAAGGTAAGATTTTAGATACGATTGTTGGTGCACTTGGCAGGGAAGAATTGGAATACCGGATCAAAGGGATGCTTTAGAATAAAAAAACAATCTTTAAATTCACCGGGATAATAAAAATCGCCCAAATTATCAGAAAGTTTTTCTTCTATTTCAAGTGTCTTTGCTTTTTCTTTTGCCTTTTTTACAAGATAACTCTCAAGGGCTTCTCGACTCTGTTCTTTTGATATTTGATAATTGGAAATGATATCACCTCAATATATGATTGATTATATATTAACATTGTTATAGTTTCGCCATCTTGCTTTCAGATCTAACAAACCAGAACAAGTGCGTCAATAGGTAATAGTACCTATAATTTATTGAAAAAATAGGGGTTTTTACCTATTTACACCAATGGTTTTTTATGATTTTAGCCCGCCGGAACTGACTGGATCAATCTGTCAATTAGGCGACTTATTAAAATATGTAAGTCGTCCCCACACTGTTCAATATGAAATTTTCAGGCATTTCCTGGGCAAATCGATTTATAGCATTCCATCCGGTACAGTGCATGGGTATAATATAATCGGGGTCAACTTCTTTCATTTCACTGATTGTGGGTTCTATAAGTTTTTCGTTTTTCCCTGAAAGATGAAAACCACCCATAACTGCATGAACATCGTTGATTCCAGATACCTTTTGGAGATGTTTGACTGTGTTAATGATCCCAGCATGGGAGCACCCTCCGATAACCACCAGTCCTTTTCCTTTTATATTTACGGCGATCCCTTGATCGTCATGAAAGGGATCAGGTATCCAGCTATCATCAATTTTTGCCTCAGCACCAGGCATACCTTTTTCAAAATCGGTTTGTCTCTCCACATTACCTGACAGCAGTATAAGATCAGATGCAATGCTTGTAGGACCATCGATTCTTTGCAATTCAGCACCAGCCTTTATCACAGCTTCTTCGTCCATAGCAGGAAGGTCAACTTTGAACTCAGGCATGACTTCAAAACGGCGGGGAACAAATGCACCATCATGCAGGAATACGGGGAGATCTTTTTTAGCTTCATCAAAAAATTCCAGCAAACCACCGCAATGGTCAAAATGTCCATGACTTAGAATGACGGCTTCTATATCCTCAAATTTTGCACTTACCTCTCCCATCAATACAGCCTTGCTGGATGCAAAAGTTTTAGCGTTATGGAGGAGACAAGATCCAGAAATACCTGTGTCAAAAAGCAATGTATGGGTATCCGAACCGGAATGAACTTTAAGGAGGTATGATAATCCTGGCTCTGACATGGGCGCACCTGGTGGCAGGATTTTGAGCCGTTTAACCATATCAGTATCAGAAAGGAAAAGATCGGAATAATTATCAACAAGCACTATGATTTCGGCTTTATCAACTTCTCTTAATATCATTTTTCCCAAATTATCCCCCTTTGAATAGTTGGGCATAGATTGAAAGATGTTTTGTTATACAAAGGTTATTTTGAAAATACAATATACTTGTTTTATAACTTAAAAAGACCCCTTTTTTCTTTATTGCTTAGGATAAATCAAAATACACAATGCTATTCATTTATCAAGTCTTAATCATAAAAAAAAAATAGTTAATATCTTGATAATATAGTATTTATAGTATAGTAAGAAAAATTATTTGCTATTCAGTATGTTAGTTGTTGTATCAATTTGGAGACTGTTATATGCCGTTATCTATTAAAGAGTATTTGGAAAGAGGCCCCGCAACATCCGAAATTAACGGCTTTTAGTCGCAATAGTTCATCTCATGTAATAGTTAAGTTTTCTCCTATAGGAGATAATGCAATTGCTATACGATGGCGTGATGTCCTAATAACTGAATATCATGCTACCAAAGCTATTCATGCTAAAAATTATCCTGCTGCCGAAACCAGACTTTTTGAAATGGATGGTAGACTCTTTTTGGAAGCTCAACGGTTTGATAGATCTGGCGAATATGGAAGAATGTCTATGATTTCCCTTCAATCTATTGATGCAGAGTTTACAGGGACAGGAAGTGGTTGGCCAATAGTTTTGGATGCATTCTTGGAAAAAGGATTGGTTAGCTGGCAGCATGTTTTCGATGCAGAAATCTTATGGTGTTTTGGCCTTCTGATTAATAATACGGACATGCATTTAGGTAATTTGAATTTGGCCATAGAAAAGAATGTATTCAGGTTGCTACCGTTATATGATATGTGTTCCATGGGTTTTGCACCAAAGAGCGGAGGAGAAATTTCTCCTTATAAGTTTGTTCCCTTCGAACCTAAAAGAGTCAATATTAGAGGAGACATGATTGAACTAATAAAAGAAATGGCTCATGATTTTTGGGATAGAGTTGTAAAAGATGAAAGAATTTCAGATGAATTCAAAAGTTATTTAGAACGTGGCAACCCTATTGATTTGATGTAAATAAAGGATGTATTGCTTTTAAAACCAAATCATAATCATTCGAGAACAATTGGATGATACTTTAAGCCGCTTTTCAAGTAATGAACAGGCTTATGCACACTATGAATTTGGAAGCTCAGGGACTTTCATCTAAAAATACTAAAAAGCATTTAATAATATGCTGGAAGAAACAATCGATTCACCTTCTATGTTGTGGGAGAAGGACAAATAAAAATTAAAAAATAGTGATAAGATTACAATGACATCATCCAAAATAAAAAGTAAAGAAACGATAAACCGATTTCAGATATTGGTTCTGTTTTTTTTAACTGGTATCTTTTTTATTAATTTTACCATTCGGATTATTGTTTCCCCATTATTGCCGACCATATCGCTGGACATGGGGTTAACTCATGATCAGGGAGGTTCTCTTTTTTTAATATCTGCCTCAGGTTATTTTATTGCATTATTATGCTCAGGGTTTGTTTCGTCTAAAATCGGTCATAAAAAGACCATTGCATTTTCAGCAATAGCTGCAGGAATCGCTTTTATTCTTACAGGGTTGAGCCAGGGACTGATAGGCATGAGGACCGGGCTGTTCTGTGTGGGAATGGCATCTGCCTTATACCTGCCGTCAGGCATGGCCATGCTGACATCATCCATTGATCAGGGCAATTGGGGGAAAGCCATTGGCATTCATGAACTGGCCCCGAACCTGAGCTTTTTATTATCTCCTTTGATCTGTGAAGTCTTTTTGCTGACGCTTCCCTGGAGAGGTGTCTTTTTTATAATCGGTGGAGTTTCAATCGTCCTGGGGTTCTCTTTTTTCAGGTTTTCCAGTGTAAATGATTTTTTTGGAGAATCGCCCACCTTAACCGCATTTTTACCCCTCGCGGGTAAGCGATCTTTCTGGATTATGGTGGTTTTGTTCACCCTTGGAGTTGGCGGAACTTTGGGCGTGTATTCCATGCTGCCCTTGTTTCTTGTTGATATACACGGCATCCCCCAGGCCCAGGCCAATTCTTTGATTACAATGTCCAGAATTTTAACTTTACCCATGCCGCTTTTTATCGGGTGGGTGTCCGACCGGGTCGGCCTGAAACCAACCCTGTCTGCTGTTCTTTTTTTAACCGGGCTTACAACACTGCTGGTTGGGGTCATGGAAGGGCAATTGATCAAGATGGCAATTTTTTGTCAGCCATTGATGGCCGTTTGCTTTTTCACTCCTGCATTTGCAGCATTGTCTCAAATCGGATCAAAGAAAATACAGAATATTGCGATTTCTTTCACCATTCCGATTGCCTTTTTTCTTGGAGGCGGAGTTGTTCCGAATTTGATTGGAATTATGGGGGACCATGGTTTTTTCTCTATGGGATTCATTATTTTCGGAAGCCTGAGTTGTCTGGGATCTTTTATCCCTTTATTTCTCAAGTTTCATCAAGACAATTGAGCCTTTTGTTCATGGTTAAAAATTATATCCCTTTTGACTTTTTTTAGAGGCATTAACCTATGGCTATTTTTGACAAAACCGGATTTATCAGGAAACAAGAAGTTGCTTTAGCCAAAAAACTGCTTGTCTGGAAATATGAAAAATCCGGCACTATTTTACCCGATGAAAAAATATTATCGACACATGCTGAAAAAATTGTGAATGGCGCTCATATTATTGCACAAGAAAGCGGAAACAATATATTGGACATTATTAAAGAAAATGTAAAAAATATAAAAAACTTAATGAAATAATATTTGTAATTGTTCAGCACTTTAAAAAAAATTATCCCCAAAGCCCTGTCTGATGGATATTTGCAGGAGATTAAGCGTTAAGCATCGAAACAAATATCCATCAGACAGGGTGAGTTCAAGCGCAAGAGCTGAACAATTAATAATATTTTTCTTAAAATAGTAATTTAAAATCTCAATAATTTTTTAGCGGTAAAGTTTAATAAATCTGCCAAAAGTGATTTCATCACTCCATTCACGCCTTACATATTCATAGGCGTTCATATTCAACTTATTTTCTCTGACAAGCTTTTTAAGAGCCTGAACGGCTTCTTCATTATTTTGGACAAATATAGTATGAGACCACTGCATATTACGAATGACATATCTTCCCTGGGCCATGGCTTCCAATGCCATTTTACCTGTGGCATCATGATCCGTTAATCTTAAATAAACCTTGCTTTCCTTAATGAGCCGGGTGATGGTATGCTTGTCCACGCGGCCCAGGTATTGCAGATTGTGAACAGGCTTACGCCCTTTGCCGTCATGGCCAACAATTTTAAATTCCCATCCAGGGGAAGCTTGAGCAATAAATTCTACATCATCAATATGGTAAAAGTTTTCATTGACTTGGTTTACATAAGCAAGAACCCTGTTTTGCACAGGAAAAGGCTGTAAATCAAATATTAAATTAGGTACAGGATTTGGCAGCACTTTTGCTTTTATCCCCATATCAGCGAGTTCCGTTTGCAGATTTGGAGAATCGCAGAATGTTTTATTTGCCAGCTTTGAACACCACCAGGGTTTTATGCCAAATTTTTTGGCTCGCAGTACATCACTTCCCATATAGTGAATATAAGCTTTTTTAAATCGCAGAAGGATATAAAGGAATTCTTTTTGATCATAATGACCCCACATGTAATGTACAATATCATGCTGATCAATGAGCCTCATTTTTTCCTTCATCGACATTTTCCACCAATCATAATAGTCAATAGTAGTGAAATGATATTCTTTGATACGCCCGGCAATCAGGTGTATCCAAAAATTGAGACCGACAAGTAGGATTTGTTTATTTTTATTTGAAAAAAACAAATTAGTTTACCTGAAATATTTTTTTTTGTTTAAGTGGAAATCTTTGTATACAGTTTTAGTCTGCACTTCTGTCCAAAGTTTCCTCTTAACATGACTGTTCAATAAAGTATAGCCAAAAGGGATATAAAAAACTTATGAAATAGTGTTTTGCTTGACATATTAAATAGAAACTTGAGATTAATACTTGAAAATAATAAACCTGTATGCAGGTTAGCCAAAAAGATCAAATGGACAAGCAGGATGCAAAAAACAAGGAAATTATGAACAATAAATTAAAGGCTCGCGTTATTACAAAACCTGACCGCACACATACTTTCAAAGGTATTGTAATTCTGCTTTTTTCCGGATTAGGTTTTACCATAAGCATGTTAATTGCCAGCAGGGCTCTTAAGGATGAAATTGACCTGAATACTTCCAATGCAATACGCCACGGTGTGGCAACAATTATTATGATTATTTATCAAAAAGCTTGTTCCAAAAAAATAGGCTTACTTCCCAGGGAACGTTATATCAGTCTTGCACTCGGTGTTAATCACCGCGATAAAATAAACAGAAAAGGGGTATAATTTTCAAAATCTATTGACTAAAAGTATCAAAATGTCAGATTAAATGGGCTTTCAGTTGGCAGCCTTTTTTTATTGATGACAAGGCGGGGAGAGTTGCAGCTCTCATCCCGCCTTAAATAACCGGGGCAATAGCCCTAATACCAGTTAGCTAATGATACTTTTTG
This sequence comes from Desulfobacula sp., assembly GCA_018645325.1. GTDB lineage: Bacteria > Desulfobacterota > Desulfobacteria > Desulfobacterales > Desulfobacteraceae > Desulfobacula. The sequence continues at coordinate 61,438 of JABGOU010000020.1, forward strand.
TGGATGTAATACTCAAGCAAATTTTTAACATGGGGCGAGATTTTCCATGGAGCCGACCGAAGAAGTGCCCCTGTTGTGGGAACTGGAAAGTATGGGGTCATGGCTTTGCCAGTACAATTTTTCAAGGATTTGACGATCCTTTGTTGTTGAAGCGTTACCGGTGTCCGAGTTGCGGATGTATTATTAAATTGCGCCCTTTAAGTCATTTTTCCAGATTTCAATCATCTAAACATACCATTCGATCTGCACTCGTATATCGGATCACGAAAGACAGATGGCCACCTGGTTCAGCCGGATCACGCCAGCGTCACTGGCTTTGTAATCTTAAACGCCAAGTAAAAGCTCATTTAACTGAAGAATGGAGAGATGGGTTGGCTGCAGCCTTTGATTATCTTATGAGCCTGGGACGAATCCCTGTCAGCCGATCAATATAAACCTGACCAAAATCAATTTTTTAAACACCCTACCGAAGGCTTCTGGCGACATCCTTTTTTACCTGATGTAAAGAAGAGAAAACCTTAAAACAGGAGGGCGTTTATGGAAGAAAAACACAAAATTGACATAGCACTCTTTCGATACAGCGTAATCCATGATTTTGTAAGCGGAATAAAGCTGGATCATGGAGAAAAAGAAAGGCTGCTAAAGGAAAAGTGCGACCGAAAATGGCTTATACCCCATTCGGACAAAACCAGTGTCAGCAGAGGGACGATACAACGATGGATAAAGCTTTATCAAAAAACTGGAAATAATCTTGAGTCACTTTATCCCAGGACCCGCAAAGACCTTGGCAAACACAGATCCCTGGATGAAGAAACCTGCCTTGGACTCATCCGTTTGAGAGAAGAGATGCCGGATGTCAGTGTTCCTTTTATTATAGAAGCAATAAAAAAACGTGATGTTGTTCCACAGAACACTTATCTGCCCCTTTCGACAGTTTATCGATTTTTTCATCAACATAACCTTATGAGAAAGCACACAATGGTTAAAGACAGGAGAAAATTCGAAGCAGAAATGCCCAATGACATATGGCAGAGTGATGTCATGCATGGCCCAAAGCTTATTGCTGGAGATAAAACCCGCAAAACATACCTGATAGCCTTTATTGATGATCATTCCAGGTTGATACCCTATGGTCAGTTTTATACATCGGAAAATGTCCTGTCATTTATGCATGCCTTTGAGCAAGCATTACTGAGACGAGGACTACCCCGCAAGCTGTATGTGGATAACGGTAGTGCTTATCGATCTCGACAACTGATGCATACAGCGGCTTGCCTTGGTATTGCCCTAATCCGAGCTAAGCCATACAGCCCAGAGGGGAAAGGAAAAATTGAGAGGGTTTTTAAAACAATCCGGTCTCAGTTTATACCGGGGTTTACCGGTAAAAGTTTGGAGGATATAAATCAAGCCTTTGAAAGATGGCTTACTGATGAGTACCATGCCAGGAAACATTCATCTACAGGTCAATCTCCTATCAGCCGGTTTATTGATAATATTGAATGTATAAGATCGACACCACAAAACCTAAGGGATCACTTTAGGAAAGTTGCCAGACGCAGGGTCAATAAAGACAGAT
>JABGOU010000021.1 GCA_018645325.1 Desulfobacula sp.
TCAAGGGCTACTCGACTCTGTTCTTTTGATATTTGATAATTGGAAATGATATCACCTCAATATATGATTGATTATATATTAACCTTGTCATAGTTTCGGCACCTTGCTTTCAGATCTAACAAACCAGAACAAGTGCGTCAATAGGTAAAAACCCCTATTTTTGAAGACAAGAATATATGAAAAATGACAGTTGTTTTGCAAAAAAAATACAATTCTCATATACGGGAAAACGCCACTATCAAAAGAATAAGCCTGAAATTATTTTTAAAATTTCATAAAAAACACAGTGCAGAAAATATAGTGCAAAAAAATAATTATACTATATAGGAAAGGGAGCAATCTAATCTTTCAAAATGGCGTTCAAGTTAATTGGAGATAGAGGAGATTTTGGTCCGACTTCGGAAATTATTTTCCCTAAATCTGAGAAAGTGGGATGTATATATTATTAACTGGGATATGAAAGAACGGCTCTTGACAATGGTTTTGGTTCATATGGTGGAATGCCGGAGGACAAAATATTATTTTTACCAAACACAAGATATTGAGTCAGGTTTTAATTAAAAAATCAAACTGATGCTCCTGCTATTCTGCAATTTCTGTAAGCCTTGAAAAGCGAGATATGTAATAATTATTATTTTTGGCTCTCCTCTTTTTTCATTTCTATATACCAGTCTTCTTTGCTATAAAGTTCATCTGAACATTCAGGACACATACCATGACTAAATTGCGCATCTGAGTGTTTTTGGATATAACCTTCTAACTGGTTCCAATATCCTTTATCATCTCGGATTTTCTTGCATTTGGCACATATGGGGAGCAGTCCGCCGAGCTGTTTAACTTCTCTCAAAGCTTGCTGGAGTTCTTTGATATAACGGTCACGTTCCTGTTCTGCATTTTCTCTTTCCCTGATTCTATCCCGAATATAACCCATTCCTGCCCATAGTGTTCCAAACCCTATGATCCAAAGGACTCCCATACCTTGTGCAATTTGGATAATATGACGTTGTGCTGATGCCTGGTAAGGCTCCATGGGTACTGCCAAACTTATCCCACCTCGAATATCACCGACCTTATACCCTTGATGATCGTGACATTTAAGACAACCCTCTTCCACAAGAAATGGCCGAATCACTCGAAAGTATGGTTTGCCCTTAATTATCTCAATAGATGTACCCTCAATTTTTCCGTTTTCAAAAGATTTCAGAGCCTTGGTTTCCCAAGGGTCGGGAGCATTTCCGGGATTAAGAGGTTTCAAACTTGTGATATGCCCTTGAAGTCCGTATTGTTTCCTGCCCAACTCGTGAACCTGCCGGGTCATATAAGCTGGATTAACAAGGGTCAACTGTTTCCCTGAAGGGGTTGAGATATCACGTTCTTGAACATTCAGGTAGGGATTGGGTGGTGTATATTCCGAAATTGGTACATAAACGCCCCCATGCATAGTTGCCCATCGACGATAGACGGTATCCTTATTATAACTGGCAATCGCTTCCAGGCGAGCCAGGGAAGAAAACTCTTTTTTGGTGCTCATAAAATTAAATAGAAATAATGCTCCGACAATCACAGTCCACAATGCAACCATGCCCCAGGTATAGTGACTGATCCGATATGACTCTCGTATAGCAGGCTTTGATTTGTTCATAAAAAACCTCGATCCTTTTGGATCAAATTTTACACGCATCCAGCACTTCACGTATCTTTTGAGCAAGATCCTTCATTATAATCGGTTTCAATAGGAAACCCTTAATGCCCAGAGATGCCGCCTTTTCTACAGACATGGCTTCGCTGAATCCTGTGCAAAGCAATACAGGAATATCAGGACGTATTTTAATCAATTCAACCGATAGTTTATCTCCAGGCATATTTGGCATTGCCATATCAGTGATAATCATATCAAATTTATCAGGATTTGAGCGAAAAGCTTCAAGTGCTTCAAGGCTGCTGGTACGTGAAGTGACCTGATACCCCAAACGCTCCAGCATCCGTTTTTCCATTGAAAGGATCGCTTCTTCATCATCCACAAGAAGGAGATGTTCAGTGCCGCCCTGGATTGGAACTTGAGTCTGGATCTTCGGTTTCTCAGCAGCGCTTTTTATCACAGGCAGATAGACATGAAATTGTGTTCCTTTTCCAGGTTCACTGTATACATGGATAGTTCCACCCATGCTTATAACAATGCCGTGCACAACTGAAAGCCCCATTCCAGTGCCTTTACCTACCTCCTTGGTGGTGAAAAATGGGTCAAAGATTTTATTTGTTAAAATTTTATCCATGCCCACCCCTGTATCAGCAACTATCAGACAAGCATAAACTCCAGGTGTCATATCCGGAGTTATTATGTCGTACTCACCTAATTCCACTTCTTTCAGGCTTACTTTCAGTTCTCCGCCCGTTTCTTCCATGGCATGATAAGCATTGGTTGCAAGGTTCATTACAATCTGATGGATTTGTGTGGGATCAGCTTTGACTACACCACAGTCAGGATTGATATCCTGTATGATTTCAATTGTTGTGGAAATTGTAGACCTGATAAGTTTTAATGCTTCCTTGACAATAGGCTGCATCTTCATCAGCATCAATTCACTGCTGTCTTGTCGTGAAAATGTAAGGATCTGGTTTACCAAATCTTTGGCTCTCAAGGCACTGGTATAGACCTGGTTAAGACTATCTCGGACTGGACTGTCTTCAGGGGTATCCAATAAAACCATCTCAGTATACCCTACAATTGGGGAAAGAATATTGTTGAAATCATGGGCAATGCCACCGGCAAGGGTGCCGATGGATTCCATCCTTTGAGATTGCTGGAGTTGTGATTCGAGTTTTCGTTGCTCAGTGACGTTTCGGGTAATAGCAAAAATGATATTTTTATTTTCGATATTCAATAGGTGTGCAGACATGATACCAGATTTGATTTGTCCATTTTTCCCTTTGAAATCTGCTTCCAGGTCATCAACGAGTCCATACTTTTTAAGCCCAGAAGCTAAAAGTTCTCTATCTTTGAAATCATTCCAGATGTTAAGTTCAGCCGAAGTTTTTCCAATAACGTCTTCCTTGGAGTATCCCAGCATTTTTGTAAAGCCGTCATTGACGTCAATGTACACACCATTCTCAGCACTGGTGAGGGTAATTGCATTAGGACTTGTATGGAATAATGTTCTAAATTTTTCTTCGCTTTTACGTAAGCCTTCATTTGCCTGTACCCGTTCGGTGATATCAGATACAAATGACGCTATGCCGATTACTTTGCCATCGGCATCTTTCAGGGCTGTGTTGTACCAATCACATATAATTCGCCTGCCGCCTTTAGTTATGTTCTCGTTTGTGCTGCGAGTACCTCCTTTTTCAGATATCAGATCCTGGAAAATAACATCAACCAATTCCTTCATGTCTTCAGGAAGAATAAGTTCGGCGGCATGTTTGCTTAATGCCTCATCTTTAGTGTAACCGAAAATAGTTTCAGCCGCAGGGTTCCACTCAACTGTCTTAAAATTCAAATCCCAGGAAATTGCTCCAATCGGTGTATTTAAAAGATGGGTCGAAAGTAGCTGTTCACTCTTTCTCAATGTCTCCTCGATCTTCTTACGTTCGTTGATAACCTCATTGTATATAACGATACCACCGATTGAACCATCATATTCATACCAGGGACGGCATTCCCAGCGCGTCCAATCTATGGAGCCGTCTTCTCTATAATAGAGATCTTCCTCTGCTCTTAATACCTCACCGGCTAATGATCTTTGATGCACATCTTTCCATTTTTGAGGAATGTCAGGAAAAACTTCATAGTGGTGTTTACCAATTACATGCTGTTCTTTAACCTTGTAATCAGTGAGATATCGCTTGCTTACATATATATATTTAAAATCCCTGTCAAATACGGCAATTGCACTTCGGGCATGGGAAATAATATAATCCATCAAATCATAGGAGTGAATAAGTTTTCCTTTGCTGCGGTTGAAATTAGATTCTACCCGCTCTAATTCCTGAATTCTTTTCTCTAACTCTTCATAACTGGGTTTCTCAATCATATGAAACCTTTTTTAATGTCAAAATAAATTTTGGGATCAGAGCAGCTGAAATACCTGTCATAGTCTGCACACTCCTAAACTATAAAATTACCAGGATGCGTTTAATATTCTGGTCAATCTGCTTAAAAATTATAGTAATATATCTTGTGGAGCAAAGTAAATGAATTTTCAAAAGGATATTCCATTATATAGCCGAAAGCAAAAGCAAATCAATCAAGATCCCATGAACCTATATTGGAGATACACTTGAATCTGAAAACTCATGATTTCTTGTAAGATTATGGCTTCAATTTATAACGGATATCAGTCTTGATTTGTAATGATATCTTTAAAATTTCCCACTGCAGACTTTGTCTATCATCAGCCTCTCAAAGGCTTGCCAGTGAAGACGATCACTACTTCTGCCAGTCCTTCCTCTCTGGTCTTCATAACTTGTTATCAAGCAAGGCCTCCAGGCATTTATAAATCAAGTACTCCGGCTCTGTTAAAAGCTTATTCTGCGGAAAATCCTTTGCAGTCATTATCTATAGCATGTCTTTTAGATTTCGGAAAATTTCGACAATGGTCGGGCTTGGTTTCATGAATCTTACAGATATATTTATCTTTTTTAGGGAGTTTTCTTAACCAAGGGCAGCGATCTACTGGTTCGCCGGTCTTCGGATTGACCCAAATATCATTCAATCCTGCAAATGAAACCACCCAATCCAAAATGTCATATCGATTTTCCCGTTCCCAACGTAGCACATCAGAATCAGGAACAGACGTCTCAATGGCATCTGATAAATCAATACAGCAATGACCGCATTGGATGCATTCGAATTTTTCCATTTCAGTTTCAACCAAAATTCCGATGTCATCAGTTTTAGGGTGCCTTGCGACTTTTACACTTAACCTCTCAATCTTTGAATATACCTCTGCAATTATCTCTGGCGGCTTGGGATTCAACATATCTATAAAATTTTCCACCAGGTCAACACCGTAATAGAATTGTTCACTGCTATCTGATTTTATCCACAACCCATTACGGTCGACAAAATCTAATGGGTGCACCTTTATTTCGTCTTTTCTGGTATCAAAATTCCCATAATTTTCTATTAGCGGTTTGATCTCTTCTTGTTTTTTTAGTTCAGATTGCATCATAAGAGTGTTTTTAAACTCTTTCACGGCTTCAGAAATAGAAACAAATTTTAGATATTTTTTGCCCATGGCAAATTAGTCCTTAAAAAAGTGGTAATTTTCATAACTCCGGGCCGTTCACTGTCAAAGAAGATACATGATTCAAACGTAGATATCAAATGATCGATTTTTAAGGATTTGATTTTGTTTGAGTGATACTGGCAAAAAATACAAAAATAAAGAACATATCTGCCGGTAAAAAAAATGGGATATGAGATGATTCCATTATGGATCGAAGACATTATAAGAGGTCAGTTCCGATTTATATCGGCACTTTAAATATTTTACACTGTGGACTACTCCAAATCCAGAAGGATCAAAATGCAGAATTTCAGAGGGCAGACTATTATTAAATAATCTTGGATTTTCTGTATTGTTGTCCGATACGATATCATGTGGTTTTTTTGAAATTTTATAGATCGCTCGGATAATTAAATTTAATTTCAAAAATTCATTTTTGATCTGTTTTTAAAAAATCTTACGGTGAGCCATAACTGGCTATAATCTAAGCTTTTCAGAATTTAAGAAAGAACCCGGACTATCCCCTGTGAAGGGCATCTTGCTTCCCAATGATCAAGATTCTTCTGACAATACCCAGGGTTCTTTTATCATGCATTCTGTTTACCATATTTCCGGTAAATCTTTGGTTTGAAAAAAGCTTAAATATTGGGATCGGGTAAAGTCTGAAATACTGCCTTTCATATAATGGGCTGCCATCTTTTTAAAATAGGGGAGATCAAAAAAGATCATATCTTGTTTTTTCCGGCATATTTTGAAATAGTTTCGCAGTGGATTTTTAAGCGCTTGGCAATGCGAATTAGCGGGATGGAACCTTTTTGGGTGACATCGTGAAAAGCACTGTCAGATAATTTTTCAAGTCTTGCAAGCGCTTTGGTTCAGATATGTTTTTTATACCTTTGCTTTGTTCAGGTCGAATTTGACAGATGCTTTTTGAACATTTGAGGGAATGTCGATTAATAAAATCAAGTCATTCATCAAAAAAGACCGCCATTTCAATGGTAGCTTCAAAGGATTCTATGGCTGATAAATCCTGTCTTAAAAGGTTTTCTGCATCATAATCAAACACAAAATCTTGTGCTTGAGGGGAATTTATTCATCACGCAGATAATTGAACCTGGAATTCAATTCTTTAAAACCTTTTTTTAAGAATAGTCGGTTTCAACCAGTTTTGGTCATCTTTTTCAGGATATTCAATATTATAATGAAGCCCCCGGCTTTCCTTTCTCATTAAAGCTGATTCTATTATCAATTCAGCTACTGAGGCAAGATTTCGAAGTTCAATTAAATCTGCAGTTACCTTAAAATTCCAATAATACTCATTGATTTCCTTCTGGATATTCTGGATTCTTCTCTGGGCTCTTTGCAGGCGTTTGTCCGACCTTACAATACCTACATAATTCCACATCAAACGCCTGATTTCATCCCAGTTATGGGTTACAACAATTGCTTCATCACTGTCTGTAGTATCTGTTTCGTCCCATTGATCAAGGGTGACACTTATTTTATTTTCAATGGCTCCAAACTCTTCAATAGATGCCTGATATGCCCTGTGGGAATAAACCAGTGCTTCCAGAAGAGAATTTGATGCCAGCCTGTTGGCGCCATGAAAGCCTGTACATGCGGTTTCTCCTACAGCATAAAGGCGTTGAATATCGGTTCTTCCGTTCAAATCAGTGGCCACTCCGCCGCACATATAATGGGCAGCCGGAACAACGGGGATCGGCTCTTTTGTAATGTCGATCCCATACTCAAGGCATTTAGAATAAATATTTGGAAATCGTTTCCTGATTGCATCCGAATCTTTATGTGTGATATCCAGGAAAACTGACTCAGCGCCTGTTTTCTTCAATTCAGTGTCAATGGCCCTTGCAACTATATCTCTACAGGCAAGATCCTTGTCCGGGGAATATTTCCCCATAAACCTTTGGCCTTCAGAGTCTATTAAAACCGCCCCCTCTCCTCTTACTGCCTCTGAAATAAGGAAATTCTTTGCTTCAGGATGATAAAGGCAGGTGGGATGAAATTGTACAAATTCAAGATTTGCAACGGAGGCGCCTGCCCGATAGGCCATGGCAATACCATCACCCGTTGCTATATCCGGGTTGGAGGTATAAAGATACACTTTGCTTGCACCACCCGTTGCAAGTAGAGTAATTCCAGCATAAAAAGTTTCGATTTTTCCGGAATTATTATTCAAAACATAGGCCCCGCAGCATATATTTTCTTGCTGGGTAGCTATAAGCCCGCTTCTAATACTGCTGGAAAACGTAATTAAATTTACTGCGATATGATCTTCTAAAATAGTGATATTTTTATTTTGTTCAACGTTTTTTACCAGGGTATCTTCAATCTCTTTACCTGTCAAATCATGTGCATATACAATTCTTTTGGCCGAATGTCCTCCTTCCTGTCCCAGGGAAAAATTATACTCACCTTTTCCTTCTTTATTAAAAATTGCCCCCTGTTTTACAAGTTCTTTAATTCTTTGGGGACCATTTTCCACTATCATTTTCGCAACTTGTTTGTCGCACAGTCCATCCCCTGCAGAAAGCGTATCCTTGATATGAAGGTCGAATGAATCTATTTTACTGAATACTGCGGCTATCCCTCCCTGTGCCAGGGCTGTATTCGTTTTCTGTATTTGCTTTTTGGTAATAATGGTGACTTTACCAAACCCGGCCACTTTCAGAGCATAACTTAGCCCTGCAATACCGCTTCCAATAACTAAAAAATCAGTTCTTTTAATCATAATAGTCTGGTTCTTTTCTTTTTGCGGGTACTTAAACCTAAAAACAAACCAAGAATAAAAACTCCTGCACCGCTTAGAAACAAAAGTTTTTGCTCTTTGTTGAAATTGTTTTCCAATGTCTTGATCTGCCCTTTCTGGGATGCAAGTAGTCCTGCCATTTTATTGTATTCTGCATCAAGTTTTAAAAAACCACTGGATTCCTGTTTCAATTTATTGTATTTTTCTTTGATTTGAACCAATGCTGCATTTTCATCTGTAAGTATATTATTCTTATCTTCAATTAGTTCTATTTTAGAAATAAGTTCCTGATTCTCTTTTTTCAAATTTTCAATCAGAAAAATATCTGGAATTTCCCGGGTTAAAAACCTTGTCAAGACCCATCCGGTTTTTCCCTGGTCTTTCTTTAAAAGGCTCCAGTCATTTTTATATTCAACCAAGTCAAGTTTGTCACCGGTCTTCAATATGTCAACAATTTTGTGTTCAATTCCCGGGCCCGTCCTCATTGTAGCTTTTGTGATCCCTGCCACATATATGTCTTCAGCGGATGATGGAGAAATAAAAACCACTATACATAAAAACATGGTCAACATGTATTGATATTTTTTTACCATACTATTGTCATCTCCTCTTAATTCTGAGATTATTTTTTGAATATTTTTTATCCCATCCCTTTATCATTGCGCACAGCCTTTATCAATATGAAAAATTATTTGGATTTAGAAAATAGTTTTGATATAGACAAAATGCAAACATCTCTTTTATGGGCTGAAAGGTTTATAAGAAAGGTGGAATACAAAAAACAATATTTTAAATATTTTTTTAAAAAAACCAGACTTGAGAAAAAGAGAAAAAACCTTTCCTTTATAGTAAAGACTTATGTATAAACAAATAAACACTGTTTAATTTATGAAGTAACGAATTTGGATTAAAAGCTTTTATCACTGAAAAGGCACCCTAAATATAAGGAGAAATAAAAATGATTGACCAAGCATGGAAAACACCTTTCTGGCCTGAAGGAGTAGCACACGATGTAACCAATTATCACTACCCTCTGCCCCAAATCCTTGATGACACTGCTAAAAAGTACCCTGATAATGTTTATACCATTTTTAATGGTGCCACCAGGACTTATACCCAGGTCAAGGATACTGCAGACAGAGTAGCCACCTTTCTTGCGAACAAAGGGATTAAAAAAGGAGACAAGGTTGCAATTTTTCTTCCCAACATACCCCATTTTCCTGAAGTTCTTTTTGGTATCCTTAAATCCGGTGCAACAGCTGTGAATTGTAATCCCGCATATACGCCTTCAGAACTCAATTATCAGCTCAAGGATTCAGAATCAAAAATAGTTTTTTGCATGGACCACCCCCTTTTATATCCCAACACGGTTAAGGCCATTAAAGACACCCAAATTGAAACGGTTATTGTCTGCAATATCAAATCTTATCTTCCAAAAATAAAGGCTTTTCTGGGTGGGCTTTTAGGTAAAATACCCAAAGCAGACAAACATGAATCCGGCCATCTCATGTTTGATGACATTGTTGCCTCATCCAGCCCGAATCCGCCTACCCTTGATATCAATCCTGATGAGGATACTGCTGTAATGCTCTATACGGGCGGCACAACAGGTGTCCCCAAGGGAGCGGAACTGACCCATTCCAATTTCACCTATGATTTGGAAGCTTGTGAAGAATATTTCAGGCTGGTCCATGAAGAGGGGGGAAAGCCGGAAAAATTGAGGCATGGAGGATATCATACATTTCTTGGCGTTTTACCCTGGTATCACAGTTTCGGTATCACAAGCGCTCTGCTTTTAGGCGCAAAGATAGGAAGCAGACTGATCTGCGTACCTGATCCCAGAGCCGGTAATCCGCCTTTTACCGTGGTCCTGGAGGCGGTGCAAAAATACAAGCCTACTTTTATTACTGCCGTTCCAACCATATTTGTTGCCTTTACAAACCATGCACTCCTGGACAAATTTGATATTTCATCCATAATGGGATGCCTTTCAGGCGGTGCTCCCCTGCCTCCGGAAGTGTGCAGACAATTTGAAGAAAAAACCGGTTCTATTATTTTCGAGGCCTATGGACTTACTGAAACCGCGCCTGCTGCCTCTATCAATCCCTCATTTAAGGAAACCAGAAAAATCGGCACCATTGGTTTCCCTCTTCCGGGAACGGACATGAAAATTGTTGATTTGAATGACAGCACAAAAGAACTTGCCCAGGGAGAGGACGGAGAGATTGCCATTTGCGGTCCCCAGGTCATGAAGGGATACTGGAAAAGACCGGATGCAAATGAAGAAGTTTTTAGACAAATTAACGGCAAGCGGTATTTTCTGACAGGGGATATAGGAAACATTGATGAAGAAGGATATATAACCATCACAGACCGTAAAAAGGACATGATCATTGTTGGCGGTTTTAACGTGTATCCAAGGGAAGTAGAAGATATCCTTTATTCACACCCAAAGGTTGAATTAGTTGCAGTAGTTGGCGTGCCCGATGAAAAAAGTGGAGAAAAAGTAAAGGCCTTTATTAAGCTCAAAGAAGGAGAAACAGAAACACAAGAGGGAATTACCGCATTTTGCAAAGAAAATATGGCCGGGTATAAACGGCCAAAATTTATTGAATTCAGGGATGAGATTCCTTTGTCAAATATTGGAAAAGTTTTGCGGCGCGTTTTAAGGGATGAAGAGCTTAACAAGTCTGAGTAATAATGTTTATCACCTCAGATGCGATGGAGAGACCGAAAATACCGGGAATCCAGGAAACGGTTCCAATGGGAGGCCTTGACCGGCCATGATCCGGCAGAGCCTCCTGGGTATCTTCAGTTAAAAAGGGTTGTTTGTTTAAGGGCTTTTCAATGGAATAAACTGCTTTTACTCCTTTGTAAAGCCCTCGTCTGTGAAGCCTCTGCCTGACAGCCCTTGCCAGAGGACAAACGCAAGTCTCGCTGATATCTCCAGTTCTTATCATGGAGATATCAGTTCTGCCTGCCGCACCCATGCTGGAAATCACAGAAAGATTCATCTGTCTTGCACCAACAATTAGGTTTATCTTTGAATTAAGGCCATCTATGGCATCCACAACCACGTCAATATCTTCAAACAAAAGATCTTCAAGGCTCTGGGCATTAATAAATGTCTTGTGAATATCAACATTGCATTCCAGGTTAATGTCTTTTACCCTTTCATAGGCAAGAACTGCTTTTTCTTTTCCAATGGTAGAGTTTAATGCGTATAGCTGGCGATTAATATTTGAAGCATCCACTGTGTCGAAATCAATAAGGTGCAAATTTCCAACGCCTGTGCGGGCAATGGCTTCTGTTGCATATGACCCCACAGCCCCAAGGCCAAAAACAGCCACTGTTGCATTTTTTATCTTTTCCATGCTTTTTGTTCCGAGAAGCTGTCTTGTTCTTGCAAACTGATCCATTACCTTACCTTTCTTCATCCCAATATGGGATGAAATAGTTTCATACTATTATCATAGGCCTGGTTTGAAAATTTATCAAATTCCATGTCAACCCTGGCTGATGCAATCTGTGCAATGGCTGGTAAATTTTTGGGTTCATTGAGACGGGATGCTTTTTTCCCCAGTATATGTTCCGGCAAATAAGGATAGATATCAGGTGTATCTGTTTCCAGGACAAACCTTTCTTTTGATACCCTTTTCAATGCCCGCACTACTTTTTTAGCATTGGGTTTGGTCACTGACCCTGAAAAAGAAATATACAGGCCATTTTTTTCAAATATCGGAATCATATCTGCAGATCCGGAATAAGAGTGGATTAACCCTGGAACTTTTAATTTTCCCATTTTTTTAAAAATATGGATAAACGTTTCCCAGGCGTTTCTTACATGGATATTAATGGGACGTTCAAGTTCTATGGCAAGGATTAGATGATGCTCAAACACCTTGATTTGGGTCTCCCGGTCACAGGTTTTATCGGTAAAGTCAAGTCCTGTCTCTCCAATGCCGGAAGGATAAGCCAAAAGATAATGCTCAAGATATTCTTTCCATTTATCAGATATGCTTGCCACAAACCATGGATGAATACCGAAACAGGGCAGAATAGAGTCAAAATCCTTTGACAACTGAGCAGTTAATTCAAAATTTGTTTCCATGGTGGCACAGGAAACCATGTACTCAACATTTGCTATCTTTGCACGATCCTCTATCCACGGGATATCTGAAATGATCCTTGAATCATGCAAATGACAATGTGAATCAACAAATTTCATTTTTTAGCATACTAATATTAAAACAAAAAATTAAACACAGCCACATACCCATCCCAATTGTTTTGCAGCAAGATCAATATCCCATTTAGATTTATCCCTTTCCCCAACATAATTTGAAGCTGACCTGACCTCAATTATGGGAATATCATAAAGCAATGCGATATGGGCACAAGCCGCTCCTTCCATGGCCTCCATCACAGGGGAAAAAGCTGAATAAATCCTGTCTGCATGTTTACCCGAAGATGTAATTGAAGATACTGTGATAAAAGCGCCCTTGGTAATATTGATCTTATTTGATTGGCCTTTTCGGCACAAAATATCATGGTAATGATCCACTTGGTCTTGATCAAAAGAATAAATTCCTTTTCTAGTTTTAAGATTTTGCTCAATCAAATCAAAAGGCAGAGGATCATTTTCTATAGAATCTGTTTGAATCCCTGTATGGATATATTGTTCCTGTGTGGCAATGGCCACATCCCCTATATTACACCCTGTTTGCTTAAAAACACCTGCAATACCCGTCTGTAATACCAAAGAAGGGAATGATTTCTCAAGATACACGGTTAATGCATGGGCAGCATTGAACACTCCCGGACCCGTAATCAGAAGATCATATGTTTTAGGGCCGACTTTGCCGGAAATGATTGCCAGCCCGGTTTTGGTCAAATATTTTGAATCACCCGGGTGCAGAGCTAAAAAATGAGATATCTCAAAATATGTTGCAGCTAAAATAAGAAGATCAGGATTCATTGATCATATTAGCGATGGCATTTAATGCCATTTCATAGCCATAATGGCCGAATCCTGTGATCCGGCCCGTGACAATATCCGCCAGCATTGACTTATGCCGAAAGGCTTCTCTTTTGTAGACATTAGACAAATGGATCTCAACCATGGGGCAGGACATCATAGCCAAAGCATCTCTGAGTACAACACTGGTATGGGTTAAAGCTCCCGGGTTAATGATAATACCATCAAAATTTTCATTAAAATCCTCGTGAACTTTATCCGCGATTGCGCCTTCATGGTTGGACTGGAAAAAAAATAGTTCCAAGTCCAATAATTCAGATCGTTCTACAAGTTTTGCGTTTATCTCATCAAGGGTAAGATACCCATATATTTCAGGCTCGCGTTTTCCCAGCATATTGAGGTTTGGGCCGTTAATGATTTGAACTTTTTTCATTTTTTACCTCATTTTTTGTAATTGTTTAGCCCATTAAAAGAAGTTATCTCAAAGCCCTGTCTGATGGATATTAGCTATAATTTTGTGCAGCCACAAAACCCAGTTCAAAAGCATTCAGATTCTTTTCCAGAAAAGCCTTTTTTGTCCTTCTTTTAATTGCTTCTATCACGTTTTCTTTTGTAAATCCAAGGCTTCCGGACTCAATTAAAGCGCCAAGAAGAACAATATTAACACTCATCGGGCTTCCGGCTTCTTTGGCAAGTGCCATTGCATCAATGGCCACAAGACTTGCACATTTGTCTTTAAGCAACTCTTTAATATTCTCAACATCAGGATAAACACCTTTGCCGATGGATACTGTAAAAGGTGGCAGGGTGGCTGTATTTGTGATAACTTTTGTATCCTTGCTGCATCTGTTTAAAGCTCTTAATGTTTCAGAAGGCTCAAATCCCAGAAGAATATCTGCCTCACCATCGGAAATTATAGAACTTGTTGCTTCGCCAAAAACAATTGCGGATTCAACAACACCGCCTCGTTGAGCCATTCCGTGTATTTCACTCATCCGAACCTGCACACCTGAAATCAGTGCAGCTTCACCCAGAACCTTGGATGCCAGAAGATTGCCCTGGCCTCCCACAGCTACCATGATTAGTCTGGTTGTTTCCATTCTTATATCATCCTCTTTTTAAAGGTTATTTTTTTACCGGCGTGATCGCATTTTCAGGGCATATCTGTGCACATACGGCACACCCTACACATGTATCTGCATCAATTTTAACCCTCCCGTCTTCAATATAGAAGGATGGACAGGCAATAGTGTTCACACAATCCTTGTGATCAACACACCTGTCAGATACTTTAAATGCTCTTGGCTTCAGCAGATTCAAGCTTTTTGCATACAAGGCGCAAGGCTCCTGGGAAAGAATAACTGAAACACCTTTATACTCCAGTGCTTCCCGGATCGTTTCAATGCTCTTTTTTACCTTAAATGGTTTGATTACTGAAACATGTTCCACACCCAGGGCTCTGACAAGTTTTTCAATATTCACACGGCCAAAACCATCCAGACCGAATCTTTCCATGTCCACACCCGGATGGGGCTGATGTCCGGTCATGGCAGTGGTACCATTCTCAAGTATGACCAAAGTAAAATTATGGTCATTAAATACTGCATTAACCAACCCTGTAATACCGGAATGGAAAAAAGTTGAGTCCCCAATAAAAGAGACCACTTTCTGATCTGTGGCTTTCCCAAATCCGCAGGACGTACTCACCGAAGATCCCATGCAGATAACAAAATCGCCTGTATTTAACGGCGGTAGAAAACCCAGG
Organism: Desulfobacula sp.; assembly: GCA_018645325.1. Classification (GTDB taxonomy): domain Bacteria; phylum Desulfobacterota; class Desulfobacteria; order Desulfobacterales; family Desulfobacteraceae; genus Desulfobacula. The sequence goes on from JABGOU010000021.1 coordinate 14,736, forward strand.
GTATAACAACCAATATCAGTGGGGCAGATGATATCCATATCCCCTGCTGCCTGCTTCACCTCATAAAAAGTTGCCCTGTGAGAACACCCTGAACAAAGATTTGGCGGCCGCATTGGAATTGGAGGAACATTATCGGAAGACAATTTTTCTCTGGGTGTATACTCAATACCAAAATAAGAGGCAATATTCTCTCTCACCATGGCAGGATCATATTCAGAAAGCCGAGAGAAAAGTGTTTCTGATTTGCCATTAATGGGAATCATTAATCCTTCTTCCTGAGCAAAAGCTTTTACAGTTTCTTCCATAAAAGCTTCACCTTCTTCAATCACCAATACTTTTTTACAATCTTTTAAAAAATTCTTGATCAATTTTTCCGGCATGGGATTTGAAAACCCCAATTGTAAAATTTTTGTATCCTCTTCAACACCAAGATCTTTTACTGCATCAAGGGCATAATGGAAACTTACACCATTTGCAATGATGCCGAACTTTCCCGATCCTTTGATTGGATTAAAGTCGGATGATTCACAGATGTCTTTGGCTTTCTCCATTTTTTCAAGCAGTTTAACATGAAGCTGTCGTGAAACTGCCGGGACTGTCACACATCTTGAGGGTTCTCGAATAAATTCCCCTTTGGTTTGTCTTGGTTTCATGTCGCCAAAGGTCACAAAGGCATTGGAATGGTTGATCCTTGTGGTGGTTCTTAACAGAACAGGCTGATGCAGTTCTTCTGAAAGATCAAAGGCATATCTCATCATTTCTTTGGCTTCAGGCACAGAAGACGGTTCCAGCATGGGCAAATTCCCAAACTTGGCATAATATCTGTTATCCTGCTCATTCTGGCTTGAAAACATGGCCGGATCATCTGCTGAAAGGATGACCATGCCGCCTGTCACACCGACATAGGCCAAGGTCATGAGAGGATCTGCTGCTACATTTAATCCCACATGTTTCATCATGCAGAACGTACGAAGTCCTGAGTTGGCAGCCGCTGCCGCCACTTCCAGCGCCACTTTTTCGTTTGTGCTGTACTCAAAATAAAGGTCTGATTCCTGGGACATCTGGAAAAGATTCAGCGATATTTCAGAAGATGGGGTGCCAGGATAGGTAGTGGCAAAAGCTACACCAGCCTCAATCGCACCCCTTGCAATGGCTTCATTTCCTAGAAGCATAATTTTTTCACCTGGACTGTCATTTAATAATTTGTGCATATGATCTCCTTATCTTAAAGGCAGTTTACTATAATTATGAATATAATTTTTCTGCATCCTCAAGGGATGCCGCATATCCTTTAAATCCATCAACGTCTTCGCATGAAAGAATTGAAGCAGATGCAAAAAATCCTTCCACCATAGTTTTCTCACCATGCTTTATCAGGCCCATAAAAAGGACAGGAACAAGACTGATATTATCTTTTCCTTTTTTAACGGCAAAATCGCAGGGTTCTTTTGTATTGTAAACAGCATATAAACTATTTTGCACGGGCATCAGCTGAACAATCTCGGGATAATGGTGGTGGTCATGGGTATGATCGCTGCAATGATTACACATAAATTAACACCTTTCATTATAATCTTTGAATAATTATCAAATATCTGTATTTTAGCAAATTCCACATAAAATTATATGCTTAGCTTTATTATAGCCATCATATGGCTATAATACACTATGGGTATTTATAATATATATTTTAATTTTTGCAACAAAAACTATGAATTTTATTAATATTTTCTTTAATACCATTTTTATAAGAGTTAAAAATATCTATATTGGTAGACACAAATGGCTTATCTCCCAAGGCTCTTTAACTCCTCTTTATTGAAATGGTAGGCTGAATTGCAATGGTGACAGAGCACTTCTACAGGGAAAGGGCCGTTTTTTAACATATCTTTTTTTTCTTTCCCAGGTAGATTTTTTAAATACCCTTCCATTCTGTCTTTTGAACATCGGCAAAAAAATTCCACCCTGCTATTGTTCAAAAACTTCGGTTCAAGGCTTAAAAAAACCTCATTGATAATTTCTTGTGGTTTATGACCTTTGGCAAATAATTCACCCAATGAATCAATGTTCTGAATCATTTTTTCAGCTTTAATAACCTTTTCAGGAGCAGCACCGGGAAGTGCCTGTAGAAAAATCCCACCTGCCCCTTTTACGGATTCTTCTCCATCAAAAAAAACACTTAATTTAAACCCTGTGGGAATCTGTTCTGATATTAAAAAATAATTGGCCAGATCTTCCGCTATGGATCCATGCACAAGACTCACCTGTCCGGAATAAGGTGTGGGGGCATTATCCAGATATTTCGTCATAGTAAGAAACCCTGCACCATAAAGGGTTGACAGATATTTTATTTTTTCAATATTTTTTACTTGAATCTTCCTTGTTTTAAGACACCCTCTGACTTCTCCAAACACATTTGATTCAACTTCCAGTCCTTTGACAGGTCCTGAACATTGAATATTCATAATAACCCTTTCATTTTTCCCTTTAAGAGTCGAACAAAGAAGGCCGGCTGCAATATAACCTTGTCCTAGTATGAGGGTTTCCAAAGGTCCTAAATCGTGGTTTGCCCTCATTTCATTCACCATCCGCGTGGAGTGAATGATTGCTCCGCGCATCTTCTTATCCGCCATTACAAATCTGAAAATTCTGTCCTTTGCAGATGCTTTAAATTGTTCTTTTAAATCTTTATTAAAAATATCTTTTTTAATCATATCTCATCTTCTTTCCATATTATCATGTGACAGTCCTGTCAAAACTTCGAAGCCCGATGGCCTCGGCAAGATGATGCCGCTCAATTTGGGGGGCATTTTCAAGATCTGCTATGGTTCTTCCCACCCTGATGATCGAATGGCAGGCCCTGGCAGAAAATCCTAAAACATCAACCGCCTGTCCAAGGATTTTTTCACATTCAATTGTTAGGTGACAAAACTCTTTCAAGTGGCGGCTGTGCATCCTTGCATTATTGAATATTAATTTTTTCTCTAGCCTTTTTTCCTGAATTTTTCTGGCTTTTTTTACCCTTTTTCTTATTTGGGAAGAACCTTCGCCTTTGTTTTGAGGAACAAGGTCTTTATACTCAACTCTGGGAACCTCAATCTGAATATCAATTCTATCCAGAAGCGGACCTGAAATCTTTGATCTATATCTTTGAATCTGGGGTTGGGTACAGGTACACTTCCCCATTGGATCAGACATATATCCGCATGGGCATGGATTCATAGCGGCCACCAACATAAATTGTGCAGGAAAAGTTACTCTCATGCTGGCCCTTGCAATGGAAACTTTACCTTCTTCAATTGGTTGTCTTAAAACCTCCAGAACATTTTTTTTAAATTCCGGCAGCTCATCAAGAAAAAGAACGCCGTTGTGGGCCAAACTAATTTCTCCGGGGGCAGGTTTTGATCCACCACCTGCAAGGCCTGCCTCGGAAATAGTATGATGGGGGGATCGAAATGGCCTTATTAAACTATTTACTATTTTATTGTCGATTAATCCCAAAACTGAATAAATTTTCATAACTTCGATCATTTCTTCAAAGTTAAGGTCAGGCAGTATAGTTGGCAGCCGTTTTGCCAGCATGCTTTTCCCTGATCCCGGCGGTCCCGTCATTAAAATGCTGTGGAACCCTGCTGCAGATATTTCAAGGGCTCTTTTCGCATGGTGCTGACCCCCCACTTCGGACAAGTCCATTCCATATACTTTATCGTGGAATCGTGTTCGAGATTTCAGATTCATATGAGCCTTTTTAATTTCAACAAAGCCTGAAAAAAAATCTACTATTTGGGACAGAGTTTTTACGGGCAATACATCAATACCCTCTACCAATGATGCTTCATCCGCATTTTCAAAGGGAAGAATAATTCCTTTGTATCCCTTTTCTTTTGCAGCTAAAGCATAGGGAAGGGCCGCTCTGACAGGTTTGATCGTTCCGTCCAGGGAAAGCTCGCCTGAAATAAGGTAGGTGTTTATCTTCTCTTGCGGAATAACTTCAGATGCGACCAGGATACCAATGGCCACGGGCAAATCAAAACCGGTTCCTTCCTTTTTGACATCAGCAGGAGCAAGGTTGACCACAATTCTTTCCATGGGAAATGTATACCCACAATTTTTGATAGCAGTCTTAACACGTTCTTTGCTCTCTCTGACAGAAATTTCCGGCAGCCCGACAATATTAAAAACAGGTAACCCATAGGAAATATCAACTTCAACTGCAATAATAAATCCATCAATCCCTTCCACTGAACAAGAGTTTACTTTTGCAAGCAACTTAGCTCCTTTTCAAATTGTTTAATCTGATGGTATTATTACTCTTTACACTATTTGATCTTAATTTTCTCTATCAAAACAACAAAACCCTAAAGAAATTTTTCATTTGCTTTGCTTTGTGTATTAAAATCAGATATATATAGCAATCAAAATTAATAAGCATATAATGAATTATAATATAAAAAATTTATGACCAAATATTTTTTGCAAAGAACACTCTCAAAAAGCGTCTCGGTTTCAGGTACCGGAGTTCATTCCGGGAAAAAAACCCATTTGACAATACACCCTGCACCGGAAAACCATGGCATAAAATTTCGTCGGATTGATTTGCCCGGTACCCAGGATATCCAGGCTATTTTCAAACTGGTAGTGGACACCAGCCTTGCAACAGTTCTGGGAAACAATGGTACCATTGTTTCAACCATAGAACATCTAATGGCCAGTTTTGCAGGCCTTGGCATTGATAATGCCCTGGTGGAGGTCAATGATCATGAAATCCCGATTATGGATGGCAGTGCCAAAGTGTTCACGCAACTCTTAAAGAATGCCGGTATTATTAAACAAGCTGCTCCAAAACATTTTTTAATTGTTAAAAAACCAATTAAAGTAGTTGATAAAGACAAATCCGTTATTGCCTATCCAGAGCCCTGTTTCAAAATAACCTGTAAAATTGATTTTCAACACCCTTTAATCGGAAAACAGGAAATAACTTTTGACAGGGCTAAAAACAATTTTGGAAAAGAGATCAGCCAGGCCAGAACATTTGGCTTTATCCAGGATCTGGAACTTTTAAAAAAATTCAGTCTTGGTAAGGGTGGAAGTCTTGACAATGCAATTATTATTGATAAAGATAGAATTTTGAATGAAGAAGGGTTAAGATACCCTGATGAATTTGTCAGGCATAAACTTCTAGACAGCCTTGGAGATTTTTCCCTGCTTGGCATGCCTATTAAGGGGCATATCATTACCCACAAATCAGGACATACCCTGAATCATTTATTTATTAAAAATTTTTTAAAAAACAAAGACGCCTGGGAAACAGGGCCGGCAAAAATGGAATAATATTTTATACAATGATACTCTCCTCTCTTTATAGAAAAACTATTACATTTATTTTGTCACTGGGTGTAATGTTTTACCTTTTCTTTCCTTTAGTCACTTTTGCTGAAGAAACCGCTGCCATAGAAAACATCAAACTTGCGAATACTCGCGATGATCTTTTAACATATTTTGATGTGAAACAGGCATTTACTGATAAAATAAACCAGGCTGTACTCAATGGCGTTTCAACTACTTTTTCATTTTATATCACCTTATATAAAACTGACGATTCATGGTTTGACAAAAAAATATCTAATATTGAGATTAAATCTACTTTAAAATATAATTCCTTAAAAAAAGAATTCTCTATTTTAAAACCCTGGAAAAATGAAAAACCAATTGTCACACAATCCTTTGACGAAGCAAAATCTTTGATGACTGAAATTGACAATTTAAAAATCACAGCATTAAATCAACTTGTAAAAGGGGACAAATATCAACTTAGAATCAAGGCCAAGCTTGATAAAGTCACCTTACCATTATCACTTCACACTGTTTTATTTTTTCTCTCTTTTTGGGATTTTGAAACAAATTGGTACTTAATCAATTTTACCTATTAGTGTTCACAATGTCTTAATCTTGCCCTAAATTATACATATGGCTGAACCAAAACATATAAAAGACGAACAGGCCAGAAAAAAAAAAGAAGGTATTTTAATACTCATTATACTGATTGCAGTGGGGATTCTCACATTTATTGAAACCCGCATCACAAATTTCGGGAGTTCCTTTCCTTTATCAAGCACTGTATTGATGTTTATCCTGATAAATACTAATTTATTGCTGTTGCTGACTTTGCTTTTACTGGTCTTTAGAAATCTTGCAAAGCTTTACTATGAAAAAAAGAATAATATATTTGGTTCTAAACTCAAAACTCGACTGATCTCTGCATTTATTGTTCTTGCCCTTTTACCTACTACTGTTCTGTTCTTTTTCTCCATTCAATTTATTTCCACCAGTGTTGCATTCTGGTTTAATGCTCCCGTTGAACAAACCCTTGACAGCTCATTGGCTGTTGGTCAAAAGCTTTATGAATATATTGAGAAAAGCAATGAGTTCTATGCTAAAAGAGCCACGTTTCAAATAGACTCTCGAAAACTTTTGAACAAAAAAAACGAAAAAAAACTGGCCAGGCATTCCCAGGTCATACAACGCGCATTTAACCGGCATGCTGTTGAAATTTATACTTCTGATGGCAGGCGAGTAAGCCTTTCCCTGGCAAATGAAGTGCAAAATCTTCATTTTGGTCTTTTAACCAGTAATGAATTAACAGGCATCCCTGAGGGGCGAAATACCCGCACGATTTCTCAGAACATCAAAGAAGGAGAATTTTTAAGAACTATTGCTGCCATACCTTTTGGTACAGATCCCAAAAAAGCCCAGGCATTCATTGTTATCACCACCCTGATATCACCAGATCTGTCTCAAAACCTGCAAGCTATTTTAAAAGGAGTTGAGGAATATCATCAACTCAAGCTGGCCAAAAAACCCGCACAGATATCCTATTATATTGCTCTTTCAATTGTTGCACTTTTGGTTATTTTCTGTGCGATCTGGTTCGGGTTTCAGCTGGCAAAGTCCATCACCATCCCCATAATGAAGTTTGCCGAGGGAACGCAAAGGGTTACGGATGGAGATTTAAATTATCAGATAGATTTTCAAACTGACGATGAAATCGGAACCCTTATTAAATCCTTTAATATAATGACCAGGGAACTGGCTTCAGGAAGGGAGCAGATAGCACTTTCCGGTGAGATGCTGAAACAACAGAATGCCGAACTTAAAAAAAGTCGCCAATACATTGAAATTGTTTTAAAAAATATTTCTGCGGGGGTAATCTCCATTGATAATATGGGGACCATTACAACCATTAACAAGGCTGCGGAATCCATGCTGGATATTAACAGTCGTAATATTTTAAACCAGAATTTCAAAACTGTTTTAAGAACTGATTATTTAGAGATTGCCAATAAAATTTATGACCAAATGGCCCAGGGGCAGGAGACAATTGAAATACCCCTTTCCACAACTATTTCAGGAACCCCTAAGCACTTTTCAATCAATTTTAATACACTAAAAGATGATCTGAATCGAGATATTGGAGCCGTGCTTGTTTTTGATGATGTCACCGAACTTGAAAAGGCCCAGCGAGTTGCTGCCTGGAGAGAGGTTGCCAGGAGAATTGCCCATGAAGTAAAAAACCCATTAACACCCATAAAATTATCTGCTCAACGGCTGAAGCGCAAATATGGTAAAAAAATAAATGATGAAATTTTCACGAACTGTGCAGATACCATTGTGGAACATGTAGACCTGATTAAAAATCTTGTCAACCAGTTTGCCGCTTTTGCCAAATTCCCGGATGCAAACGTTGCCCAGTGCAGAATTGAAAATGTTGTTCTTGAAACGATCGCCCTGTACAGGGAGGGTCTAAAAAAAGTAGATATCAGATCCCAGTTTGCACAAAATATTCCAATACTGAAACTGGACCACCAGCATATGAAACAGGCATTTATCAACCTGGTTGACAATGCAGTGCATGCTGTAAATAAAGAGGGAATAATACTAATTGATGTTTCTTTTGATGAAATTTTAAAAATTGTAAGAATCGAAATTGCTGATACGGGCAAAGGTATATCTGATAAGGAAAAAACCAGATTGTTTGAGCCTTATTTTTCCACCAAAAAATCAGGCATGGGACTTGGACTTGCCATTGTCAACTCTATTATTTCCGATCATAATGGTGTAATAAGGGTTCAGGATAATAAGCCCAGAGGTGCAAAATTTATTATTGAGCTTCCGGCTTAATAATTAAACTTATTTCAGGAGAAAAAAGGATGTATCCTGCTGTATTGATTGTTGATGATGAGGCAACCATTATAGAGTCCCTTGAAGGAATTCTTTCAGACGATGGTTTTGAAGTCATACATGCGTTTAACGGGTATGAAGCATTAAAAAAAATTGAATCTGAATCCCCGGATATTGTATTGTTAGATATATGGATGCCGGGAATGGATGGAATTGAAACATTAAAAGAAATTAAAAAAATAGCCCCTAATCTTCCCGTTGTTATGATTACAGGCCACGGGACAATTGAATCTGCGGTTGATGCTACAAAATCAGGAGCTTATGATTTCCTTGAAAAGCCATTATCCATTGACAAGGTCATGGTAACCATCAATAATGCGCTGAATTTTAGAAAACGTGAAGAAGAAAATATATATCTGCGGAAAAAGAGTATTGAAAAAAATTCAATTACCGGAACCAGCCATGCTGTTCAAAAACTGTATGAAGAAATCATGAATGCTGCGCCTTCAGATGCTTCTATCCTGATTAGCGGTGAGAATGGTACAGGAAAAGAAATGGTTGCCAGGACCATCCATCAATTGAGTTTAAGGCCTGAACAGCCATTTATTATCATCAATTGTGCTGCTATTCCTGAAGAAAATCTTGACAGCGAACTCTTTGGCCATGAAAAAGGCGCTTTTAAAAAGGCAACGTCCAAAAACAAAGGCAAATTTGAACTTGCCTCGGGAGGAACTCTTTTCCTTGATGAAATCGGGGATATGAATATCAATACCCAGGCAAAAATATTAAGAGCCCTTGAATCAAAAACATTCCAGAGGATAGGCGGTGGAAGGACTCTTCACATGGATGCCCGGCTTATAGCTTCATCAAATAAAGATCTTGAAAAAGAAATTGAAGCCGGCAATTTCAGGAAAGATCTTTTTTTCAGACTTAATGTGATACCAATTATTGTTCCTCCTTTAAGGGATAGGAAAAAAGATATTCCTTTACTCGTGGATACATTTCTTGAAAACTTATCCAAACAATCTTCAGAAAAGAAAAAAAACATATCTGAAAATGCTCTGGGCCTTCTTCTTGATTATGAATGGCAGGGCAATGTCAGGGAATTGAAGAACCTTTTGGAACGGCTTTCAATTATGGTTGGAAAGGATCATATTAATGCGGCAGATATCCCCCAGCCATATAACCCGATTCGTGAGCCGGTCAAATTGCCTGACAAAGAGCTCTTCATTTATGAAGATGATCTATCCAAGGCTAAAAAACAATTTGAAAAAGATTTTATAAAGAAAATGATTGATCTTGAAAGTGGTGATTTAAAATCTGCGGCAAAAAAACTTGGCACATCTGTAAAATATATAAAAAAAATAATTCATTAATTTCATGAGAGTAATCAGCGGCCTTTGCAAAGGCAGAAAACTCGTCAAACTTTCGGGAAGTCAAATCCGCCCCACATCGGATCGAACCCGGGAGAGTATTTTTAATATACTGGGCCAAAAGGTCAAAAAGGCAAAGGTGCTTGATCTTTTTGCAGGCACAGGTGCTTTAGGGATAGAAGCCTTAAGCCGGGGGGCGTGCCATACCACATTCGTTGATATATCCTGCGGCATCATCCATCAGAACGTTAAACTTTGCAGTTTTGAAGAAAAAGCCATGGTTATATGTTGTGATATTATCAAAGAAAACATTCCTGTAGGACTCAATGAGCACAGATTTGACATTGTGTTCATTGATCCGCCTTATGGGAAGGGGTATATTGAAATCACCTTTCAAAAAGAATTATTTACTGATCTGATTAACGATAATTGTATCATAATTGCAGAACAATCCTGCAAAGAAGACCTTCAAATCAAACTTCCAACCCTTGACATTTACAGACAAAAAAAATACTCAAAAACAAATATTTATTTTATAAAAAAAATTTAAAAAGGATATGATAACAATGCCGGATAAAAACAAAATTGCAATTTACCCTGGTTCTTTTGATCCCCTGACAAATGGCCATATTGATATTATTGAACGGGCTCTGGAAATTTTTGACAAAGTTATTATTGCCGTATTGAATAACCCTTCTAAAAAAGCATTGTTTACCATGGATGAAAGGGTAAAAATGATCAAACAAAGCTTTAACGGTAAAAGCTGCATTCTGGTAGATTCTTTTGGCGGGCTTCTTGTGGATTATGCAAAAATGAAAAATGCGGTAGCTATTATCCGAGGTATGAGAGCACTTTCAGATTTTGAAAGCGAATTCCAGATGGCTCTGATGAATAGAAAACTAAATAAAGATGTGCAGTCTGTTTTTTTGATGACCGGACTTAGATGGATATTTACCAGTTCGTCTATTATCAAGGAAGCAGCACAGTTTGGTGGAGATATCACTGATATGGTTCCGGAACCAGTCCTGCTGAAAATGCTGGAAAAATTCCCTAAAATACAGGGATAAAACAAAACTTTAAGCGCATCTGCCATACTGACTTTCACACGGGATAGGAAAAAACAATCGAAAAGAATTGAAAAAGTTGATATATTATGAATTATCACGATGTTGCTCCTTGTCGGATGGAATCAAGCTATTACTATCGTTACATTATCGTTGGCATCGCATTCCTAGTCATGATGATTGCCTGGGGAGCCAATTACAGCTTCGGTGTTTTTTTTACACCGCTTCTGGACGAATTTAAATGGACCCGTGCAATGACATCCGGGGCATTTTCTCTTGGAATTTTTCTTGAAGGTTTCGGTGGAATGTTTATGGGCCGAATTTGTGACAGGTTTGGCCCCCGGTTGGTTGTATCCATATGTGGAATAATGCTGGGTATGGGATATATGTTGATGTCACAGGTTTCATTTATCTGGCATCTTTATCTTTTTTACGGCGTTGTGACCGGTATCGGGCTGAGCGGTACCTATGTCCCTATTATTTCCACAATATCCAAGTGGTTCAACAGGCGAAGAGGCCTTATGACCGGTATTGTTTCAAGCGGTATGGGTGCAGGTACCCTTCTTATGGCGCCCTTTGCATCCTGGTTGATTGCGATTAGGGGATGGCGCTTTTCCTATATGATAGTTGGTCTGGCAGCACTGATTATTATCATGGTATCAGCCCGTTTTCTGAGGATGCCAGAGGGTGTTGCTACCCGCATGCCTGCCATACAGCCGGGAAAAACCCTTTTGATCCAAAACCCTCCCCCAGGAGGTGTTGCTGAAATTTTTAAAAATATTTCTTTCTGGCTGGTCTGTATAGTTTTCATATTCTGGGGAATGGTAACCTTTGCAGTCCTTGTTCACATTATTCCGTTTGCCATTGATACTGGATTTTCAAGAACCGATGCTATCAATATCCTGACAATATTCGGAGCAAGCGTATTTTTTGCTAAAATCATTACCGGCATTGCAGCCGATCGCCTGGGCAGCAAACCTGTCTTTGCTATGGGAATAGGAGTGTTTACAATAGGCCTGATTATGATTTTGACACTAAATGAACTCTGGGTATTTTATTTGTTTGCTGTTTTTTTTGCCTTTGGCTACGGTAGCGGATCAGTTATTATGCCTAATATTGTTGCCGAGATGTTCGGTCTTCGCCTGCATGGGGTTCTTTTAGGAATTGTGAACTTTTGCGCCTGCATCGGATGTGCTACAGGACCGGTTGCAGCCGGTTGGCTCTTTGATATAAACGGCAACTATTATGCGGCTTTTATAACAATTACCCTTCTTGGTGTGATGAGTTTTATAATGGTATTGTTTATCAAAACCAGGAGGAAAAATAATTTAATATAATTGATCTTATGGCCGTCTGATTTCTATTTAGTTTCCTATCCTTCAATAAAGAGGTTCAAGGAATCGATTTGTTCTTTGTCGTCGGTTTCCATGACTCTGATAATATCCTTGTGCATTCTTTTTTTCAACTCGCCGAAAATCCCTCTTTTTTTCATAAAGGTTCTGGCAAATGCCAAAGAATCCTTGACAAGCTCTTCCTTGTTAGCACTTGCTTTAACGATCACATGGCTGTCTGCAAGTTCCTGGGCTCCAAGACGTTTTCCTGAAAGAATCATTTCATTAAATTTATATTCAGGGATGGATTTTCTAACAAAGGCAATCATACCGGGAAGAAAGGGGATACTGATATCCACTTCTGGAAAACAAAAGAACCCTTTGTCCTTTTTCATAAATCTAAAATCGCAGGCGCAGGCCAGCATGGCACCATTCCCAAAGGCATGCCCGTTAATGGCAGCGATTACCGGAACAGGCATGAATAAAATTTTTTTAAAAATTGTGTTCATCCCATACATAAATTCTTTTATGCTGTCAAAATCCTGCTCATTCATTTTCTGGCCCAGCCAATCAACATCAATCCCCTGGGAAAAATTTTTTTCATCTGTAGAGGTTAAAACAATCGAATAAATATCTTTATTTTCAATTATTTCATCAAAGCATTTGTTCATCTGCTTCACAAAATAAAGATTCTGTTTGTTCGGGCCATTACACATATTGATGATTGCCACAGACTCATTTTGTTCCCATTCAATTATTGCCATAAAGCTCTCCTCGCAAAAATAGTTATCATTCTTAAAAATAAACAATGTTATTTGTAAATTAAATATCTTAATAATTCAAGTTTAAACCAGGCTTTCTTAAACAGATATCATATGGATCATGGGAAAGAAAATCTAATTGACAAGCCTTTCTTTTTCTGACAAGCTCCTCTATGGTAAAAATTAATAATTTTGAGCTGTAATATATTAAATCAGGAACATTCCATGATTATTGGTATTGATGTTGGCGGTACACACACGGATGCTGTTCTTTTAAGCAGCAACGGCATTGAAAAAAAAGTTAAAGTGTCAACTGACTCTGCAGATCTTTTCAATACTATTCTCTCAGGCTTTAAGCAACTTTTGAAAGATATTGATCCAAAAAATATTAAACGGATTGTCATCTCAACAACCCTGACAACCAATGCAATTGTTCAGCAGAATATGAAGCCTGTCGGAATGATTGTTTCAGCAGGACCCGGTGTTGATCCTAAATCTTTTAGCACTGGTGAACACTACTATTGCGTAGCCGGCTCAATCAATCACAGGGGAAGAGAAAAAGCTTCGGTTAACACCATGGAGATTGAAGATATTGCTAAAAAGTTGAAAAAAGCCGGCATTGAATATGTTGGCGTTGTCAGTAAATTCTGTGTTCGAAATCCCAGCCACGAAATTCTCATTAAACGAATTTTAAATAAATATTTCAAAAAAATATTTTTAGGACATCATGTTTCAGGAAATCTCAATTTCCCCAGAAGAATTGCTACAACCCATTTAAATGCCGCTGTGTTTTCACTTCATAAATCTTTTTTTGAGGCAGTGAAACTTTCCCTTGAACAAAAGGGTCTTATGGTTCCAATTCAAATCCTGAAAGCAGACGGTGGCACCATGTCTCTTGAATCTTCAATGGCCTTTCCAGGTCAAACCGTTCTGTCAGGGCCTGCGGCAAGTATTATGGGAGCCATCCCCTATGCCCCTTCAAAGCAGGATGCAATTGTACTTGATATCGGCGGGACAACAACTGATATTGCCTTTCTTGTTGACAAGGCACCATTATTAGAGCCCATGGGCATACAAAGAGGGCAATATAAAAGTTTGATCAGATCTTTGCAGACCGATTCAAAAGGTATTGGTGGCGACAGCACTGTAAGAGTAATAGGGAAGGAACTGGTCATCGGTCCTGACCGCTTGGGGCCTGCAATGGCATTTGGCGGTCCTGAACCTACTCCAACAGATGCCCTTTTTGTTCTGGGGCTGATGAAGGATGGAGATCGAAAAAATTCTGTGAAAGGGATTCACAAAATAGCCATGGAAATGGGACTGACAGATAATGAAACAGCTGATCAAATATTTAAAAAATGCTGTTCCATCATTTTAAAAAAAACCTTTGAAATGATTGATAAACTAAATTCCAAACCTGTTTATACCGTACATGAATTTCTTGAGGGATATAAAATCAGCCCGAGAAAAATACTTGTACTGGGTGGGCCTGCCAAATATTTTGCTAAAAAGATAGAAGAACTATATCATATAAAAACCATTGCAGTGCCTGAATATTCAGTGGCAAATGCTATTGGCGCGGCTCTTGCCAGAACAACCTGCGAAGTTTCTTTAAATGCTGATACAGAGCAGGGTATTGTAACTGCCCACGAAGAAGGGTTTGCAGAGCCTATTTCCAAAACATATTCTGAAGATGACTTAATTGAGACCGCACACACACTTTTAAAAGAAAAAGCAATTAATTTTGGGGCAGATCCAGACAATATAGGTGAAGTGGAAGTAGTAGAATTTCAAAAATTTAATATTGTACGAAATTTTTCACCCAGGGGTAAGATATTCAGAACAAAAATGCAGCTTAAACCAGGTATAATAAAAGGTTTTGAAAATATTTTGCAATAATTTATTGAGGTATAAATGTTAAAGGCATTAAATAAAACAGGTCTTGTATTTTTCCCTGCGTTTGACTGGGCCATTGATCCGACTCATCCTGAGAGAGAAGAAAGGCTACTGTATACCCAGGATCAGGTTACAGAAGAAGGCATTTTTGATATCAATGGGATTATTGAGTATAAACCCGATCTTGTTACTTACCAGGATATTCAGCGGGCACATTTTTGTGTTCCTGATGAAAAAACCATTACCACCCAATCCCACTTGATCAGTGCAGGAGGTGCCAAAGCTATTGCAGATGCTGTTTTAAATAAAGAGGTAAAAAATGGATTTGCCCTGGTTCGTCCGCCCGGGCACCATTCCATGAGGATCTCCCATGGCGGTAGAGGCTTTTGTCACATCAATATTGAAGCCATAATGGTGGAGTATATCAGATCCCAATTCGGCATTAAAAAAATAGCTATTATTGATACGGATTGTCATCATGGAGATGGTACCAACGATATTTTCTGGCATGATCCTGATATATTGTTCATTTCCCTGCACCAGGATGGAAGAACCATGTATCCCGGCTCAGGCTTTCCAGAAGAATTAGGAGGCCCTAATGCCAAAGGATCAAACCTGAACATACCACTTCCACCAGGCACGTCAACTGAAGGATATCTTTATGTTATCAGAAATTGTGTATTACCTGCCATAGAAGAATTCAAGCCTGATCTTATTGTCAATTCTGCCGGACAAGATAACCATTATACTGATCCATTAACCAACATGAATTTTTCAGCACAGGGGTATGCAAAACTCACCAGCCTGCTTAAGCCTGATATTGCTGTTCTTGAAGGGGGTTATTCCATTGAAGGAGCCCTTCCCTATGTCAATCTGGGTATTATTCTTGCATTGGCAGGCCTTGATTATTCAGGGGTTATTGAACCGGATTTTAATCTTGAGCGTCTGAAACAATCGGTTAGTATCACAGATAAAATTAAAAAAACTACTGATCTTGTTAATTCCTATTGGCGCCAGAAAAAAGAGTTAAGGCAAAAAGCAGGAACTCCCGGAGACATTGCAGTCAGACACAGAGAAATATTTTATGATACTGACAATATCTTTGAACGACAAAAAGAAAAAGTGCGAATCTGCCGAGACTGCGGTGGTTGCTTTGAAATAGATTCCAATGCCCAGCCAGGGCATCATATTCTTGCTGTGCATATACCCATTAATGCCTGTAAAGCCTGTATTGAAGCAGGGTATAAATTTTTTGATCAGGCAGATAAAAGTAAATTTAATAAGGTTTTTTTACAGGACAGAACAAAAAACAATTATGAAATAAAGTGACACTGGATACGAAATCCTACAGATATCTTGAAATAAGATCCCTTGTTATTCAGGCCGTAAGAGATTTTTTTACTAAAAACCTTTATCTTGAAGTAGAGACACCCATTCTTAGCCCTTGTATTATTCCAGAGGCTCAGATTGACCCTGTAACTTTTGAAGACATGTATTTACAGTCTTCTCCTGAACTTTGTATGAAAAGGCTCCTTTCAAAAGGCTTTAATAAAATTTTTCAAATCTGTAAATGTTTCAGAAAAAACGAAAGGGGAGCACATCACCTGCCCGAATTGACCATGCTGGAATGGTATGCAAAAGATGATTCCTATCTTGATTTAATGGATCAATGCGCAAGGCTCATAAAATTCATAGCTGATAGGCTCAACCTTAAAAATCAGATCAAATATCAGAACAAAATCATAAACTTAAGCCTGCCCTGGAAAAAGCTTACCGTTCAGCAGGCATTTGACATCTATGCAGACAAAGCCTTAAGTAATGCACTTGCTGATAACAGTTTTGACGAAATAATCAGCCTGCAGATCGAGCCCCACCTTGGCAATAAAAGCCCTTGTTTTCTATATGATTATCCGGCAAGCCTTGCATCACTTGCAAAACTTTTACCGGACAATCCCCATTACGCCCAACGATTTGAATTTTACCTGGCCGGTATTGAGCTTGCAAATGGATTTACCGAACTTAATGATTCTATTGAACAAAAATCACGATTTGAAATTGAAAACAAGATTCGAAAATCTCAAAACAAAACTATATTCCCCCTGCCGGAAAAATTTTTAACGGATATAGAAAAAATGCCGGATGCTGCAGGAATTGCATTAGGAGTTGACCGGCTTGTCATGATTTTCTGTAATGTCATGTCCTTAGATGATGTGGTAACCTTTACACCGGAAAATCTATAAACCTTTTTCGTTCCTTACTTTTGAAATTCTTTCCCGATAAAAAAAGACATGATAAGACACCCTATAATAAAAAATACCAGTGAAGCATATAATTGGCTGCCCACCTGTGGGAGCTCGTTTATATTGGTATAAATCTGCATATTCTGGGCAACACATATCACACCATCTTGTTTTATATATTGCTGAGCCATGATAATGCTTTTTTTAAATGGCCACAATGCATATAAAGATCCGATCATTAATCCCATCAGAAATGCTATAGTTGCGTTATAATATTTTTTCAAAACAGCAGTTATAATTTTTGCAAATAAAAGACCGCCCATAACGATACCGATTGCAAAGCATAGTAAAAAGGCCAGATTGTCCCAATTCAAATTTTTTAAACCTGATATGGCTGAAATAACTTCAAAATACTCTCCCATAAGTATAAGGACCAGTGATCCGCTTATCCCGGGAAGAACCATTGCAGAAACTGCAACCGCCCCGCAAATCAATGCATAACCATATTCATCAAGCGTATACCTTCCTGTAAATGAAAATGCTGTAAAGTCTTGTTTCTCTTCTTCAAAATCCTGATTTTTCAAATACTGATCTTCATAAATTTCTGATTTCTTTTTTATTTTTTCGTAGGGATTAACTGCATAAGTCACATACATTGTACAGATAGCTCCCAGAATAATAAAAAAAAGCAGATAGGCTTGTTTATCTTTCAGCATTTTTACAGGGATGATGATGGATACCAGGATCAGGCCAAAAAACAATGAGTATGTAAGGCTGAAATGATGAACAATCAGATATTTCATCAAACTTGAAAGAGAAAGAATGGCAACAACAGCACCTGCTATTAGCTTAAAAAGAAAAACAAAATCATTCTTTCTTAAAAATTCAATAAAAATCTTTAAAGAATGTTCTTTACCTGCTTTAAAGACAAGGTTGATGATACAGAATGAACAATACAATATATTGGCTTTATTAATCTTGCTCAGGATAGAAAAAACACGTTCATAAATTTTAAAAATCAAAAGAAATGTACCACCGGAAACCCCTGGAATAATATTTGCTGTTCCCAGGCAGAATCCTATAAGAAGTTCTTTAATGAACAATGATCGTATGGTGTTTTTTCTCATCGGTTTTCTTTAAGATCTATTCGTTCCAACCATGTTGACCAATCAATTTTACGAATCTACATGCACCGAGATTTGTTGTTTTTATATTGTCTTCGGTTTTTTCAAGCCGTATCAACTCCTGGGAAAAATTATCCCCGACCGGTATTACAAGACGTCCTCCGATTGAAAGTTGTTCTATCAGAGGAGAAGGGATTTGTTGTCCGCCTGCAGTAACAATGATGGCATCAAAAGGACCTTCCTGTTTCCATCCTTGTGTCCCGTCTGAATACCTAGTGACAATATTATGGAATTTAAGCTTATCAAAAAGCTTTCTTGTCTGTAAAAATAGAGCGTTATTCCTTTCTATGGTATATACTTTATATACTATCTGGGATAATACAGCTGCCTGATATCCTGACCCTGTTCCAATCTCGAGCACTCGCTCGTGACCTTTTAGCGCAAGGCTTTGGGTCATTTCTCCAATAATATAGGGCTGGGAAATGGTCTGACCTTCTCCAATGGGCAGGGGGAAATCTCCATAAGCACTGTCCACAAGTGCTTCACTGACAAATAAATGCCGGGGTACTTTATTCATTGCCGCAAGAACCAATGGATCGGTTACCCCCCTTGAAGCTATCTGTTTTTCTACCATTTCACGACGGCGGCTGGCATATTTTTTAGGTTCATTTTTCATGTCCATCTTAATACCAGCAACCACAGCGATCGTCAAGAAGATACAGTCCTTTTGCCTCTGGTAATCTTGCCTTGATTTTTATCTTTAATATCTATAGTAATATCCCTATGAACAGACTTCAACAAATCATCAGAGCGTTTATCATTTCCTGGATTATTTTTGGATTGGGTGTGATTGGATATATGGTTATTGAAAAATGGAGTTTCCTTGATGCCGTATATATGACTGCCATTACAGTTACTACTGCAGGGTTTATGGAGGTGCATGAATTAAGCTCAGCCGGAAGAATATTTACCAGCATAGTCCTTGTTGCAGGTGTTGGCTACTTCTTTTATATAGCCGGGCTTATCGTACAATCCATAGTTGAAGGAGAAATAAAAGCAATTTTGGGGAGAAAAAGATTGGATAAAAAAATCCGTAAATTGAAAAACCATTATATCATCTGTGGATATGGACGTATTGGAAGAGTATTGTCCCAGCTGATAAAAGAAGATACAAAGGATATTGTTGTAGTTGAAAAAGATGAAAATCTTGTTGAGATATTAGAAAAAGATAAAATGCATTATCTTAATGGAGATTCGTCAGAAGAAGAAGTCCTTGAAAAAGCAGGTATTAAAAATGCCTCCTTTCTTATTGCAGCCCTGGGAACTGACACTGCAAATGTTTTTCTTGTCTTAACTGCAAGGCAGCTAAATCCTGATATTTATATTATGGCACGGGCCAGTAGCCCTGATGTTAAGAATAAACTTATCATTGCCGGGGCAAATTTTGTTGAATCCCCATATGATATCGGAGCCATATCCATGGGGTTAAAGCTGTTAAGACCCAGTGTCAGCCGCTTTCTTTCAATTGCATTATCCAGAAAAAAAGAAGGCATTCAGATTGATGAAATTTTTGTGCCGAAAAAATCCAAATATACCAATATTGCACTTAAAGATTCCGGGATCCGGCAGGATTTCAATCTCATCATTATATCTATAAAAAAAGCTTCAGGGGAAATGCTTTTTAATCCCCATTTTGAGACCTTGATTGAACCCGGGGATACCGTCATTGTCATGGGGAAAACCCCTGACTTGAAGAAATTTGCACAAGCCACCGACACTGACGGGAATTAAAAGATCCTTGTTTTATATTTTAGGAATTCTTGTTTTATTTAAATTATAATACCTTGTAACGGGGACTATATTTTATAAATCACCCTTTTATCAGTAATAATAATATCAACTGTAAATTTTCTTGATTCCATCTGTATTTGATCGACAATCTGTTCCTCATAGGCAAGGGATACTTTTCTGCAAGTTTCAGGCAATTTTGTGATCAGCTTATTATAAAAATTATTACCAAAACCAATCCTTCCACCTTTATCATCAAATGCAAGGCCTGGAATAATTGCAATATCAACCTCTTCCAATGGTATTTTTTTACATTTTTCAATATCCGGCTCAAGAATATCATTGGCACTTTTTATAAGATCTTTATCGTAATTGTTAATTTTATAAAGGTTAATGGCATTTTTAGCATAAGTAAAGACGGGTAAGGCAATTCCCTTTTCTATCTGTAATGCTTTTTTAATAATTTTTTCTGTTGGAATTTCATTATTTGTTGGAGTATATAAAAAAGCAAGCTGAGCTTCCATGAAATTGGCAAACTCAAAAAGCTTATATTCAATTTTTTTATATTTCTCAAAAAGTTCTTCTTTTGCTAGGTTCTCCAAACGTTTTGCCACCAATGTTAAATTATTTATTTTACCATTTTTTAATTCATCCATCTATTTTACCCCTTTTCTTGCAAAAAAAGTTTTTAGCAAATATTATACACATGTCTCCAATTGTCAACCGCAATAATCATTGACTGTTAACAACCCTCATGGTATCAGGTGAACATTGTAGAAGAATCTTTTAAACTAAGAACTTAGAGAATATGAAAAAGGTAAAATAATAAGCAAATGTTGGATTTAAAATATATAAAAAACAATCTGGAAGCTGTTAAAAATGGCATGGGAAAAAGGAAGGCTAAAGTAGACTTCACCTTGCTTTTAAACAATGAAGATAAAAGAAAAATTTTACTTTTGGAAATAGAGGCACTCAGGCATAAAAGGAATGTAGTTTCCAGCGATATCGCAAAAATGAAAAAGGCAGGAGAAAATGCCTCTTCTTTTATTGCGCAAATGAAAGAAGTTTCCGAAAGGATCAAGAAACTGGATAAAGAACTTTCAATAGTAGAAACCGCTATAAATGATTTTCTTATCTTACTGCCGAATATTCCCCATGAAGACGTCCCTGTTGGGAAAGATGATACTGAAAACAGACTTGAAAAGACCTATGGAGAACTTAAAAAATTTAATTTTAAAATAAAGCCCCATTGGGAAATAGGTGAAGATTTAGGTATTCTTGATTTTACAAGGGCAGCAAAACTGACAGGGGCTAGATTTCCCCTATATCTTGGAAATGGTGCAAGGCTTGAAAGAGCCCTCATAAACTTTATGCTTGATATCCATATTACTCAGCATGGCTACACTGAAACTCTGCCTCCATTTATTGTGAACAAAACCACAATGACCGGAACCGGCCAACTACCCAAATTTGAAGAAGATCTTTTTAAGCTTGAAGGTTGGGATTACTACCTGATACCAACGTCTGAAGTCCCTATGACCAATATTTATGCCAAAGAAATTATTGATGAATCAATGCTTCCCTGCAAATTCACGGCATATACTCCATGTTTCAGGTCTGAAGCAGGCTCTTACGGCAGAGATACCAAAGGTTTAATTCGTCAACACCAGTTTAACAAAGTCGAGTTGGTTAAATTGACAACTCCTGAGACCTCATTTGATGAACTTGAATCTCTGCTTTCCAATGCTGAAAAAATACTTCAAATTCTTGAACTGCCCTACCGTGTTGTCACGCTTTGCACAGGAGATTTAGGTTTTTCAGCAACAAAAACCTATGATATTGAAGTATGGATGCCGGGGCAGGATGATAAGGGTCTCTACAGAGAGATATCTTCCTGCAGTAATTGTCTGGATTTTCAGGCCAGACGTGCCAATATACGATTTCGAAGAAATAATACGAACAAACCTGAATTTGTGCATACATTAAATGGTTCCGGACTGGCCGTAGGAAGGACATTTGCTGCTATATTAGAAAACTATCAGCAGGCCGACGGGTCTGTTATTATTCCAGAAGCACTGGTATCCTACATGGGTGGCCAAAAGGTGATTCATAATGATGCTTGATTATATACCAGAGGATATAAAACCTTATATCATACCAAAGATTCGAAGCGGTCAATATTATAAGTGCCTGGGTTGTTCTGCCGAATATTCAATAGATAAACTTTTATATGTATGCCCTGAGTGCAATCAGGTCCTTTTAATCCAGGATAAAAATGCCAAGTTGCTGCAAAAGATTCCCGGGAAGGTCTGGCAAAAAATATTTGATTTCAGAAAAATGCTGAAAATACCTGCATTAAAAGGGATATACCGGTACCACGAATTTATTGGACCCGGTATTCCTTTGGAATCCATCATTTATTTAGGTGAAGGTCACACACCTGTTATTGAAGCCTGCGAAAACCTTAAAGAAATAGTTGGTCTTTCATTCTTTTATAAAAATGATGGGCAAAACCCAAGCGCTTCTTTCAAAGATCGTGGTATGGCAAGTGCTGTCTCCAGTATTAAATATCTGATCGATAAACACCTTGTATCAGATGTGATTGCAATTTGTGCGTCCACGGGAGATACCTCGGCTGCTGCTGCACTCTATGCATCTTATCTGGGGCCCTCAATCAAATCTGCAGTTCTTTTGCCCCATAAAAAAGTTACACCCCAACAATTGTCACAGCCTCTGGGAAGCGGTGCACAGGTTTTTGAAATTCCAGGTGTCTTTGACGATTGCATGAAAATCGTAGAGCATTTATCAACAAAGTATTCAGTGGTCCTCTTAAATTCAAAAAATGCCTGGCGAATACTCGGTCAGGAATCATATTCCTATGAGGTTGCCCAGGATTTTGACTGGGATATGAAAAACAAAGTTCTTGTGGTCCCTATTGGAAATGCAGGGAATATTTCAGCCATTATGAACGGATTTATTAAGTTTTATAAAGCTAATATCATTGACTGCCTGCCAAAGGTTATTGGTGTTCAGTCAGAGCATGCCGACCCTGTCTATCAATACTATCTTGAACCTGACGAAGCCAAAAGAAAATTTATTCCCGTGGACACAAAACCAAGTGTAGCCCAGGCTGCAATGATCGGAAACCCGGTTTCAATGCCCAGGGTCGTAGAGATTACAAAAACATACAACTCTCTGGCCGGTTGCCGGCAGGTATTTTTCGTAAAAGTAACAGAACAGTCCATTATGGATTCCCAACTTCTGGCCAATAGAAACGGCCATATTGCCTGTACACAGGGAGGAGAATGCCTTGCCGGACTTGTTAAAGCCTTGAAAAAAAATATTGTTACAAAAAAGGAAACTGCCATACTTGATGCAACTGCACATGCCATTAAATTTTCCGAATTTCAAGACCTTTATTTTAATTCAAAAATACCTGAAGACTATAAAATTGATTCTGACCTGAGCAACATCAATCAGCCCTTTCTGATACTACCGGATGATCCAACGATAATTCCATCACAAAAAAAACGTCTGGGAGAAATAGATTTTCAGAAATTTATTAAAGACATCTCCGGAAAAATAGCCAAAAAATTGGATTTAACGACACCTTTATGATTCATGAAAAAATTTATTTATTTTAAACTATTCATTTTCGCAGGTTTAATTCTCTTTATTTCAAGTGTATTACCATTTTCAGCCCTTTCTAAATCCAGCAGTGTTAAAACCTCTTACAAACGATATTCAATTTTTAAATATAATAATGAGGATATCCTTTGTGAACCTTATATTGTCGAAGAAGGCGACTGGTTATACAATATTTTCCAGAAAAAAGGTGAACTCTCTATAAAAAATTTCTCCCAGTTCTTAAACATCTTTAAAGGAATCAATCCAAAAATAAAAAATATTGATGCAATCAAGTCGGATATCCGTATTCTTATTCCGTTAAAAAAGGTAGGAAAAGGAGAATATGACCAAAGAACAACTGGTAATATTGATGTCCCTGTCATCGAATTTTCAACCATGCCCAAAGGACTGAATCTGAGACAATTCACAAAAAAACACAAAATTGAAAAAGGAGAAACAGTTTCCAGCCTGGTGGATAAAGATTTTTTTAAAAAAGGAGGGGGTATATCAAAGGCAGGGCTAAAGGCTTTACAACTGGTCAACCCTGATATAAATAATATCCATATTATTTATGAAGGCGATGATATTTATCTGCCCGATCCTTCCATAAAATTAGAACCATGGTTTAAGCTTTTTGTCTCAGGAAAATCAGCAAAACAAAAAATGAAAACCAATAGCAAAACAGCAAAACAATTCAAATTAGAAACAAGTAACCTTCTGGCATTAAAAAAATATGCTTCACTTGTGAACGGAACCCTGTTAAATAGCGGCAAAATGTATTTTCCTGATAAAAATAATTTAACCGGGGTTATTGATTTATCGTCAACTCCTGTTATTGATACCAAAGATGGTTCTAAAATACTTATTCTCTCAGACTATCATTTGAGTGACGAATTGTTAAAAATTATACAGGCCCATTGGAAGGGCATGAAAATTCAATTACTATCTGAAATTATAGATAAATCGAGAAATGCTGATGGAAAAAAAATATTGGAAAAAAATAATGGAATCATTGAATATAAAAAAATTATTGAGATAATCCTTTTACAAACAAAGTATACTTATATTCCAAATTCAAAATTACAGTTTATGTTTAATAGTATTCCTCTTGAGGCAAACTTTGGAAGAGTTATCAGGAAAGATACAAAAGACTTGTTGATTAATTTCGGATTAGTTTATGGATCTGGTTTAGAAATCCTTAAAAGACAAGAATTTAAAATTATTTCCATATCTCCTGAATTGACAATACCTGAACTTGCTGAAAAACTATTCTCAAATCTTGGTTATGCAACATGGAAGAACCCATCTTTTTATAGTGAAAAGGCCATTGAAAACATAAATGGTCTTTATGCTGCTAAAGGCCCGGATAAATTATTTATTCCTTTTAAACCATTAAACCTAAATGCTTTTGCATATCTTAAACAAGAGGGAGTAAAAATTTTATCCATGAAAAATAAAACCCAGGCTCAATAGAAGGGAAATACCTTTATGAAAAAACTTATTTTTGTATTTTTTGTCTTCCTTTTTCTGGTATCCTGCTCTTCTAAATATATGGATATGGAAAATAAAAAAGAAAATGCAGTTGCACTCCAGAGGATTGGGGAGGCACACTATAATTCCGGCAAATATACTGCCGCATTAAAGAGTCTTCTAGAAGCCCATCAAATACTGCCTGACGATCCTTATCTTAATAACAGCCTTGGACTAGTTTATCTGGCCAAGGAAAGATATGATCTTGCAGAAAACAGTTTTAAAAAAGCATTGGACTTTAAATCAGACTATATTCACGCAAAAAATCATCTTGGGGCCGTATATCTTAAGAATAAACAATGGGATCTTGCAATTCAGTGTTTTAAAGAAGCTTCCGAGAATCTTTTATATGCCACTCCTGAGATATCTTTTTCAAATCTTGGATGGGCATATTTTCATAAAAAAATGTACAATACTGCTAAAAGTTATTTTATTAAATCCTTGGAAATCAGACCAAATTTTTTAGTTGCTGTCCATGGACTTGCATCCATTTATATTGAGACCGGGTACCACATCCAAGCCATTGATGTTCTCCAGCATGCCCTGGAAAAGAATCCTGGAGCTGGTATTATTCACTCTGATCTGGCAAAAGTTCATGAAGCTTTGAAAAATTTTGATAAAGCCAGAAAATCCTGGAATATTGTTATTAAATTAGAACCGGCCACATCACCCCTTGCCAGAGAAGCACAGAAAAGACTTTTTAATTTAAATTAATCCGTTGTTCACTGTGTAGTTCTTTTTTGCTCCAGCTGAACAATTGACGGTGTTATAAAAATTAAGAGTTCATTCCTTTTATCCTTATCAATATCCGTCCTGAAAAGTTTTCCTAAAAAAGGAATCCCAGAGAGGAAAGGTGTCCCTGAACTGCTCCTATTATCCGTTGTTTTTACAATTCCGCCAATGACAATGGTATCGTTATTATTTATTAAAAGTTCAGTTTTTGCTTCATTTGTTGAAAGGGAGGGTATCCCATTTGTAACAGAGTCAATATCATTTTTAGTCAAAGAAACTATTATTCCAATTCTTTTATCCGGTGTCACATGTGGCGTGACTTCCAACAGCAAGTCAATATTTTTAAATTTAACAGAAGAGCCACCAGTATCATCACGCTCAAGATATGCATATTCAAGGCCTTGTTTTATTGTTGCAATTTTATTATCAAGGGTAAGGATTCGAGGTGAAGAAACAACTTTAATATCACCCTTTATTTCAGATGCTGCTATTTGTGCACTCATGCTTAAAAAATTGGAGCCTAAAATTCTATAAAAATTAAATGCGCCCGCATTGGCAGGTGATGCAATCGGGCTATTTAAAGCGACAGTGAAGTCATTTGATTTACCTGTGTATTCAGTTTGACTTTTTTCAAAGCCCAAACCAAGCCCAAGCTCCCTTGAAAAATCTTTGGTCACCTCAACTACTTTTGCCTCGATCATGATCTGGGGGGTAACTTTATCTAACCTGAAAATAATTTCCCGGGCCTGATCAATTTTTGCCTGGGTATCAGTTATAATGACCATATTGGTTCGTTTATCAACGCTTATTTTGCCCCTGTTTTTTGTTAGTATTTGGTCTATATGTGGTTTGATATCAGTTGATACATCAGAATAATTTACCGGTATATACTCTGTGACCAATGGCTCTAAACTTTTTTTCTGCTCCAAGGATTTTTGCCTGGCAACAATAGTTTCCTGCATCAATTTTTCTTCTTTGTTCAATGTCTCTATTGTTGCAATCCGTATAACATTTCCTTCTTTTTTAATACCAAGGTTATTCATTTTTAAAACAAGGTCCAGGACCTGATCCCATGGAACCGGATTTTCAAGGGTTAAGGTCACTTTTCCTTGAACATTTCTGTCGATTGCAAAATTAAGTTTTCCGACACTTCTAAGTATCCTGAATACATTTTTAATATCAGTGTCATAAAAATCCAGCTTGATTTTTTCACCCGTATATTTTTTTTCCGATCCAAAATTTACTTCTTGCCTGCTTTGTTTTTTATCTACAACTAACACGGGTTCTTCAGTCAGACCTTCATTGTGTCCATTGGTCTCAATTATTTTAGACTGGTGTTCTTTGGATAATTTTTTATTTACTTTATTAAAAACAGGGGGGGCTACATCAGATGCCTCAAAAAACAATGAAAGCATATTTTGATTCTGAACAATTCGATAGGGTACCTGATCCCTTATTTTTATCTTGATTTTAGAATTTGTTTCCACCCCTGGAACCTGAACCGGCATTAACTCTTCAACTGCTGATTGGAAATATTGAGTTAAAAGTGGACGTTTATGATACTCAGGGATTTTTGTATTATAAAGATTTAAAATTAGAATATTATTGTCATAGTCCTCAGTTATATCATATTTTACAGGATGATCTGTTTGAATTACTATGTCTGATTTCCCGTCTTGCACGGTATTAAATTCAATATGGGTCATAGTTGCGGTTCTATCTGGAATAACAATTGTCTTTTCATATACCGGCTTTTCCTGGGAATGCTTATCCTCCAACACACCCGAGGGCTCGACCACCTTATTGTCGCTGGTTTGATTTTCCATCTTATTGTCGAAAAGTGTTACCTTTAAAATATTATCATATTCATTCACTTCATAATAAAGGTCCTGCTTTAATAAAATTTCAACTTTTGCAGTTGCCATCTCTTCATCAACATAGCTAACAATTAAATCATCAATGCTGTCATTTTCAGGAACAACCATCTTAAAATCTTCGACAATTTTGGTTTCTGGAAAATAAATAGCAATTCCAAAAGGAAAGGATTGTTTTATGGATGTATAAACTAATTTTTGGTTCCCTTGAATAATAATCTCAACAGGCTGTTTTTCCAGTTCAACTTTGACAGCATTTATCTGTTTATCCCCTGGTAAAAAAGCAATTTTATCTGATTTTTCAGAATTTACCTGTCTTTGCTCAATTTTTTTAACGGCTTTAGTTTTGGGGATAACACATCCGGCAAAAAGGGAAGCCGCCAAAAAAATGCCTATTATTTTATTCATCGTATTCATTTTTTTTCTCATCTGGGGGAAAAGCATATTATTCCTTATCCTCAATTTTATTAAGTTTTATTTCCAGAACATGCTCTTTGAGCCTTCCTTTATAATCCTTAACCAGTTCCTTTATCACAATGCTGCTATCTTTAATCTCAGATACTTTTCCCTGGTTTTTCCCTATATAAGTACCGATCCCCACCTCATAACCTTTACCATTAGCTTCTTCTACCATTGCAATACGTCTGTTTTTCATAATAATGACTGCTACCAGGCGAATTTGGTTTACACCGATCTTTTCAAGGGGGGTTAAAATTCTTTTTGGACGTTCAATTACTAAGGAACGGTTTTCTTCTGGTTTCTCCTGGATTAGTGACTCAAAAGGATCAATTTTGCCTTGGTAATCATACTTAACAACCTTTTGTTTATCTTTTTTTTGTTTTAAAATCTGAATATTATTTTTTGGATTTAATGTATTTTTTTTAACTTTATTTTGAGATGAGGGCTGAGATGTTATTTTACCCGAAATTACACTTGGAGCCGGTTTCTTTTCTGCACGAGGCTTATCATCACATGCAAATATCAAAGAAATAAACCCGGATACAAGTGCTAATAAAATTATCTTTGATGCAGATGTCATTGTAAATTCTTTTTTTTAATCCCTATTTCTTTTTTCTTTTTTTATTACTTTTATCAGTTGATTCTTCTTTTTCAACAAACATATAGGTAACAGCCTTGCAACTCATTTCTAATAAGTCGCCCTCTTTTTTACTTTTCACTTCAACATTATTTATATTCACAATTCTGTTAAGATTCTTAACTTGAAAGAAAAAATCCGTAATTTGATGATACCTGCCCTGGACTTTTATAGAAAAAGGAATTTCTTTAAAAAACTCTTTATTAACTTCATTGGTAGGCTGGAACAGATGAAAGGCAAGGCCTGCATCGCTTCCTGCTTTGGAAATACTTGTCAACAATGATGGAATCTCACGTTTATCAGGAAGAGCTTTCATTGCCAGGTTAAATTCTTCAGTTTTTTGTGCCATTATTGCTTCATATTTTTTAATCTTGGAAGCTCTTTTCTTATATACGGAAAGCTTTTTAAGCCGGGTTGCATAATTATTTTCTTCTTTTTTTAATTCAGTGTGTTTTGGCATAAAAACAAAATATGAATAAGCACCTCCGATAGCAGTGAATATTATAAAATATATAAGCACCCATTGCATTTTTGTAAGCGCACCGAGTTTTTCAAAAAACTGGTTCAATCTTTTTCTTACTTCATTAGTTTTACTTTTTCCTTTGGTCATTCTGCCCTTACTTTGATTTAACCTGTTTCTCTTCTTTTGGTTGTTCTTTAGTACAAAGCAATTCAAATGATTTTAACATAATACCATCTTTATATTTTTTTATTTTTGCTGCTTTTAAATCAACTTTGCCAAATATTGAAGAATTTTCAAGTTTTTCCATAAAATCAGCAATGGTAGGATTATCAAATGCAATCCCTTTTATGGTAACTTTATCTTCATTTGTTTCAAAACTCTCAAGCCACATTCGCTCGGGAACAATAAGATTTGTCATACCATCAAATAAAATCAGCTGTTTTCCTGTCTGTTTCTTCAACGAAGAGACTATTTCAAGCTTTTCTTCGAGGATTTTCAGATCTTTTTTTATTTTACCTACCCGATCAGCCTTTTTTTTATATTTTAAAATTTGATGGTTGACTTGTTTTGTTTTTTCTTT
Source organism: Desulfobacula sp. (assembly GCA_018645325.1). Lineage (GTDB taxonomy): Bacteria > Desulfobacterota > Desulfobacteria > Desulfobacterales > Desulfobacteraceae > Desulfobacula. The sequence goes on from JABGOU010000021.1 coordinate 44,393, forward strand.
GATTGACAAAATTTGTTTATTCATAACCATTGTGTACCAGACTAATGTCACAATGGTTAAAAAAAATAACAAAAACAAAATGGATATCTGCTTCCTGATATTCTCTTTTTTTCTGGCAACTCTAAATGGTAAAAGATTAATTCTTATCATTTATCATCCACTCGTCTTAGTGCAAGCCCTATAGCTATAGGTGCCAGGGGGCCTATCCGGGTTATAAAAGAGTCAGAAAATTTTTTTTCATTTACCAAAATGGCTTCAAACGGATTAATAATTGATACCTCGGCATCCAGTTCAGATAAAAGGAGATCTTTAAATCCTTTAATAAAAACGCCTCCACCACTCAAAACAATTTTTCCAATTGTATCATAATCGCCAGATGCCTGATAAGTATTCACCACCTCACAAATTTCAGCACACCAATCCTGTGAGATGCTATTGCATATCTCCTGAATTTTATCCTGGTCCACAATATCATTTGTGCCACCACCATTCACTATTTGTTCTGCTTCATCCTCGCTTATATCAAATTGACTGGAAATCTCTTCAATAATCTGATTTGTTCCAGATACAGTATCCCTCATCATTAAAGATGTTTTTTCCTTCAATATGTTTAAAGAAGTTTTTGATGCTCCTATATCAACCAGCAAGATAGTTTCCTCCTGGCTTTCAGATGGCAGTATATCGTAAGCATTTTGAAGAGCAAAAGTATCAACATCAATTATTTTTGGGTAAAGTCCTGCCATATGAATCAAATCAATATATTCTTCCACCAGATCTTTTTTAACAGCAACCACTAATACACTCATCTGATCATTAGAAAATCCGCTTTTATCCAGAACTTGATAATCGATATTGACATCATCAATATCATAGGGAATATATTGTTCCGATTCAGAATATATTGTATCATGGAGCTTTTTTTCAGGTCTGGTGGATATATTAATTGTTTTAATTACGACCGAATGGCCGCCAGTTGATATGGCAACATTTTTCTCATGGATTTTTTCAGATTTAAAAAGTGCTCGAATTTCTCCTGCAAGGCCATCCATATCAATAATGCGGCCTTCAACAATGGTACCAGGTGCAATCCGGGTCATCCCAAATTTATGCAGGGAAACACCTTTCCCGCTTATTTTGAGTTCAGCCGCCTTAATACACGAAGAGCCGATATCCAAACCGACAAGATGATCTTTTTTCCCAAATATCATATACTTTCACAATAATTAAGGTAAAGCCAATGTTACTTAGGTTATTGTATTTTGCAATTTTTTATATTGATTACTCCCGTCAATATGACTATACTTTGATCCGAAATTGCTGTAAAGTCAAGTCCTATAGTACCTTGTGCCAAACTAATAGCAAGAAATGGATAGATTTGTCAAACTCAAATACTAAGTGATTGTGAAATAAATGTTACAAAAATTAAATGACTTACAGGGCTTAAAATCTTTCAGGCTGGTCAAATTTTTCACATTCACCTCCCTTGTGATAATGTTCACTGCGACCATTACTATCTCAGCTTTAAATGCCCACTGGGTAAGAAATATTCTTCTGGAAAAAAGTAAGGAATATGATTCACTCCTTGTTGAAAATCTCAACCATCAGATCATTTCCAGATTTATGCTCCCTGTATTATTACGATACAAAGAGATCAGGCTGCGAGAAGAAAATCAATTCCTTCTGATGGACAAAGTTGTTCGATCAACCCTGCATAGTTTTAATGTTGAAATGGTTACCCTTTATGATAATAACAATATCATTTCCTATAGCTTTGATCCTGATAGAATAGGACAGGAAAACGCCGGTGGTGTCCATTACGATAAAGCAATGAAAAAAGAAACAAGTTCCAGACTCATTCAACAGGGCAGTTTTTTGGAGCTGTTTTTCTCCTTTCCCCAGGAAACAAAAATTATTACTTTTGCACCCTTAAGGGCTGAAAAACAGACACCATCTGACCTGGCCGACCGGGTTCTAGGGGTTGTTGAAATTGTCCGGGATGTTTCAAATGATTATAAAAAAGTATTTAAGCTTCAAGGGCTCATTGTTGGCTCCTGCTTCATTATTATGGGAGGACTTTTCATAGTACTTCGTTTTGTTGTTAAGCATGGAGAAAAAATTATAGAGCGAAGGGCTGAAGAAAGGCTTAAGCTTGAAGAAAAACTTCGCCAGGCGGAACACTTGTCAGCTATTGGTGAAATGACTGCAGGAGTATCGCATGAAATCAGAAATCCCCTGGGGATTATAAAAAGCAGTGCCCAATTATTAAAGAAGCAAATGGAAAAATTAGGAACCACAAGCAGTATCCCCGATATTATTGTAGAAGAATCTGCCAGGCTGGATAATATTATTACGGACTTTCTGGATTTTGCCAAGCCTAAAATACCGGATCTTCATCCCTGCCGGATTGAAGAAATCATAGAAAAAAACATTGTCTATCTTTCTCCAAGGATAGAAGATTATAATTTGAATATCATCAAAGAAATATCAAAAAATTTGCCTGAAATAATGGCTGACAGTGCCATGCTTCACCAAGCATTCTTAAATATTTTTATTAATGCATTCCAATCATTAAAGCGCAATGGCTGTCTTACCATAAGAATCAAATATGATTCCGGCAATATTGTTATCAATTTTCTTGATAACGGGGATGGGATTCCTGAAGAGATCTTAAAAAAAATATGGACTCCCTTTTTTACGACAAAAGATACTGGAACCGGCCTGGGCCTTGGAATTGTAAAAAATATGATCGAAGCCCACAAAGGAATAATCAGCATCACTAATACTAATCCAAAGGGTGCGAATGTGGAAATTAGGCTTCCGGTTTAGGAGAATAATAGCATGGAAAATATTCTGATTGTTGATGATGAAAAAAACTACCCCACAATAATTGGAGAAATTCTTCAGGAAGAGGGTTATACATCCTTAACAGCTTCAAGCGGAATGGAAGCTCTGGACATTTTAAACAATGATCTCATAGACCTGGTTTTAACCGATGTTAAAATGCCGGGGATGAGCGGCATTCAATTACTTGAAAAAATCAAAGAAATCAACCCGGATATCCCTGTAATAATAATGACAGCATACGGCAGTGTGGAAAAAGCTGTGGACGCCATGCACAAGGGTGCATACACATTTATCCTCAAACCATTTGAGAACCAGGCATTAATTGCGCATATTGCCAAAGCAATCTCAGTCTATAGGATTGTTCAGGAAAACAATATCCTCAGGGATGCTATCCAATCAAGGTACAAGTTTGATAATATTATCGGAAAAAGCAAACCCATGCAGGAGATTTATGAACTTATTAAAAAGGTTGCACCTTCAAATGCCAGTGTTCTTATTGAAGGGGAGAGCGGTACTGGAAAAGAACTGGTCGCAAAATCAATCCATTATAACAGCTTGAGAAGAAACAAGCCTTTAATTGCAGTAAACTGCTCGGCATTTGCTGAAACACTTTTAGAAAGTGAATTGTTTGGTCATGAAAAAGGTGCTTTCACAGGGGCATCCGCCTTAAAAAAAGGCCGGTTTGAAATGTCTGACAAAGGCAGTTTATTTCTTGATGAGGTGGGTGAACTGCCCATTTCTCTACAGGTAAAATTACTCAGAGTCATTCAGGAGAGAACAATTGAACGGGTTGGTGGCACAATATCTATCCCCGTTGATTTCCGTCTTATTGCCGCCACCAATAAAAATCTTGAAAACGAAGTAAAAGAAGGCCGCTTCAGAGAAGATCTTTACTATAGACTCAATGTTGTAAAGGCGGTTATACCTCCCCTTAGAGATCGATCAGAAGACATACCTTTGTTAATCAGACATTTTATTGATAAATATACCAAAGGAAATCTCTCAAGCGGGAATGTATCAGAGATCCATCCCGAAGCTGTCAAAATTTTATGCGACTATCAATGGAAAGGCAATGTAAGAGAGCTTGAAAATATCATAGAACGTTGCGTTATCCTCTGTAACAGTGACATAATTACCCCATCCGACTTTCCTTTACAGGTCAGACAAAACATGTCTATCACAATTGAACTGGAAGGGATTCCTGAGAGTGCAGGCCTTTCGGAAACTCTGGCAGCCGTTGAAAAAAGAATGATACAAAGGGCTATGAAACTTTCAGGAGATGTACAGACAAAAGCTGCCCAATTACTTGGAATCGGAAAAAGCGGTTTAAATCAAAAGTTAAAAAAATTTAATCTGGACAAGTAAATTTTAAGAATGCCAGGCAGTTCAAAATCTTAAACTATTTTAAAATTCATGATTTTCAGTTGTGTTTTCAAATAGTTAAAATAAAATTTATAAAAAAAATATTGAAATATGTTCAAAATATTGAACTTATTTGTCATTGTTTTTAAATTTGACTGTGTTAAACAAAATATCTTAAATTTTATCCAGTGATAAAAAGGGTTGTTATTTAAAGAGATTAAAATAAATTTTTAGGAATAAGGGTTAATTTTCAAATTATGGCAGGAAAATTGCAATATTAATTTAATACTAATAAAATATTAGTTTTTTCATCTTTTTTTCCTTCTCTTAAAAAGGCTGCTGTATATACAGCGGCCTTTTTAAGTTTATCTCTTTGGGAAACCGTAATTTTTTTGATTATAGCATCATTCTCAATAAAAATTTAAAATTTTCATTACAAAACAAAGATCACTTTATTTCATCCATCTTGCTCTCTGCGATTGGCCTGTACATTGAAGTTTCATATTCAGTAACAATTTTTTCGTACATTTTTTTGCTTTCACCCATATTGTCATTAGCTTCATACAGCATAGCCAAAGCAAATTTTGCTTCATCCTTTAATAGATTTGTTTTGCCTTTCTCAATTTGAAGAAAATATTTCTCAGCCTCTTTAAATTCTTTTCTGGCAAGGCATACATGCCCTAAAGAAGCCAGAAGAAAATTTTCCATCTGGGCCTCATTTTTCAAAATTTCAAAAGATTCTTTATAATACTGATAGCTTTGATCAAATTTTGAAGCATCATAACATATTTTGGCAAATTTAACCTTTGCAAGATTACCGGCTATGGTATTGGCATACTCTGAAAAAATATTTTGAAAAGCTTCTTTGGTTTCCAGATAACCTTTTTCAGGATCATTGATTGTCACATATTGTGTTAACGCATGTCTTACAAGCAGGGCAGCAGTATTCTCAGCTTTTTTAAAGCTGTACATAACCCCTGAAAATACAACCACTACCAAAATGATAGCACCTGCAATCAAAATCAATTGTTTTTTATACTCTTTTGTATAAGCCACTATCTTTAAAAGACTTTCTTGAAAAGGATCTATTTGTTCCAGTTCCTTTTTCCTTTCATTTGACACTCTTTGTTCTGCCATTCTTTCATTCCGCCTTCAAAATTTATTAATAATTAAAAATCACCAAACAAGTGTTTTATAAATCCAACCTATATCACCATCAGCATGTTCAATTTTTATCCAATTTTTTTTTCTTTCAAGGACCTTAAAAGGTACTCCTTTTTCAACTGTAAACATAATTTGACTTTTGGTATCCGGCTTGGATCTTATATTGCATTGTTCTTTTTTTGTAATCACACCTTCTGTCTTGTCTAAAAGGGATTTATGAAGCCACGCCACATCATTTTCAAAATCCTTAATTTTATACCAATCCTCTTGCTTTTCAATAATTGTGAAGGGATGATATTGTTCAACCTGCCACAACACATCGTATTTAGTTCCAGGGCCTGATCTAATATTTGCAATACCGGCCGACACAGAAAGTCTTTCCTGGGCAAAAACAAAACCGGGTAAAATAAATAAAACAGCCGTAATGGCCAACATAGCTTTAACAATTTTAACATCTATATTTAACTGCTTCATAAAGAGCCTCCATAGTATTTTTTTAACCAAAACCTAAAACCATTCCTGACTGGTATACCAAAAAAGACATGACCCATGCAACCATAGTTGTATATATCAAGTTAAAACCTGCCCACTTTGCAGAAGTTTCCTTGTAAATAATTAGAATAGTTGCAAAACAAGGGACATATAATAAAACAAAAATCATCATTGAGAGTGCTGAAAGAGCTGTCATACCGGATTGTTTAAGCGCTTTTTCCAGTGCAGCACCCTCGTCATTGCCAACACCATATAGCACACCCATCGTACTGACAACAACCTCTTTGGCAACAAAACCTGTGACAAGTGCTACACTTTCCTGCCATCCTATTCCTATCGGCTCAAATAATACCTCTAAGGCTTTCCCAATCTTACCGATATATGATTTCGATACCCTTTCCTGCTCTTTTTGATTTTCAATATTCTTTAGTTTTAAATTTAATTGATAGTTTAATGCCTCTGTCGTCTCCCGGCCATCAGTTGCTGCAATCCTCTGGGAATAATCAGATTTTACCCCATTGATTTTTTCATCATAATCAACAGAGTATAAAATTGTTTTTGGAAAACTTGAAAGTGCCCAGATAATTATTGAACCGATAAAAATAACCCCGCTCATTTTTCTTAAAAACATCTTGCTTCTATCCCACATGTGGATCAAAAGGCTTTTTAACATAGGCATTCTATAGGGCGGCAATTCCATAATAAAAGGAGCATCTTCTCCTTTAAACAAAACAGCCCTTAAAAACCTGCCGGATAAAATTGCGATGACAATACCTGTGAAATACAGGGTAAAAATAATGGTGCCTGCTTTTTCGGCAAAAAAACTGCCGGCCAGTACAATATAAACAGGAAGCCTTGCTGAACAAGACATGAACGGTGTCATCAGAATGGTTAAAATCCTATCTTTATCGCTCTCTAAAGTCCTTGCTGCCATAATCGCAGGCACACTGCAGCCAAATCCCATTAGCATTGGAATAAAGGATTTTCCATGAAGCCCTGATGTGTGCATCACCCGATCCATAATAAAAGCAGCTCTCGCCATATACCCGGTATCCTCAAAAAGTGCAATACAGAAAAACAAGATGAGAATATTGGGAAGAAAAATTATCACACTGCCTATGCCGGCGATTATACCATTTAACAAAAGATCTTTTACCATAGATTGTGGCATGACTTTATCAAGATAGTTAGACAGCAATCCAACTCCTGCATCTAACCACTCCATGGGATATGCACCAAGGGAAAACGTCAATTGAAACATGGCCCATATAAAAAAAATAAACACTGGAATTCCAAAAAATCTATCAGTCAGTACAAGATCAATATTTCGTGAGATATCGATCCTTTTACGGGCAAGATTGGTTATTGTCTCTTTAACAATCCCTGCTATAACCCCATACCGGTCGTCGGTCAGCACAATCTCAAAATCATCCTCAAATAAATCATGAATTCTTTTCCGGCACGCCTCTGCTACCTTAAAAATATTGATTGAGGTATCAGGTAAAATATTTTTGAATTTGTCTTTAACTATCTTATCATCTTCAAGAATTTTAATTGCATTCCATCTAAGCAGACCATCTATACCCTCTCCCTCTGCGTTTTGACTAATTTGGTCTTCCACCTTTAAAATACACGTCTCAATCTCCTGGCTGTATCGAATATCTCTGCTTTTTTTACCTTCATTAAACCGCAAAATTTCTTTAATTGCTTCCTCAACAAGAGTATCAATTCCTTTATTCTTATTTCCGATTGTAAAGACAACAGGCAATCCCAGCAATAGTGATAATTTTTTCTCATTAATTTTAATCCCATTTGCTTCTGCGACATCAGACATATTCAACACAAATAAAGCAGGTCGACCGAGCTCCATGATCTGAATGGCGAGGAAAAGGCTTCTCTCAAGATTAGAGGCATCAATAATATTAATAACTATATCTGGTTTTTCATTTAAAATAAAATCTCTTGCTGTGATTTCTTCGATTGAAAATGGAGTAAGACTATAAGTACCTGGAAGATCAATAACCCTCAAATCATATTTTTTATGCTGTAACTTTCCTTCTTTTTTCTCCACAGTTACGCCCGGCCAGTTACCCACTTTCTGTCTTGCGCCTGTGAGATTGTTAAATATAGTTGTCTTGCCGCAATTGGGATTTCCTGCAAGGGCAATAGTCAATTTTTTGTTCATATTATTTTTTTATAAATCTAACCTTTTCAACAAAAATATTTGCAGCTTCTTCAACCCGAAGCGATATATGGTATCCTTTAATAACAAGTTCAATTGGATCTTTCAGCGGTGCGTATTTTTCTACATATATGACCGAGCCTCTGTTGATTCCCATTTCAAGCAATCTGCGCCTTAAAGCGCTTTCTCCTGCTACCTTTCGAATAATTCCCTCCTGTCCGGTTTTCATCTGGCTGAGTAATAGAGGGGATTCTATAATATCCTTTGATTCTTTGTTTTTATCCTGGTTTGAAGTTTTTATCTTTGATAGGACTTGAACCTTTATTTTTTCTGTCATTCCCTTCCCTAAAACCAAACGGTTTTCCCGGGTTGCGATTACCATCTGGCCTCCAAAACCAGCAGAAACAATTTCAACCGAATCTCCAATTTTGAGCCCCATTGAAGAAACTCGCAATTGCATATTTTTTCCGGCTTCAAAACCTTTTACAATCAGTTTTTCACCTTGCCTTGCCTTGTGAAGCGATACAATGGTGTTACGTTCTTCCATACACTTGGAGCAAATACCATATATTTCCATTTTATGCTGAAGCATGAGGAACCCATAAACATCTGCCACCTTGAGCTGTTGCCTTTCTATCTCCTCATCTTTAAACTCAAGTATGCTATCGCATTTTGTACAGACCATATGGTCATGATGTAATCCAAGATGTCTGTGCTCATATTGAGTTTCTTTGTCATCGAATTCTATTTTGCTAGCAAATCCGAATCTGCACAGAAGCTCCATACTGCTTAATACAAGGCCTTGGTCAAGCTTAATCTTATCTTGCCCAAGCTGCACCAGGATATCTTTTATGGTTACATGGTGCTCAAGTTTTAAAAAAGCTTCTAAAACCTGAAACCGTGAACTAAACTTGTCAATACCCTGTTGTTGGAACAATCTTTTAAATTGTTTTTTTTCTTGCTCATGCTTATTGATCATTGTTTCCATCTCTTCTAAAATAACGCTTTAAGATATTATAGAAGGGGTTTTATGTCAAGCAAATGACAACCTAAAACAAGGGCTAAAGCATGTAAATTGAAAAATAAATCTTTTGTTACAATTCTATTCTGATCAGTCTTTTCTTCTAATCTTAAAGCCCAGACAAGTGCAAGGTCCACGTGGTAATGTCTGGTGATGTATTCCATGTCATGGCCCCGGAAAATTAAATTACCAATATTGCCAAAACTGGCATTATTGGTAATTTGAAAAATTCTTTGTTGATTTATCCCCTTTATTTAGGAAAAGGATCAATCTTTTGAATGCTATCATTCTGAGCTGTTATAGACACAGTACTCGCCAAAAGCATACGTTTATCAGGGTCGAATCAGTTCAGATTTTTTGTGGTATTCTTAACAATTCCAAAAATCAACCTCTGGTGCTTTTTTCCTGGATCTTTACTGGCAGGAATACAAAAAACCGGCTGTTTTTATCTTTTCCTTCACTCTCCACCCAAATTTTGCCCTTATGCATTTGTACAAATTTTTTTGTCAAAGGAATGCCCAGACCAGTTCCAGGTGTTTTATCAGAATATCCCTGGCTTGCCTGAAAAAATTTTTCAAAAATATTCTGTGTCAATTCAAAAGGTACTCCAGACCCTGTACCTTTAACACAGATAACAACGGCAGGAAATGCATCCTGCTCATTGTTAACTAAGATTTTAAACGACTCTTTTAATTCCCCATAATTTAAAATATAGTGTGTGGAAAGGGATATTTTACCTCCATCCCTTGTGAATTTTACAGCATTTGAGTTCAAGTTGTATAGAACCTGTTTTAGCTTTTGCTCATCCGCATAGATCTTTGCTGCCGTTAATTTTTCATCTCCCGTAAATTGAAGTTCAATCCCATGTTTCAAAGCTTTTTCCCGTATCATGAGCAAACTATTCTCAACTAGATCATTGATATTTAAAAATTCTGGTTTTAATACCATTTTTCCTGCCTCCACCTTTGAAAGATCCAGGATATCATTAATCAGAGATAACAGATGCTTCCCGCTTTCAAGGATATCATTGACATAGTTTATCTGTTTTTTATTCAGCTTTCCAAAATGCTGATTTTCAAGAATCCCGGGGAAACCAATAATCGCATTCAAGGGAGTTAGAAGTTCATGGGACATGCCTGCAAGGAAGTTGGATTTGGCATTGTTTGCCTTTGTTGCATCTTTTAACGCATTTTTTAAATCCAGAATACGCGTCTTCACTTTTTGTTCCAGATCCCGGTTCAGTTTAAGAATTTCTTTCTCGGCTTTTTTATGATCGGTGACATCGATCCAATTATTGATCACATTCGTCAACTCCCCTGCCGGGTTGTGAATCGGAAACATAGTGGCTTGAATACTGACATGATTGGAACCTTTCAAATTTATAGTTGGGATATCATTTCCATCCCAGTCGCAGGTGAAGTTAATCGTCTGTCCTTCTTCATATACAGTGCGGATCAGTGGCAATAACCCTTGGCGTTCGATAAGTGGATCTTTAAGAACATTGTATTTGCCAATTAATTGATCGTCCGTAAAGATAAACAGCAACTCCATCGTACAGATTCTCAAACAAATCTCGATATCTTGATTCGTTTTCTTTCATGCGCAGTTCGATCTGATTTCGTTCGGTGATATCAATTAGGGTCCCCGTGACGGCCTAAGTCATACTCCGCAGGGAGGAACGACCGCAGTCAACGTAGCAGGTGGTACCTTGATGGTGGATCAGGGACAAAACAAGGCATTGACAAGGGCTTAGGTTCCTGGTTAATTAGCACCATTTTACCTAAACACTTTTTGCTGAATAGAGAATGAAAAACCATAAGCTTTCCCAATACCTTTTAAAAAATTTAACCATAAAAGATAAAATCCTTCATAACAGGCTCGTGCTTGCTCCAATGGCAGGGCTTGGTCATATTGCATTAAGGCAGCTCATCTCTGAATTTGGCGGGTTTGGCCTTTTGTTCACAGGAATGTGCAGTGCAAAAGCTATTCCCAGTGAAAACAGCAATGTATCCCCCGTGTTTAGCTGGCGGCCAGAAGAACTTGAATATCTTGTCTGCCAGATCTTTGGATCTGAACCGGAAAGTATGGCAAAAGCCGCTATAAGAATAGAAAGAGAAGGCTTTTTTGGTGTTGATCTTAATTTCGGTTGTTCAGTGGCTGCAATCTGCAAACAAGGCTGTGGGGCTGCGCTGTTAAAGAACCCTGAACTTTCATCAAGTATTGTAAAATCGGTTCGAAAATCCGTTTCTATCCCTTTATTTGTTAAATTCAGGCTCGGATGGGACAACAATCCTCAATTTGCTGTGGATATGGCCAGGCGTTTTGAAGACGCTGGGGCTGATGCACTCACTTTTCATCCCAGAATAGCACCTGACAGGAGAACGAGACCTCCCCTGTGGGATGCCATAACCCTTGTCAGGCAGGCAGTTGAAATTCCCGTTTTTGGCAATGGAAATCTTTTTGTAAAGGAAGATGCAGAAAAAATGATGGAACTAACTTCCTGTCAGGGGCTTTCTGTGGGCCGAATGGCTGTTGCAAGGCCCTGGCTTTTTTCCCAGTGGGCAAAAGGATTTTCTCCTGGCAAAGATATTTTTTATACAACAGCCATGAGGATGGCCCAGATCCTTTTAGATCATTATACCGATTACTTCAGCGTCAAACTATTTAAAAAATTTTCTCCTTATTTTTGTGCAAATTTTAAATTTGGGCATCATATTTTAAAAAAGCTTAATCACGCACAAACAATGGATGATATCAAAAACAATCTTGATTTAATATTTGAATCTGATCCTGAAACTCTTTCAAGGCCGAACCTGAATTTATTCTTGTGATATTTATGAAAATTACAGTCCCAGTATTGACAGCCCCTCTTCAAGCTCAAAATATGGTTTAAGATCATATTTATATCCAGGCACACCAAAATATATTGCCAGGCTCTCGCCAATGGATTTTAAGCCTTCTGCAAGCCTGTCATTATCCAATTCATAAAAAGTGATGGAATTCATTCCACCGGTTTTACTGGCAGAGACATAGGGTCCTTTTTTATTCAAAAAATCAGGCAGAACTGGTGCCTTAAGATATCGATTCGCAATTTCCCTTGTACTTTCAGGGGGATAAGTGACATTTGAGATGATTACCATGTATTTCTCCTTTTGGCTTAGGATTGTATGCATTTCAATTCTAATGAAAGTATGGTCATATAAGGCCATGGCTGTCAAATCTTTTTAACCTTTTCCCGCCATTTTCATGGAGTCATTATAAATCGTATAAAAATGTTTATGTTCCAACAGGGTACGAGATAAAAATTGTTCAAGATGGGAGATATCACTCGGATTAAGAATAGCATTCACACTAAAATGCAAAGACGTCAAATTATCATTGGTTTTGAATTTATTGCTGAGCCAAACAAGACAGATCCTACGTCGCAGCGACATATCCATTGTGTTCATTCTGTCAAGAATACCCGCAGTTCCTTTATTCTGATCAAAAATATCATCCATTATCACCAAATGATAAAGATGATATTCAAGTTTTTTCAGTGCTGCTTTAAAATTTGTCACAACCTCTATATTCAACCCCATATGTTTAACTGCTGAAACGGTATTGTTTTTTAAATCCGGACTTCCTATACAAATCAGGGCGCTCAACTTCTCATCAAAGGAAAGATGAAAGGGTTGCCTTTGATGAGAACTGGCTTTTTTTTGCTGCTTCACAGCAGGGACCTCTATTTTTTCTTTGCATTTGGGGCATTTAAATATTGAAATTTTGTCAATGGGGATCATTTGATCCGGAATCTTAAATTTTGTATTACAATTATGGCATGTCACATTCATGGTTTATTCTTTTCCTTTATATCCATGATCGATTTCCAATGAATTAATATTTGTAGTTATCTCACCCCTGGCGCTTTTTATCGAATCAAGGCCTCGGCCCACAATATCCTTGCGTGACGCATAAGAGGATGCAGTATCTTCAGTGATATCCCCTTTCTCAAATAGAGAAATGATATATTCATCAAAAGTAATCATGCCCTGGGACTTGCCCGCAGAAATGATAGAATTATAGGTTTTACCCTCTGATTCACCATTAAGAATACAATCTTTTACCCTCAAGTTTGTGCCCATAATTTCAAAAGCCGCCACCCTTCCACCGCCGATTTTAGGCAGTAATCTCTGGGCAATCACCCATTTGACAGTATCTGCCAGACGAATTCTGATCTGTTTTTCTTCTTCTGTATGAAACATTCCCAAAATACGATTAATTGTTTGACCCGCATCTATGGTATGCAATGTTGACAGAACTAAATGCCCTGTTTCAGCTGCAGCAAGGCCGATTTCCACTGTTTCCCTGTCTCTCATCTCACCCACCAGGATCACTTTTGGCGCCTGTCTCAAGGCTGCTCTCAAGCCCGTTGGAAAAGTATCAAAATCAGCTCCCAGCTCCCGCTGGTTAAAAGTGGATTTTTTCTGGGGATGTTGATATTCAATTGGATCTTCAAGTGTTATAACATGAACCGATTTTGTTTCATTTATCTTATCCAGCAATGCAGCAAGAGAAGTTGATTTTCCTGAGCCCGTAGATCCGGTAACAAAAATAATACCATTTTTCTCTTCTGCCATGTTGTGAAACGGCCTGGGCAGATTCAGTTTTTCCATGGTTGGAATTTTTGTCTCAAGTTTTCTTAAGACAATGGAGTACTTGCCTGACCTTGAAAAAATATTCACCCTGAAACGCGCTTTTCCCCCGAGTTGATAAGAAAGATCACAAGATCCTTCTCTGACAAGCGTTTCTGTAAGCTTGCGATTATTATTAATCAGATTCAATGCAAATATTTCAGTTTGAAACGGAGTCAACACTTTTAACTCAGGCTCCATTTCCACCCCAACCAACTCACCTGAGGATTCAACCTGTAATGGTTTGCCCGGTGTAATATTCAGGTCTGAAACATTGCCACGAAAGTCCAGCATTTTTGAAAGGATATAGTCAATCTGCTGTTTCTTCACGCCGTTTTCCTCTTAGTTTTAATTTTTCAAAACAGAAAATCTTTCTACAAAATCAAGAATCTTCCTAAAATAAAAACTGACCAATTATAAAAACTTTACGCTTCTGTAAAATCAGACGGTGGTTTCTTTAGGAATGGCCGGAACAAAGATTTATTATTTGCCTTGCCATAGGCATCATCAGGGCTGATCCATCCTTTTTTGTACAATTGCATGATAGCATCGTCCAGCAATTGCATCCCATATTGTTTGCCGGTCTGGATCATTGAAGGGACCTGGTGCGTTTTGGCTTCCCTGATCAGATTTCTCACAGCAGGCGTTGCCACAAGGACTTCCATGGCAGCACACCTGCCTTTTTTATCTATTCTTTTAAACAGGGTCTGGGCCACAATAGCCCTTAATCCATCGGACAGGGTTGATCGTATCTGGGCCTGTTCAGTAGAAGGAAACACTTCAACAATTCTATCCACGGTTTTAGCGGCACTGGAGGTATGCAGGGTACCAAATACCAGGTGCCCTGTAGATGCAGCCTCTATGGCAAGAGAAATGGTTTCAAGATCTCTTAACTCCCCCACAAGTATAATATCAGGGTCTTCACGCAAAGCTCCTCTCAGAGCTGAGGAAAATGTCTGAGTATGAAGTCCCACTTCCCTGTGGCTCACAATACATCTCTGACTTTTGTGCACAAACTCTATAGGATCTTCAACAGTGATGATATGATCTTTTCTGATTCGATTTGCCTGGTCTATAATTGCTGCTAAAGTAGTTGATTTACCGGAACCTGTTGGCCCTGTGACAAGCACAAGTCCTCTTGGAAGTTCGGCCAACTTTGAAATAACAGGTGGAAGCCCTAATTGGTCTACAGTAAGTATCTCGGACGGGATCTCTCGAAAAACAGCTGAGACACCGTTTTTTTGCATAAAATAATTTGCCCTGTATCTGGCCATTCCTGGAATTTCATAGCCAAAATCCACATCCCCCGTTTCTTCAAAAACTTTAATTTTCTCCTGCGAGGTAATTTCATATAATAATCCCCGCAGTTTATCGCTGTTCAGAGTTTCGTATTTTATACGCTCAATATCTCCATTAAGCCTTAATGCAGGTTGCTGGCCTGAGGATAAATGGAGGTCGGAAGCGCCCTGTTCGTGCATTAGCTTAAAAAAAGCATCAATTTCTGCCATCTGTAGTCCTTAATTGAAAATTTATGCCTGCTTGATAAACCTTAAGGTAGAATCGGTCTCATCGGCAGCCTTATTTTCTTCTTTTGTCATTTCAAGCATTTTTGAATGGGATTCAATTACAGCACTGATTTGCATTTCAAGCTGGATTCGTTGGCGTTTCAGCTCAATTATATCACTATGAAGTTGTGAAAGCCTCTTATGGGTTCTATTTAAGATTTTTTCCGCCTCAACTTCAGCTTTGGCAATAATCAGCTGTGAAGATTTTTTAGCATTCTCTTTCATTTGATCCAGGGCTTTCTGGGATTGAATCATGGCATTTTTCATAGTATTTTCTCTTTTTCTATAGCCCTGATTCTCCAGGTTTATCCGGTGATTTTCTTCTTGAAGACTTTGAATGGAATAATTCAGATGATCAAGTTCTCTTCCAACATCTTCAAGAAAATAATCTACCTCCTGAACGTCAAAACCCCTGAATCTAGTCGTGAACTCTTTTTGTTTAACAACCAATGGTGTTATGCCCATTAGAATACCCCTCTTTTCATTGTGCTATTGTGCGAGCCAGCCCGTGAAGACTGTTCACAACAAAGGTCTGAAGAAAAATAATAGCTAAAATCACTATAATAGGAGATATATCAAGCCCCCCAAAACTCACAGGAAGCCTTTTTCTGATTTGATAAAAAACCGGCTCGGTTGCAGTGTTGATAAATCTGACAATTGGGTTGTAGGGATCAGGGCTTACCCAAGATAGAACCGCACCTGCAATAACAATCCACATATAAAATGTAAGCGCATAATTCAAGACGACGGCTATGGCTTCAAAAAAATTTGCTAATATCAGCATTTATACACCTTTATCAATAATTACGAGCCTTTCACTGCTTTGATTAACTATGGATGGTATGAAAAGTCAAGTTTTTTTACATATTTATCAGTTTAAATATTTGCTTGCATTTATTGACATCTCATAGTGGTTATACTAAAAACGGTTTAACCATTTTAAAATTTAATTAACTGCATGTAATTTTATATGCCTATTCTTTGTCTAAAGAAAAAAGTATGATATATATTAATGTACCCAAAAACAGACACAAATAAAGACATTATAGTTGAAGGAGTAATAAAATGGTTCAAATCGATCTAAAAGAAATCAAGTCCATCTCGTATGAACGCGCAGAAATAAAAAAAGGCTATACAGATAAGTCGCTGCGTATAAACCTTGATACAACTGATATAATAATCAACCCCATCCAAGAAAAAATAAAACAAAAATTCATCGGAGGAAAAGGATATGATCTCTGGTTGATGTGGAATGCTGTTTCAGGGAGTACCAAGTGGAATGACCCTGAAAATGCAATATGCATATCTTCGGGTCCCCTTGGCGGAACTCCGGGATATCCTGGTGGAGGGAAAAGTATTGTGACTGCCATTTCTCCTTTAACCGGTTCCCCCATTGATTCAAACGTTGGAGGATATTTTGGGCCTTATAAAAAGTTTTCAGGGTTTGATGTAATCCAGGTTGATGGGAAAGCAAAAAAAGATACCATTATTTTCATTGACGGAATTGAAAATAAAATTAAAATTTTAGAAACCAACGATCTTCCAACAGATTCCTATGAGCTTTCAGATGTTTTAACCAGGCATTTTGATGTGGACAAACCTGTAAACGTTTCAGTTGTCACAGCAGGTCCCGGGGCCGTGCACACAAATTTTGGCTGTCTTAATTTTTCCTGGTGGGATGCCGGACGTAAAAGAGTCAGATACAAACAAGCCGGGCGCGGTGGTATAGGCACTGTTTTTGCCGACAAAAAAATCAAAGCCATTGTGGCAAGATTTGGTGCCATTTCTATGAAATCCAATAACCCTGCTGATCTTGATGCCCTTAAACTGGTCACCAAATCACACTCAAAAGAGATAAGAGAACTTGACCCCAAACAAAACAGGATGTCCCTGGTGGGGACCACCCACCTTGTACCTATTATGAATGATCATGACTGCCTGCCCGTTCATAACTTCAAGTTTGGTTCACATCCGGAAAGTCGTGTCATTGGAGAAGAAGTATACGAACATATTTTTGACAAGGGTTTTGATGGTTGCTGGAAAGGCTGTACCGTTGCCTGCTCACATGGAGTAAAGGACTTTTCACCATTTACAGGCCCCTATAGTGGTAAAAAAGTATTTGTGGACGGACCTGAGTATGAAACAGTGGCAGGTTGCGGTTCCAGTCTGGGTATTTTTGATGCCCATACCATTATAGAAATTAATTTTTATTGTGATGCCTATGGCCTTGATACTATTTCTGTGGGAACTTCCCTGGCATTTGTCATGGAATGTTTTGAAAACAACCAGATTACAATCGACCATACCGGAGGATTGGATTTGAGCTTCGGCAACCGCTTTAATGCCCTTGAAATCATACACCAGATGGCAAGAGGCAAAGGGTTTGGTGCTATTGTCGGCAAAGGCATACGTCAAATGAAAAAAATATTTGCAAAAGACTTTGGTGCTGACATAGCCTTTATGCAGGATATTGGAATGGAATCCAAGGGCCTTGAATTTTCCGAATACATGACCAAAGAATCTCTTGCCCAGCAGGGAGGATATGGGCTTGCTTTGAAAGGACCTCAACATGATGAAGCC
>JABGOU010000022.1 GCA_018645325.1 Desulfobacula sp.
ATACTACTAAACTCTTTAAGGTCTTGTTTTAAGACCCGCTTCAAAATTTCTCACTGACCAATTTTCAAAGATCAAACCAGGTTTTTAAATCACAATTATGTGATCGACAAAACCAAAACAATATACACGCAGTGTTTATTGTTGTCAATTAGTTTTTGCATCTAAATCAAAATAATTTTATGATATTTTTTCTTTCCAGCTCTTAACAAAATTTCATCTTCTTTAATATCTTCTGAGATAATAATCTGGTCAAAGGAGGCTACCCTATCGCCATTAATATAAGCCCCACCCTGCTGGATAAGTCTCCTGGCATCTGATTTGGATTTACACAAGCCTGAATCCATGAACAAATCAATTATAGAAACCTTCTCTACAACATCATCTTTATTATAAGATGATGACGGGACTGATTTCTTATTTATAACCAAATGAGTTTTCCTTGGGATGCTGCTGGAAATTAAAAGATCCCCGGGTATATCCAAACCCCCAAACATTGATACAGAAGCTTCCAATGCTTTGATCGCCTCATCTTCTCCATGACAAATTCTGGTGGCTTCAAAAGCTAAAACTGCTTTGGCTTTATTAAGATCGGCACCTTTAAGATGACCTACCTGATTAATTTCTTCCAATGGCAGAAAAGTAAACAAGGCAAGGAATCTTGCAACATCTGCATCGTCGGCATTTACCCAGAATTGATAATATTCATATGGTGAAAACCTTTGGGCATCAAGCCAAACTGCCCCTTTATGCGTTTTTCCCATTTTTATCCCACTTGCCGTGGTTATCAAAGGAAATGTAATACCAAAGGCCTGTTTTCCTATTGTTCTACGAGTCAAATCAATTCCTGCAACGATATTACCCCATTGATCTGAACCGCCCATCTGTAAAAAACAATCATATGATTTTGCAAGCTGCATGAAATCATAGGACTGAAGCAGCATATAATTAAATTCAATAAAGGTAAGTCCGTCTTCAGAATCCATCCTGGCTTTATAGCTTTCTGCCTTTACCATTCGATTGACACTGAAATGTCTTCCAATATCCCTTAAAAATGGAATATATTCCAGTTTTGTCAACCAGGAAGCATTATCCAGCAGCAATGCTTTATCCTCAGAAAAATCAAGAAATCTGGACAATTGGTTCCGAAGACCTTTTTTATTTTCGTCTATTTCTTTCTGGGTAATAACTTTGCGAAGTTCAGTTTTTCCAGACGGATCTCCAATCAAACCGGTCCCACCACCGACCAATGCTATGGGTCTGTGTCCATGCCTTTGCATATGAGCCAAAGCCATTATACAGACAAGACTTCCAACATGGAGGCTTGCTGCGGTCGGGTCAAATCCAATATAACAAGTTACCCTGTTATTGGACAAATAATCTTCTAATTCCTCAGTATGGGTAAGGTCTTCAACAAAACCACGTTCCTTTAATACGGACAAGACGCTCATTTTTTTAACCTTTTATTTCTTAGTATATTCTACTGCTCTTGTTTCTCTGATCACAACGACTTTAACTTGACCCGGAAATGTTAGATTTTCTTCTATCTGGCGGGCAATATCGCGGGAGAGAAGCATTGCAGTTTCATCACTAATCTTTTCACTCTCAGTAATGACTCTTATTTCACGACCAGCCTGAATGGCATAAGTATTAACAACCCCGTCAAAAGAATTTGCAATATTTTCCAAATCTTCCAGCCTTTTAACATAATTCTCCAGGCTCTCCTTTCTAGCACCCGGCCTTGCTCCGGACAGGGCATCGGCAGCCTGTACAATATAGTCATATACTGATCCCGGCATCTGATCTTCATGATGAGCTGCAATAGCATTAACCACACTCTCGTTTTCACCATATTTCTTGGCAAGCTTGGCACCGATTATGGCATGGGCACCATCAACCTCATGGTCCACTGCTTTTCCAATATCATGTAACAATCCCATACGTTTGGACAATTTAATATCCAATCCCAGTTCAGCCGCAATAGCGCCCGATAAAAATGCAACTTCAACAGAATGCTGCAATACATTCTGGGCATAACTTGTTCTAAACTTAAGCTTGCCAATCACTTTAATTAATTCAGAATCAATACCATGAACGCCCAAATCAAAAGCTGCCTGTTCTCCAGCCTCCTTAATAACGAGGTCGACTTCTTGTGTTGCCCTTTCAACAACATCTTCAATCCGTGCCGGATGGATTCTTCCGTCAGCTATCAATTTTTCAAGGGAAAGCCTGGCAACCTCTCTTCGAACCGGATTAAACCCTGACAATATAACAGCTTCAGGTGTATCATCAATGATCAGATCAATTCCTGTAGCAGCCTCAAGTGCCCTTATATTTCTTCCTTCACGGCCAATAATTCTACCTTTCATTTCATCTCCCGGGAGATGAACAACTGAAACTGTTCGCTCTGCCACATAATCCCCGGCATAACGTTGAATGGCAGTTGAAATGATCTTTTTTGCTTCCTTATCTGCATTCTCTCTTGCTTCACTGGTAATTTTTTTAATCAGTTTGGCGCCTTCGTGTCTTGCCTCTTCTTCCATTGCCTTAAGTAAAAGCTCTTTAGCCTCTTCAAGCGTAAGCCCTGATACTTTTTCAAGTTCTTTTTTGGTCTGGTCTAATACAACCTTGTATTTATGTTCAATTTTATTTGCTGAATCAAGTTTTTCCTGAATTTCAATTTCTTTTTTTTGAAAAACCAATTCCCGTTTTGATAATAGATCTTCCTGCTTATCAAGTTTCTCTGTCTTTTTAGAAAGCCTCCTTTCTTCTTTTTTCAACTCAGAACGGGTTTCCTCAGTTTCCGAATCAAAATCACTCTTCATTTCCAAAAGCCTGGACTTAGCTTCCAATTTAGCTTCTTTTAGCAGGGTTCCAGCTTTTCTTTTGGCTGTATCAATTATATGTTTTTGCTCTTCTTCGATATTCAGGCTCTCTTGAACCTTTTTTTTCCTGAAAACCAAAAAGATGACTACTCCCAACCCCAGCAAAACGACAGCAATAGATGAGAGTATAACAATATATTCCATTCAAAAATTCTCCTAAATTATATTAACCTCAACACAACATGTTGTAATGATCTAATTTTATAAAGATTTATTTTTATAAAAATATATTCATAAAAATATGAAATGGGATAAAATATTGGAAGGATAAAATTAAACGACCTATTAATTGTTACAATTACCCCCACAAACTGCCGTGTTGCTTGTTAAGGCTTTGAACCAATGGTTCAAAAGGTGGGTTGTCCAATTATACCTTTAGGCTTTTCCGTGACCTTCCGGAACTTAGCACACCGGTAAAAGTGTGGACTCCCTTTTTACTATGCGTTAGGACAAAGACTGTCATACAATCACGCACATTGCAGGGGTAAAAATTTATAACAATTGCTATCTTTTTTGTCATTCAATTCCTTTATCAATTTTTTCTATCAAGAATGAAATCTTATTGTCTGTTTCTTTTTCAAATTCAGCGTGTTGCACCTTAAGTTCATGAAAATCCTTTGACAAATTCATGGCTGCTAACAGCAGTATTGCAATTTTATTTTTCCCTAAGGTTTTGTTTTTAAATGACCCTTCGGCTTCTTTTATATATTTTTTTAAATATTGTGCAACCCGCTCCGGATTTTCAACCTGGTTATCTGGTTTAAATCTAAACTCTTCTCCAAAAAGATCAATTACAACAATTTCATCCAATGAAATCCCTTTTCTGACATAATTGCGGTCATAGGCTTGATGGATATTCGCCTGAAGCACTGTTTGAAAAATAATTCAGTTTTTTCAAAAGTCCGTCAATTTTAGATTGAATCAATACATCTTGTTTCGAAAATTGTTTTTCAGTCTCATTTTTCACATTAAGTTCTGATTCAAGGCCCTTGATTTTTATCACCAACTCTTTATTTTCCTTCTGTAGTTCGTGACAAAATTCAATCATAAAATCAATTTTATCATCGATATCATCAAACTTTTTATTAATAGTGTCATTACCCATTTTCATAATCTCACAAAGCTTATTGATGTTCAGTATAATGCAAAATATTTCATAAAGTCAAGGCAATTCATTTGTCACGCTTTTGTATCAGATATTCAGCTTTTTCAAGCTCTTCAAGCGTATTCACACCTATAACTTGCCCGGGATCTCCCATGGTGGTAACCACTATTTTTTCATTCCTTTTCTTTGCTATTTCAACAACATCCGTTAAATAATATTCTCCCTGGCTATTCTCAGGCCTTATTTCATTAATAACCGATATTAGAAATTTCTTATCAAAACAATAAATTCCCGTATTTACTTTTTTGATTTTTTTTTCATTTTCATCGGCATCCGCTTCTTCTTTAATACAAAGCATATGGTTCTGCCCATCTTGTACAATACGTCCATAACCTGTGGGATCTTCTATATCAATTGCAAGAACTGATAATTTCGATTGTTGTTTTTTATGCTCCTCCACCATATTTTTTAATGTGCTTTCCTGGATCAATGGCACATCCCCGCATAATACCACAACATCTTTAATACAGGAGTTTAAGTCTGGAATGGCTGCCTTAACCGCATCACCTGTTCCCAAAAGATGTTCTTGCACTGCAAATTTTACCTTGAAAAATTTAGTGATTTCTTCTTTCACTATATGGGCCTGGTGACCCACTACAACATGCACATTATCCCGGGCAATTTTTCTTGCACATTCAACGACAAGGACTACCATACATTGGCCTCCAACCTTGTGAAGCACCTTGGCAATATCCGACTTCATCCGGGTTCCCTTACCCGCCGCAAGAATAACAACAGCAACATCATTATATTCCATCTTCATCCTATCAGTGCATCCTTTATTTCAAAAGATATCAGGATCTGTCATGCAAACAAAAAGGGGATACTTCAAACCGATTAAAGCATCCCCTTTTTTATTTAGTACTTTGATTCTTTTAGTACATTATTGTTAAACTCAAAACAAATTTATCCATACTTTTCTATTTGATCTTAAGTCTATGTACAGCACGTCTCAAAGCAGCTTCGGCTCTAACGATATCCGTATCCTCACGTTTTTCCGAAAGGCGCTTTTCAGCCCTGTCTTTGGCCATTTTCGCTCTTTCAACATCAATATTCTGTCTACGCTCCGCAGACTCAGCCAGGATGGTCACTTTGTTCGGTAAAACTTCTGCAAATCCACCGTTAATGAAAAGGAATCTTTCCTTTCCTTTGGTATCTTTATACCGAAGCGTTCCAATCTTCAAAGATGTAAGGAATGTGGTATGCCCTTTGAGTACACCAAATTCACCTTCTGAACCCGGAGCAACCACAATTTCAACTTCTTCACTGACAATTGCTTTCTGCGGCGTAACGACTTCAAGAAATAATTTCTCAGCCATAATATTCCTCCGAATGTTTATTTACGCTTTTGCCTTTTCAATGGCTTCTTCTATAGAACCAACCATATAGAAAGCATTTTCTGGAAGATCATCATGTTTGCCTTCAATGATTTCTTTGAATGATCTTACAGTGTCTTCAACCTTTACAAATTTACCCGGCATACCGGTAAATGTTTCTGCAACATGGAAAGGCTGTGACAAAAATTTCTGAAGTTTTCTGGCACGCTGTACAGTAATTTTATCTTCATCAGAAAGTTCGTCCATACCCAAAATTGCAATAATATCCTGAAGTTCTTTATATTTTTGCAATGTCTGCTGTACAACACGGGATACATTATAATGTTCTTCACCAATGTACATTGCATCCAGAATTCTGGAAGAAGAGTCAAGCGGATCCACAGCAGGATAAATACCCAGCTCTGCAATTTGACGAGAAAGAACAACCGTTCCATCAAGATGAGCAAATGTTGTAGCAGGTGCAGGGTCAGTCAAGTCATCGGCCGGTACATAAACACATTGCACCGCAGTAATAGATCCTTTATCAGTTGAAGTAATCCGTTCCTGGAGCTCACCCATGTCAACCGCAAGCGTTGGCTGATAACCAACCGCAGACGGCATACGACCGAGAGTCGCTGAAACCTCAGCACCCGCCTGGGTAAAACGGAAGATATTATCAACAAACAAAAGCACATCCTGTCCTTCTTCATCACGAAAATATTCAGCACAGGTCAAAGCGGAAAGCGCCACCCTCATTCTTGCTCCAGGAGGTTCTGTCATCTGACCATAAACCAGAGCGCATTTGGGAAGAACGCCTGAATCTTTCATTTCATGGTAAAGGTCATTTCCTTCACGGGTTCTTTCTCCAACGCCACCAAATACAGAAATACCACCATGCTGCATGGCAATATTGTTAACCATTTCCATCATGATAACGGTTTTACCAACTCCGGCACCACCGAACATACCCATTTTACCGCCACGGGGAAAGGGTACGAGAAGGTCAATAACCTTAACACCGGTTTCAAGAACTCGTACAGTGGTATCTTGTTCTGTAAATGCAGGGGCATGTCTATGGATGGGAAGCATTTTGTCCTGGGAGATTGGACCTAAACCATCAACAGGCCGTCCAACAACGTTAAGAACTCTTCCAAGGGATGCCTCACCAACGGGCATCATGATTGGAGAACCTGTATCTTTTACAGCCATTCCTCTCTGAAGACCATCTGTTACATCCATACCAATACATCGGACAACATTGTCACCCAAATGTTGAGCTACTTCAATAACAAGGTTGTCTTCCATGTCACCAATAGCCGGATTTGTAATTGTCAAAGCCGTCAGAACCGGAGGAAGCTTTCCTGGTTCAAATTCAACGTCGATAACCGCACCAAGTACCTGGGCTACTTTACCTATATTTTCAGCCATTTTTTTCTCCTATAAAGCTGTTTTCATATTAAGTATATCTTAAATTTATCCCTTAAGTGCTTCTGCACCACCAACAATATCCATAAGGTCTGCTGTAATACCAGCCTGCCTTGTTTTATTGTATATTGTCTGAAGTTCTCCAACAATATCTTCACATGCCTTGGTTGCATTTTCCATGGAACTCATACGAGCAGCATGTTCACTGGTTGAAGTCTGGAGCAGTGCATCATATATCTGAATAAAAATATTCTTTGGCAGCATTTCACCAAGCAATGCATCAGAGGAAGGCTCACAGATATGTTCTGGAAGGAACCCTTCATCCTGTTCCACTTCTTTTTCTTCAGCTACGTCTTCTAATGAAGGAATAGGAAGAATCTGTTTTATTGTTGGTATTTGTCTTGCCATATTAACGAACTTAGAATAGATCAGATACACTTCATCAACAGCCCCTTCAAGAAAACTGTCTATCATTTTTTGACCTGAGGATGATGCCACACTGAACTCAACAGTTCCACCCACAACACCGATAAATTCATCTTCGATGGGTTGGGGTTGTTTCTTTGCCCAGTCTCTACCCTTTTTGCCGAAACAAATCAGGGAAACATCTTTGTCATCAAATTCTGATTTAATTAATTTTTCAGCTTTTGAAATTAGATTCGTATTAAAACCGCCACAAAGCCCCCTGTCAGATGTACAGAGGATGAGCGCCACTTTTTTTACCTCGTCACGGGGAACAAGCAAAGGACTTGCGTCCCCACCGGATTTACCGGCAATGCTTCCTAAAACATCAGCAAATTTGCTGGCATAGGGCTTAAATGCCTCCATGCTGTTTTGAGCTCCGCGTAATCTTGAAGTGGCAACCATTTTCATGGCAGAGGTAATCTGTTTAGTCTTTTTTACACTGACTATCTTTGATTTTACTTCTTTTAAAGTTGCCATATAATCCTGCCTTTTTGCCTATAAATTATTGAATAATGCCACGATAGTTTCCAAGGTTACTATACAGCATCCTTGAATTCTTCGTCATAGGCTTCTAAGGCTTGTTTTAATTTGCCATCTATCTCTGCTGTAATCTCTTGTTTTTCAATTAAGCTGGAGAAAATTTCAGGGAAACGATTTTCAACAAACGTATAAAGGCCTTCTTCATATTTTGCAACCGCTGTTTTTGGATATTTATCAATATATCCTTTTGTTCCAGCATAAAGAGCAGTGACCATTTTGTGCATGGGAAGCGGTTTGAACTGGGGTTGTTTAAGAAGTTCAACCAGTCTCTCACCACGGGTCAGCTGTTTTTGTGTAGCAGCATCAAGATCTGAACCAAATGCGGCAAATGCTTCTAACTCACGGAACTGGGCAAGATCAAGACGGAGGGTTCCTGCAACCTGTTTCATTGCTTTAACCTGAGCAGCACCACCAACACGGGATACAGACAGACCAACATCAATAGCGGGTCTGATACCGGCAAAAAACAAATCTTTATCAAGAAAGATCTGACCGTCGGTAATGGAAATAACGTTTGTTGGAATAAAGGCCGACACGTCACCTTCCTGTGTTTCAATAATCGGAAGTGCTGTCAAGGAACCCGCACCTTCTGCATCACTTAATTTGGCAGATCTTTCAAGCAAACGCGAATGGTTGTAAAAGATATCACCAGGGAATGCCTCACGTCCTGGAGGACGTCTAAGAAGCAAGGATACCTGACGATAAGCAGCTGCCTGTTTTGAAAGGTCATCATAAATGATCAGGGAATGCTCACCTTTGTCTCGGTAGTATTCTGCCATTGCGCAACCCGCATAAGGAGCCAGGTACTGCATGGCTGCTGATTCAGAAGCAGATGCGATAACAACTGTTGTGTATTCCATTGCGCCATGCTCTTCAAGAGCGGCAACAACCTGGGCAACGGTTGATTTTTTCTGACCGCAGGCAACATAAATACATTTGATACCACTGTCTTTTTGAGCTATAATCGCATCAACCGCAACCGCTGTTTTACCAATCTGACGGTCACCGATGATCAATTCCCGCTGCCCACGACCAACAGGGGTCATCCCGTCAATGGCTTTTGAACCGGTATAGCAAGGTTCATGAACACCTTTCCTGGCGATAACACCCGGAGCAACCAATTCCATGTTCATGTAGATATCTGAATTGATCGGACCCTTACCATCAACAGGTTCACCTGTTGTAGTAACAACACGTCCCAGAAGCGCTTCTCCTACAGGAACCGAAGCAATACGATCCGTACGTTTTACAACATCACCTTCTTTGATGACCTTGTCATCACCGAGGATAGCAACACCAACATTGTCGGATTCAAGGTTCAATGCGAGCCCCAGTATCCCACCTGGGAATTCAACCAGCTCCATGGCTTTAACTTTTTCCAAACCATATACGCGGGCAATACCGTCACCCGCTGAAAGGACTACCCCGGTTTCACTCAGGTCGACCTCTTTATCAAACCCTTTGATCTGGTCTTTTATTATTTGGCTTATTTCTTCTGCTTTAATTTCCATTAGACACTCTCACCTTTTTTTAATGTTTCTCTCATATTAATCAGCTGAGTTTTCACGCTGCCATCCAGAACAAGATCACCCAATTTAGTTACCACGCCGCCAATGAGATTTGGATCCTGCTCAACATTCAGAACAATATTTTTTCCGGTCTTTTTTGATAATGCCTCTTTAATCTTATCAATTGCTTCTGATGATAATTCAGTTGCAGAAATAATACTGGCCTTGACAACACCTTTAAGTTCATCTGCCAGATCTTTATAGTATGAAGCGATTTCTCGTAAAAACCCGATTCTGCCTTTATCAAACAAAAGAATCAAAAATGACTTCATGATGGCTGACAAATCTGTGGCAGATAAAACTGCCTCCAGAACCTTTTTCCTGTCATTTTTATTGTACAACGGATTTGTCAATGCCTTTTCAAAATCTCCCTGCGTATCAAAAAGTGTGACAATAGAATCAAGTTCAAGATTATAATGTTCGGCCAGACCATCTTCCTGGCCGATAAGAATCAATGCTTTGGCATAACGCCTTGAAACTGCTAAGTTTTTCATTATGCCACCACCTTTTTCAAATATTCATCAACAAGTTGATCCTGATCATCAGATGAAATGGAGGCCTTAATAACTTCTTCAGCTTTTGCCATGGCTTTTTCAACAATGTCTTGTTGAAGTTTGGCTTTAGCAGACTTGAATTCCTGTGCGATATTGCGTTTAGCCATATCCTCAAGTTTTTCAGCCTGTGCGGAAGCCTCAGCAATAATTCTTGTTTTAGCTTCTTCACCCTGTTTAATGTAATCTTCAACGATCTGTTTAGATTCCTGATCAAGATTTTTAAACTTGGTTTGGTATTCGACAAGTTTCTTTTGGGCTTCTGCTTTTTTTAATTCAAGCTCATTAATCTCATCTTCTATGCTTTTTGCACGGGATGAGAAAAATTGGGCAACAGGCTTTCTTGCAATAAGAAACACGCCAATGACAAGAATCCCAAAATTCAAAACTTTCCAGGTATCAACTGTAAGCCAGGCATTGTGTACACCTCCGCCTTCGGAAGATGCAAAAGCAATCCCACTGATTGCAACCATAAGTGTAGAAGCAACCAAAAATAGCTGTAGCAGTTTTTTGTTCATTCCATTCTTACCCATTAGCAAGCCCTCCCCAGAATCTTTTCGCCAATGGCTTTGGCATAGGCTTCCACCTCACCTTCAAGCGCTTTTCGGGCCTGTTCAGTTTCATTGGCAATCTGTTTTTTAATCTCGGCAAGGTTGGCCTGAGCTTTCTTGTTAATCTTGTCGATTATTTCCTTTTCTTCTTGAGATGCTACCTCTATAAAAGCTTGTTTTTCATTCAAACCTTTAGATCTGGCTTGTTTCAACCCGTCTTTGTATGCATCTTCTCCAGCAACAAGGTCTTTTGAGGCTTTTTGAGCCCCCTTTTCCATACCTTCAATTTTTGCTTTTCTTTCAAGAAGAACACTACGGATTGGTTTGTACAGAACCAGATTGAGCACAAAAAGCAGAACTAGGAAATTGATCATCTGATATATCAATGATATATCAGGAATCACAGTTATCATAAAATTCCCTCCGCCAGTTAATAATTATTAAAATTACCTTGTCCCAGTTGATAGTTATAAAAAAATCAACTGGTTATATACAACTGA
The DNA here is from genome assembly GCA_018645325.1 of Desulfobacula sp. Lineage (GTDB taxonomy): Bacteria > Desulfobacterota > Desulfobacteria > Desulfobacterales > Desulfobacteraceae > Desulfobacula. Next base: position 10,964 of record JABGOU010000022.1, read on the forward strand.
CTATTTTTACACAAAAATAGTCTAAATTCCAATCAAATCGGGAATTGAGTAACATCCGGGCAGCTATTTGTCAACATTGAAAAACAAAATATTTCAGGCTTTACAAATAATTTTTTAAAGACTCTTTTAAAAGAATAGCAAGGTTCATATTTACTTTAATATTTAATTCGATGAAAAATTACGCATACTGATATTTAGAAGAATTCCAAAGCCGACCATATTGGTAATAACTGAAGAACCTCCATAGGATACAAGAGGTAATGGAACCCCAACAACGGGCATGAGTCCCATTACCATCCCAATGTTAATAAATATCTGCCAGAAAATCATGGTTGTGATACCAAATGCAAGAATAGAACCAAACATATTACGGCAATTATAGGCAATATTTAATCCCCAAAATAAAAAAATTAAATACAGAAATAAAAGAGCGCTGCACCCCATAATACCCCATTCTTCAGCAAGGACTGATAAAATGAAATCCGTATGATGTTCCGGTAAAAAAGATAGTGCATTCTGGGTTCCTTTTAAAAAACCCTTACCCGTCAACATCCCTGATCCAATGGCAATTTTTGACTGGATAATATGATACCCTGCCCCAAGGGGATCCCGATCAGGATTTAAAAAGGTCAATATTCTTGATTTTTGATAAGGCTTTAATCCATACCAGAGCAGAGGAGCAGCAGCAATACAGATACCTGATACTGTATACAATACTTTTCGCTCCACCTTGACGAAAAGGGTAATTGAGCCTGCAATTAAAAGTAAGAGCAAGCCAGTTCCTAGATCCGGCTGATTTACTATTAAAACGAATGGGATTACACATAATACTGCCGGCTTGATTAATTTTCTAAAATTTAACCCCGCCTGGGAAATCGAAGTTGAATAAACAGATGCAAGACTGATAATCAAAGCAATTTTCATCAATTCAGAGGGCTGAATCCTGACAAATCCGATAAGAAGCCATCTCCTGGACCCGCCTCCAATCTTTCCAAAGAGAATAACACTGATTAAAAGCGCTATGCAGAGTGCATAAATAAATAAATTTATTTTGTCCAGATCTCTATAATCTATCATGAGTATTATCATCATGACTACAAATCCGGTACACATCCAGATCATTTGTTTTTTAAAAAGGATGTGGACCACACCTGAATCATTTCCGGCCGTGAGGGCGCTGTATAAAATGCCAAGACCGACCATGCCTATTAAAATGGTCAAAGCCATAAGGCCCCAGTCAAAATACTTTATTAAACGCCTGTCAAACATGGTCTACTCCGGTAATGTTTTTTTACTTAAAGATCCCTTAATATATTCTTCTATCAAAGCGCCTGCTATGGGAGCTGCCCCACTTGATCCATGCTCTCCGTGTTCAACCAGCACTGCTATTGCGATGACAGGATTATCTGCAGGAGCGTAACAGACGAACCAGGCATGATCCCGCAAAGAATACTTCATTTCTTCGGTTTTTCTTTTATCATTTTTTTTAATACTATAAACTTGAGCAGTACCTGTTTTACCAGCTATTTCAATATTTTCCAGTCTAATTTTTTTTGCAGTACCCCGCTGACCTTGAACAGCTTTAAGAAGTCCTTTTCTTACTATTTTTAATGTCTCTTTGCTGGCCGGCAGACCACCTGTAATTTCAGGTTCAATCTTTTTTACCAAAACTCCATAACCGTCTTTAATTGTTCGAACAATTCTGGGCCTGAACAATGTACCACCATTACCAACTGCGGCAATCAAAACGGCCATTTGGAGTGGAGTCACTAGATTATAACTCTGCCCTATTGCCACAGAAAGTGTTTCACCCCCTTGCCATTGTTCCTTATATCGTTTTTTTTTCCATATTGAAGTTGGGATAAGGCCTTTTTTTTCATTTTCAAGCGAAATTCCGGTCTTTTTGCCCAGTCCGCTCCCCATTGCATACTGTGCTAACTTATCCACACCAACTTTAATGCCTGCCCGATAAAAAAAAACATCACATGATTGTGCAATCCCTTCTATAATATTCATATCACCGTGGCCGTGTTTATACCAGCAACGATAGGTTCTATTACCATACTTTAAAAACCCCGGACAGTATTCAGTGTTATCTATATTTATGTGCTTTTCTTCAATTGCGGCAAAAGAGGTGATGACCTTATAGGTGGAGGCTGGTGGATATTCTGCCTGAATAGCCTTATTGACCATTGGCTTTCCCGGATCGGACATCAACGCTTCCCATTTTTTTTGACTTATACCACCAATAAAATCGTTTTGATCAAAACTGGGATTACTTGCCAGTACAAGGATATCTCCATTATCAGGATCAATGGCAACTACTGACCCGGCTTTATTTTCAAGCAATTTTTCTGCTGTCTGCTGCAAATCAAGGTCCAATGTAAGATTCAAATCAAGCCCTGCGACAGGCTTAACTGTTTTTAAAACCTTGATTATTCTGCCGCTGACATCGACTTCTACCTGCCTTCCACCCCTTTTCCCCTGCAAATAGGTTTCAAATTGTTTTTCAATACCATATCTGCCGATTGAGTCTCCTGATTTGACATTGGGATATTTACCGGTTTTCAGTTCTTTACTGTTTATTTGTCCTAGGTACCCTAAAAGGTGAGCCGCTGTTTTTTTATGAATATAATATCTTGTGGGTTCTATATCGATATGAATACCCGGGAGATCAAATTTATGCGCTTCGACAATGGCAAGCTGATTCCTTGAGATATCATTTTTTAATAATATCGGTTTGTAAACAGTACTATTTTCTACTTGTGAAATACTGTCCATAAGCTCATCAAAAGGTATGTCAATTAATTGGGCAAGTTTTTTCAATGTTTCTTTAACCTCACCTGCATCCTCAAGCACTATTTTGAGATTAAAGGAAGGCCTGTTATCCACCAGTAATTTCTTATTTCTGTCAAAGATTAGGCCGCGAGACGATTTAATACTTTTAAGGCGTACTGCATTTTTTTCAGACAAAAGTCTGAATTCTTCACCTTTAATAATCTGAAGATATACCAGTCTTAGAAATAAGAGTGCAAATACAAACAAGATACATACACTTACACCAATAAATCTTTGTTTTATCCAATCTCTTTCCTGGTTTTTACTGAATTCGGTCAACTCTATCCTCAGTATTTTTAAACATGCTGTTTTGCAAAAAATTTGTTTTAAGTATCCACCTGTGCCAGAATGCATTAATGATCCAAAGGCCCGGCGGGATAAAAACCACTCCCCAAAACACCTGTCTTATCAAAAGGCCGAAATTAAATTCCCAGATGGAGTTGATATCCTGATGGACAAAAACTGAAAATAATAAAAATCCATGTTGGAATAATATAGCGACAATACTTATAATAAAAATAAAAATAGTGCTTCGATGAAAAAGTAATTGTTTGGCTATTTGTACAATAATAAAAATCCACACATACGAAAAAATATGATAAAAAAACGGAACTCCTGAAATACTGTCCATAACACATCCGATAATGATGGTTACCAAAACTATTGAATAGCGGGATGAAAGAAAGCTTAAAAAAATGATTTCAATAATCAGTAAATCAAAACACTGATCAAACAAAGAAAATAAAGGGAGGATAATCGTTTGGATAACAATTAAAAATAAAGTGAGAACGATGAAAAAAACTGCATTCATTATTAGCCCTTTTTACAACAATTTATCTGTTTTTTTTGAATACAAGGACTTCTTCTATTTTATTAAAATCAACGCTGGTATCCAGAATAATATCCTGGAAAAGTTGAGAATGAATCTTTGTCACTTTTATAATTCTGCCAATTTTCATGCCTTTGGGAAACACTTGATCCAAACCTGATGAAACAACCATTTCACCCTCTTTTACCTCTTCCTTTCTTAATGTATAGACAAAAGAACAATTGTCCTCATTGTTTCCTTTGACAATACCGCGGACACGGGAATTTTGTACAAGTGAATCAACAGCAGAATTTCTATCCGTAATCAAAAGTACCCTGGAATAATTTTTTGCAACTTTAATAATCTGGCCTACAATTCCTTCAGGAACCACCACAGGGCTACCTTTGACCAGGCCATCCTTTGTGCCTTTATCGATCATAATGGTTTTAAACCAAGGGGATGGGTCCCTTGCAACAATTTGTGCTGCCACATATGTATCCGGCATTGAACTTGTAAAATTTACAAATTTCTTAAGCCTTGTGTTTTCTCGTTCCAATTCCTCATAGCGGTTCTTAATTTCAACTGATTTTTCAAGTTGTTTTTTCAGTTCAACATTTTCTTTAACTGCAAGTACCGTCATAAAATAAGTATTCCAAATATTTTGAGTAAAATGTATGGTTTTAGTAACGACCATCTGGAAAGGAGAGGTAATGGAAATAAATATTCGTTCAATACCGTTGGTTGGTAAGAATTCTCTATTGCTCATGGTCATTGCTGTAAAATTAATAGCAATAAAGAGAGCAAGACCAACAAAAATAATCAGTTTTTGTGAAAACATTAAATCAGTTAATAACTACTTCTCTCAAAATATCGATACTGTCAAGAGCTTTCCCGCAGCCAATGGCAACAGTTGATAAAGGATCATCGGCTACAATAATGGGAAGCCCGCTCTTTTCTCTCAGCAGTTTATCCAGATTTTTCAATAAGGCACCCCCACCTGTTAAAACAATGCCCGTATCAACTATATCTGCAGCAAGTTCAGGAGGTGTTTGTTCCAGTGCTATGCGAACAGTTTCTACAATCGCATCAATCTGTTCTGAAATAGCTAGTCGAACTTCTTCGGAACCAATGGCAAGTATTTTAGGAATACCGGAAACAAGATCTCTTCCCTTAACCTCTATGGTTTCAATATTTTCAGGATCAGGATAAGCATTCCCAATGGTTGTTTTTATTATTTCTGAGGTTCTTTCTCCAATCAGAAGATTGTATTTGCGTTTTATATGCTGGCTGATGGAAATGTCCATCTTGTCACCAGCAACCCTTGAAGAGTGTGTATAAACAGCACCGGCAAGTGAAATAACTGCGACTTCCGTTGTCCCTCCACCAATATCAACGATCATACTACAGGTGGGTTCGGTAATGGGAAGGCCGGCACCAATGGCTGCAGCCATGGGCTCTTCAATTAAAAAAACTTCTCTTGCCCCGGCTGATTCTGCTGATTCCCTGACAGCTCTTTTCTCCACCTGGGTAATACCGGATGGTACTGCTATGACAATTCGCGGGCGGACAAGCGTTCTTCTGTTATTATGAACTTTCCGGATAAAATGCTTTAACATTGCCTCAGTAACCTCAAAATCAGCAATCACACCGTCTCTCATGGGTCTTATAGCGACAATATTGCCCGGTGTGCGGCCTAACATTCTTTTGGCTTCAGCCCCCACTGCAAGCACACGGCTTTTCCCCTTTCCATCCGTTCTCACGGCAACAACTGAGGGTTCGCTCAGTACAATTCCTTTCCCCTTAACATAAACAAGTGTGTTTGCAGTTCCTAGATCAATGGCCAGATCATTGGAAAACGCTCCGAGCAAAGAGTCTGTGATAAAGTTCATTTTACCTCTTTCAAACAAAATTTTAAAATTACATTTAAAATACAAAAGATCTTATCAAACATTATCTGCTAACAAAATTAAGATTTTTTTACAAGTCCAAAAGATCTTAAATACAGTAATAATTTATATTAATTCAGTAAATATCAAATCATGTATTTGCGGACGGAATTTTTTTAGCCCCTCATTTAATCTTAAAGGATGAACTCTGTTGGTTAAAAAAATTATTATTATTCCTGTTTCAGGATCAACCCAAAAAGAAGTCCCGGTAAATCCGAGATGGCCTATGGATGACTTTGAAAAATATTTACCTGAAGAAGAATTCAGTTTTGAAGGAGTGTCAAATCCTGCAACCATTTCATGCTGTTTTTTTCTTGATACAAAATTTATTATAATATCGGACCTCAAAACCCTGGCGGGTTTATTCTGCAACGCATTCAATATTTCATTGCATAATTTATGGATTGAGGCCGCATTTCCAAAAAGCCCTGCATGCCCTTCAATTCCTCCGACAGCCCAGGCATTGTCATCATCAACTTCCCCTGCAAGCACTTTTTTTCTCCAGGGACATCGCTGGGTAGACACAATTTTTTTTTGATATTGTATAAGTTTTTTACCCTTTGGGTCTGTTTCTAAAAAAAACAAACCATCAATCTCAAGTGGAGCATATATTTGTTTTGAAACGAATTGATCCAGTCTTTGACTGGTGATTTCTTCGATAACCCATGACAGGATCATAAAGCCCAGATCACTGTAGACCTGGTGCTCGCCAATTTTATTTTCCAATACCTCGCAGGCCAAAAGATGTCTTAGAAATTGTCTGGGATTTTCTTTTGCCTTGATAATTTTTTTAAAATATTCACGGTGAGCCGGTAGTCCGGAAGTATGCCTGAGAAGCATGTCAATGGTAATGTCTGCTTTTAAAGAAGTTTTAAATTCATATAGAATTGATCCGATTTTCTGATCCAAAAAAATCTGATCTCTCTCAATGAGTTTGGATATGGCAAGCGTTGTTGCAAGAGGTTTAGTCAAAGAAGCAAGATCAAAAATACTGTCTTTCCTCATTTTTCTTTTTTCAAAAATATCTGCTTGGCCATAGGATTCATGAAATAATATTTTCCGATTTTTTGCGCATAATAGAACTGCTCCGGGAAAAAAGCCTTGTGAGATTGCATTTCTTACTTCCCTTGCAATTCTGTCTTTGCCCATATAAATTTAGCTCCAGTAAATTCTTGCAGGCTTTGTATCCATCTTAATACGGGCTCCCATGTTTAAAGACAGATTCACCTTACCATGGCCGGAATCCAGCCCCGAAAGAACCGGTACATTGTATCCTTCAAATATTTCATACAATATTTCTTCTAAATACTCATAATTATCACAGTTTTCAAAAGAACCGGTAATCACTCCTCGAATTCCATTAAACAAGCCTGCCATCTTCATTTGTGTCAGCATCCGATCAATTTTATAGGCAGGTTCTCCGATATCTTCGAAAAACAGAACAGCATCTTTAAAATCCGATTGAAACCTTGTCCCCAGAAGATGGGATATGGTTGCCATGTTCCCACCTTTTAATATACCTTTACACATACCGGGCCTGATGATCCGTCCATTAGTTATATCTATTATATTAAGACTGCCATTCAGGGACTTATAAAAAGCATCAATAGTCTCTTTTGCAGCATGGGCAAATGAAACCACATTAGGGCCATGAATAACTGAGTTTCCGGTTTCGTCAATTATAGCCAGCAATATTGCAGTGTTGTCGGAAAATCCAATAAACGGCTTGGGATTTTGCTTGATAATATTCCAATTTAAGTGATCCAGAATACGTAAGGCTCCAAAACCGCCCCGTGCACAAATAATTCCATCTATGGCTGGATCTTGAAAAAGATCGTTAACCACATTTGCCCGCACAATGTCATCACCTGCAAGATATCTTTTTTTTTTAAAAATTTCTTCAGGAACTTTAACCTTGAATCCCAATGCCTCTATAATTTGAATTCCCGAATTTAATTTTTCAGTGTCAAAGCGCGCGGATGGCGCACAGACACCTAATCTGCTCCCTGGTAATAAAGGTGTGGCTCTTTTCATACTTTTGCAGCTTTTATATAAAATTAAGGCTTTATTCTTATAGAAGGATAAAGTCCTTTACGCTCTCCAGTTCTATAAGGTTGAATCGTATTAAAGGATATATTTTGATCATCTTGAGCATGGCCTCTTTTTTCACCATTGTTAAACAAGGCGCCATTTGCTAATAAGATCTGGCTAATCCGTTTCCTGAAAGCATCAATAAAAACTGAGCCATTACCCGTGAAAACCATTTTCCCCATTCTCAGGGTATCCCTTATTTCAGCAAGGTCATCAAGCAAAATGGTTTGATTCCTTACATCTTCTTCAGATCCGATAAAACCCCATACCAGGTGTTCATCTGGTATTTCTATAGGAACTGCCGGATCTATGATGGTGTGCGGCATAATAATACATCCTTCACCAATTTTGATTCTTGCATTGAATTTTCCATTTAAAAACGAATTAAACCCGACAAAAGTTTCAAGTCCGATATCTGCATGTATTATTTTCCCACCATGGGCTGTTATGCACAAACCCGAAAGATTTGAATGGATAATATAGGTGTTTTCCTGGGCATTGGATCCGTCTCCCATTATGGCGTTGTCCAGAAAGGCCCTTTGAGATACAAGAACATTTTTGCCAATGCGTGTTTTCCCCAGAATCACGGCATATCTGTTGACGGCCGAACTTGATGGAGCATCTATCGGTGTCAGATTCACCACATCAAATAATTTTTCATAATCCTGTTCGCGTTCCTTGACAAAATCATAAATAATCCCCCGGGGCTGATAAGAATCGTTCACGCCAACAAAATTATCCAGGATTTCATTTTTGAACTTATATTTAAATTCAAAATTCTGACTGCGCACCCAAACTGTTCCAGGATCAATTTTTCTATGAAAAAGCTCGCCTGCCTGAACATATGAAAATTCACCGACAATACAGGAATGAAGGTTCATAAGATCCACGGATGCAAAAGGACCTAAAAAACATCCTTCAAGAGTTGTTCCATGAATATTAGCATAATGAGCTGAGATTGTATTGTGGATACCAAATTGTTCAGGACTCTCAAGATTGTGGGAGTTGCTGTGGACAAGCGTTTTATAAAGAAGACTGTCCCTGATCGTGATCATTTCATCTTCAACAAGAGGAATATCTTTTTTATACCGGATCGTATCACCCTTTCTTTTTAATTCATCACCTCTCACATCACTTTTATAAATGGCTGATCTTCCCACGTAACATTTACCAAGGAAATAACTACCGGCAATATTGGAGTTCTTAAAATGAAAATAAATGGGATGTTTAGATGTAATCCCATAAAATGCATAAAAATCCAGCATTTTATCATATTCAAGAGAATTGTTTACAAAATTTTCCGTATTAAAATCAAATTCTTCTAAATTAACATTAACACGCCTGATAATTCTATCATTCAATTGCTTGAGCTGATCCATAGTTAAAATCCCTTTATATAAAAAAGCTGTCTCTTAATATCATTAAAAATGGTTAAATAGATAAAAACCCATACCATACAAATAGTTAAGAAACAAGAACAGATACCTTTGAGTATAATATCTGAAAATTTTTTTTAATTAAAACTTCTTTTTTATCTTTTGGAATGATCCTTATTCCGGCAGATATTCTTCCCTTAAGGGAGAAAACACTTCAATTATAACTGAATCTTCTATGATTTCCGCCCTGTGCTCAATATCGCCTTTAATGGACCAGGTGTCTCCCGGCTCTGCTATAAAGCCTTCTCCTTCAATAAATAATTTGATTTTTCCGGAAACAATAAAACCTGTCTGTTCATGGTGGTGGGAGTGACTGGGCAACTCTTTTCCCTTTTGCAGATGAAACCGTATCAATGAGCTTTTTTCTCCATATACAAGAGTTTTTAATTCTACTCCCTCAAAAGGATTTAAAAAACCTTGTGGGTCATATTTTGCAAACATTTTCTCCTCCTTTACGTGTATTGTATTTTAACCTCTTCATTATTTTGACAAATACTACAAAAATTGCAATACTGATTTGTTAAAACAGCTTTAAACTTTTAGACAATGAAAAGCAAGAAGAGCAAGGAAAAAATCAAAAGTAAGCTTGTCTTCCTTCATGGTCTTAATGGTAATTTTTTATTAAAATATTGTAATTGTTCAGCCCGTTAAAAAAAGTTATCCCAAAAGCCCTGTCTGATGGATATTTGCAGGAGGTTAAGCGAATAGTCTCGAAACAAATATCCATCAGACAGGGCGGTTTCAAGCGTAAGAGCTGAATAATTACAAAATATTAAACCTTAATAAAGGTATAAATAAACTTGAACACACCCAAAATCCTTGCCCCGGCCGGGGATAAAAATTCATTTTTAGCAGCTATTGCTGCCGGTGCCGACGCTATCTACTGCGGTTTAAAAATATTTTCCGCACGCATGGAAGCCGATAACTTCAGCATTGAAGAACTTGCAAGATTAACCAGGCTTGCCAAATCCAAACGCATTGATGTCTATGTGGCATTTAATTCAATTATCAAGGAATCTGAGCTGGAAAAAGTTAGCAGAATCCTTAACAAACTCTGTACTTTTGTTGATTTTGATGCCCTTATTATTCAAGATCCTGCAATGATACCCTTAGCCCGAAAAGCAGGTTTTACAAAAGAATTTCACCTCTCGACTCTGGGCAATTGCACCTTTCCTTTAGCTTTAAAAACATCTCAACAATTTGGATTCAAAAAAGTTGTTCTGCCCCGGGAATTTACAATTGATGAAATAAAAACAATGGCTGAAAATATTCCCAAAGATATTGAACTTGAAGTCTTTATACATGGAGCGCTTTGTTATTCCATTTCAGGACGGTGTTATTGGAGCTCATGGTTTGGCGGGAAAAGTTCCCTTCGGGGCAGATGTGTCCAGCCCTGTAGGAGAATGTATGAACAAAAAGGTCAGAAAAAAAGACATTTTTCCTGTATGGATTTTTCCGCTGATGTGCTTGCAAAAATTTTAAAACAAATTCCGCAAATATCGACCTGGAAAATTGAGGGCAGAAAAAAAAGCCCTCACTATGTTTATTACACTGTTAAAGCTTATAAACTCTTAAGAGATGATCCAAAAAACAAAAAACAAGCTTTGTCCTATCTTGACTATGCCATGGGCAGAGAATTTTCCCATTATAATCTTTTATCCCAGAGGATAATGAATCCTTTGGATCATTCATCGGAAACCGGCTCAGGACTTTTTGCAGGAAGGATACAAAATCCTGCAACACCTTTTTTTATCACAAGAGAAGCTCTTCTGCCTTTAGATCTTCTAAGGATCGGGTTTGAGGATGATAAATTTCATGACATTCAAAAAGTCACCCGGGCTGTCCCCAAAAAAGGAAAATTTTATTTAAACAAAAAATCAAAATTTAAAATCAAAAAAGGAACTCCGGTTTATATCATAGACAGGAGAGGGTCAGAGCTTGCAAGTGTTATTAAAGATTTTGATACTGAACTTGCCGACATAGAAAAAATATCTATTCAACCTATTGAAGAAACTATTAAAAATTTTTCTTCTCCATTTATCCGAAAATCAAAAAACAAAATAAGAGAAATCACTCTTTCAAGGGGTAAACCCGGACAAAGACAAGACCATACAGAAACAGGCGTATGGATTTCCACCCAGGGATATTCTATCTCTCCTTCAGGCAGGAACTGGTTGTGGCTGGATCCCCTTTTATTTCCAGGTGAAGAAAAGATATGCTCACAATATATTGCCACGGCCATAAAAAAAGGAGCAAAAAACTTTGTTTTAAACGCCTTCTGGCAATTGTCTCTTTTTAAAAATCCAAAAAAATTAAATCTTTGGGCCGGGCCTTTCTGCAATATCACCAACAGCATGACCGTGAATCTTTTAAAACAACACGGATTTTCCGGCGCCATTGTCAGTCCGGAACTAGACAAAGAGACATTTAGTTCATTGCCCGGCAATTGCGATCTGCCAATCGGAGTTGTTATTTATGGCAACTGGCCTTTGGGCATTTCAAGAATCATTTCAGAGGATCTTAAAACAAACCAGGCTTTTACAAGCCCCATGGGTGAAACAGCCTGGATATCAAAATTCAATAATAATTATCTTGTTTTCCCCAATTGGCGTCTGGATTTAACTTCCAAAAAAGACACGCTTGCAAATGACGGGTTTTCACTCTTTATTAATATCCATGAAAATATACCCCGCTCAATTAAAATGAAAGACCGGCCGGGGTTATGGAACTGGAACCTGAAACTTTTATAATTTTACGCTGCAGTATGGCCCTGTGATTAAAAGGTTGTTTGTTACAGTTGACTGAATCTGCTCCATTTTGCTTCCAAGCAGGATATCCTTAATAATTCCATGTCCATATGCCCCTAAAACGATGAGTGAATCATGGGGCACATCATACAACATGGTATTGAAATCTTTCTTTTCATAAAAATGCCAATGACCCGATAATTGCTTGACAGGTTCTGCAAGACCTTCTTTTTGTATTAAATCTTTATAGTATGCTTTATCCTGTTTCTCCAAAAGTGTATAGATCTTTAGACCAAAGCCTGAGGAAATGGCAATTTTCAATCCTAATTTCAATGCATTCAGTGCATTTTTAGAACCTCCAAAAAAAACAGAGATACTTTTCCAGGGTTTAAAGACTGGACTTGTAATTAAAATCGGAAATGGTGAATGCTTGATCATTCTTCTGACCTTTGGACCAATATGCCCCAGGCCTATTTTTGAAGAAAGGTCGCTGACAGACCTTGGACAGCACAAATAATCAAAATTGGTTGAAATATCCGGCAATGTTGATGCAGTATAGTTTTTTGGCTCATAAAACATGGGTTTTATCTGCATTTCTTTAAACAGATCCTCGGCATGGCCTTTGGCAGTATCCGGAGATGTTAAATATGAATGATCCAGATCAACCTGAACAGCATCATTGGAGAAATACATTAAAAATTTATCGTTCTTAGGAATATATGCGACAGGAAACGCATTGATTATTTTACAAAAATACAATGATTGAAGAAAGGTTTCCCTTCCAAAGGGGGTATTCCTGAAAATATGAAGCAATTTGTAATTCATCTTTCTCTCCTTATAAGATCTCTAATGGTCACTGGTTTGCATAATCAGTTCTCTGCGATACAAGTCCAGTATTCTTGTTTTTGATATCATACCTACAAACCTGTTATTTTCCACAACGGGCATGCTGTCCATATGATTGATATCCATCATATCCAATACTTCCTGTAAATCATTTTCCAAAGATGCCGTCAAAACATTGGTATCCATGATCTGATTTAAAAACACCATGTCATACATCCCTGGATCCAGTGCAAATTTACGAATAGTACTGATTTGAATCACTCCTTTATATTCCTGTGTCCCATCTTCAATCACAGGAAAAAAATTCTGATCTGAGGTTTTTAAAAGCTCAATAAATTTTCTAAACACCATATTTTCAGAGACCTTTACAAATCCTGTCTCAATGAGTTCCCTGATATTTAAATCAGAAAGAATTCTTGCATCAGTACCTGGTCTTAAAAACTGTCCCCGCTCAATGAGTTCTTTAAAATAAAAAGAAGCAGGCTCTATATAGTGACTCATAGTGGATGAGATGGAGGATACAACGATTAAGGGCAGGATGGTCTCATAACCGCCAGTGATTTCAACAATCAAAAAAATACCTGTTAAGGGCGCCTGCATCACACCACTGACAAGTCCTGTCATACCCAGTAGCGCATATGCACCTTCACTTGCACACCCAAAAGACGGCACCAATATGATCAACATTTTATGAAACAAAACTCCGGTAAGGCTTCCGATTACCAGGCAAGGTGCAAATATCCCTCCGGAGCCTCCCCAGCCCAATGTCATTGCCGTTGCAAAAATTTTAGCAAAAACTGCTAAAAAAACAAAAAACATACCCATTGAAAAAGTTCCGGAAATCATTGACTGAATTGAATGATATCCCTCTGCCAGAACCACAGGCATAAACATTCCAATGATTCCAACGGTACTCCCTCCAATGATTGCACGGGCCCAAAAGGGAAGAGAAGATTTTTTTGCAATTTTTCCTGTCTGTCTTAAAACCTTTGTAAATAATACGGAAACCATTGCAGCAACCACAGCAAGGCCAAGGCTTGGTAAAATATCTGCACCCCCTACCTGAAACGGCAAATGGTTAAAAATTACCTGATCCGGGATAATGGCATGACTTACCTGTGCCCCGGCCACAGCGGCAATGGCAATGGGAATGATATTAACAAATTTCCATTCTCCCAGAATCACTTCGATAGCAAAAACCATACCTGCGATTGGGGCATTAAAAATAGATGCAATGGCTCCTGCTGTACCGCATCCCACAAGCGTGATTCGCTGTCGATCGTTTAAACCCAAAAATTTGGCAATATTTGAACCAATAGCAGATCCGCTCATGACCACTGGCGCTTCAGGTCCGGCAGACCCTCCACTTCCAATGGTTAGAAAACTTGAAATTAACCTTGAATAACTGGATCGAAACCTTAGGATACCGCCATATCTTGATACAGAATATATCACTTCCGGGACACCATGCCCTGCCCCTTCCCTGGCAATTTTTTCAAGGTAAAAAGAGGACAGCAATGCTCCGACAGCCGGCAAAATAAATGCCCAGCCATAGTGACGGAATGGATGAAGTATTTCAAGGACGGATTCCAGGGACAGCCGTAATGCCACTGCAGCAAGGCCACTGCATATTCCTGCGATGGAACCGGCAATTATGAGCAGCAATCTGTCATCCAGTTGAAACAGCCTGCGGTATAAATTTTTGTAGAAATGTTTTATCTTAGACATTTAAGTTAGGCTGTTCCATTACCTTAGCTATATAGGGTTTGTTTTCTGAATAATTTCAATTTTTTCAATCAGACCAGCATAATCGGGTCCTGATTTTAGAAATTCTATAAACTTGTGATCCCTGAGACAAAATGACAAGGCAGATAATAAGTGCAAATGCATTTTTAAGTCCGGGCATAATATAAAAAATAATACTGATACGCTTTTATTGTCCAAAGCTTTATAATCAACTGGGTTATCTAAAAAGCACACCGACACCAAAGGATTTTTTAAGTAATTTAATTGTTCCCTGGGATGGGGAATGGCAATACCATTTCCAATACCCGTTGAAAGTGCCTTTTCTCTTTCAATCAGCCGGTCAAGAAGATCAGACTTGAAATCATCCGGAATCATAGATATTTTTTCAATAGAAGATTGTAAAGCACTATTTACATCATGTCCTTGAATATCGAAATAGACTCCTCCGTTCTGGACCGCAACGGACAATGGGATTACGGATAGCCTTTCTTTTTGAGGCATATTTTTTTTGTCGTAAAAATTCAATTTGATATTATGATTGGATGCCCATTTTTTTAATTCTTTTGCATCAAATCTGTAATTTCTGCCTTTTTTAATAACGGGCAGTTTCCCCTGGCGTACCCACCGTTCAATAGTATCCTGAGCAACACCAAGTTGCTTCGACAAATCAAAAACCGAAAGTTCCATTTATTTTTCCTTTAATTATAACAGCCAAAGCAAAATATCTATTTTAATATTTTGGGTTTAAGCACATCAGGTACAATTTGGATACGCCTTCCGACGAAATCTTAAGAAAGATCAGGTCTGGCTGTTCAAGCTTTGCTCCAGAAGAATATCATATTTTCATTTATACATGTATCGTCCGCTATAAACTACTTAATTCATAAACTTTTTTTCAGGCCTGTTATAAAGCAAACTGATATGAATGACAACCTTAAAAATTTATCTGATCTCCCGGGGCAGTGAGTTCAATCGTACAAAGGTAAAAACATCCACTATCTCAATGTAAGATATTTACCTTGACAAAATCTCAATTCGAGATATACAATAAAACATGCATATAATCACACGAAAACGATTATTGGATTTTTCGAAAAAACATTCTGCTTGCAAAAAAGGACTTGAAACTTGGTATAGGATAATCAAGCACAGTAAATTTAATACGTTTACAGAGTTGCGAAAGGTGTTCCCAAGTGCAGATCAAGTTGGAAAATTTACCGTTTTTAATATTGGTGGAAACAAGGCCAGATTAATAGTGGCAGTCCACTACAACACCCAACGTGTTTATATCCGGCATGTTCTGACCCATGCCGAATATGACACAAATAAGTGGAAGGAGTAATACTATGAATACTCAAATTAAAGAAGTTGCCAAAGTCTGGCCAAAGATACAAGATGTATTCACTATCCCCCACAATGACAAAGAATACAAAAAACTAGTTTCATTCCTCGACAGCATCATAGACGAAGTCGGCGAGGATGAAAAACATCCCTTGGCATCATTAATGGAGACATTAGGTAGTTTAGTTGAGATCTACGAATCTCAAAATGTCCCTGAATTCCATGTTGATCCTATTTCTATGTTAAGAATATTAATGAGTGAGCATGGGTTGAAACAATTGGACATGAAGGAAATAGGAAGCCAAGGAGTTGTCTCAGAAGTTCTATCGGGAAAACGATCCCTTAATTCTCGGCAGATTAAAGCGTTAAGTGAAAAGTTTGGAGTTTCACCCGCAGTATTTATTTGAAAAGGAAAAACATTTTTAATCCAAACAAATTTACCGATCCTGCATAGCATCATTCAGCTCAGTTCCTGCCAAGCCGGCATTCAATTATATGTGCCAAAACCAGCATTGTAAGGCATTTTTCCCATATTAAACCCTTTCAAGGTACCAATATAAAAAATTGACGGTGGGATTAAAGCTATTGGGTTTGCTGTTCATGATTCAAAAGATCTCCCCCAGGCTATCTGTCATCTACATCTTTATTTAAAAAATGTCAGCAGGGCATGAAGGTTGGTAAGCGGGTGCGGAGGACAACCGGGCACAAAAAGATCCACAGGCAAAATAGTATCCAGGCCTTCTGTAATTTCAGGACTTCCCAAAAAAGGGCCGCCCGTTATTGTGCAGCTTCCCACTGCAATGACAACTTTTGGATCAGGAATCGCATCATATGTCGTTAATAACGCTGTTTTCATATTTCTGGATACAGGTCCTGTTACAACAATGCCATCTGAATGGCGGGGGGATGCCACAAAATTTATACCAAACCGTGCCAGATCAAAAAACGGGGTTGCCAATACATTTAGATCTGCTTCACAGGCATTACAACCCGCTGCTGATACCTGCCTGAGCTGTAAAGACCGGCCAAATAATTTTTTAAAATGCTGTTTTGAGTGTTCGGCAAGGGCTGGAAGATCACCATTAGTCAACAAATCTTCTTTTTTGGAAGTAGCGATTTCAAAATCCCCCGTGAACTGAACAAATGCTCCATTTGAAATGCGTTCACAGGTGCCGCAGAATACACATCGCCCCATATCAATTTTTTTTAAAGCAATATCAATGGCATCTTGCGGGCAGGCATCTGCACACATTTCTACCATCTCCTGGGAAACATCTTTCTGTATGATCGGTCTTCCCCGATAACGTGGAAATACGGCTGGTTTTTCTTTAGGATAGCTACATGTTCTATAACCCTGTTCAAATCTATTTTTAAGTGTATTGAGCATTTAAGACTCTCTTTTTCTTTTTTTAATTTCACTTAAGGTTAAAAAAAATATTGTTTTGCATAGTTTCATATCAAAGATCAAATCCACAATAAGAAAGATTGAAGCTTTTATTATTTAAAGGAAAATCCGATATCCCGGTGTCCCGCAAAGACATTGATAGACCGTTCCAATTGTGAAAAGATGGATCCTTGACCTTGTACCGAAGTATTTTTCCATTTTTATCTGTCAGAACAGCATGGGATACTTCTCCCCGCCACGCCTCATTTAAGGTTACCACAAAAGAATCAGCAGGCAAATTATAATTAATATCATTCACACAATTTGTTTCAACGGGTATTCCAATCAAAGATTCTATAATACTCAGTGATTGCAAGACTTCATCGTATCTCATTCTTGCCCGGGCGTAAACATCACCGGACGGCTTTTTATTTTCTGGAATATCGATTTGATCATAGTGCTCCGTTGGAAAACAGCGCCTGACATCATAGGGGATACCACATGCCCGGCCCGCCGGGCCGACAAGACCTAAATGGTCTGCATCTATATGACTTACATTGCCGCAGTCTTCAAAACGAGCCCGCACCGTGGATGCGGAAAAAAGAAGGTCAAGAACATGTTCCACCTGGAGTCTTAATTCTTTGATCCGTTCATCAAGAATTTTTCGAACATCATCGGACAGGGAGAAACGAACGCCTCCGGGGCGGACCAATCCTTTCCCGAACCGGTTGCCGCATAGCAAAAGAGACAGATTTAAAAAATCTCCACGCAGCCGTCCAAAATAATTGGCCGGTGGTAAAAATGCCACATCACCGCTTAACGCACCAAGATCACCTATATGATTGGCAAGCCGTTCCAATTCTAGTGCAATGGTTCGAATGATCCTGGCACCTTTATCGGGTTTAACCTGTGTCAGGGACTCAACTGCCTGTGCCATACAAAGGCTGTGACCAATTGTTGTATCTCCGGCAATATTTTCAGTAAGGATGGGCAGCCTTTTTGCATGAACATTATAGAGCAGGTTCTCCACTGCCCTGTGCTGATACCCCAGTTGAATTTCCAGATTAAGTACGCGTTCACCAATGCAGTTAAACCTGAAATGGCCGGGTTCTATTACGCCTGCATGAACCGGCCCTACTGCGACCTCATGGATTTCATCACCCTCAACCTGGTAATACGGATAATTGCCCGGGATATCTTGTTCATAATCATTATCAAAAACATCCGGCATATTTCGATAGTTGGGATGATACCTGACCATTTTCAGCCAGGGGTGGCCCTCAGGTCGTATACCGAATTGTTCGGCAATTTCCCTTTCAAACATATGAAACGGCTCGCAGGTTTGAGTAAAGGAAGGATAGCTTTCCTTTGCATCACAACCTGCAACTAAAAGCTTGTCAGTTCTCAAAACAGCCAGCAATTTCATGGATGCATCATCCTGATAGCCGAAATACTGAACAACCTTCCCGCCTTCTTTTACAATTGCCAGGGCCGTTTCATGAAATTCATCAAAAGGAAGATGAGGGATCTGTTCTCTTGCTAATTTTTCACCATTTGATATTTCTAAAAAACCCGTTGTCATTTAAATCCTCCGCCAATGGCAGTCACTGCATCAATTATAGTTTGATATAATGTATCCGGCATGTAGAAACATAATATCAGAGATGTTAATAACAATATATATTGAGGCCAGACCATACTGGCCTTTTCTTTTAAGCCGATTATTTTATTGGAATCTGAATCATCAAAGGAAATCTTCATTACCTGGTTGGCAAACCCGGCAAAAATGACACAAAGACTCAAGATAAAAATACCTGCTGCGATATAATGACCGGTTTTGAATGCACCGACAATAATAAACAATTCTCCAATAAAAATACCAAAGGGAGGAAATCCTGAAATACCGGCAAAGCCACTAAAAAAGGCCACAAATGTTTTAGGCATCCGCGTTACCATATCCCCCGTGTTTTTAATGAATCGATCCCCATATCCCAATAAGATATTTCCGGATGATAAAAACAAAGAAGACTTGATCAGGCTATGGTGAATCATGCAGATCACAGCGCCATATGCTGCAATACCACCGATACCGGTTCCAACGGCTATGATGCCCATGTTCTCTATACTTGAATATGCGAGCATTCTTTTGTATTCGTTTTGTTTAAGAATAAATGTTGCTGCTGCCAGAATTGACATCAAACCAAAAACAATCAGAATCGTACCTGAAAAATCATTTAATCCTGCTGCATGCATAATTTTATTTGTCTTGAAAATCCCCAGATATGCACAATTTAAAAGCACGCCGGATAATAGTGCTGAAGCCGGACTGGGTGCTTCGCTATGGGCGTCGGGAAGCCAGGTGTGCATGGGTGCAAGACCCATTTTTGTCCCATATCCAACCAGTATGAATACAAACCCTGCTTTCAGCCACATGGGATCCAGTGTTTTGGCAACTATCACAAGTGCTGAAAAAGAGAGCGGCGCATCAACATTACCAATATCCATGGAAAGTGTAATAAGGACTGATCCCAATAAAGCCATGGCAATGCCGACTGAACAAATGAGTACATATTTCCAGGTGGCTTCAAGGGATGCCGCCGATCTATGGGTATAGATTAAAGGAGCGCTGGCAAGGGTTGTTGCTTCAATGGCAATCCACATTACCATAATATGGTCTGATAGGGTTACCATTGTCATGGTTGATAAAAACAGGATCATGGATCCTGTAAAAATATTTTCATGCTGGATTTCACTTTCTTTCAGATAGGCAACAGTATAAATAGAAATCAAAAAAAACAGCAGGGAAATAACCAGAAGCGACAGCAGGCCTTCCGGGGTAACAGCAAAATAACTTTTAAAAATTGCTTCAGGTCTATTTTTCCAAAGAAGCAGCGAAAGAAGAAGATGAATCGCTCCTATCCCTACTAAAAGCCTTCGGCTGATTTCCTTTGGAAGGAAAAATGCAATAATACCGATTATAAAAGGAGCCAGAAAAACAATTTCTACCATTTATAACACCTATTCTTTTAAAGTTCTTAAGTTAGCCGTATCAACATCATCAAAGGTTCGTTTGATATTTTGAAGGATAATGGCCATAATCATAACACCGGCAAGCACATCAAGTAGAATTCCAAATTCAACAATATGACGGGCACGAACTGAAATTGTTGTTCCAATAAGATAAATACCATTTTCCATCATGATATAACCCAATACCATGGCAATGGCATTTCTCCTGGCTATTAACAAAAACATTCCTGTAGCAAGAAGCGCTATGGCAGTGGGAAATAAAAGGGTATAGTTACTGATGAACGGAATATTCAATTGGCGACTGATATAGGTGGCTGCAACGATTAATCCAAGACCGCATAGCATGGAGGCATGAAACCCTATAATGGGTTCTACCTCTCTTTTTATGGCCACCTTTTTTATGGCCACATAAATGCTCATTGGAATAATAATTCCTCTGATTAATAATGTTGCAACGGTGAAAACTACTCCACCGGCAGTCATGTCATGGCCAATAAAAAAAGGAACCATAGACACGATAATTCCCTGGAAAGCAATTACCTTTATCAGCCCGGGCAGCCTGCTTGAGCCAAAGGAAAATAAAACAGAGAGCAATACAAGTGACAAAATAGTATCTACCGGATGTAGTATCATTTGATAAACTCCAAAGTAATGATGGTTGCAAAAAAGGCCAATGCAAAGGATGTCAGGACAAACTGCGGGACTTTATCCATTCTATACCGGGCAATAACAGATTCAGTCACGCCAACAGCTATATATACAATGAAAAGTCCTGCTATGTACAAGCCAAAATTAAATCCCCAAAATCCCAAATCAAAAGGTAAAAGCAGCCTTGAAACTATTGTTGAATAAAAAAAGAGTTTGCAGAAAGAACCCAGTTCAATGAGTCCGAAATCAGGTCCGCTGTGATCTAAAACCATGACCTCATGGATCATTGTAAGTTCCAGATGTGTAGCAGGGTCATCAACTGGAACCCTTGAATTTTCCGTCAATAGAATAATAAAAAAAGAAATCACAATAAATAGTAAGGGTGCACCGGCCATGTTCCAAAGCCCAATGGTATTGCCTTCAGTAAAATAAGCAGATAGCTGAAGCTCACCTGTCAATCGATAAAAAAAGATTAAAATCATAAAAGTTGTGGCTTCACAGATAATCGGGAAATAGGCCTCTCTTGCAGCTCCCATCCCCTCAAAGGGAGAAGCTGTATCCATGGCGGCGGCAATTGTAAAAAACCGGCCAAGGCCCATTATATATAAAACAAATATAATATCCCCATTAAAGGAAAAAATCGGCTGATATCCGGCAATGGGAAGAAACATGAGCACAGTAAAGGCAGAAGCCAGTGAAATGATCGGCCCGAGTTTAAACACCATTGTCGTGCTGGTACTATAAACAGATCCTTTTTTAAAAAGCTTGATTAAAGTATAATAATTAATCAGCAAAGGCGGTCCTTTTTTCCCTCCAAAAAAAGCCTTTACTTTAAGTATAACCCCTGAAAAGAAAGGTGCCGCCAAAATTGCAAGAAGCCAAAGAATAATGGATTCAATCATAAAATTTTCCCATTTATTTAGGATCGAAAATTATATAAATTAAACCGAAAATTGCGTTCAGGTAATTTCATTTTCGATCCTTAATTTTATATAAAAAACAACAACAATATTATAGCCAGTAGAATATAACCAATATAAAGATGAATATCACCATGTTGAATCCATCTCAATTTATCAAACAAAAACAGCACGGGATTTACAACAGCCTTTTTCATATGAAGTTCTGCAAGATCATTCACATGACTTTTGTAATAGGTATTTAAAGGAAATCTACCTGCAATTTTCGGGTGATCTTCTTCCAATGGTGCTGCAGGTCGAAAAAAATCAAGGATAAACGATGCATATGAAGACCCTGTGTACTGCATTTTAACCGTTGGCTGGGTAAAGCCACAGCCCCATGTTCCTGATTTTGTAATCTTTTTCCCTTTGTATAAAAAGGAACGAATTGCAATCACCAATAATAAAACAATAATAAAAACAGCTGCTGCAAGTGAAATATTCCCAGTCATCTGTTCAAAGGGTTCAAGCGGAACCCGACCGTAACCCAGACCCAAAGCGGATACAGCTTTAATGGGCATCCAGATAATAATCTTTGGAAACAATCCTATCAAGACACAGGCAAAGGCAAGAATCGACATGGATAAAATCATGGTCGGCCCTTTTTCGTCGACATTAAAAGCGGCTTTTGTCCTTGGTTCACCTTGAAAGGCAATACCAATTACTTTTGTAAAGCAGGCCAATGCCAGGCCGCCGATAATGGCAAGGCTGACAATGCCTAAGATACTCATGACAAAAACCCAATTTTCAAGGGCAACACCTTTAAATCCGCCGATATATATAAAAAATTCCCCTACGAATCCATTAAAGGGAGGAATTCCACAGATGGCAAGAGAGCCAATGATAACAGCCGCTCCCGTAATTTTCATATTTTTCAATAACCCACCCAGGGCATCAATGGAACGGGTCCCTGTTTTATGAAGAACCATTCCCGCACCCATAAATAAAAGGGTCTTAAAAATAGAATGATTGAGAATGTGAAGAAATCCTCCTGTAAATCCAAGAACGGCCATCAAAGGATTCCCTGAAGAAACACCAATCATTCCAATCCCTAATCCGATTAAAATAATGCCTATATTTTCAACACTGGAATAGGCGAGTAGCCGTTTGAGATCTTGTTGACCCAGGGCATAGACAATCCCTAATATACCTGAAATCACTCCTGCAATAAGGACAATATTGCCAAAAAGAGGTGTATGTAAATTCAAAAGCGCATACATCCTTAAAATACCGTAAATACCGGTTTTAATCATGACTCCGGACATGACAGCGGAAATATGGCTCGGGGCTGCTGGATGGGCATGGGGTAACCAGACATGGAAGGGGAATATTCCTGCTTTTGAGCCAAACCCGATAAACGAAAAAATAAATACCAAAATTTTTGCGGTTTCGGGAAGAGAACCCATACCTTCAAATCCAAAACTGCCAGTATTGCCATAAACAATTGCAAATGCAGCAAATATGAACATGGCGCCGACATGGGAGAAAACAAAATAAAGATATCCGGCCTTTCGGCTTTCGGGTTCGTGGTGTTTGTAAATAACCAGGAAAAAAGATGACAGAGACATGATTTCCCAGGACAGCATAAAGGTTATTATATTTGCTGCCGTTACAACCATTGCCATGGAGGCAATCAAAATACTGAAGAAAAAATAGTTAACGGCTGTTCTCACAGCATTTTTTGAATTATCCATGTAATGGAAGCTGTAAATGGCGGCAAGAAGTGAGACCGTAAAAATAGCCACAAGGAAAAATCCGGAAAGTCCATCAATTTGAAACGCCAGGGAAAAGATATTCAGATAATTAAAGGAATGTGCAATACTTCCTGACTGCATGAGATTTGTCACAGCATCGAGTAACCCCCAGAAGCAGCCGATGCTTAATAGAAAAACGGTAATAATTCTCGATAATTTAGCCTGCCGTACTAAAAAAAGGGAAAATAAGCCTCCTAATAGTATTAGCAGTATTGATACAAAAAATTGACCCATAAATTCCCCAATCTATTTTATTCTTTTGTCTGACAATTTTAAGGATAGTGCAGGTTGTATATGGAATGAATTTTCATAAATGAATTGTGAAGACAATTCATCTTGCCGTATTCAAGCCTTTTTATCCCATCATTATAATTATTTTTAGTACAATCTTTAAACATAATTTCAGCAGTATTTAAGCCTCTTTTAAGCCTCTATTTTTTTAATAAAACAGTTTTTATTAAAGTAGAACCTGGCTTTTGTCAAGAGATAAGACACAAAACATAGAATACATTCCATGTAATTTTATAAATAATTATCGGATTAGACGACTCTCAATAGTCTTTTTTGTTGATATTTGGAAGGCGGCAAAAATTAATGCCGGGAAACGATGGGCCGGTCTTCGGCATCAATATCAATGCCGATGGTATCACCGGTTTTAAACCCCAGACGTAAAAATTCCTTGACCACTTGGTCATGGCGGGCAACATTCCAATAGGCTGACCAGAGGGGATTTCGTACTGTGTCAATACCATAAGCATCATGGCTGCACAAATTGATTCTAAATTTGTGCTTTGCAATCAAGGTGTCAGCTTCGGCCAGAAAAATATCGATTTTATAAAGGTTATTGTGCAGGGTTTTTGACAGGCTTTTCTGAAGCTCTGGCCAATCTTCCAGGTAGTTATTGGTGATCTGATAGAGTTCGCTTGAGTCCTGTATGGAAAATCCCAGAATGGCAAATCGCTGGTGCCTCAGAGCAAAAGACTCCAGTTCTTTTTCATATGCCTTTATGCTGGATATGATTTCACTTATATCCGGCTTTGATACCCTGCTGTTCTGGACAAGATCCTCGCATTGGCTTATGATATTAATATAAAAGGCTTTATTGTCCATTACATAAACCGGTCTTTCCCTGTAATTTCTCCGCTTTCGCATGCGCCTTATGCCATCTAACTTAATAGTACGCTCACTTTCTTTTTCTTCCAAGGTGTCAATATTTGAAATATCCTTGGCCTGCACAACATAAATTTCTCCATCTGTTGAGATAATATACTCAATCTCGCATCTGAACTCCAAAGCCGCCTGTATATCCTCTGAAAGTTTGAACAGCCTCTGGTCATGGGGTACTTTGGTAATATAGGGTTCGCTCTGGACCTTAGGCGTGCGATTCCTGCAATAACCAAATTCCCAGTTATTAAAGATCATTTTTGCCATGACGCTGGAGCCGTTGACAAAAGGCATGGCAATAACGCCCATTTCACTTATATCAATTTGGGGCGCATGATTGAACTTCTGCTGCCGTCGAATGGATAGTTGTTTGGATGTTTCAGCTATTTTAATCATACGGTTGCGTGCATATTTTATTCCGCCAATATCCGCATATGTTTCAATGGAATCAAAGGTACCGCCGTTATACTCTGATTCCATGGGATGTGCACTTCTTGCGATGACTTTATAACTTTCACGATGTTTGTCTAAAAACAGATTAAGCTGATTGAAATCTTCATTGTTGAACTTTTCAGCTGATACATAAATAAAATCCGGGACCTTAAATCCATTTTTTAGAAGTTTTTCAAGCAGCCTTGCTTTTTCAGGTATTTTGTTTTCCATGTTAAACCTTGACTTTTACAGCAGGTTTCAATATTTCATATAAAAACCGACGTATCATTCGGTTGGCAGCTAACTATTTTCTTTTTAGGTAACATATGTCAAAACAGAATGCAATACTTACCCCGGCCGATAGGCTGTCTTCACCAAATGGGTTTACGAAAATCCAATCGTACAAAAAATCCAATATATCTAAAAAAATCAGCCGCGAATTACCTTCAAAAGTCCTTTTGGTGGATGATGAGAAAGAGTTTGTGCAGACCCTGTCGGAGCGTTTGCAGATGAGGGATATGGTGACTGCAGTTACCTATGATGGAAAAGCAGCATTGGAGATGGTTTGTAAAGATGCACCCGAGGTGATGATCATTGATCTGAAAATGCCAGGAATTGACGGCATGGAAACTCTAAAACGTGTGAAAAAGGTTAAACCTGAAATCGAAGTGATTGTGCTAACCGGTCATGGATCAGAACAGGACAAAAAAAGGTGCATGGAACTAGGGGCTTTTGCATATATGCAAAAACCAGTTGATATTGATTTACTAAGTGAGTCCCTGAAAAAAGCATATAAGAAAATCAAGACCATTGAATAAAAGACCGCATGGTGCTAAATGCAATCATAAAAAATTATGAGACGATTAAAAAAATTCAAACCTGCATTCTGGGACCACCAGGACTTTACCGAGAGCAATCCGAAAACCAGTTTTAATTTTCGACGGAAGTGGAAGCTGATTGTTCTTTTTACATCCTTTATGGCACTTTTGCCTCTTTTTGTAATGACTCTTGTGGACTTTAGCCTCACCCGCAGAATCATCGAGGATGAGGTGAAAAGCAGCATGTCAAAAATCTTGCAAGCTGCTGTGGGTTCAATTTCTTCTTCCACAGACCTTAAAAAATCAGCCCTTGATTACATCAACGGCTCTGATCAGGGAGAAGACAATGACATATTTATTGTCAATGAAAAAGGGACCTTGCTAACCGACTCCTTTTATTACGGCAGTTCAGGCACACCAAATGCAATTAATACCAAAGCATTCAAAGAGATGAACGGAATCAAAAAAGATATAGCTTTAAATGGAAAGCCGGTCATCTCAGGATATGCCAGGATAAAGGATTCTCAATTAATATTGGTGTTGACCAAATGTGAAGAAAAAATTACCGATCTTTGGCTTAAACCCAGGTTCAAGTTAGTCGGATATCTGGCTGTAAGCATTGTGTTAATTTTATTGTCCATCATGGGTACTGCAACCTATCTTGTGAGGCGGATTCATTCAGCAGATCGTAAAAGGAGTGAAGCCCTTCACCATGCAGAATATGCTAAAAAACTTGCATCCATAGGCCGTCTGGCATCCGGGGTTGCCCATGAGATAAATAACCCCCTGGCTATTATCAACCAGAAAACAGGTTTAATGATGGATCTTTTGACAATGAAAAAAGATTATTCTTCAGATGAGCGCCTGGTTCTTCTTGCAAACGATGTTCTAGATACTGTCAAACGGTGCAGTACCATCACCCGGCGGCTTCTGGATTTTGCCCGGCATATGGAACCCAGCATAGAGTCGGTTGATATAGGTGAAGTCATAGGCCAGGTGCTTGCCTTTCTTGAAAAAGAGGCTGAGCATCGACGTATCACCATATCTGTTGACAACAAGGAAGCCATTCCTAATTTTGAATGTGATAAAGGAAGTCTGCAACAGATTTTTTTAAACCTGTTCGAAAATGCCTTTGCTGCAATGGAAGATGGTGGACAATTGACGATTTCCATCAAATTTAAAACAAAAGATGAAGTGGCAATAATAGTTTCAGATAATGGAAGCGGTATTGCTGCTGAAGATATTGATAAAATATTTGAGCCTTTTTTCTCATCAAAAAACCATCATTGGGGTTCCGGGCTTGGATTGTCTATTACTTATGGCCTGGTAAAAGAGATCAATGGTGATATAAGGGTAAAAAGTCGGGTGGGTAAAGGCACCCGTTTCACGGTGACACTGCCATTAAAGAAGGTTGAGGTCGCAAATGGTAAAAGATGATAAGATGTCGGAACTAGGAGGGATAAAATTTTTCGGTCAGATGACTGCCTCTGCAACCCATGAGATTAAAAATACCCTGGCCATTATCAATGAGAGTGCCGGGTTACTGCATGATCTGTCCATGATGGCCCAAAAAGGTCATCCCCTTTCCCTTGGCCGCATCAATGATATTTCGCAAAGGGTTACAAGACAGGTTGCAAAGACTGATCTGGTTATACAAAGATTGAACCGTTTTTCCCACAGCGTTGATCAGGCAAAAGCAATCGTCGATCTTGAAAAAACTTTGATGTTTGTTCTAGATCTGGTATCCAGGCTTGTTCAGATGAAAGAGGTAACGATTGAGGTCATAGCTCCCCTGTCACCCCTACGGGTTGACACAAACCTGTTTTATCTGGAAAATATGATCTGGAGAGCCATTGAAACCGCCTGTCATGCTGCAGAAGGTGAAAAAAAGATAATAATTTCATTTGGACCGGATACTGAAACACCCTTGGTCCGGTTTTTGATGGACGCGGCTAAACAAGAGTTAATGGATGATCTGTTTGGCTCAAAAGAAGACCAAGCCCTGGCGGCATATCTGGATATATCCATTGAAAAAAATATAGATAATAAAGGTTTTGGCCTTTTGTGGCCAAAACGCATTTAACCTTTTACACCAATTTAATTTGGATAAAGCTTCACGTTATAAGGAGAAAAACAATGTCGGAAAAAGTATTGCTTGTGGATGATGAAAAAGAATTTCTGGAGATCATGTCCGAACGGATGAAAGCCCGGGGTATGGAGGTAACCACTGCTGAATCTGCTGATCAGGCCCTGTCCATTATCGGAAAAAAGTCATTTGATGCGATTGTCATGGATTTTCAGATGCCGGGAATGGATGGTATGGAAGCTTTGAAGAGTATTAAAGATAAAAAGCCCGAACTACAGATCATTTTGCTGACGGGGTACGCCACCGTTGAAAAGACAGTGGAAGCAATGAAAGTTGGCGCAACTGATTTCCTTGAAAAACCGGCAGACATAGAGGCCCTTGCAGAAAAAATCAAAAAGGCAAAAACTGAAAAAATGCTCATTGTTGAAAAACAAACAGAAGAAAAGATCAAAGAGATTCTTCAGAGCCGAGGCGTATAAGTCATACTCCGCAGGGAGGAACAACCGCAGTCAACGCAGCAGGTGGTACCTTGATGGTGGATCAGGGTATGTATGCCGGAATATTTCAAGCATACTAATAAATCCAACCTTTATCCGGTAAAAAACAGCCATTATCCCATTTATTAAACGCTGAACTAAAATGGGATAATGGCAAAATTTTTAATAAACACCCTTGTCTCTTATTAATTTTTTACCAGCTTTATTACCCATTTTCAAAGACTCTTCTTGACAAAAACCAATTGCCTGTCTTATTTAGAACCAATTTATAAAATAATGGGACAATATATCCCTTGGAAAACTTATATTAACTTTAGGAGAATAATTTTAACATGAGTACTCAAACAACGATTTCAACCGGCTTTAATGTTGACTGGAAGCGGATATTATTTTTATCAATTGGTCTTATACTTTTTATTGTTGTTAATTTTTCCCCGCCTTGGCCTGATGCCATCGATCCCACGGGAAAACACTTTGTGTTGAGCCAGCAGGCAAAAGGAGCTCTGGCTGTATTTCTCTTAGGCGGCACCTGGTGGGTCTTTGAGGTAGTTCCCATTGGTGTAACCAGCCTCTTTATGGGAATTTTGCAGGCAGTCTTTCTTATCCGGCCTGCAAAAACTGCCTTCCAGCAGATGTTTGATCCTTCGGTTGTCTTTATTTTTGCATCCCTGGTGATTGGAATTGTATTTACCAAAACAGGTTTGACTCGTCGCCTTGCGTACAAGATGCTTGCCATTGTAGGTGAAAAAACCAGCATGATATACCTTGGCTGTTTTGTAGTCACCGCAGCCTTGACCCATATCATGGCCCATACAGCAGTTGCCGCAACCATGTTTCCACTTCTCCTCACCGTCTATGGACTCTATACTGATGACTTTGAGACACCCACCAGATTCGGTAAGGGACTGTTCATTGGAATGGCCTATGTTGCTGGTGCCGGCAGTATCGTTACCCTGCTGGGTGCAGCCAGAGGTGCCGTGGCATTGGGTTTTTATAAAGAGCTTGTCGGCACTGACATCACTTTTTTTCAATTGGCCTTCTACATGTTCCCCATTGGATGGATCATGACCTTTGCTTTATGGGTATTTTTTATGTTTTTTTTCAAACCAGAACAAAAAACGATTCCGGGCTTAAGGGAAAAAGCAAAAAAACTCAGTAAAGCCATGGGATCAATTACTAAAAATGAAATTATTGCCGCTTCAATTATTTTCGTATGTATATTCCTGATGTCTATCAGGCCTTATGTTGCCATATTAAAACCAATTGACAAGTCAGCCATTATCCTGACGTCTACTGTATTATTTTTTGTAATCAGAATTCTTGACATTAAAGACCTTGAATCTATTCCATGGAACATTATCTTATTATTTGGCGGTGCCATGAGTATTGGTTTCTGCCTTTGGGAAACGGGAGCTGCAGAATGGATTGCCATCAACTGGCTGAGCATGTTCAAAGATTCCAACTGGTTTGTCTTTGTAATGAGCATGTCATTTCTTGTTATGATGCTTACCAATTTTATTATGAATGTTGCAGCCATTGCCATCGTCCTGCCTGTTGCTCTGGTTATTGGGCCTTATCTCGGAGTAGGACCTGATGTGATCACATTTTCAGCTCTTGTCGTCGCAGGTATGCCCTTCTTGCTTCTGGTTGGTGCGGCACCTAATGCGATTGCCTATGATTCCAAACAATTCACCACGGGTGAATTCTTTGGATATGGTATCCCGGCAAGCATTATGTTGATGATAGTGACGGGTATTGCCGTTTACGTTATATGGCCTCTCATGGGTATGAAGATTATGCTGTAAATATAAATAAGGGAGAAGAAAAAATGAAAATACAAAAAGTTAAAGAGTTAATGATTCCCTTATCTGAATATGCCACGGTAAATGAGGATGACACTCTGGAAAAAGCCGTTAAAACGCTTTGTGATTCGCAAAAAGCGTTATCTATTGATGCCTATAAACACAGGGCAACCCTTGTGTATGACAAAACCGGGGATATTACGGGGAAAGTCAGCTTATTTGATGTTTTAAGGGCGCTTGAGCCCAAGTACAGCCAGTTTGGGAACTCGGATCATCTTTCCAAGATGGGATTATCACGATTTGGGCTGAGTAATGATTTTCTTCATTCTTTAGTTGAAAATTACAATCTCTGGGATGAAAGCTGTGAATCCCTTGTAGAAAAAGCAAAAAAAAGACCGGTAAAAGAGATCATGTATTCCCCCCAGGAAGGCGAATATGTCGACGAAGATCTTAGCATTCCAGAGGCGATCCATCATTTTATCCTGGGTAACCACCAGTCACTTCTTGTGCTTAGACAAAAAAAGGTTGTCGGGATATTAAGGCTTACAGACGTTTTTAAACTGATTTGTGATCTAATGATAAAAGAATAGTCAGAATTTATTCAGCAGGGCATAAAGAGGATCTAACTTCATGCCCTGCTGATCCTGATCCATCCAATAAAAGCGATCTCGCATGTCCGGTACAGTGATATAAGTTCATTCCTGTCAAGGGTGCTAAACATGTACTGGGCAGGGAACCGGTCATGTGTACCGAATATGCAGTTAATCTCTCCCACAATTTGTTCTATTGTAAGTTTCAGAACGGATTACAAATTCAATATGAGCTAAATAAAAAAACCTGAAATATATTTTAAGGCGATAAACATGATACAACAGGCTAAAATTCCTTTAATATATACTGCCCGGACAAATTTTTGAACCCTTGCTCCCAGGTACATACCCAAAAATCCGCCTGAACCGAACAGGGCACCCAGCATCCAGTCAGGCGACACAGCCATTTGTGGATAAATACCTGCCAAAAATTGATAGAAAATCACACCGGAAACCGATGTAACAAATGTACCTAAAAGAGCTGCTCCCGCAATCACATATACGGGCAGCCCTATGATTGTTACAAGTATGGGTGCAATGATTGATCCGCCCCCGATGCCATATATTCCGCCAATAATCCCGACAAAAAAACAAAGAATATAAATGAATATCGGGGCGTAAGTATATACTTTCCCCCCAAATGTAAAAGAAACCTTTTTAAATGAGGCCTCCATGACATCAAGATCATGAAAATCATTCAACTTGATATGATAGTTTTTTCCCTTTGTCTTGTCATTAAGGATTATATCTTTTAAAAGTTTCCATCCGATATATAGCAGAACAAGCCCTGCAAAAAACTTAAAATTCCTTGGATCAGGCAAATACTCGATTCGCACCCATGCGCCAATAAAAACCCCGGGCAGAGTACCGATAATGATAGCCTTGGCCAAAGGCCAAAGCATCCTTTTTTCCTTGATATACCGATATACCCCGCTTGGAATGGCAACGATGTTGAAAACATGATTGGTGGCGGAAACAGAAGGAGACGTATATCCAAGAAAGCTCATTTGGAACGGCAATAATAAAAAAGCTCCGGAAACACCGCCCATTGAAGTAAAAAATGAAACAACAAGAGCTGTGCAAAAAATGATATAAGGGTTGGCATGGATTTCTGCAATTGGGAAATACATTCTGTCTCCTGTTTTTACAAATAGTCTTCAAACATAGCCTGATAAATACCATTTTACGAGATATTGTAATTTTATCTGAAAGTAATTATTCAGCCGTTAAAAAAAATATTACCAAAGCCCTGTCTGATGGATATTTGCAGGAGGTTAAGCGTTTAGCATCGAACAAAAATATCCATCAGACAAGGCGGGTTCAATCGTAATAGCTGAATAATTACATTTGAAAGATAATAAGGCCGGTGACAAAATCCAACCGGCCTTATTAATTTATCCTTTTAAACTATAAGGAGAATAATTAAACAACACCCTGATCCATCATTGAATCCGCCACTTTAACAAATCCTGCTATATTGGCACCATTAACATAGTTGCCGGGGGTTCCGTATTCTTCTGAAGCAGAAAGACATGCACCATGAATACTTTGCATGATACCCTTGAGTTTGGCTTCCACCTCTTCACGGGACCATTTGATTCTCATTGAGTTCTGGGACATTTCAAGTCCGGAAACTGCAACGCCGCCTGCATTGGCTGCCTTGCCAGGGGCATAAAGAATTTTATTGTCAAGAAATATATCAACACCTTCCGGCATGGTGGGCATGTTTGCTCCTTCACTAACTAGATAAACGCCTTTATTTACCAGGTTCTGGGAATCTTTGGGATTGATTTCATTCTGGGTCGCGCTGGGAAAAGCGCAGTCTGCTTTATGATTCCAGATCGGATTGTGATCCACTCCCGCATCATGAGCCGTATAGACTGCTTCAGGATATTTTTCAATATATTCTTTGATCCTGCCACGTTTTACATTTTTCAGATACATGACATGCTGGAGTTTTGCTTGATCTATCCCTTTTTCATCATAAATATATCCGGAAGAATCAGAGAGTGTAATAACCTTTGCTCCCAGCTGGTTTAATTTTTCTGTGGTATACTGTGCAACATTGCCGGAGCCAGAAACCAGACAGACTTTATCTTTAAGGCTTTCGTTCCTTGTAGCCAGCATTTCCTCGGCAAAAAAGACTGACCCGTATCCGGTTGCTTCCGGTCTTATCAGACTACCACCCCAGTTCAGGGCTTTACCGGTCAGAATGCCTGAAAATTCATTTTTTAATTTTTTATACATACCAAAAAGGTATCCGATTTCTCTTCCGCCCACACCTATGTCCCCTGCAGGAACGTCCGTGTCAGGGCCCAGGTGACGATAAAGTTCGGACATGAAACTCTGGCAGAATTTCATAACTTCATTATCTGATTTACCCTTGGGGTCAAAGTCAGACCCGCCTTTGCCACCACCGATAGGAAGAGTGGTCAATGCGTTTTTGAATACCTGTTCAAAGGCAAGAAATTTCAAGATGGAAAGATTGACGGAAGGATGAAAACGAAGTCCTCCCTTGTAAGGTCCAATTGCACTGTTCATCTCAATTCTAAAACCTCTATTTACTTGAACAATACCCTGGTCATCCACCCACGGAACCCTGAACTGAATCACGCGTTCAGGTTCTACGATTCTTTCCATGATTCTGGCATGCCGGTATTCTGAATTCCTGTCTAAAACCGGTTTGACTGATTCAGCAACTTCTGTTACTGCCTGATGAAATTCTTTCTCAAACGGATCTCTTGCATTGACTATATCCATTATTGTATCCATTTTTACCCTATCGCCTCCTGTTTCAAATAAATCTTGGATTATCATAATCCGTATAAACGCCATTGTTTATATTTCAGAGCAAACGCCATTGTTCATCCTGAAATCAAAAATTAAATAATTTCATGATTTAATAAGTGTTATCATAAAACTATTTTATCTTGATGCTGCTAAATATACCTTGCACAATCCATCGTCAATAATAATTTGCTTTTTTAACATGATTTTTAATATCCAATTACTTTTAACACCCTGATTTTATACTAAGCCTTTTCTCCGGAAGGTTTGATTCAACTGCTACCCGATTATTGCGTGGATCTTTCACAAGGCTGCCACAAAAAATTTAGTAATTGTTCAGCCAGTTAAAAGAGGTTATCTAAAAAGCACTGTCTGATGGATATTTGCAGGAGATTAAGCGAATAGCCTCGCCACAAAATATCCATCAGACAGGGCGACGTCAAGCATAAGAACTGAATAGTTACAAAATTTATAGAGTGCAGCAAAGATCACCCGATGTTTTGGATGACGATTGAAGTTTATTATGGTCTCCCCATATTATTGACTATCATTAACTGATTTAGTAAGTTGTTTTCCAGGCTTTCATCAATGTTACAGGAGATATGTTTTGAAGATCATTATAGTTGGGGCCGGAGAAGTGGGTTATAACATTGCCGGCAGGCTTGCCTCTGAAAACAAGCAGGTTATTGTCATTGACAAAGACCCGGATGCTGTCCGCCGACTTTCAGAGCGCCTTGACGTACAGGTTATTTTGGCATCCGGCAGCAACCCTAAAACTCTCATTGATGCCGGCATCAAGGAGACCGATATCCTTCTGGCAGTGACGGACAGCGATGAAACAAACCTTGTCACCTGTCTTATGGCCGACCTGATATCACCCACAACTAAAAAACTTGCCAGGATCAGAAATTCTGATTTTGATTCATATTATGATCGTTTTAAAAAAGAAAACCCCCATATTGATACAATTATTAATCCTGAAATTGAGGTGGTAAACACCATCAAAAGATTGATGGTGGTGCCCGGTGCCGTCGATGTCGGTGATTTTGCCGACGGCCGGGTAAAATATGTCGGAATCAGACTTGACAGGCATTCTCCCATGGCAGGAATGAAGCTCTTTGATTTTTCGTTAAAATTCGGTGAGGATCGGCCATTAATCGCTGCCATCATCCGAAACAACGAAGTTATCGTTCCTAAAGGCGATAACAATATAGAATCCGGAGATTTAATATACTTTGTCAGTGAAACTGAAAAACTTGAAAAAATGCTGACTCTTTT
This sequence comes from Desulfobacula sp., assembly GCA_018645325.1. GTDB lineage: Bacteria > Desulfobacterota > Desulfobacteria > Desulfobacterales > Desulfobacteraceae > Desulfobacula. The sequence continues at coordinate 45,992 of JABGOU010000022.1, forward strand.
CGGAAAAAAAATCATTCCCATCCAAAGAGCTTTAATTATAGGGGGCGGACGAATCGGTGAACGGCTGGCCAAATCATTTGAAACAGACTCAATCAAGACAAAGATCATTGAATCCGACATTGGCCGGTGCCATTACCTGTCTGAACGAATGGAAAAAACCGTTGTTCTGCACGGCGACGGATCTGATCAGAAACTCTTTCTTGAAGAAAATTGCGGTCAAAATGATGTTGTTGTTTCAGTGACTAATGATGATGAAACCAATATTCTTGTTTCCCTTCTGGCAAAAAACATGGGGGTTAAAAATACCATCACCAGGATAGGGAAATCAACTTATTTTCCCCTTCTTGCCACCATTGGTATAGAAAAGGTTGTCTCCCCCCGGCTTTCGGCTGTCAGTTCAATTTTAAAGGAGGTAAGAAAAGGAAAAGTTCTATCTGATATGTCCATTTTAGGGGGACGCGGTGAGTTTATTGAAGCCATCGCCCTTGAAACCTCTGACATTACTGATCAACCATTAAAAAAAATTTCCTTTCCCAAAGGTGCAATTCTTGTCTGCATCCTCAGAAATGGTCAGATTATGATCCCGGCAGGGAATAGTGTGGTCAATCCCAATGATAGGATCATCATGTTTGCGGTTAAACATGCCGTTAAAAAACTTGAAAAGCTGTTGACTGTTAAATTGGATTTCTTCTAATGCGCTGGCAGTTTATTGCACGGATTACGGGTATCCTTTTATTTTTTTTAGGGCTTTCCATGATTGCTCCTCTGCTTGTGAGTCTCTATTATCATGAGCTTGCTTTTGGCGATTTTATTCACTCCATCGCAATTACCACGATTGCAGGAATCATTCTCATCATTGGATCAAAAAAACGAGGCAGTGATGATTATATAAACCAGAAAGAAGGAATGGCAACAGTTGCATTGGCCTGGATGGCCATTACCCTTTTTGGTGCCCTGCCCTTTTACTTTGGACCTGAATTTACAAATTTTACTGATGCATTTTTTGAATCCGTCTCAGGTTTCACTACAACGGGATCCTCTGTAATGACAAATATTCAAGGAGCGACAAAAGGCCTTCTTTTCTGGAGAAGCTTTATCCAATGGCTGGGCGGCATGGGTATCATTGTCCTGTCCCTTGCCATACTGCCGTTTTTAGGAGTTGGCGGTATTCAATTGTATAAAGCGGAAGTCCCCAGCCCCGTACCAGACAAACTGACGCCAAGGCTAAGCGATTCTGCAAAAATTTTGTGGGCGGTTTATGCTTTTCTAACCTTAGCTGAAATCATTTTTCTACTGGGTGGAGGCATGCCTTTGTTTGAAGCATCCTGTCATGCTTTTACAACCCTGCCAACTGGTGGTTTTTCTCCAAAAAATGCCTCCATTGCCCATTATAACAGCACATATTTTGATTATGTAATTGTTGTTTTTATGGTGTTGGCTGGAATTAATTTTTCACTTCATTATCAAATGTTGCGGGGTAAGACACTGGCTTTCTGGCAAGATACGGAATGTAGATTTTTTCTTGGACTGGTACTTGTGTTAACACTGATCATGACATGGAATATTTATGGTTCTGTTTATACTTCCCTTAAAGACGCATTCCGGTTTGCAAGTTTCCAGGTTGTTTCGATCCTTACAACAACTGGATTTGGAACGGCTGATTATGAAATATTTCCAGGATTGAGCCAGGCACTGCTTTTTGTATGTATGTTTATCGGCGCATCAGCAGGATCCACCGGCGGCGGGATGAAATGCGCCAGAGTCATTGTCTGCTGTAAATATTGTTATCGAGAGTTATTTAAAATCATTCACCCAAGAAGTATCAACCATGTAAAAATAGATAATACAGTGATCCCAAATGAAATTCTACGAAGTATCATGGGATTTTTAGCCCTGTATATCAGTCTTTTTATTGGGTCAGGTATTCTTCTTGCCGGCATGGGTATTGACATGATAACAGCTTTTGGTGCTGTTGCATCCTGCATTGGTAACATAGGTCCCGGGTTTGGAAGTGTGGGTCCCACTGAAAATTTTGCCCACATGCCGGTCATGGGAAAATGGCTTCTTGCATGGTGCATGCTCTTAGGCAGACTGGAAATTTATACGGTTATTATACTCTTTGTTCCAGAGTTCTGGAAAAAATAATTAGTGTTTGAACGAAAACTCACCCATCTACTGCGTTGCTGCAAAAGTTTGAAATCCTCATGTACAGGAGTACACTCCGGTTTCAAACTTTCTTGCGCCTTGTATATGGGCAATTTTTCGCCCAAACACGGGTTTCCGGTCAGGAACTAATTATATGATTTCTGGATGGGCTGCCAAAGAATGTAAAAACTGACGTGTATGCATTTCCATTCTTGATTTAAAAATACCTACCACTTTCAGCATTAAGGTGTGGCCTATTTCAAAATCTTCTTCAAATAATTGGCGCATCTGCTCACCTGAAATAGTAATAATTAAACTTGTCTCAGCACAGACTGCTGTAAATGTGCCGGATGATTCGCCCATTAAGGCGGAAACCCCAAATGTCCTGCCCGGTGATACTTCATCTAAAGTCAGAGATTCTCCTGAGGTTGATCTGCAGTTTAAAAAAACTTTTCCGGATAACAGCATATATAATAGGGTTTGTCCCTGATTTTGGCGAAACAGAATGCTTTCTTCATCAAATGTTTCAATTTGTGCAATAGCACCAATTCTTTCCAGTATGGGATCCGGTAAATCTTTGAGAAAAACTATTTTTTTTAAATTCTCTTTTTCAACCATTCTTATGGGCCCTCTCTTATGACTCCTCACTAAAAATATAGTAAAATCATCCGTAATTGTTCAGCCCGTTAAAAAAATCATCCCCAAAGCCCTGTCTGATGGATATTTGCAGGAGGTTAAGCGAATAGCCTCGAAACAAATATCCATCAGACAGGGCGGGTTCAATCGTAAGAGCTGAATAATTACGATCATCCTTTATATCACCAGGGTAAGGTTCTCAATATCATTAATATTTTGTTTTAATTCCGGATTTTCATCCAAGGTTTTCATGATCATCTGTGCCCGCATATCCATTCTCTTTTTATATTTTTTTGCAACCCCGAGCATCATATGAAAAGCAAATTCATAATTTTCTTTAAAAATCTGTTTCATCCGCTCGCCTGAAAGGGTAATCACTTCGCTGGGTTCCTGGCAAACTGCATTGTAGGCTGCAGTCGAGCCATTAATTAGTGCAGAGGTTCCAAAAGAAGACCCTGACTGAATATTATCCAGAATAATATCAATCATAGGTGTAAGTTCCCTTTTAACTGCTACCTGGCCCATAATTAACATGAAAAACGTATCAACCGGTTCATTAACACAAATTAATTGTGTATCAGTACCGAAAATACTCAGCTGGGCTTCATTGCCAATTATTTCGAGCAGATGATCTGGAAAATCCTTTAACAGATTAATACGTTTTAAATCTTCTATTTTAACCATGTAACGCCTCGTTGCTATGTTAATATAAATACCAAAAGAATAAAGGATATGGCAACGGCTGCACCAATACCTATGGGCAGAGTCCCTTGAAGGATATCGTTGTACAATCTGTTTTTCTTTATTTCCAGACGCTTATCCCTGTAACCCAGAACCAGCCATATATTGACGGATACAAACAAGGCTAAATTTGCAGCAGCACGATTAAAAAAAGAGGCAAAACCCTTTACAAAGGTCATTAAACTACTCTCAGATACCCTGTTTATTGCATTTAGTCCATGATCCAAAACCATATAAGCACCACGGCCTATCTTCCTGTAGGTCCAGTCAACATCAAGGTTAATGGATTTAATTTCCGGGGGATAATATCCGGAAAGAATCAAAAGAGCAAAAGCCAGGGCACCAAACATTAAAAGCTGGAGCTGACCCACAACATGTGCTCCGGTATAAGGTATATAATCAACTATAAAGGGTAAAAGATTATATAGTGGCCCAGGAAATACCCCTATGAAGATACAGGCAAATGCCGCAATACCCATTGCTAATGTCATATTCCATGAAGGATCTTTGGCCCTGATGCCGGAATCATGTCCAAAAAAAGTAAAAAAAGGCACTTTAATACCTGCATGGTGAAAAACACCTGCCGAGGCAAATTGCAAAATCAGGTAGACCAGAACCATTTTTTCATTGACTGTTGCTGTGACGATCATAGATTTTGAAACAAACCCTGAAAATAATGGGAATGCAGATATGGATGCTGCACCGACAATACAGAACAAACAGGTTAAGGGCATTGTTTTATAAAGCCCCCCTATTTCCGTGCACTTGATTTTACCTGTCATCTGCAGAACCGATCCTGCCGCCATGAAAAGCAGGCCTTTATAAAGGATATGGCAGAATGCATGGGCAACAGCACCATTTAAGGCAAGTTGGGTCCCAATACCGATCCCCACGAGCATAAACCCAATCTGGTTCAAGAGGCTATAAGCCAGCACCCTTCTGATATCATTTTCTAACACAGCATAAAATATAGGTACAAATACCATAAATGCCCCGATCCAGATAAGCAAATCTGCTCCAGGGAATGTCCTTATCAAAAGATATACTGCAGATTTTGTTGTAAAAGCACTTAAAAAAACCGTGCTGGTGGGAGTTCCCATGGGGTATGCATCGGGCAGCCATGCATGAAGCGGAATAGCAGCGGCATTCAGGGCGATACCGATAAAAATAAGATAAGACTCTATTCCTGAAAGACCGATATAATCAAAGGCAATTGTCTCTGTTTTCTGGATGTAAAGAACAATCCCGGCCAAAAGAAAAAGACCACCGATCAAATGTACCAGGATATACCGCAAACCTGCTTGTCTTGATGCCCGGGTTCTTGATGCGATTATCAAGAATGTGGAACTGACTGCCATTACTTCCCAGAAAAGATACAGGGACAGAAAATCTCCTGCCAGAACAACACCTAAAGTAGCACCGGCATAAATAATTGCCGCAACATGCTGAAGGTCATCTTTTACTTTCAGTGCAAACAAGACACCAAGAAACGTCATTATTGTAAAGATATAGCCAAAGATTATTGAAAGCTTGTCAATTCTTCCCAAAATAAGGTTGTAGCCCCAAAACTCAAATGTCCAGATATTCCCCTGTGGAATATTCATCAGGACATAAAAAGCGGCCACTGGAATTAACAGCATATAAATGGATTTGGTCTTTCCTTTTAAAAAAGGAATAAGAAAAGAACCCAAAATAAATATTATTGCAGGAGGAACCATATTACTTGTCATAGTAATTCTCTTTTTTCATAACAATTAATCTTAAAATTTTGGCAAGGAAAATAAGCATAACACATGAAAAAAAACCATAAACAGCAGAAAACCCTTTAACATGTTCAAAAGAGAATGCCGGATGTGGAACAATAAAAAATTCTGCTATAAATAAAATTACCAGAGAACAATAAAAAATAATCAATAGTTTTTTAACGTTTTTTGGATTATCAAAAATTGAAAGTTCTTTTTTCATTATTGCATCCTAATTTTAAAAATAAAGTATAAAAATAAAGTATAAAAATAAACTTTTCCCAAAAGACAGATTGGCCGGGGTAAAACCCTTTAGTGGCCTGAACCGCCACCATATGAAAAGGCAAATATCAAATAGATCATAGAAACCGCAATAGCAAAATAAAAAGCGGCTCTATATCCGGGTACGGGTTCATGCCCAATCATTTCCCAATCTTCTTTTTCATTTTCATCTTTGTTATTCATATTTCCAACCTTTAAAATTTTTGAATCAAATACCCAAACCCACCTTTATCAGATTGACAAACCGATTTTTATCAAATTAACAAACATTGTTGGATAAAAGAATAAAACAACTGAAATGATTGCTGTTATGATCAAAGGGATGACAAGGCACAGGTTTGCTTCCTGGATTTTTACAGGAGTTTTGTTATCCTCTTCTTCACTTTTTCCAAAAAATGCTTTAAATACAATGGGCAGAAAATAGAATGCATTTAAAAATGATGACACCAAAAGGACCAGCATAAAGATTGTCTGCTGTGCTTCAAGGGTGCCTAAAATCAAATTCCATTTACTGTAAAATCCACCGGTTGGAGGAAGCCCGATCACGCCTAAAGCCCCAACAAAGAATGCAGCAAATGTAAAGGGCATTTTTTTACCGAGCCCCTGCATCTGACTGATATATTTCTTGCCCGTTGCCACAAAAATCGCCCCGGCACAGAAAAACAGGGTGATTTTTCCAAAGGCATGCATGGCAATGTGTATGACCCCGCCTGTAAGTCCCTGGGGAGACAATAGTGCCACGCCAAAAATGATATAGGACAATTGGCTGATGGTGGAATAGGCAAGTCTTCTTTTTAATTCATCCTGGGAAAGTGCAATACAGGATGAAACGAGAATGGTGACTGATGCAATGCTCATCACCACAACCCCCAGATTAAAGTCTGCTAAAAGATCCACACCGAAAATGCCTGTTATAACTCTGACAATGGAAAATACGCCAACCTTTACAACGGCAACAGCATGCAAAAGAGCACTGACAGGAGTTGGTGCAACCATTGCAGCCGGGAGCCAGGTATGAAACGGCATAATTCCTGCTTTTGCAAACCCGAATACAAACATCAGGAGCAATACTAAGGCTGCAGGTTTTGACAATTGACCGGTAAAAATACCGGCTGTGGAAAATTCTAATGTTCCTGTGACATGATAGCAATAGATCATGGCGGGCAAAACCAGTGCGATGGATGTGCCTAAAATAAAGGTTAAATATCTTCGCCCGGAAATTCTTGAAGTTGCATCCTGATGATGGGTAACAAGAGGATATGTAGCCAAAGATAAGATTTCATAAAAAAGGTAAAGTGTCAGCAGATTGGCGGAAAAAGCCGCACCAATGGTAGCTGAAATAGCCAGTGCAAAAAAAGAGACAAATCGGGTCTGTCCATGTTCATTAAGCCCTCTCATATATCCTATGGAATAAATGGATGTCACTATATAGAGACTTGCCGCCACAATTGCAAACAGCATACCAAGTCCGTCCACTCTGAAGGCAATGGCTGCTCCTGGTGCAATTTCAAATAATGTCAGGACAATCTGTTTTCCCCCAAGTATGACGGGAAGCATGGAAAGGACAAGAACAAGCTTAATGGCCCCTGCAACAAAGATCCATGATTCCCTTACATTGGGTTTACCAGAAGAAGAGACCAGCACCGGAATGACAAAAAGAGAGACCAAAACTGCCAAAAGAGGTTTAATTGAGATAATGGTTTCCATTTATTGGTTTACCTTATTTTTTATAATCATATTTCATCTTCACTGTAGAAAAGGAAGAATGATGGTATTTACAATTGTTCCTGAATAAAGGCCCGCAACAACCAAGGAAATGCTGACAAGCCCGGATACAATCAGCATGGATAATGGTGCTTCCTCAATTGCCACGTGTGAAGAAGAGTCCTCATGTCCATGGCCTTCTGGCATGGGCTCAAAAAAACAGATTTCAAAAACCTTAAAAAACAAAACCGCACAGATCAGACTTGAAATAACAAGGGCAGCTGCAAAATGATAGGCCCCTGCCTCAAATGCTCCCAGGATCAAATACCATTTGCTGAAAAAACCGCAGGTGGGAGGCACCCCGATAATACTGAAAGCTGCCAGAACAAATCCTGCCATGGTCCAGGGCATTTTGCCAAACAGACCCTTAAGATCAATAAAATCAACACGTTTAAGTTTATAGACCATACTCCCCACTGCAAGAAAAAGGGCAAAAGTCATCAAAGCATCATTTAAAATGTGTAAAATAGCACCGGTCATGCCAAGCTGATTACCCATCCATGCTCCGCCCACCATATACCCGATTTCACACACAATAATATAAGCCAGCATTTTTTTCAGGTTCTTCTGGGCAAGCGCCATCACGGCTCCTGCAATGATGGCAAAAGTTGCAAGCCAGACAACGGCTTCAGATAAATTCAGGGTTTCAAAGATATAATCAAGTCCAAACACTGTGATCATCAACCTTATCATCACGTAGACCATGACCTTAGTCATTAAAGGGGCAACGATCCTTGCAAATGCCACTGGTGAATATGAATAGGCATTGGGTAACCAGACATGCATTGGAAATAGGGCCATTTTTATCCAGATGCCTAACATGCATAGAATAAACGCCACAAGTATAGTGGATGATCCATGAAGTCCTGACAGAATATTTGCCACATCAACCATGTTCAGCGAACCGGTTTTAAGGTAAAGATACCCCACACCTAAGAGATAAAAACTGGCACCAATAACACCAATAAAAATATAATTCAGGCTTGCCAATGGTCCTCTGTCCCTGTCCCCAAGAGCTACCATGGTATAACTGGTCAAAGAGGTAATTTCGATAAGTACATAGAGGTTAAACAGGTCGCCTGTGGCAGTAACGCCTAAAAGCCCAGTCACAAACAAAAGATAAATAGCATAAAATGATCCAGCCCTGTCGCTTGTTTCCTGCTCAACGCTTTTATAACTTGCAATCAGATTAAAAAAGGCAATACTTGCAACAATCAACAGGACCATGGCATTTAACAGATCAATTGTGTATTCAATACCCATGGGCGGAGCCCAGCCGGCCATTCGGTAATTAATGGTACCCGAGGTGATAACCTGCATCAATACTTTAAATGCAGCAAACATTGAAACAGCAAGGCCAATTAAAGCAATTGGGTATGACAACCGTTCCTCTGTCCAGGCTGCAATCCCGGCTAAAAGAGCGGCTAAAAGAGGTGTAATAACTATGAGTGCTGGGTAATTATCCATATTTTATTTTTCCGGCCCGATATCAACTAGGCGCATCCTGAGTTCATCTTCTTCCAGGGTCTGATACCGCTGGTATACTCTTACAGCTAATGCCATTGCAACGCCAAAAGTTGCAACAGAAACAACAATGGCGGTGAGCATTAAAACATGGGGCAAAGGATTTATATAATCAACTGCATGGATAACAGCAGCGTGGGTATCATTTCCTCCATGGGCATTTTGAATGATGGGAATTGTGGCATCACGCTTGTAACCAATGGAGACGTAAAAAAGTATAATTGCGGTTTGAAAAATGTTCATTCCCACCAGTTTTTTTATCAAATTGTTTTTTGCAATCATGGCATAAAGGCCGATCATCATTAAGATCACATACAGCCAATAGTTATATTTTGCCACGATCAAGGTTAACAGATCAGTCATAAAGTAGCCTTATAGTCCTTCCTCGTGCCTGCCTTCAGAGACAATATTAATATAAATGATGACCATTACCGCCGTCACAGCGATTCCCACGCCAATCTCCACTCCAAGCATGCCCAATGCGCGTATATGATGTGGGTCACCAGGTACCAGAGGTGCCAGTTTTGAATAGTCTAAAAAATTGCCTCCCATGGGCATGCAGATGGCTGCAATCCCGACATAGATTAACACCCCTATGGCTGCAAAAATTCCAAGAATTTTTTCCTTAACTCTCTTTACAAGAACTTTCAGGTCATAAGAAATAGCTAAAAGAATCAAGCTGGACCCAAATATGACCCCACCCTGAAAACCACCACCCGGGGAAAAATCTCCATGGGCCACAACATAAAGAGCATAAATCTGGATAAATGGGATTAAAATCCTGCATATAGTCTTGATAATCAGATCTGACGGTACCCAGTCCTTATCCATATGTTCAAATTCTTTTCCTGTCTTTAGAACTTTTTTGCTGTCTTTTACATGAAGGATAACTCCGGTAGGAGTATGCCGATAAAAGCGTTCTTTTTTCTCTTTAAAATCCCTTAACAAAAGAAAACATGCCAGGCCTGCGCAAAAAACAACTGCTGTTTCAAACATAGTGTCAAACCCGCGATAATCAGCAAGAACTGCTGTTACAAGGTTTGGAACCTGGGTCTGTTCAACCGCTTTTTCAATATAATCATTTGAAAGGTGAATAGATGCCGGGGAATGAGGATCACCCCAGCCAGGAAATTCACCTGTTCCATATAACAATAAAGCCCCGGTCAGGCAAACAATAATAAACCCTAAAAATTTCAATCCTTTGTCCTCCTGCTGGTCCTGAAAACTGCTGCAACAAAAAACACAGTACTGACTCCTGCTCCAACCGATGCTTCGGTAAAGGCGACATCAACAGCCCCCATTACTGCCCAGAGCAGGCACATCATAAATGAATAGGCACCAAATAAAATAGCTGTTCCAAGCAGATCTTTAACAGAGATGGCAGCAATAGCGCAAAAAATGACAAAGGTTAACACAATCAAATCAATAAGCCAGTGCATGATTAACCCTTTCGTTTCTTTTTAGTCCAGTGTCTCAATCCTGCCCGCATCCCGGCATCAACAATAGAATGGGTTGCAGTGGGACTGGAAAGAAATACAAAAAAATCCTGATTTTTTAACCTTTTCT
>JABGOU010000023.1 GCA_018645325.1 Desulfobacula sp.
TGCCAAGATTCCGGATTTTCAGGCCGGTGCTGAAACTATGCAGAATCTGATGCTGGGAATGTTGTCCGGCGCCCATCTGCTCAATGAATCTGTGGGTATCCTTGATAATATTTTAACTGTTTCCTATGAAAAGACCCTATTGGATGGGGAGATCATCAGCCGCATCAAACGTATCAGCCAGGGAATTTCAGGCGCGGATAGAGATCTTTGCGTTGAATCAATCCAGCATGTGGGGCATGGGGGGTCATATCTCACCGAGCCCATGACTGTAAAAAATTGCCGTAACCGGTGGGCACCTATTACTTCTTTCTGGGGGACTCAGGAAGAGTGGGAGAAGAAAGGCTCACAGGATGCTTCCCACAGGGCAAATCAAATGGCACGTCAGATTCTTTTGGATGCGCCGGATTCTCTCATTGATAAGGCTCTTGATAAGGCGCTTCTGCTTTATATGGAATATGAGTCGCAGCTTATATCAAAAAAGATCAAATCCTAATGGACCGGTTTCACATTTCTAAAAAGTCATGAAATATTCGGGTTTAACCCAGTGCACTGAAAAGTCTGTCAAGATCTTTGTCCGTGTTATGGAGGTGTGGCGCAATCCTTATGGAATGCCCGCGGATGCTGACAAAAATTTGTTCAGATGAGAGCTTTTTTATAAGCTTTTCCGGAACGCCCCCGGGAAGGGTGATGCCGATCAAATGCGGTGCCCGCATGGATTTGGAAGGAACCCTGAATCCCAGTGACTGTGCCTTTTCGGCAATCAGGTCTATCTTGAGCTGGATGGTTTCTGAGATTTTTTGTATATCCCAGTCAAGAAGCTGTTTTAATGCCACCTCTGCAATGGGCGCCAAAACAAAATTGCTGGCACCGCCCACATCAAACCTTCGGGAGCCGGGCTGATACTCATCCCTGTAATCAACCAGCCTTGAAAAATCTTCAGACCCTTCTCGATTCAGCCAGTTTTCCTCCAAAGGTGTTCCGTTCTGCCATTGCCGCGCAACATAACAGAATCCTAAACTATAGGGACCCAGTAACCATTTGTGGGCAGTAGTGATTACAAAGTCAGGCTTAACTGCTTTGATTGAAAATGGCATGGCACCCAATGATTGTGTACCATCAATGACAAGCGCCGCGCCATGATCACGACAGGCCTTTCCGATCCGGACCAGATCCAGCAGGGAACCATCTGTCCAGTGACAATTGGGGACTGCCACAATGGCGGTTTTTTTGTTGATTCCCTTGATGACGGCACTTGTCCAGTCATGGTTTCCAGGTCTTTTTACCGTTTGAATTGCTCCTTTTTTTTCACGGGCCACGCGCTCCCAACTATAGATATTGGAAGGGAATTGATCCTCAATAACCACAATTTCCTGGCCCTGGAAAACGGGCAGATTTTTTGCTGCAAGGGCGATCCCATATGATACGGCAGGAATGATGGCGATATCTTCACCCGTACACGCAATGATTTGTGCAAACAGGCCCCTCAGGGTTTCAATGGTTTTAAAGAAATCGGCCGGTGTGATATTCCATGGCCGCCCCTTGGCTGTTACAGCCTGTCTGCCCTCTGATTCGGCTGTTTTCAGAAGCGGAGATGTGTAGGCACAGTTAAAGTATGCAATATCATCGGGTATGCTGAATAATGATCGTTGATTTGGAATCATGGATAGTCCTTTTTTTGTAACGTCAGGGTATGTTTAATTTCTATCATTTATTACCAATATACATAATACCTGTAAAGAAATATCAGAATTTACCTCGAATCCGTTCAATTCGTTTTCGATTGGCACCAAGATCGGAATATCCAATGCGGGACGCAGATCGGATATGAATGACCGTCTCGTAAGCTTGCGCTTCCGGAAAATAAAATTCCACGTCATCAACAAATCTAAACAAAGATGAGGTGAACTCTGCTCGAATATAATTTTCCTGAGCCGTCAGGATTTTTACTCGCTTTTCAGACTCAAGTACCTGCAAGAGAAGGGCTCGCGCTTCCTGACGTGTTCCTGCGTAACTGATAGGTTGAATGTATTGATTTTCATTAGCCGACGTGCTGTTCACACAATTTGGTGTTTTCGGGCACAGGGCCAGCTTGCCGTCATTTATCCCCAGATCAGGCATAGTCCCCGCACATCCGGTTAAAATTATTAAGCTTGCCAGGCCAACTATTAGTTGCCTTTTCATTATTCTTTCGTCCTTGATTTATAAGGTATCATCCGCTTGATTTGAATAGCATGAATTAAATATTACATAAAGTAGTAATTAATGACTTGTTAGGACATCAATTTTTTGAATCAAATATCCAGTAAAAAAAGTATCAGACCAAAGGCTTAACTCATCATCCCTGCCTTCCTGCAAGATCAATATGGAATGAACACCTTTTTTTCAAGAACTTTCATCGAAGATATAATGGATCTCATCTCATCCTCAGACAGTTCATCCGCCTGTTTCCAGAAATTTTTCTGGATCCTTTCAAATGTGCGCAACATAAGATTTTGTCCCGGCTTAGATAGACTTATTGTGGTCTTCCGCCTGTCTTTCTCATTGGATTCCTTTATAATAAGGTCCAACTTGAAAAGTTTTTTAAGTTCTCTGCTGGCATTGGGTAAGGAAATATTCAAACAATCGGCCACCTGACTTGTCGTCACCTCTTTACTGAAAAAAACATACTCCAGTATAGAGTGCTGCTGGGGAGTGATTTTATTAGAACGGGCATCTTTCTTCAGGAAATGAGTACTGGAATGCACATTGCCGATAAAATTTATAACAACCTGAAAAAATTTATTTTTATCCATGATCTTCCCTCTGTATTCCATCAGTTGCAAGTCTATTTAATTATCATTTGATAATTATCATTTGACAAATATTTTTTCCTGCGCTATATTACTTATCAAATGATAACATAAAGGAGACAACATGAACACACTTATTGTTTACACACATCCGAATCACCAAAGTTTAAACTATGCTTTTCTTGAGCAGACGCTCAAAGGTATATCGGAAAATGAAGGCAGAATTGAGATCAAAGTCATTGATCTATACGAAGAAGAGTTTGATCCGATTCTTTTTTTTGATGAGAACAAAAAACGAAGTGATATGCACATCGATCCGAAATTTGCAGCTTATAGAGAGCAGATCCTTTGGGCAGACAAATTGGTTTTTATCTATCCCATATGGTGGGGAAGACCTCCAGCCATGTTACTTGGATACATAGATCAATTGTTTTCAACGAATTTCGCATATCGAAATAAGGGCAAATATTCCCACGAAGGCCTGCTCAAAGGAAAATCAGCAATTTGTATTTCAACCATGAAGGGCCCAAAAAACTACCCATTATTTTTTTTGAACAATGCTCACAAGGCGCTAATGAAAAAGGCGATCTTTAATTTTGTTGGAATTAAAAAAATAAAATTTTTTGAATTTGGCAGTGTAGAGGGATCAAAAAAGAAACAAAAATCCAAGCTTAAAAAAGTTTATAATTATTTTAAAGTACTTCCGGCTTGAAAGGCTGGTTGGTAAGGTACCGCCGAGCGGGACCGCCTCGGCGATCTTGGGTGGGGACATCGCGAACGTCCTCACCAGCTTCAAAAATCTGCGGTTTTGCAACTGCAGCATTTCATTTGTTGGAAAAAATGGTTTAGGTTAATTTTCTAATATAGGCTTTTGGGGTTTGTCCGGTCCATCGTTTGAAAGCATGGTTAAAAGCACTTTGATCTGAATACCCCAGCATAAATGCCGTTTCACAAATACTTACATCCTGCTTGGCCAGATTATCAACAGCCATCTGTTTGCGTACTGCTTCAAAAAGATAGCGAAAATATGTTTTTTCAATTTTAAGCTTTTCTTGAAGACTGCGTTTGCTCACCGCGAGTTTTCGGGAAACAGATTCAATATTGGGTATATCTCCCTTAATAATTATATCACTTATTAATACCAAGACTTTATTTGACCATTTTTTTTCTTTGGGCATGGTGTTCACAATCTGAGTGGCATGTCGTTCAAGAACCTTATAAAGTTCCTGATTGGCCAGATCAATTTTTATGTCTAAACTCTCAGTTTCTATGATCAGTTCATTTTTATTCTCTTCAAAAAATATGGGTGCGTTGAACACACTTTGATATTTCGTTCTATCGACCGGGTCACTTGGCCCGACATGTGTGAAGCAAGCCTTTATAAGTGTCAGTTCTCCCTGGCTGAGAAAGTTCAAAATAGAGTAATATGTACACAAAAGAGCTTCGGATAGGTGTGAGTGCGTGTGAAACCCGGGTGTTGATATTTCCCATGATAAGTGAGTTACCTCTCCTGTTTTTTGAAACTGAGGCTGGATGATGTCCGCCATGATACGATGGTAGCGGACAAAGACTTGAAGAGCCTTTTCAATGGTAGCACAGTTCATCATCATGGTAAAAAGAATGCTGCCGGAAGGATAGTGTTTTGCCATCTGACGTCCGAAATTTAATCCAGGATAAGGATCTTTACCTAAAGATACGATCCGCATCCACATTGACTCAAAAAATTTGCTTGAAACTCTGGCTTCACTGTTATTGAGGATGCAAATATCAAAATCACAAAACCTTGCGACTTTTTTAAAATCAACGTCCAGCCTGTTGGCATAGGCATTTAAAATCTTCACCAATCCGACCGAAACAGTAGAATTTTTTTGATAGTTAACCATCAAGGATCTCCAAGAAAAATGATTGAAAAAAAATACCTTAAGTTTGCGCAAAAGATCAACTTATTTGCGTGAACGATCAAGACGTCAATACGAAAATGCGTGTATTCTTTTTACAAAGTTGACCCGGACATTATATAAATTTTTTTCTAATGATCGTTTCACTTATTTAAAAACAAAAAGGAGAAGAACAATGACATCACAAAAAAAAATACAGATTATGAAAACAATATGCTGGATTGGCGTTGCTGCGGATACACTTTGGGCAATCGCATTGGTCTTTCCTCAATTTTTTGGCATCCTGATTGGCAAGCCTGACTTGCAAGTTGATCTTTCCCTGCGAATGGCTCTGGGTATTGCAGGTGCACTAATGGCCTGCTGGACCCTGCTTTTGGCCTGGACAGCACAAAAGCCTGTTGAACGTCGAATGGTTATGGCTTTAACTGCTGTACCAGTGGTCGCAGGATTGCTTACTGTCGCTTTGATTGGAGTTGTTAATGGGAATACTTCAACTATATGGATACTTGTTAAATGCAGTTTTTTAAGTATTGCAATGCTTTGGGGATACCATTCGGCCAATTCAATTGTAAAGGAGAGCAACTATGAAATCAACCACTGAAATTATAGTTCGAAGCTATCATATTGATCATTTTGGTCATGTCAATCATGCCCGGTTTGTAGAGTTGCTTGAGGAAGCCCGATGGCGTTACCTTGAAGAAAATCAATTACTTGAGCCGATTCATTGCATCGGGGCCTTTCATGTTGTTGCAAAGATCACGCTTCAGTATAAAAACCCGGCACATTTAGGAGATATCCTTCGTTTTGAAACACAGATTGACCAACAATCTGCTCATAGCTTTCAGGTGGATCAAAAAGTATATCTGAAAAAATCTGAAAAAATAATAATAAAAGCCAAAATCACCAATGTTTTTATTGACCAAAAGGGTCAACCAAGATTGATTGACCAAGATGTTTTGAGAATTTGGCCGGATATTGCCAAGGCTAATAGGGTTGAAGAAATATAGTTTAACATGAAAATCACCGGTGAAATTCGATGCATTTTCGGTTTTTGGATATTTTTCGTAAAAAGTAGCTTAACCTCGGTTACAGTTTTTTGGAAGCGGATCAGTCCCGTGAAGAGATAGATCTGATTATTAAAAAGCCCGCTGGATATTGGATGGGAGAACAAAGCTCTGCACTGTCGGTTGCTGTTTTCGCAAGTCGAAATCGTTGAAGAAAAACGAGTTTAGGAACTGTTTACTACTTATATCCGGGCGGGAGAAAATACAATAGATAAAAAACCGTATTTTTTATAGGATTTGGATTTTTTTATGCACTAAAAAATTATTCACCTGATGCGCTATGAAAAATAAAAAACTGCTGAATGTAAATCGGCATTCAGCAGTTTTTAAGATAAGTTAAGGGTGTTTAGATACCCAGATAGGCCTTTTTGACATCTTCGTTTGCCATGAGATTTGCGCCAGTATCCGTTAATGTAATTATACCATTTTCCATAACATACCCTCTGTGAGCAGCTTTCAAGGCAAGATTCGCATTTTGCTCAACAATAAAAATCGTGGTTGACTGATCCTCGTTGATTTTTTTAATAATACGAAAAATCTGTTTGACAATAATGGGTGCAAGGCCAAGGGAGGGTTCATCCAGGAGCAATACCTTTGGTCTTGCCATCAAGGCCCTTGAAATGGCCAGCATTTGCTGCTCTCCACCGCTGAGCGTTCCTCCGGCCTGGTTTCGCCTTTCAGCCAAGATAGGAAAAAGACTGTAAACATAATCCATATCTTTTTTTATTTCATCAGTGTCATTTCTTAAAAAAGCACCCATGTCAAGATTTTCTGCAACAGTGAGGTAAGGAAAAATTCTTCTACCTTCCGGCACCTGGCAGATCCCTAATTTTACAATCTCATCTGAAGGCATATGGGTGATATCCTGACCTTTAAATTCAATACTTCCCTTTTTGGCCGGAACAATGCCGCAGGTGGTCATCAATGTGGTTGATTTGCCGGCACCATTTGCCCCGATCAGAGAGATCACTTCTCCTTCTATAACTTCAAGGCTGATCCCTTTGAGGGCATGAATATTTCCATAATATGTGTGTACATCTTTTAATTTAAGCATCTTCAGACTCGTCTCCAAGATAGGCTTTGACTACTTCCGGATTAGACTTTACCTCTTCAGGATTGCCTTCGGCAATTTTCTTGCCGTAATCCACTACATGAATATTGTCGGACAGACTCATGACAAGTTTCATGTCATGTTCAATCAGCAGGATGGACACATCCTCGTTGTCCCTCAGCCAGACGATCAACTCGTCAAGTTCTTTTGTTTCCTGGGGATTCATTCCTGCGGCAGGTTCATCTAAAAGCAGCAGGAACGGATTTGTGGCAAGGGCTCTTGCAATTTCAAGACGTCTTTGAGCACCATAGGGTAAGTTGACGGCCATTTCGTTAACGTATTGGTCCAGGCCTATTTTTTCAAGGATTTCATAAGAGTCATAGACTGCTTTCTTTTCTTCGTTTTTCTGGCTGGGAGGACGAAGCATAGCCTTGAGAATCCCTGATTTCAATCGGCAATGTCTTCCGATCATGACATTTTCAAGGACAGTCATCCCTTCAAAAAGCCTGATATTCTGGAAGGTCCTTGCAAGTCCTCTTTCAGTTACATAGTTGGTTTTCAGCCCGTTTATTTTCTGAGTGGGTCTGCCTGGAGGTGTTATTTCTACAATACCCTCACTGGGAGGGTAAATTCCGGTAATACAATTAAAAAATGTGGTTTTCCCTGCACCATTCGGCCCGATAAGGGCAGCAATCTGTCCTTTTTCAACTGAAATGTTTACCGTGTCCAGCGCTTTTAGCCCACCAAAATTCATTGTGAGGTTTTTTACATTGAGTATAGGTTCCATAAATTTATTCTTTTACTTTTTTAAATTTATATATTTTACGCACACTTTGAATAAGCCCTTCGGGTTTAAATACCATTACGATGACCTGGAGTGCTCCAAATACAAGCATTCGGTATTCGGCAACTGCCCTTAGGTATTCAGGCAGCAGTATCAGTACAAGGGCACCGGCAATAACACCAATGGCAGATCCCATCCCACCGATGACAACAACGCACAAAATGGTAATGGACTCCCAGATCGTAAAAGACATGGGGTTGATAAATGATGTTTTTGCAGCAAAGACCACCCCGCCGATACTGGCCCAGGTTGCACCCAGGGCAAAAGCAGTCAGCTTGGTTTTAAACTTGTCAATTCCCATTGCCTGACAGGCAATCTCATCATCCCTCAAAGCAATCCAGGCTCGACCGATTCTTGAGTTCTCAAGCCGGCCCACAAAGAAAATAGTCATCAGCACAAGTGCAATAACGATAAAATAAATGTAGATGACGGAATTATGCTGATCAAATTGATGGCCGAAAAAGGATGGGGCAGGGATATTTCCAATCCCCCTTGGCCCATTGGAAAAATCATCCCAGTTTTCAAGGATAATTCTGATGATTTCCCCAAAACCCAAAGTAACAATAGCCAGATAATCTCCTTTAAGCCTCAAAACTGGATAGCCCAGCAGGGTTCCGGCGATGCAACCAAAGATTGCGCTAATGGGCAGAACAAACCAGAAACTAATGCCAAAATGCAGGTTTAAAAGTGCATAGGTATAGGCACCAACTGCATAAAAGGCCACATATCCTAAGTCCAGAAGACCTGCCAGCCCCACAACAATATTTAAGCCCAGTCCAAGCATAACATAAACCAATGCCGAAATCATGATGCTGGTATGATACATGGGGAAAACAAAGGGATAAACAAGAAAAAAGAGTGCCAGCACAGTCAAAAAAGGGATCCTGAACCGTTCATTCTGAAGCAGCCTGTGAACAAAGGGTATGTCATCTTTTATGTCTGATTTCTTTTTTTCCTCTTTTCTCCGCAAAAAATAATTCCAGACAAGAGAAGCAAAAAATCCGACGATTCCAACCCATAAAAGGTTGCTCCATCTGAAAATCACAGTATGAGTTATGGTATTGACTTTTATGACCATGATAGGAAAGGTCAGCACCATGAACCATAAACCAATAAAAAATGATAACTTGATTTCTTTAATTGTAACCATAATCAACTTTCTAAATAAGGAGGTTAAACTTTAGAAGTAGTGTCTCTGCCAAGGATACCCGATGGTCTGAATATCAGAATAATCACAAGAATAGTAAAGGCAAAAACATCTTCATACTCACTCCAGAAATAGCCGGTAAAAAGGCTTTCACTAATCCCTAAGACAAGGCTTCCCAAAACAGCTCCGGGAATACTTCCGATCCCGCCTAAAACGGCTGCAATAAATGCTTTAAGCCCTGCCATAAACCCGATCATAAAGTTTATCTGACCCACATGACAGGCAATTAAAACACCACCGATGGCAGCAGTGGCTGATCCCACAACAAAGGTCGTGGAAATAACCCGGTTTACATTTATGCCTACAAGGGATGCCATGATTTTATCCTGGGCCGTGGCCCGCATGGCTTTACCGATTTTGGTGAATTTAATGAGTATACCCAAAAGAATCATGACAATGATAGTTGTGACAATTATTGTCATTTCAACGGAAGTAATAATGTGTGAAAAAGGTTCCCAGAATTCAAAATCAGGGATCAGGCTTTCAAAGGGCATATATTCTGATGTCTGTGCCAGCATCACATAATTTTGTAAAAAAAGGCTCATACCAATGGCTGAAATAAGTGCTGAAAGCCTTGGCGCTGTTCTTAAGGGCTTATAAGCAATTTTTTCAACGGTAAATCCATAGGCACAAGAGTAAACAATGGCAAAAACAAAGGCAAGGATAACGATAACAGCAGAGTTCCATCCCCAAAGACCTAAAACACTGGCAACAATCAGGGCGGTCATGGCACCGATCATATAGATTTCACCATGGGCAAAGTTGATCAACTGGATAATACCATAAACCATGGTATACCCAAGAGCGATCAAGGCATAGATGCTTCCCCTTGTAAGGCCTCCTAGAAATAATTCTAAAAAATAGACAGGGTCTGCAATGATCTCCTTGATGCCTAAAAACCCAAGTACCCCGACGACTGCCACACCCAGTATAATATTAAACAGACGCATGTTAATTAATTATTATCTCCTAAACTTTGTTAAATTTAAGCAAAATTAATACATATAAAAACAGGAGTTGTAATACTTGTTTACCATTACACTCCTGTTTTTATCTTTATATCAGATATTAATTAACCTGTGTATATTTTCCATTCTGAACCTGATAGACTGAAAAACCGGCTCCGATAACATCGCCGTTTTTATCAAAACCAATGGGGCCTAATGGAGAATCAACTTGAATTTCAAACATGGCGGCTCTCATCTTATCATAGTCAAGGGAACCGGCTTTTTCTGCTGCTGCAGCAAGGGCCTGAACACATGCATAACCATTATGGAAGAAAGTTCCTGGGGCTTCGCCGTATTTTTTCTGATGTTTGGCGGAAATTTCTTTATAAAGGGGGTTGTTGGAAGTATCATTCGGTCCTGTTGCATAAACACCGTCGGAATATTTGCCGGCCAGTTGTACAAAGTTGTCACCGATGATACCGTCAGCGCCAAAGAAAATCGTATTAACTTTTTTCTTTTTGATCATACCCACAATTTTTGAAGCGTCTGAATGATAGCCGCCCCACATGGTGAGCTGTGCTTTTGATCTTTTGATTTTTTGTACGATGGCTGAATAATCAACAGCGCCGGTTGTTACACCTTCAAAAAGAACGACTTCAACGCCGCCTAACTTTTCAAAGAGTTTTCTGGCAAGTTCCATCTGGCCTTTTCCATAATCGCCTTTGTCATGGATCAGGGCAACTGTTTTGACCTTTAGATCATTTTTTACATAAGAGGTCATCAGAGCAGCCTGGGCACCATCATAGGAAATTGTTCTGAAAAAGTTTGGATGTTCGCCTTTAAGGGTCAGGTCATCATTGGTGGATGCAGGGGAGACAATAATAAGTCCGGCATCTTTATAAATTTTGTTTGCTGCGATTGTAGCTCCGGAGCAGACATGGCCAACAATCATCTGTGCGCCGTCTGATACAAGCTTGGTAGCCATGTTAACAGCAACTTCAGGTTTACATACATCATCGCCTACCAGCAATTCAATTTTTTTACCGAGAATTCCGCCTTTGGCATTAATGTCTTCAATTGCAATCTCAACACCTCTAACAGCAGAAATTCCATAGGGTGCCAAGTCACCGGAAATAACTCCACCAGAACCAAGTTTAATTGTGTCACCGGCAAAACCGGGTGCAGTAATGCCAATCATGAGAACTAATACAAGCGCTAAAGCCTTTAAAAAAGATTTCATTTTTGTGCTCTCCTCCAATTTAAATTATTGTTTGTACAACATAATTACAACTTTAATTGTGAATTCTGCAACTATAAAAAGAAGGTCTGTCTTAGTCAAGCAAAAAAGAACCGATCAGAACAAAAAATTATTAAACCCTTTTTAAGCCACTGTCCCTCTATCCCTTGAATAATTATTATATTCTTTTGTATCCATTATTTTTTTCAGGGTTTGAACAACTTCCCAGACTTCATGAAAGGTATTATAAAGGGGTACTGGCGCCATCCTGATGATATTGGGCGGCCTGAAATCCGGTATAACCCTGTTATTTAAAAGGGATTTGCCGATTCTTACAGCTTCTTTTTCGTGTTCGATGGCAATGTGACCGCTCCTTTTTTCCGGATCAAGGGGTGTCCCGATTTTAAAATGATACGGTTTTTTTGACAGGTAAACATTAACAAGATAAACAAGATAGTCCGTTATTTTTTTGGATTTTTCTCTTATATTATCCATTCCTGCCTCCAGTATGGTTTCAAGTGCGCTTTCAACAGGGGCTGCACTTAACAAACCCTGGGTTGAAATCTGCCACCCTCCGGCGCTTCTTTGGTTTTCAAATTGGATATCCATATTAAACTGCTTGTTTTTATCACAGCCAAACCATCCGGATAATATGGGTTTTTTATCAAAGTGTTTTTTATTTATATATAAAAAAGCCGGACTTCCAGGGCCCCCGTTCATGTACTTGTAGCTGCAGAAAACAGCAAAATCCAGACCCCATTTGCTAAATTCGTGTGGAATAACACCGGCTGAATGGCAACAGTCAAATCCAATTAAAATACCTCTTTTATGGGCTTCATTGATAAGGTATGGCATGTCAAGCAGCTGACCGCTTCTGTAGAGAACCGAGGGTAGAAATATCAATGCAACATCTTTGGTCATGGATGCTGCAATTACATTTTCATCAAGGGTGCGGCCATTTTCACTCTTTATCAATATCAGTTCTTTTTCAGGATCAAACCCTTTCAGCAGGATCTGTCCTTTGAGCGCATAAATATCTGAAGGAAAATTCAATTCATCGGCTAAAATTTTTGTACGACGGCCCGATGGGTTGTAAAATGTACTGATCAAAGAATGGATATTGACCGTTGTTGAACCGGTCAGGATAACCTCATTTTCATCTGCTCCAATAATTCTGGCACACTTTTTTCCGATCTCTTCGGGAAGATAAAACCAGGGTTTGTCTCCCCCCATCCACCCCTTGATGGCATTTTGTTTCCATTCTTTTGTTACCCGGGCAATATTTTTTTCAGCATCCTTTGATAGAAGCCCCAGGGAGTTTCCATCCATATAGATCGTATCTTCGGGTATATAAAATTTATTTCTGAACTTGCTTAGAATATCTTCGCTATCCAGGTTTTTTGCAAACGCTTCATTGGGTTCAAATTTATAGTTCATTAATGCTGCTTTCTTTTGTCATTTTTAATGCCAGGGTTCAGGAATTGGAAAATAGCAAAAAAATAGATAAAAATCAAAAACATTACGATGAATAAGCAGGGTCAACGCCTATGAGAAAATAATATTTGGTTCTGGTACTCCTATCCTCCACAGGGAATATAATTTTTGGCACAGCAACTAGTTCCGGGTATGGTGCTAATCATAAAAAAACCACATGAGATGGTCTTGGATTATCTGGTCTTTTGTTTTTCTCCTTGACAACGAAAATTAAAAAACACAATAAATTGTGTAACTATTCGGCTTTTATGTTTGAAACCGCCCTGTCTGATGGATATTTGTTTCGAGGCTATTCGCTTAACCTCTTGCAAATATCCATCAGACAGGGCTTTGAGATAACTTCTTTTAACGGGTTGAACTATTACTAAATTGTTGAATATAATTGCAGCCGCATCTTTTGCAGAAAAATGTTTCACAAATTATCAGGTTTTGTGAATTCTTAAATAGGAGGAAAATCAATGCAAATAAGCAGTTCAAATGACGTTTCTCATGTCTTTCATTTCTTTTTGAATCGAGAATATGTTTCCATTGACAGTGCAAAGGGTATCTATCTCTACGATGATAAGGGGAACCGGTATATAGATGCTTCCGGCGGCCCCATATTGTGTAACCTTGGCCATGGACTTGAGGAGATGGCAGAGGTTCTCGCCGATCAGGCAAAAAAGGTGGCATATGTTCATCGCATTGATTTTACAAACCCTCCGCTTATCGAAGCGGCACACAAGGTCTGCAAATCGTCTGATTTTGCCATGGATAAGGTCTTTTTTGTTTCAGGGGGTACAGAAGCCATAGAGATCGGCGTTAAAATCGCCAGGAAATATCATCTGGATAATGGGAAACAGTCCAAGACCCGGGTGATCTCCAGGTGGCAGAGCTATCACGGCAGCACGGCAGGCGCGCTTGCCTGGACTGGTGCCACGGGCAGAAGATCGGATTTTTTACCCTATCTTCATGATTTTACCCATATCCCACCCGCTTATTGTTATCGGTGCTGGTTCAATAAAACGCCTGAAACCTGCGATCTGGACTGTGCCAATGCCCTTGAAAATGAAATTATGTGTCTCGGGCCTGACAATGTATCTGTTTTTCTGGCAGAACCTGTTTCCGGCATGTCCCTCTGCGGAGTTGTGCCTGCAAAGGGATATTTAAAGCGCATCAGGGAAATTTGCGACAAATATGATGTGCTTTTAATGTATGACGAGGTTATGACGGGAATGGGGCGGACCGGTAAAATGTTTGCCTATGAACACTTTGATGTTGTCCCTGACATCCTGGCCCTGGGTAAGGGGCTTGGGGGAGGCTATTTCCCCATAGGTGCAGTGGCTGTTCCGGATTACATCCATAATAAAATTGCCGACAATTCAGGCATGTTTGGTGCCGGTCATTCCTGGGGCGGCAACCCCCTTGGCTGTGCAGTGGTATCAAAAACCATTGATTATCTGGCTGAGCATGATCTTGTTGAGCGATGCCATAAAATGGGTGAATATCTTGATCATAAACTGCAGGATTTAAAAGGGCATCCCCTGGTGGGGGATATCAGGGGACTCGGGTTGATGAGGGGAATTGAGTTTGTTGAAGATAAAAAAACAAAAAAAACCCTTGATCCCAAATATGCATTTTCAGCACGAGTATCAGCAGAATGCATGAAAAAGGGCATGTTTATTGAATACTCGGGTGGATGCAACCGGGGACAGTCCGGGGATATGGTGATGTTCGGTCCTCCTTTTATCATTACTGAAGCCCAGATAGACGAAGCCGTAGAGATCCTGCATCAAGTCCTGGACAAGGATCTTTTATCCGGGGAGAGTCATCTTTTAACCTTTTGACAGAGAATCTTATCTTTCTTGGGCAGATACCCAGAACAAATGATTTTGAAGGAATCACTTCCTTTGGCCGCAAAGATGGATCAAACGAAGCGGACAGGGTTATTGAAGATTCCGCCCTTGTCTATAAAACCTCAAAAGGACTGGTCATTATTACGGGGTGTTCCCATGCAGGTATCTGTAATATCATTGAATATGCCAGAAAAGTCTGTAAAGATCAGACAATTTTAGATGTCATTGGAGGGTTTCATCTGCTGAATCCTTCTAAGCGCCAGCTTGAGGGAACAATTTCCTATTTTAAAGATCTTTGTCCAAATTCAGTTTATGCCGGCCATTGTACTGATCTTGCATCAAAAATTGCCCTGTCCAGAGTTGTCAATATAAAAGAGGTCGGGGTCGGGCTTTGCCTCTAATACAACAAAAGTGAAGGGCCCGGGTATGATGTAAAAAAAAATGACATAGAGGTTCCTAAAATATTTTTTTCAACAAAATTTAATGTCGCACCTTGAAATGAAAAAATACAAGGTACAATATATTGTGGTTGATTGTTTTTAAATAAAAAAGAGGACTAATAGAAGGATAGTGCACAGGATGTATCCTCCCATAAAAATCAAGATCAATATCCAGCCTTGGACACCTCAAACGCTCTGATAATATTCTACCAAACTCAAATTTTAAGCTCTATATAAAACACTGCGGCAAAATGGCTTTTGGTACCGGTTCTGGGTCATATAATATAACCTGGGAATTCAGGCTTTAATTCTATCCTACCACCGTTTTGGAGTCAGATTTTAATTGAAAAATGAGAAGAATGCCCTTGCTATTCTACAATTTTTTAAAGCCTTGAAAATCGAGGGCTATAGCCATTATTCTACTGTTTCAATTTTATTCCAGCACTTCACGTATCTTTTGGGCAAGATCCTTCATCACAATAGGCTTAAATAAAAAACCCTTAATACCCAATGATGCCGCCCTTTTGTCAGACATGTTTTCACTGAACCCTGTGCAAAGCAATATAGAAATACCAGGGCGTATTTTAGTCAGTTCAACTGATAGTCCATCTCCAGACATATTTGGCATTGCCATATCAGTTATGACCAGGTCAAATCTATCGGGACTTGCACGGAAAGCTTCAAGCGCTTCAAGGCTGCTGGTACGCGAAGTAACCTGATATCCTAAACGCTCCAACATCCGTTTTTCCATTTTAAGGATCGCTTGTTCATCATCCACAAGAAGGATCTGTTCAATTCCACCCTGGATTTGTGCTTTTGAGGTGGTTACCTGTTCTTCAAAAAGACTTTTTTCCACTGGCAGATAAACATGAAATTGTGTCCCTTCACCAGGTTCGCTATACACCTGGATAGCTCCCCCCATAGCAGTAACGATACCATGCACCACTGACAATCCCATTCCTGTGCCTTTACCTTTTTCTTTGGTGGTAAAAAACGGATCAAAGATTTTATCAGTTAAGGTTTTGTCCATGCCCTTCCCTGTATCAGCCACTGTCAGACAAGCATAAATTCCAGGTGCCATATCCGGAGTTATTATGTCGTACTCACCCAATTCGACTTCTTTGAGGCTCACTTTCAATTCCCCGCCAATCTCTTCCATGGCATGGTAGGCATTGGTTGCAAGATTCATTACAATCTGATGAATTTGTGTGGGATCAGCTTTAATCACACCACAGTCAGGATTGATATCCAGTTTGATGTCAATTGTTGTAGGGATTGTCGATCGGATAAGTTTTAATGATTCCTTGACAATGGGCTGCATCTTCATCAGTATCAATTCACTGCTCTCTTGACGGGAAAATGAGAGGATCTGTTTTACCAGGCTCCTGGCTCTCAAGGCACTGGTATAAATCTGGTTAAGACTTTCTCGGAAAGGACTATCTTCAGGAATATCCTCCAACAGCATCTCTGTATAACCCACAATGGGGAAAAGAATATTGTTGAAATCATGAGCGATACCTCCAGCTAATGTACCTATGGATTCCATTTTCTGTGATTGCTGGAGTTGTATTGCTATTTTTTTACTTTTGGTAATATCTTTTATATTAGCAACTATTCCGATCTTCTCCCCCTTGTTTCCCTTAATCGGAGCAGCACTCAATGAAACATCTAAAACTTTGCCGTCTTTGGTCTGTCGTTTTGTTTCAAACCGGACTGCCGTATCCTTAATCTTATCCGGACCGGTTAAACAATCCTTATCAGAAATTTTTTGCTGGCCTTCAGGGATAAAAGAAATTTTTCTCCCTTTTACTTCATTCAAGATCCAACCAAAGGTTGCAGTAAAGGCATCATTGAGATATTGGACATTGCCCAGACTATCATATACAAGGAGCGGATCAGGGCTGGCAGCGAAGATGGCCATGAGCTCTTCACGCTTTTTCTTGAGTTCGATTGCAGCGTTTTCTTCCCTTGTCAGGGCGTTTTTCAAGCTGTCCAGCATAACGGCAACAAGCAGGGTAATCAGGGTGTTGATCAACATGAAATTAGCAATCATGACCACCCATTTTTCAATTATATTTTTAATATTAAAAGCCCATTCAGGTGATCCAACTGCGATATAAATTCCAATAGAAACCAAACTTAAAAAGTTCATAAGCAGTGCAATACCGGCTGCTTTGAGCCCGAGCATCGCACCAACAATCAAAGAGGCACCAAAGAGCCAGATATATCCGGCACCCTGAAAACCGAGCATGAACAAAAGTAAGACTCCAAGCAAGTAAAAAATGAAAAAGATAATCCAGGTTTTATGCTTGAGAGAAAATTTTTTGGAAAAAAATACAACCAAAGTAATGAGGTATGCAGCAGAATCCAGGATGAAAACGCCCCATAATCCTTCATTATAAGATAAGATTAAGGAAGGTATCAAAGCAAATGGGCCTAATACGACCGCTAAAAAGAAAAGAATAAAAGTAATCCTTTCCCGCCAAAGCGTTAAAAGATCGCTTTCCCATGCTTTTTGGGGAATAAATTTAGCCTCTAAATTATACCAGCATTGTACTATTTTTTGAGAGTATCTCAGTTTTTTAATTTCATCTGCTGTCACATTTGATCCGTGATTCTAACGCTATACTTAATTTTCAAACTAATCAATAACCAAAACTATTTGCAAGACTTAGAGCTTTTACAAAATATATTTGAAAGGTAGAACTTTTTTAACACTCGAGACAACTTCAGGTAGAATTAGCTTACAACATATTGTGGTGCGAGATAAATAAAAATGGCCGGCGGGGTATTATTTAAAAATATGGGGCGGGGTCTGCGAGATCAGGCGGGGTAAACACGCAACAAAAAAAGCCGCAACATGATTTACCAGGGCCTGTGATCATACCATGGATTCAGGCCAGCCGCGCTTTTGCGCTACTTGTTGGACTGAAAATCCTCTAGGTAAATCTATTTGGGGATTTTGTTAATATTAACAAAATCCCCAAATGGTTTACTAAAGTCCTTCAATTAAAACCCAGTCTTTTTGCAATCCTGGCATTTTGAGTAAATAGTGCGATATCGCCTGCTGGGGAAAGATTAGTTTTCCATTCTCCAGGATAGAGTTTAAAAAGTTGATATTTCCTTATACAAGTCGTGTTTTACAGTTGTTTTTGGGACTGGATTTTCCTTGACACTTTTTATTTGTCATGGTCATATGAGTAAATTCAAGAGGCTTTTAAATGATTAAAGTAAAAAATATTTCCAAGCACTTTGGCGGAATAAAGGCCGTTGACAACGTGAATCTGCATATTGAAAAAGGCTCTATTACCGGCTTGATCGGCCCCAATGGCGCGGGTAAAAGTACCTTATTCAACCTTATTGCCGGGTTGTACAAACCCACATCCGGTAAAATTTATCTTGAAGAAGAAGATATAACAGGAGAGGATGCGCATAATTTATTCCACAAAGGTCTTTTAAGAACCTTCCAAATTGCCCATCCTTTTCCCACCCTTACCGTGTTTGAAAATTTAATGGTGGTGCCGGGAAATCAGCTTGGAGAGAATATTATCAATTCCTGGATCCGGCGAAGGAAAATTCAGGAGCAGGAAAATAAACTGCAGAAAAAGGCTAAAGAAGTCGTTAAATTTCTTAATATATCCCACCTTAAGAACGAAAAGGCAGGCAGGCTTTCCGGAGGACAGAAAAAACTGCTGGAACTTGCCCGCACAATGATGGTGGATGCCAAAGTGGTTCTGCTGGATGAGGTGGGTGCCGGGGTAAACAGGACCTTGCTACGTCATATTGGTGATGCCATTTTGCGGTTGAATTCAGAACACGGTTACACCTTCTGTATGATTGAACATGATATGGACTTTATATCAAAACTTTGCGATCCCGTGATCGTCCTTACCAACGGTATAGTTTTGACTAAAGGAACACCGGAACAAGTAAAAAATAATCCACAGGTCATTGAAGCATATTTGGGCAAGAGAATTAAAGAAAAGGATTCTGCTTAATGGCGTATTTATCCGGAAAACATATGGTGGCAGCCTATGACCAGAGTGTACCCATATTAAATGATTGTACGATTGAGGCGGAAAAGGGCCAGCTGGCTGTTATTGTCGGGCCCAATGGCGCAGGTAAGTCAACGGCCATGAAGGTATTGCTCGGCATGCTCAAGGCAAGTTCCGGCTCTATAACCCTGGAAGGTCGTGACATATCAAAGCTGTCCGTGCAAAAGAGAATAAGTCTGGGCCTTGCTTTTGTCCCGCAGACCGACAATGTTTTTCCCACCATGACCGTACAGGAAAACCTTGAAATGGGTGCTTTTTTAAGAAACGATGATATATCACAAACCCTGACAGAAGTTTATGACCTGTTCCCTATCCTGCATGACAGAAAAAATCAGCTGGTCGGTCAGTTGTCAGGGGGGCAGCGCCAGCAGGCTGCATTTGGAAGGGCCATGATGACAAAGCCAACCATCATGCTGCTGGATGAGCCTACGGCAGGGGTGGCCCCAAAAGTAATGGATGAAATTTTTGACAATATTGTAAATTTAAAAAACTCGGGCAGGGCAGTTTTAATGGTAGAACAAAATGCCAGGCAGGCTCTGGAAATTGCCGACAAGGGATTTGTCCTGGTCTCAGGATGTAATGAGCACACAGGCACGGGCAAAGAACTTCTGGCAAATCCTGAAGTCCGCAGATCTTTTTTGGGAGGATAGATGCCTGAGTTGACCGATATTCTCAATTCCATTATTCTACTCTTAAATTTTGTATTTGTGCCGGGTCTGGCATATGGATCACAACTGGCTTTAGGTGCATTGGCCGTTACCCTGGTGTATGCCATTTTAAGATTTGCCAACTTTGCCCAGGGTGACACCATGGCGTTCAGCACGGTGATCACTATTTTAATAACATGGCTGCTGCAAAAATGGGGCATTACCCTGGGGTCTGTTCCAACTGCTCTTCTTGCCCTGCCGCTGGCAATTATTGTAACCCTTATTTATATCCTGCTGACGGATAAATTTGTATACGCTTACTATAGGAAACAAAACAGCAAACCCATTACCGTTGTTATGGCATCCGTGGGTGTTATGTTTGTAACCGGCGGTCTTGTCCGGTTTGTCCTGGGGCCGGAACATCATGTTTTTGCCGATGGTGCGCGATTTATTATAACTGCCAGAGAATTCAAAACCATGGCAGGGCTTTCAGAGGGTCTTGCAATTAAAACATCACAGTTTCTAACCATCACCATTGCGATCCTGCTGGTTGGCTTTGTGTTTTATTTTTTACAGAAAACAAAAACGGGTAAAGCAATGCGAGCATATGCCGATAATCAGGATCTGGCATTGTTGTCCGGGATTGACCCCGACAAGATTGTCCGGGTGACCTGGGCTTTGGCGGCAATCTTGTCAACCATTGCCGGGGTTTTATATGGTCTTGATAAAGGCTTTATGGCAAACTCCTACCATCAAATGCTCTTACCCATGTTTGCAGCCGTTATTGTCGGGGGTATCGGTTCACCAATGGGGGCTATCGTAGGTGGTTTCGTGATATCTTTTTCAGAGCTGATATTAACCTATGCGTACAAGAAGTTTTTGATTTATCTGCTGCCCGAAGTGTTGCAGCCGGACGGTCTGGTACAATTTCTAGGTACTGAATATAAATTTGCTGTTTCTTTTGTGATCCTTGTGATTGTGCTGCTATTGAGACCCACAGGAATTTTTAAAGGTAAGGTGATATGAGCCGGTACAATATAAGAGTGGCCGTAAGTTTCGGCATGATGTTTTTATTGTTGCTCATGGTTGGGTTAGGGCAATCATGGTCTTTGTGTCTCAGTATTGTAAACCTTTGTTTGATCTCGGCTATAATGGCAATGGGGGTCAATATTCAATGGGGATATGCCGGATTATTCAACGTCGGTATAATGGGGTTTACAGCCTTAGGCGGCCTCAGCGCCGTCCTTATTTCAAAGGAGAGCATCAAAGAAGCAGTCAACGCCGGTGGGTTGAAAATGCTTTTGGCCATACTTATTTTTTCACTGGCCATTGCCCTGGGTCTTTATATCCATAGAAAATTTAAAAGCAAAGGGCTGGTTGTTGTCGTTTTACTGGCAGGTTATTTTATAACAAGATATTTTTATCTGGATGCGTCCCAGTCCATTGAAGCCATCAATCCCGCTTTCAGCGGTTATCTCGGAGGACTTGAACTGCCCGTGATTCTGTCATGGATAGTGGGGGGTTTTCTTGCAGCCGGTGCGGCCTGGTTGATCGGCAAGATTTCTCTGGGACTGCGGACAGACTATCTGGCCATTGCCACTTTGGGAATTTCTGAGATCATTATCGCGATCATTAAGAATGAAGACTGGCTGAGCCGCGGCGTAAAAAATGTAACGGGTATTCCAAGGCCTGTGCCCTATGAAATTGACTTGCAGCAAGCTGACTGGTTTAACGAACTGGTGTCAAAGTTCTATGCAGGCAGTCTGGATCTGCTGCCGGTTTCAGAGCAGGCAATAGCACTGAGAGATTATTTGAGCGACGCATCCATCGTATTTGTAAAACTCTGCTATTCAGGATTGTTTCTGGCCGTGTTGCTGCTGATTATTATCCTGGCAAGCCTTGCCCTTAATTCACCCTGGGGAAGGATGGTAAGAGCGATCCGGGATAACGAAGTAGCGGCATCGGCCATGGGCAAAAATGTAACCCAGCGGCATTTGCAGATATTTGTTATCGGTTCTGCAATCGCCGGTGTCTCCGGTGCCATGCTGGCGACGTATAACGGGCAGTTTACCCCGGGTTCATACATCCCCTTAAGATATACCTTTTTAATCTGGGTGATGGTGATCGTGGGTGGGTCCGGTAATAACCTGGGCTCGGTTGTGGGGGGATTTTTAATCTGGTTTCTCTGGATTGAAGCAGAACCTGTGGGTTTCTGGCTGGCGGATTTATCAACATCATTTTTAGAAAAGGACAACTATTTAAGACAACATTTATTGAACAATGCACAATACATAAGGCTAATATTTATGGGCGCGGTTTTATTGGTGGTGATGCGGTTCAGTCCCGACGGCATACTGCCTGAAACAAATAAAAAATTATAAAAGGGAGGATTCTATGAAAAAGTACCTTAAATTTATTGTTAGTTGTGCAATTGTAATCAGTATGGCCTCTGTCAGTTTTGCTGCAGATCCCATTAAAGTTGGTTTGTTGGCAGGTTTTACCGGACCCATTGAGTCACTGACCCCGCCAATGGCTGCGGCCGCTGAGCTGGCCTTTAGTGAAATATCGGAATCCGGGATATTTCTGGGGGGAAAAACAATCAAAGCCGTTCGTGCGGATTCAACCTGTATTGATGCAGCCGCTGCAACTGCTGCTGCCGAGAGACTTGTCACAGTGGAAAAGGTCGTTGCATTGATCGGTCCCAGCTGTTCCGGAACAAGCGCAGCCGTAACAAATAAAGTATCTGCCCCCAACGGGATCACAACCATCTCATCATCTGCCACATCCGCGGCCCTGTCCGAGCTTAAGGACAACGGCTATTTCTTTAGAACGGCACCATCGGATGCCAGGCAGGGTCAGGTTCTGGCCAATATCACCATGAAAAAAGGCATTAAAAAGGTCGCGATAACCTATACCAACAACGATTATGGCAAAGGGTTGTCTGAATCATTTGGAACAGAGTATAAAAAACTGGGCGGCAAAATTTTAATGATCTCTTCCCATGAAGACGGTAAAGCAGATTACTCGGCAGAGGTGGGTTCATTATCGGCTTCCGGTGCCAGTGATCTGGTCATATTCGGTTTTATCGATCAGGGCGGTAAGGGTATTATCCAGGCGTCTCTGGACTCGGGCGCATTTGACAGCTTCATCTTTACCGATGGTATGATCGGTCCTTCATTGACCAAGCATTTTGGTAAGGCCCTGAACGGCTCTTATGGTACCATGCCGGGCGGTGAAAGTGCTGCAACAGAGAAATGGAAAGGGATTGCCAAGTCATCCGGAATCGCAATTGACGGCCCATTCAGGGGATCTTCCTATGATGCAGCCGCTTTGATTGCCCTGGCTATTCAGGCCGGTAACTCAACGGACAAGGCCAGCATCCAGAAACATGTCATGGGGGTTGCCAACGCACCGGGTGAGAAAATTTTTGCCGGAGAATTGAAAAAAGCATTAGAGATTTTAGCCAAAGGCGGCGAAATCGATTATGTCGGCGCTGAAGATGTTGAGTTCAATGAAATTGGTGAAGTCTATGGTGCGTATCAGGAAATGGAAGTTATAAACGGGGAATTTGTATCAGTAAAAGTTCATTAATTATTGTATTGTGTGCCGATAAAGCCCATTAAGGGGACAGGCTTTATCGGCCGCTTGCCTGATCCACCAAGATGATAATATCCAAACTGTATCTTGTTTTGCCTCGGGATCCCCAGGCCCTGTGTTCTCTCTTTTTGCCCGGTCAAAAATTATCGAAAAGGCCAATAGATCGGATTGCCAATAGCAGCTCTCTGAGTACAGGGTAGACATTCTTTGTCTGAATTGATAAAAACAATTATTTGGAAGATTTAAAATATTGTATGCTTCATATGAAAAGGGTTGATCATGAACACAAATGAAAAAATTGATTGCATCAGGCAATTAATGGAAAAAGAAAATATTTCCGCTGTCATTATTCCAAGCAACGACCCCCACCAGAGTGAATACCTTGCCGAGCACTGGCAGGCAAGAAAGTGGCTCACCGGGTTTTCAGGCTCTGCCGGAATGGCTGTGGTCACACTGGAGCATGCGATTTTATGGACTGATTTTCGATATTATATCCAGGCTGAAAAACAGATTTCAGGCTCTTTATTTGAATTATTTAAAATAGGAGACCCTGATGTTCCAACCTTTGATAAATGGCTGGCCAATACCCTGAAACCCGGCGATATCATCGGTATTGACGGGAATATGTTCAGTATGGCCGATGTGAAAAAGCTGGCAACAGAGATTGAGGGCAAAGGGCTTTGTCTTAATTCAGGGATTGATTATATCACCCAATCCTGGTCGGATCGTCCGGTAAGACCTAATTCCCCGGCATTTTCCTTTCCGGAAAAATATACAGGGCAAAGCCGTGGTGATAAAATTGGGCAAATCCGAAGAAAGATGAATGATCTGGGCGCATCATATCATTTGATGGCGACCCTTGATGATATCGCCTGGACTCTGAATCTTCGGGGTAAAGATGTTCATACAAACCCTGTGAATATTGCCTTTGTATTGATAGCACCCAAACAGGTTTTTTTGTTTATCAGTAAAGAAAAAGTGAATGATGAGCTTGTAAATGAATTGAGTCTGGATGCCATTGATATCTTTGAGTATGAGGATATATATACCGAGTTATTGAAAATTGAAGACGACCAGAGCATTATAGTTGATCCGGCAAATACAAACTATCAGCTTTATCAATCCATTAATAAGAAATGTAAAATTGTTGAAAAGCCCAATCCTGCCATTGCGTTGAAAGCCATAAAAAATGATATTCAAATCTCTCATTTGAGACAGACCTTAATAAAAGACGGCCTGGCAGTTGTAAATTTTCTTTACTGGCTTGAGCATCAGCCGGAAAACAGCCAAGTCACAGAGCTTACAATTGCTGCAAAGCTTTATGGGTTTAGAGAAAAACAGGAGTTGTTTGTTGATAACAGCTTTGATCCCATCATGGCCTTTAAAGAACATTCAGCCATGTGCCACTATTCCGCCACCCGGGAAACCAGTGCGGTCATCTCTGATACAGGCATGTTTTTAACAGATTCAGGGGGGAATTATCTTACGGGTACCACGGACATTACCCGAACCATTTTTAGAGGGGAACCGTCTGGACAGGAAATTTCAGATTATACTCTTGTACTCAAGGGCCATATCGCAGTGGCAACCATTTTGTTTCCAAGCGGTACCAGGGGGTTTCAGGTTGACACTCTTTCAAGGCAGCATTTATGGAAACAGGGAATGGATTTTGGCCATGGCACGGGCCATGGCGTTGGATTTTTTCTGTGTGTCCATGAAGGTCCGGCAAGGATAAGCCCCCATCCTGTAGATGTAAAACTTGAAAAAGGCATGGTACTGACCAATGAGCCCGGTCTTTACAGAGAGGGTGCATACGGCATACGGCTTGAAAACATGATCCTTGTGGATCAGGCCTTTGAAAATGAATTTGGAACATTCATGAAATTTGAAAATCTGACATATTGTCATTTTGAAAGAGATCTGATTGACCTGGACCTGCTGTCTATAGAAGAAAAAGACTGGATCAATACCTATCATGCCGGAGTATACGAGAAATTGTCTCCTGATCTGGAAAAGGATGTGGCATCCTGGCTCAGGGAAAAAACAAGACCCTTATAAAAGCTGAATCATCTGTGTCTTATTGTCAGTTGTAGTTTTTTTGTTGGGATAATAATAATTTTATTAAAACAATCGATACAAACATGGCATGATTTTTGGATAAGATTTGGATAAGATATTGAACCGGATATAGAGACAAGAAAACTATATTTAAAACAGGTAAGAATATACCATTTAAAAAGAGGAGAAAAATTATGGTCAGCTGGATTTGTGATAAATGCGGGTACGCAATTGAAGCAGACAAACCGCCTGAAGTATGTCCGTCGTGTAAGAGTGATTGTTCCTTTGTTGATAATTCCTGCTATACGCCTGATTGTGCTGGGAAACCCAATGATCCTCAGATCAAGTGATAAAGGTAAAAAAAGTTAATTTTTTTAAATGTCTGGAGGTCTCATGACAAAAAAATACAGGATAAAAACATCTTGCCCCCAATGTGGATGCTCCGGGGTTTCACACCTGTCAGAAGATGAAATAAAAAAAAGATATGGTGATGTCCCCAATATTGAGCTTGAATGCCATGAATGCATGATGGTCATGGATGCAGATGTTCAGGAAGATAAGGGCTCAGATCAATGATGCAGCCCTTTCTTTGAACCTTTACAAGGCTTTTAGCATATTTTTTGTTGTAATTATTCAGCTCTTACGCTTGAACACGCCCTATCTGATGGATATTTGTTTCGAGGCTATTAGCTTAACCTTCTGCAAATATCCATCAGATAGGGCTTTGGGGATATTTTTTTTAATGGGCTGAACAATTACTTTTTGTCTTGAGTCAGGTGTAAATATAGGTTTGAGACAGGTTTGTATTATTGCAACATGGAATTGTAAAAATTGAATTAAAGAAATTATTGCTTTGAATATGAATTGAGAAGGGAAATGAAAATGGTTGAGCCTAAGGATATGCATCAATGCCAGACAACTAATTGCGGTTATATTTATAATCCTGATAAAGGAGACAGAAAAGGAAAGATTGCAAAGGGAATAAAATTTGAAGATCTGCCCGATGACTGGAAATGCCCTGTCTGCGGGGCCAGTACCAAAGCATTTAAATCACTGGGTTAGATATAAGCATAGTCGATCAATATTTTTTGTAATTATTCAGCTCTTACGCTTGAAGCCGCCCTGTCTGATGGATATTTGTTTCGAGGCTATTAGCTTAACCTTCTGAAAATATTCATCAGACAGGGCTTTGGGGATAACTTTTTTTAACGGGCTGAACAATTACTATTTTTTAACCAGTGCAGAATCGAAAAATTTAAAAATCCTGAAAGCATATTCTCCTTTGCAGGCCGAGTACAAGAAAGGTACCCACTATGGTATAAATTGATATAGGAGGAATTTCAATGAAATGGATGCAGTTTTTAACACCGGTAAAATCAATTGATTTCAGCCGGACGCAAAGCTATATCTCTCAACATCCTGGAGAAGAAATAACGATCCTGGATGTGAGACAGCCATCGGAATATCAGGAGAGCCATATCCCGGGAGCCACCCTGATTCCATTACCCCAGCTTGCTGACAGGCTTGGCGAGATTGATCCGGAAAAACCGACCTTGGTCTACTGAGCTATTGGAGGGCGCAGCCGTGTCGCTGCGCAAATGCTTGCTGGAAAAGGGTTTAAAAAAGTATTTAATATTGCAGGTGGGATAACGGCATGGGATGCTAAAACAGCGATTGGAACTGAGGATCTTGGAATGGATCTTTTTACTGGAAAAGAGGAGCCGCAGGAAGTATTAAAGGTTGCCTATTCCCTTGAACAGGGGTTGTACGATTTTTATATTTCCATGGAAAAAGAAGCAAAAATAGAAAAAGTAAAAGATCTTTTTGCCAATTTATCAGATATTGAAGTGAAACATCAGATGTCTATTTATTTTGCATATAATGACATAAGTGATGTGGAAGTGGACAAAGAGGAATTTGAAAAAATGGTTGAAACAAAGGCTTTAGAAGGCGGCCTGTCCACAAAAGAATATCTTGATCTTTTTAACCCTGATCTTAATTCTGAAATAGATGTGATTTCCCTTGCCATGTCAATAGAGGCCCAGGCGCTGGATCTTTATCAAAGACTATCTGTAAAAATTAAGAATCCAGAATCAAAGGATATTATCAATAGAATTGCCAATGAAGAAAAAGTTCATATGGCAAGTCTGGGTAAACTTATGGACAGCCTTTAACCTGAAGGTCACACGTAACCTAAAGGTCACACGTAATATCATGATCACAAATGACCTTGAAGCTCATATGGGAAAACGAGGGGGTAAAATGAGAAAACATCTTGTCTTGATTGGGGGCGGGCATGCCCACATGATGACCCTTGAAAATATTGGCAAGTTTGTTGAAAAAGGGTTTAAAATTACTGTGATTGGCCCTTCTTTTTACCACTATTATTCCGGAATGGGGCCGGGGATGCTGGGCGGGACATACACTCCTAAAGATATCCGGTTCGCCACACAGGATGTGGTTCAAAAACAGGGCGGTATTTTTGTAAAAGATAGAGCTATCCGGATTGATCCGGTTAAAAAACAGATTTACACTAAGACAGGACATACATTTTCATATGATGTGGTTTCCTTTAATGCAGGCAGTTATGTCCCCATGCAGGCAGTCAGGGGAAAAAATGATAATATTTATTCAGTTAAACCCATTGAAAAGTTAATGGAAGCCGCTGATAAATTAAAGCAATTGTTTTCACAAAAAAAGATTAGTATCAGTATTGTAGGGGGTGGGCCTTCAGCGGCCGAAGTTGCCGGTAATGTGTGGCAGCTGGCAAAAAAGGTGAATCAGTATATGCCGGATATCCATATTTTTGCCGGTAATAAATTTATGGCAAGATTTCCCGAAAGTATAAGAGTAAGAGTTCTTTCATCACTTTGCAAAAGGGATATTCAAATTTTTGAAACAGGTTATGTAAAAAATATCAAGCAGGATGAAATCTGTCTTGAAACAGGGGAAATATTTCCCACAGATTTTATTTTCATGGCCTTAGGGGTTAAACCTTCCACCCTGTTTGAAGAATCAGGCCTGCCTGTTGGGCCGGATAAAGGGCTTTTAGTTAATAAATATCTGCAGTGTGAAAAATATCCTGAAATATTTGGTGGCGGCGATTGTATTTATTTTAAAGACCAGCCCCTGGATAAAGTAGGAGTATATGCAGTGAGGCAAAATCCTGTCCTTCTTCATAATTTGATGGCAGCCCTTGAAGGAAAAAACCTTGAAGTATTTGATCCGGGGCCTGAATATCTTTTGATCTTCAACATTGGCGGCGGGGTTGGAGTATTAAAGAAAAAAGGACTGGTGTTTAAAGGAAAGATTGCATTTATGATTAAAAACTATATTGATCAAAAATTTATGAAAAAATTTCAAGCCATTGAAAAAGTACTATAGATTTTTAAGGGAAGATACAAATGGGAAAAAAATTGGGCTTTAAAATTTTAATAGTGCTTGCTATCCTGGGGCTGAGCTCAATGTTTTTTTTATTTGATCTGGATCAGTATTTTTCCCTTGCCAACCTGAAAAATGAGCTTGACGCTTTTAAGGAATATTATGGCCAGAATAAAGTCATGACAATGGCTATTTACATGACCATCTATATTCTTGTAACAGCTTTGTCCCTTCCCGGAGCCGTTATTATGACACTGGCCGGCGGTGCCTTGTTCGGTCTTTTTTACGGGACCCTTCTTGTCTCCTTTGCCAGCACCATAGGAGCAACCTTAGCCTTTTTAGTTTCCCGGTACATGTTCAAAGACTGGGTCCAGCAAAAATTTTCATCAAAGCTTTTAGCCATCAATAAAGGGATAGACAAAGAGGGCGGATTTTACCTTTTTACCTTAAGGCTTGTGCCTTTATTTCCATTTTTTGTGATTAACCTTGTCATGGGACTTACCACCATTCGTACTTTTGTTTTTTATATTGTCTCCCAGATGGGAATGTTTCCTGGAACCATTGTATTTATTAACGCCGGAACCCAGCTTGCAAAAATAGAATCACCCGGCCAGATTTTATCGTTGAATATTATATTATCCTTTGCATTATTAGGCATTTTCCCGATTATTGCAAAACGGATCACTGCAATGATAAGACAGCAGAAAGTATTTTCTAAATTTTCAAAACCAAAGGTTTATGATTATAATCTGGTGGTAATTGGAGCAGGATCTGCCGGGCTTGTGGCTTCCTATATTGCCGCGGCTGTAAAGGCAAAGGTCGCTTTGATTGAAGAAGATAAAATGGGGGGAGATTGCCTTAATACAGGATGCGTACCCAGCAAAGCGCTTATTGCCAGTGCCAGGCTTTTATCCTATGCCAAAAGGGCAAAGGAATTCGGGTTCAAAAAAATTATAGTTGATTTTGATTTTGCAGCTATCATGGAAAGGATTCAGACCATTATTAAACGAGTGGAGCCCCATGATTCGGTTGAGCGGTATACAAAACTGGGTGTTGATTGTATAAAAGGCAGGGCAAAAATTATATCTCCCTTTGAAGTAAAGGTGAATGAAAGAATTTTAACCACAAAAAATATCATAATTGCCACGGGCGCAAAGCCAATGGTTCCGGATCTGCCGGGGCTGGCGCAGACTGACTATCTTACCTCGGACAATATCTGGGATATCAGAACTTTGCCGAAAAATCTGGTGGTTTTGGGTGCAGGGCCAATCGGATGTGAGCTGGCCCAGGGATTTTCAAGATTGGGATCAAAGGTAACCCTTGTCCAGAGGGGCTCGATGATAATGAAAAAAGAAGATCCTGATGCTGGTAAAATCGTTTTGGAAAGGTTTGCTATAGAAGGTATTGATGTTTTTTTGAATCATTCAGCCAAAGCAATTGAAGCCTTTGGAGAGCAAAAACAATTGATTTGTGATCATGATGGAAAACAAATCAGGGTCACATTTGATAAAATTCTGATCGCCCTGGGAAGAACCCCCAATGTAAAAGGGTTCGGTATTGAAGAACTTGGCATTGAGCTCACAGGAAATAATTATATTGAAACCAATGAATTTTTACAGACTAATTTTCCTAATATTTATTGTAGCGGAGATGTCCATGGCCGCTACCAGTTTACCCATACAGCTGCTCATGAATCATGGTATTCTTCTGTAAATGCATTGTTCGGCAGCTTAAAAAAATTCAGAGTAGATTATAATACCATCCCATGGGCCACATACACTGATCCTGAAGTGGCAAGGGTTGGAATAAATGAGACAGATGCCAAACTTGCAAACCTTGATTATGAAATGGTTAAATATGGGATTGATGACCTTGACCGGGCCATAACAGATTCTGAAAATCATGGATTTGTAAAGGTTTTAACCGTGCCGGGAAAGGATAAAATACTGGGTGTCACTATTGTCGGGAATCATGCGGCTGATGTTATTGCAGAGTTTGTCCTTGCAATGAAGCATGGAATAGGTCTAAATAAAATTTTAGGGACGATTCATATCTACCCTACAATGGCTGAGGCTAATAAGTATGCAGCCGGGTTGTGGAAGAAAAATCATGCGCCGGAAAAATTTCTTGCGCGGATAAAAAAATACCATACCTGGATGCGAAGATAAACAAGATGTTAAACGCTAAACTAATAAAAAAAGGAGTAATAAAAATGAAAGTAACCATTAGCAAAATGTGTATGGGTGACAGGAATTGTAATGACCTTTGTCCTGAAATTTTCGAATATGATGAAGATCAGTTAAAGTCAACTATTAAACTGGATGAAATTCCTGAACATCTAAAAGATATTGCTCGCAGAGCAGCTAGTGAATGTGGCGCTGACGCTATATCTATAGAAGAATAAAAAAAGAAGGTGAGTATGATAAAATTCAGGGAAAGCCTGACGGCAATTAATCTTCATACATCCTTTGCAGCAGAAACCCAGGCCAGAACTCGGTATAATTTTTTTGCAAGTAAAGCCCGGGATGATGGATATATCCAGATCGCAAAAATATTTGATGAGACTGCAGGTCAGGAATTTGAGCATGCACTCCGGTTTTTTAAATTTTTTAATGGGGGAGAACTTGAAATCAAATGGACTTTTCCCACTGGTGTGATTAAAGATACCCGCGCAAACCTTCTTTCAGCGGCAGCTTTGGAAAAATATGTCAGTGAAGATATGTATGCCAAATTTGAAAAAATTGCTCGAAAGGAAGGGTTTGAGAGAGCAGAAGATACATTTAACAAAATTATTGTGGCTGAAAAACATCATGAAAAGCTTTATCTTGAGCTGGCCGACAATATTGCAAGAGACAGGGTTTTTCAAAAAGATGAGGAAATGGTCTGGCGATGCCTGAGTTGTGGTTACATTCACACGGGAAGAGCAGCACCTGAAAAATGTCCTGCCTGTGTAAAACCGGCAGGTTTTTTTGAATTACTTTGTGAGAACTGGTAATCTGTAAGGACTGCAATGAGTGAGACATTTATGTCTTGCTCATTGTGTCTCATTTCTGCATCAATTGATTAAAATCCTTTAAACTTTTAATCCTCTCTAATTTCAAGAACCCCTTTATTTATGCTTTGTTCATAAAACCAGACAGCTCAGGCACGCAATTTGCTCTATTTATTTATTAGACTTTGGATACACTATAAAATAATTGGAGGAAGGTATGCGCCTTAATGATATAAAACACAACTGGGATCTGGTTAATTCAGTGGACTGGGAAATGACTCCTGAAGAGGCCATTGCGCTCCATCTTGAATGGGGACCTTTAAGATCACAGGCATATTATAATTCAAGGGATAACGACAACGAAACAGTATATTTTGTTATTAATACATGGAAAAAACCTCCTATCTTAACCCTGGTCAGAAGAAAAGGGTTTGATTCCGAGGAATTGGGAAATTTCAGGCTTCCAAAAAAACTTGAAACAAAATTTTTGGA
The DNA here is from genome assembly GCA_018645325.1 of Desulfobacula sp. Lineage (GTDB taxonomy): Bacteria > Desulfobacterota > Desulfobacteria > Desulfobacterales > Desulfobacteraceae > Desulfobacula. The sequence continues at coordinate 32,029 of JABGOU010000023.1, forward strand.
AGGAATCGGTCAGTATAAAGGAGTCTATGCTGTTGAGGGCGAAGTAAGAGATTGGATCAGAAAGGAACTTGAAGTTTAAGTCTATACTTATTCATCACCTTGAAGTTCACTTCCCAGTCGTTCAGGGCAGAAATTTAATCCCATGCCATATTTCTGCCCTGAATACTTTTTAACTGCTTTTTTTATTGTTTTTTATAAAATCTTTCACCATCATATCACCCAGTTCCTTTGAGCGTTTTGTGGCTGATTCCACTGCATTTATCATGGTTGTTCTGAGTCCGCCCTGTTCAAGGGTATGGATGCCTGCAATGGCTGTTCCACCAGGGGATGCGACCCTGTCTTTCAGCTGTCCTGGGTGTTCCTTTGATTCAAGCAAAAGCTTTGCCGCGCCAAGAACTGTCTGGGTGGATAAAAACAGAGAATCTTTCCTTGACAGCCCCATTTTGACTCCTCCATCAGCCATTGCATCAATAATGGTAAAAATATAGGCAGGTCCACTGCCGCTTAGTCCGGTGAATGCATCCATGAGGACATTCTCCTGGATAAAGACGGTTTTCCCGACAGAATCAAAAATCGCTCTGGCCTGTGCCACATCCTTGTCTGATGCGAATTCACCTGCTGCAATTGCTGTGGCACTCTCTTTTACAAATGCACAGATATTGGGCATGACCCTTATGAGCCGAAGTTTTTTATGAAGTCCTGCAGCAATGGCCGCCAAAGGAACGCCGGCTGCAATGGAGATTATAAGCTTTGATTGATCAAGGGCTCCTGCGGTTTCTTTCAGGACCGATCCTAAGATCTGGGGCTTTGTTGCATAGATAACGATTTCGGATTGTCTGGCTACTTCAATATTGTCTGTGGTTGTTGAGACTTTGTATTTGTTTTGAATATTTTCTAAAAGATCTTTTGCAATGTCTGAACAAATGATATTTTCAGGCTTTGCTGCCTTTGAAAGAACCAGGCCACTGATCAAGGCCTCACCCATATTACCACTTCCAATAAACCCTATTTTTTTTTCCCGCAGCATATTGATAATACTCCTTAATGTATTAATAAAATAAAGGAATTATATTAAGACCTAAAAATTAATATAGTCAAGATAAATTATAATATATAGTTGCCGGGAAGTGGTATTTCGGATAAAGTTAATTATGGCATGTTGAATCGAGGTTGTTATTTTTATGGATGCAGGAGTGGTGGTTAAACTGAGCATTGTTCGGTTTTGCTAGAATGTTAAAGGGTTAATGGCAATTCCTGATCTGATTGGGCTGTTGCTGATTTCCCTTTTTATTGTCAAAGAAACGAAAAGTTATTTAGAGTCGAAAAGGAGCTAAATTATGTCAAAAGAATTTGTATTAACCGCTTTTTGCAAGGATAGGCCCGGCATTGTCGCAGATATTTCTGAAGTAATCTACAAAAATGAATGTAATTTGAAAGATTCGACCATGACCAACCTGGCCGGGGAATTTGCCATCATCCTGCTGCTTTCTCCTCTGTCTGAGGTGGAAGAAACAGATATAGAAGAAAATCTTTCTATGGAATGCCGCCGGCTGGAAAGAGAGAAAGGTATCACAGCCTTTATACGGCCCGCTAACCATGCGGTTAGGAAACAGAAAGCTTATTATGTTAAAAATCTCCACGTGGAAGGACTGGATCAGGCCGGTATAGTATACAAAGTGAGTCGTTTTCTTGCTGATAATGATATCAACATCACTTCCCTGAACTCAGAGATGAAATTTTCACCGGAAAGCGGAGCTGCCTTTTACAGTTTGTCGATTTCGGTTGAAATTCCCCAAAATCTAACCATGCAAACCTTGGAGCAAAATCTTAATCAAATCGAGGATCAGTTGAACGTGGACATCACAGTGGAGTGAAGAGAAATCTTTAAAATATTTTTTTAAGATCGTCTTTTAAGATTTTACCCATGGTATTTCTGGGCAGGTTTTTAATAAAGATGATTTTTTTCGGACATTTCCAGTCATGGAGATATTCTTTGCAAATAGCCTTGATGGCGCAGGATATATCACCTGATGTCGGTTTTTTAACCACAGCCGCTACAATTTTTTCTCCCCACTTTTCATCGAAAATGCCTAGAACAGAAGATTCAATAACCTCATCAAGCTTGTTGATTATTGTTTCAATTTCACTGGGAGAAACATTTTCTCCTCCTGTGATTATGATATTTTTCAAGCGATCCGTAAGATAATAATATCCGCTGGAATCTTTTTTTCCAAGATCACCTGTTTTAAACCATCCCTGCTCAAAGGCTCTGGCTGTTTCTTCGGGTTTTTTCCAATACTGTGATATGATGGAGTCTGATTTGAGCCAGAACTCACCTGTCTTGCCGGGTGCTACATCCAATAAGGTTTCAGGATCAACAATTCTTACTTTAATACCGGGAAGAGAAATCCCTATCGAACCTGGTTTTTTTTCTCCATTTAAAGGATTGGAAAAATTCATTCCCGTTTCTGACATGCCTTCTCTTTCCACAGGCTCTTTACCAAAGGTCTGGGTAATTCTTTGAAATTCCTTTGCCGGCAGGGGCGCTGACCCTGATGTCCACAACCGCATGTGATCAAAACAAGGGGACTGACTTTTAAAAGTGTCAATGAGTTTTGAATACATGGCAGGAACTCCCATGAATATGGAGCAGGAAAGATCTGTTTTATTTTCTTTTAAAATATCAACCACGAATTCGGGATCAAACCTGTCAAGCAACACCACATGTGTTCCTGAAATCAATGCAGTGTGAAGGGCAAAACATAAGCCGTGAACATGAAAAAGAGGCAGGCTGTGGCATAGTGTGTCCGAATCTGAAATTCCCCATATTTTAATAACATTTTTTGCATCATGTACCAGGTTTTTCTGGGTTAAGACAGCACCTTTGGGATCACCAGTGGTTCCTGATGTATAAATGATGAGCCCGGGATCATCAGGTGCAAAGTTTACTTTCTCCAGATTATTGGAACAGGATGTAAAAAAAGAAATCTTTTGAAAAGCAATTTTTGTATCAATCTTTATACAGATTAAGCTGGAATCAATCTGTTTTATCATCCCTGCCTGATCATGGTTTATAATAACCATAGACGGTGCTGCATCATTTAGCAGATAGGTTAATTCAGATTTTTTAAACCCTGGATTTAAAGGCACGCAAACAGCCCCTATTTTTTGAAGGGCAATGTAGACAACAATAAAAATAAGGGATTTATCAAGGAGAAGAACAACATTGTCAGATTTTTTAATTCCTTTTTTTAAAAACAGGTTGGCCATTTTGTTTGAATTCAAGTTAAGACTATGAAAAGATATCCGGCTTTCTATTTTATTACCTCTTAAAAAAGATATGGCTGTTTTTTTGTTATGTTTTTCAAAACAATGTGTAAACAATTCTGCAATGGATTCCATTTAATTAATTTTTCCTTGAAAAAACTATTTTATTATTCTGGTTCGGGGTGGAAGCACTCCACAAAATGACCGGATGGGCCAGAGGCTTGCGGCCGGGAAAGTTTGCATTCTTCAGTGACTTTTGGGCATCGGGGATGAAAGGTGCATCCTGATGGCGGGTCGATAGGATTGGGGTAAGCTATGCCCAGATGGGTTTTAGGCAGGCCCATTTGTGGTTCAGGGGTTAGTACGGAAGAAAGCAGAGCATGGGTATAGGGATGACGCGGATTGCTGAAAAGTACTTTGGTCTCGGCTTCTTCAACGATTCTGCCCAAATACATCACAGCCACACGAGTAGCGATGTGTTCAACTACACTAAGATTATGGGTAATGATCAAATACGTTAATCCTTGCTGATCACGAAGATCCAAAAGAAGATTCAGGATCTGCGACTGGACCGACACATCTAATGCTGAGGTCGGTTCATCACAGATCACAAGCTCGGGGCTCATCATGAGGGCACGTGCAATGGCCACACGCTGGCGCTGCCCTCCGGAAAGCTGATTGGGATAACTGTATCGCATTCTCGAAGGCAGACCCACCGTTTCCAGGATCTCATCAACTCTATCCATCATTGCTGCGCGGTTACCTACTTTATGGACCCTGTAGGGAAGTGAAACGATTGTTTCAATGGACTTGCGTGGATTCAAAGAAGAGTAAGGATCTTGAAATATGGGCTGGATACGTCGAGACCGCTGTTTGCGGTCCATATCTGATATCGGTGCTCCAGCATAGTAAACTTCACCGCTGGTGGCCTTTTCGAGTCCAAGAACAATCCTGGCAATGGTGCTTTTTCCGCAACCTGACTCTCCTACCAGTCCGACAACTTCGCCCGGGTTGACATCAATGCTGATGCCATTGACTGCAGTTAATGATTGTTTGCCTTTAAAAATACCGGCACTGATCTGATATACCTTTGTGAGATCTTTAGTATGCAAAAGGGTAGTTGTCATTTGGGTAAACCTTTGCTCATGTTTGTCCGGCAAACTTCCGGGGTTAGAAGGCAGTTATATTCTCTTCCGTCAGAGATCCGGGTTGCTTCAACTATAGAAGACCTGCAGGGGTCATGCACATATTCGCACCGGTTTTGAAACACGCACCCCACCTGCTGGCCTATGGGTGTCGGTACCATACCCGGAATCGACCCCAGGTGCGCTCCGGGAGCGGTTTTTCCTGGAATGGGGATACACCGTAATAGCCCCTGGGTATAGGGGTGAAGAGGATTATTGAACAGATCTATTGCCGAGCCGGACTCCACAACCTGTCCGCAATACATGATATTGACATGATCGGCAATACGGGCCACAACACCCAGGTCATGTGTAATAAGAATCATCCCCATATCGAATTCTTTCTGAATCGCAGCCAGAAGGGCCAGAATCTGGGCTTGAATAGTCACATCCAGGGCAGTCGTCGGTTCATCGGCGATGAGCAGGGGCGGACCACACATCAGGCCCATGGCGATCATCACCCGTTGACGCAGGCCGCCTGAAAGTTGATGGGGATATTGCCTTAAACGGCTGGCGGCGGCTGTAATACCTACTTTTTCCAATAAGAACACTGCGCGATCCCTGGCGTCTTTTCGGGAGACCTGTTTATGGGTCAAAAGGGCTTCTTCAAGCTGGTTGCCGATGGTATAGCAAGGATTGAGTGAGGTCATAGGTTCCTGAAAAATCATGGCGATTTTAGATCCACGAATATTTGCCATCGGGCTTGTGTCGGCATCATTAAGATTTTTCCCATCAAAAAAAATTTTGTCAGCACGCCATTTGGCTTTTTGGGGCAAAAGATCCATGACCGACAATACACTTAACGATTTGCCGCAACCTGACTCACCAACCAGGGCAAGGGTTTTGCCGCGTTCAACGACAATATCCACACCCCTTACTGCATGTAAAATTCCGGCTTCCAAAGGGATATCAACCCGCAATCCCTTAACTTCAAGCAGTGCACTCACTATCGTCCCTCCGGTGCAGTAATGTCTCGGACCCCGTCGCCGAGCAGATTAATGGAAATGACCAGGGCAAAGATAGCCGTCCCGGGTATCATAATCATCCAGGGGCTGAAGAGCATGAACCCCTTGGCCTCATTCACCATCAGACCCCATGAGGGCAACGGCGGCTGAACGCCCATGCCCAGAAAAGATAAGGACGCTTCGATCAGTATGGCCCGGGTGATTTCCAGTGTCGCTACAACAATAAGATTGTTCAGGATATTGGGCATGACCTCAGTTAAAATAATTCTAAGTGTTGAACACCCTGAAGTCTTGGCAGCATTGACATAATCCATTGAGCGCAGTTGCTGAGTTGAGGCACGCATCACCAATGCAAACCGGTTCCAGATCATCAGCCCCAACACCAGGACCACGATCATCAGGGAACCGCCAACCAGAGCCACAACGGCAAGGGCGACCAGCATAATCGGCAACGCCAGACGTATGCTGATTATGGCACTGACAATCATGTCCACCCGCCCGCCGAAATAACCGGCTGACACGCCTAAAATGGTACCGATTACGCCCGAAATCAACATTGCTGCAACACCGATGAGCAGTGAAATACGGGCACCGTACATCAGGCGGCTTAAATAGTCCCGACCCAGATTGTCCGTTCCCAGAATGTGATTCCAGGTTCCCTCTGCATGCCAGACAGGGACAATGAGACGTGTATCGAGGTTTTGTTCATAGGGATCATGGGGCGCTAAAATTGGAGCTGAAATGGCCATGAAAATAATAAACAGCAAAATGGTTCCCCCGATCAAAAAACCTTTGTGGCGTTTGGCCTTGCGATAGACTATCTGCTTTGGTGTCGGAAATGTTATATTTTTAAAAGGACCTGCTGTTTCCATCATCTTGATCTTGCCTCACATGAGTCTGTCGTTAATTGGCCCGTATACGCGGGTCGAGGAAAGCATTAATAATATCAGCCACCAATGTCATGGAAACATAGATGACTGATAACAACAATACGATAACCTGTACAACGGGCAGATCAGCACGCTGAATGGATTGAACTGCCAAAAAACCAATACCGTTGATGGCAAAAACATATTCAATGATAAACGCACCACCGAGCATATACCCAAATTGCACAAAACCCAGCGAAACCACGGGAATAATGGCATTGCGCAAAGCGTGTTTAAACAGGATGCTGAATGTTTTTAAGCCTTTGGCCCTGGCTGTGCGAATGTAATCGGATCCCAGCACTTCAAGCATGCCCGTTCTCGTCAGCCGCATCAGGGATGGAGAGGCATAATAACCCAGAGCAACGGCCGGCATGATGAAATGTTTCCAGGTATCGTCTCCGGAAATCGGTAGCCATTGCAATATGACACCGAAAAAAATAATCATGAGCAGACCGAAAAAGAAATTGGGAAGGGCCTGACCAAAAACAGATATGGTCAAGGCCGTTCGATCTATCCATGTATTGGGCCGAATCGCGGCAACTACACCCAAAGGAATTGCCAGGAGAATAGCAAAGGCAAAGGCACAGGTACCCAGTATCAAAGTGACACCGATCCGAGCACCAATAAGATCCTTTACTGGCATATTAAAGTATGGCGACACACCCAGATTACCTTGCAGGGCTCGACCGATCCACTCGATGTATTGAACGATAACCGGACGATCCAGGCCATATTGTACACGGATGACCTGGATTTCTTCCGGGCTTGCGTCAGCACCGGCCAGGGCGATTGCAGGATCTCCCGACAGATTCAGGATCATGAAGCTGATAAACGAGACTACCACTGAAACCATCAACGCCATGACGATTCGTTTCCCAATATAGATGAGCATTATCGTCGCTCCAAGCTAAGGTGATAGAGGGACTTGGAATTCAAGTCCCTCAAATATTTCATTTCCATTTTGCCAGAAAGAAACGCGGTACGGCATCGGGGTAGGGCTTGAAATCAAGCTCTTTAGCATAGACGTAGTTGGCCACCCAGGTGAACAGCGGTAGAACATAAGCCTGGTCTGCTATCCGTTTTAATGCTTTTTTATAGATAGCCTTCCGTTCTTCTGGATCGATTGTTGAATCGCCTTTTGCCAGCCAGTCACGAAGCAGTTCATCTCTGGCAAAATCCACCTCCGTGAAATTGTAAAAACGTCCAGTGATATTGGAAACATCATTTACACCATATGACCCCCAGGTTGTAAAATCAAAGGAGACCTTGTTGCCGTAAACCTTTTCCCTCACAGCAGAGTACTTCAGATACTTCAAGTTAGCATTGATACCCGCCTTCCTTAAATAACTGATGATGGCTTCACCATAGGGGCGGTTGCGGTATCCGTACATATCGATTTCAAAACCATTGGGATAGCCGGCCTCTGCCAGCAGGGCTTTGGCTTTTGCAGGATCGTAATCATATTTCATGACGTCGTCAGTACACCCCAGCTGGGATGGAAAACAATGTGAATGAATTACCCTGGATTGGCCGCCAACCAGATTACGGGAGATTGATTCTCGATCGATAGCGTGAGCAACGGCTCGTCTGACTTTCAATTTTTGGAACGGATTTTCACCCGTCCTTCCGGCAGCATCCATAACCAGCCAGCCTACACGCATGCTTTCAGCCTTGACCACCTGGAATCTTTTAAGTTTAGCCATCTGGTCGGCTTGATCCTTAGGCACCATATAAATCCAATCCAATCCGCCGGTCATTATTTCAGCTGACATGGTTGTGATTTCCGGGATGGTTCGCTGAACAAGACGTTGAATAGCAGGACGTCCCTTGGGACTGTCCTTAAAATAGTCTTCATTTCTTTCAAAGACAATCTTTCTGCCCAGTTCATGATCCACAACTTTGTAAGGGCCGGTACCTACAGGTTTAAGCCCGAATCCTTTGGTTCCAACCTTTGCATAGTATTCATTCGGATATATGGGCAGATTGCCGGCCAGATATTCCAGTGCCGAAGGAAAGGCTTTTTTCAGATAGAGTTTCACTTTGTACGGCCCAAGTTTTTCAGCCTTATCGATCCAGTTCACATTTCTCTGGACCAGCACCTTATTGTCCGGGTTACTCATAAAGTTGAGGGTATAGACCACGTCATCCGCATCAAATTTTTCTCCATTGTGAAACTTGATGCCCTGCCGAAGCTCGAATTCCATGGTGGTGGTATCCAGCCACTTGTAAGTCTTGGCTAAAAGCGGTTTGTATTCATTCGTGTCTGGATCACGATACAGCAAATCATCACATATTTGACGACTGACAACCATTCCTTCCCTGGCAGTGTTGTAATAGCGGTCCAGCGTCTCCAATTCTTTTTCCCATGAAAAGTAAAGGGTATCATCTTTCTTGCCGGCAAAAGCCGGTTGTAAAAAACAGGACAAACACATGAGAATGAACAGCGAGAAGGACAACAATATGACACTTTTTTTCTTCATTTCACTTACCCTCCTGATAAAAATTTTTGTTTTACCACTTATCTTTACTCAACACTCGTTTAAGCTTTTACAGCTCTGTATTGCTTATTTTTTTTAAAAAAATTTTCAACTGCTTTGAATAATATATCTGCCCCTATTTTCAAAACATCTTCGTGAAGATCAAAAAAGGGAGAATGCAGCGGATGGGTGATGTTGTTTTCTTTGCTTGCACATCCGAACCGCATGATGGCGCCGGGGCATTTCTGGGCGAAATAATAGAAATCTTCGCTGCCCATAATAAAGGGAAGGATTATTACTCGTTTTTTTCCCAATACGGCCTCAGATGCAGCGTGGAGAGACTTGCAGACCTGTGGGTCATTAACCCCTAAGGGCGCTCCCGGTCTTATGTTAATCTCACTTCTTGTCCCGAGAACCGTATCAATTCCCCGGACTAAATTTTTCAAGGCCTTGAAAATCCGGGCTCTGGCATCCTCATCATGGGTTCGGATGGAACCTGTTATGATTGCCTGTTCGGGAATCACATTCCCGGCATCACCGCTGTGGCAGGTGCCGACACTGATGACTGCGGACAGGGCAGGGTTGATGTGCCTGGGAATAATCGAGTCCAGGCTGCTTACAAACATACCCGCACCAGTGATGGGATTGACCCCTTGATAGGGACGGGCGCCATGGGTGCCTTTGCCATTTATCACAAGTTCAAATGGATCAGATGCTGCATGACCGATGTGGGTGAATACCCCCACGGTTCCCACTGGCAGGTTGGGGTCCATATGACCTGCAATAATCTGATCCACTAAGGGGTTTTCAAGAGCGCCCTTTTCAATCATGGCCCTGGCGCCGCCCAATTTTTCTTCCGAAGGCTGAAAAATAAATTTTATGGATCCATTGATCTCTTTGAGCAGGCCTGTATCCCTGACTTTTTTTGCCACACCCAGAACAATGGCCGTGTTGGCATCATGGCCACAGGCATGCATGATCCCGTCCGTTCTTGATTTATTGCCTTTGTCAACCATTTCCTGGACGGGCAGAGCATCAATATCTGCTCTCAATGCAATGGTTCCGGCATTTTTAAGATTTTGGTTTTCACCTTTAAAAACGGCCACTGCACCCGTCATTTCTTCAAATGTCTGAACGTGTGCATCCAGGCTTTTAAGCACTTCACAAATTTTTTGGGTGGTCCTTTTTTCATTAGCAGACAGTTCCGGGTGTTTATGAAAATCGTTTCTAAGATTTACAATCCATTCTTTGAATTCATTTTTACCATCTGGCATAGCGTTTTCTTTTCCATATTAAAAATGCATTGGTATGTTGTCTTTTTTTATGTGTTTGTGACTTCATGGCCTTAATGGAATTTCCTTAATCCGGCGGTGGATCAACTGCTGCGATTTCTGCCAGTATTATGCGGGCAGTTTCCCGGCGCTTTTCCGATGTCATCCGGCTGTTAATGCCTGCCATGCTGATGGCTGCTACAACCTGCCCCTTTTTATTTAAAATGGGAGCACCGACACCTATGGACTCCGAACTGACAATATGGATACTGTTTGAGTATTTCAGTTTTCGGGTACGCTTGATCCATGATCTGACTTCTTTATCTTCAATCCCATAATACGTCATATACCTGGGGGCATTGGCCGCAATAATATCTTCCCTCTGTTTTTCAGGCAGAAAAGAGAGCAGAGCTAGGCATGCCGCCCCAATGCCGAGAGGCCGCCGTTCGTTGATATCAAATCCCAGCACTTGAATACGATATTTGCCCGGTATATGGTCAATGCACAACCCATCATAACCAGAAGGAATAACCAGGCAGGTGCCGTCTCCGGTCTGCCCGCTGATTCGTTGCAGGGATGTATGATAACGGTCCCGGATGGAGATTCGCTGGGTTGCAGCCCCCAGGGAATACAATTCAGAACCCAGGCGATATGTTTTTCCTTCAATATCAAAGGATAAAAACTTTTCTTCCAATAGAACAGTCAGAATGCGATGAACAGTGGGCGTTGGAAGATCCACGGCCTTTGCAATTTGATGCAGCCTTGCTCCGGTTTCATTGTGTTTGGAAACAGACCTTAGGATGGCAATTGAACGGCGAATGCTCTGTGCACCCCCCTGGCGGGGGGAAGTTTTGTTTGAAGATTTTTGGATTTTTCCTTTGGTCATATTTCCTCTATTTCAATCGCTTTATTTGCAATAGAGTTGATCAAAAAGATACAGAGCACAATATAAAATTCCATATAATGGAATAAAATATTCCATTAGACAGCACAAATATATTTAAATGTTTTTGCAGTGTCAAGCACTTTTTTTAAAAGTTTTGAAAAAAAATTGGATTGACCCGGTCCTGTCTGGTACTGAATTTGCAAACTGAATTTGTCTGTTGTTTGTCAGGTGATAAAAATGATATTTGAAAATCAATGGCGACACAAAGGAGTGAAATGCTGAAGGACAAACTGGAGCGAATCTATCTGCTGTATAATAGAAGGGAATATATAAATCCTGATCCACTTTTATTTTTGTATGATTATCCTGATAAAAAAAATCGTGAGATTGCAGGATTTATTGCTGCCTGTCTTGCGTATGGACGGGTTGAGGTGATCATGGAAACGGTTGCCGGCATCCTTTGTAAACTTTCCCCCACCCCTTTTGATTACATAATGACCCGGACAAAGAAAGAGATGGAAAATGATTTTAAAGGGTTTCGATACAGGTTTGCAAGTGAGGTCCATCTGGTAAGCCTCTTGTGGGGAATCAGAGACGTTATAATTGGGTTTTCATCCCTTGAAACCTGTTTTTACGAAGGGATGACACCAGAAGATGAGACAATATTGTCCGGACTTATCTTTTTTTTTGAACAGATGAACAAAGATAGAGAGATCGGACATCTTTTAGCAGACCCGCAAAAGAAGAGTGCCTGTAAGAGAAGTCTTCTTTTTTTGCGGTGGATGGTACGAAAAGATCAGGTGGATCCGGGAGGATGGGAAAAGATAAGTCCTTCCCAATTGATTGTCCCTCTGGATACACATATGCATAAAATAGGAATGATGCTGGAATTTACCCGAAGAAAAAGTGCTGATATGAAAACAGCAATTGAAATCACAAAAGGATTTAAAAAGATTTTAAGACATGATCCTGTTAAATATGATTTTTGTCTGACCAGGTTCGGCATCAGGAGAGAGTTGAGTATGGATGATTTGAGTCAAGGGCTTTAGGACTTCCTTGAAAACCACTTGTTTTCCAATTGTTGCACAAGGTTCAGGTTTTTGGTCGGAAAATATTAATAGTTGAAAAAGGAATGATGAAATGACATACAAAGGATTCCGAATGCCACAATTAACAAGCGGAATTTTGATTCAGCGCTACAAACGGTTTCTTGCAGATATTGAGCTTGAAACAGGTGAAAAGGTGACGGCTCACTGTCCTAACTCAGGTTCTATGAAAGGATGTGCGATTCCAGGATCACCGGTCTGGTTTTCTAAAAGCGATAATCCCAAAAGAAAGTACAAATATACCTGGGAACTCATAAAGGTGCCGGGAACAATGATCGGTATAAACACCCTTGTGCCCAATAAGCTTGTGAAACTGTCCATTGAGAATAATCTGATAAAGCCTCTATCCGGATACGATAAAGTAAAGGCTGAGGTAAAAACAAGCAGCCATACAAGGCTTGATCTGCTCCTGGAAAAGGAGGGTGAAAAAAAGTGTTATGTGGAGATAAAAAACTGCACCCTTGTAGAAGAGGAGGCTGCCATGTTTCCCGATGCAGTTACCACAAGAGGACAAAAGCATCTTGATGAACTTGAACGCCTTGTATCTCTCGGTCACAGAGGGGTGATCTTTTTTTTGATCCAGCGGATGGATGCCAGTGTATTTAAACCGGCGGAAATGATTGATAAAGTTTATGCTGAAAAATTAAGAAAGGCTGTACAAAAGGGTGTGGAAATTATTGCCATGGATGCGGTCATTAATTTGGAATGGATCAGGATCAGGAATACCATTGCTGTGGATCTGGATTGAGGTGCTTGAAATTGCCCGAAAAATATCAATTAAAAAGAGATTGTCTTTATTGACATTCTACCACACTGTAGTAACTTTACAGATATATTAAAATAACAGGTGAAATTCTATAGAAATTTGATTTAGGAGATGACTTATGTGGGATTATACAGATCAAGTAAAAGATCATTTTTTAAAACCCCGGAATGTGGGTGAACTTGAAGGGGCCAATGCCATCGGTGAAACCGGTTCATTAAACTGCGGTGATGCATTGAGACTATATTTAAAGGTTAATGAGAACGAAAGAATTCTGGATGCATCCTTTATGACGTTTGGATGTGCATCTGCTGTGGCATCTTCATCGGCTTTGACCGAGATTATCAAGGGAATGACCCTGGACGAAGCGGCAAAATTAACCAATGATGATATTTCAGATTATTTAGGCGGTCTGCCAAAAGCTAAAATGCATTGTTCTGTCATGGGGCAGTCAGCTTTGAAAAAAGCTATTGCTAATTATCGGGGTGTCCAGATTCTTGAAAAACCCGGTCAAATGGTTTGTGAATGCTTTGATGTGACGGATTTTGAAATCATTGATGCGGTAAAAGCAAATGGTCTTAAAACCACTGAGGATGTGACAAATTACTTGAAAGCCGGTGGTGGATGCGGCCAGTGCCTGGACAGGATTGAAGAGGTTATTGAATCTGTTAAAGCGAAAGGATAATTTTTTAAAAAATGAAAATCGTATATGCGGATAACAATGCAACAACAAAAGTGGCCGACGAAGTCATAGCAGAAATGCTTCCCTATTTGGGTGAATTATATGGCAATCCCTCCTCCATGCATACCTTTGGCGGGCAGGTGGGAAAAAAAATTCAACAGGCCAGACAGCGTGTGGCGGATTTCATCAATGCCGATCCCGATGAAATTGTTTTTACAAGTTGTGGAACAGAGAGTGATAATGCAGCCATCAATGCAGCCATTAATGCCTTTCCTGATAAAAAACATATTATTACCTCCAATGTAGAGCACCCGGCCATTAATAACCTTTATAAGCATCTTCAAAAAACAAAGGGATATGAGGTCACGTTTGTCCCCGTGGATGAAAAAGGATTTTTAGACCTGGACCTGCTGTATAAAAGCATGTCCGATAACACGGCCATTGTCTCATTAATGTGGGCAAACAATGAAACAGGGGTTTTGTTCCCCATTGAAGAAATTGCAAAAAAAGCCAATGAAAAAGGGATACTTTTTCATACGGATGCGGTTCAGGCAGCCGGTAAAATTCCCATTGATGTCAAAAAGACAGGCGTGGATATGCTCTCTCTTTCCGGGCATAAAATACATGCTCCCAAAGGGATTGGTGTGCTTTATGTGAAAAAGGGGTTCAAGTTTTCACCCTTACTGATTGGCGGACATCAGGAAAAAGGACGGCGTGGCGGCACTGAAAACACAGTATCCATTATCGGTCTTGGAAAGGCCTGCGAGCTTGCCAAAGCCAATCTGCCCATCATGGACACCCGGGTCAGGGAGCTTAGGGATTATCTTCAAACGCAGCTGTTGGAAAAAATTCCCGGATCATCTGTTAATGGAGACCTTGAGCAACGGCTTCCAAGTACCTTGTATATCGGGTTTGATGCAGTGGAAGGAGAATCCATCCTTCTGATGCTGGACCGTGAGGGAATCTGTGCATCTTCAGGATCTGCCTGCACATCAGGATCTTTAGACCCTTCCCATGTGCTCATGGCAATGAAAGTACCCTTTAAGTCAGCCCATGGTTCCATTCGATTTTCTTTGTCTCATTATAATACAAAGGAAGAGATGGATATTATTATTAATACCCTTGTTCCTGTGATTCAAAATCTCAGAGATATGTCGCCTTTTTGGAAAGATGGAAAAATGGTATGATAGATCTGGATGACAGCCATAAAAGTCTTTTAGATGAAATTACGGCAAGTTCAGGAATTGATTTTAGTTCCTGTCTGCACTGTAAAACCTGTGCAAATGGCTGTCCATTTTTAGAGGGTATGGATTATCCCCCCAATGGCGTTATCCGCCTTATCCAGTTTGGAATGGAAGAAGAGGCCTTGAAATCTTCCACCATCTGGGTATGTGTGGGGTGCAATACCTGCAGCAGCAGCTGCCCTATGGCAATTGACATCCCTGCTATAATGGACATCCTTCGTCATAAAGCCATTGAAAAAGGTGTTAAAATAGCAGAACCTGATATATTAAATTTTCATACCGAAGTATTGAATACTGTAAAAAAATACGGCAGAACCCATAAGCTTGAGATTATGATGCGGTATAAACTCAAGACAATGGATCTTCTCAGTGATATGGGCATGGGCCTTAAAATGCTGAAAAAAAGAAAGCTGGACTTAACACCGTCAAAAATTCAGGATAAAAAAGCCATTGGAAAAATCTTTAAAAAGAAATGATAATACAGATCAGTTAGAAAGAATGAAATTTTCTTTCTTTCCAGGATGCTCACTAAAAGCATCAGGGCATGAAAATACCCTGTCCCTGTTGAAGTTTTGCGACAAGGTGAATGTTGATCTTATTGAACTTGAAGATTGGAATTGCTGCGGGTCATCATCTGCCCACAGCATTGACCATATGGTGTCCCAAAATCTTCCCATGAGAAATATTTCTCTGGCACCTAAGGGGATTCCATTAATGATAGCCTGCCCAAGCTGCCTGATTCGAATGAAATCCATGTATTTGAAAATTAAAAAAGACAAGAACCTTCAAAAGGAATATGAAGCTTTATGGCAAAAGCCATTTGATGATGAACTGGAAATTATTCATTTTTTTGAGATTTTTGATAGAATTTCTCTAAAAGATTATATTTATGATCCCAAGGGAAAATTAAAAAATATCAAGGTAGCCCCTTATTATGGATGCATGCTTTCTATGCCACCGGAGTTAAGACTTGAAAAGAATTATTATGGTGTCATGGAAAAGACCCTTTCAAAACTTGGGGCCGATATGATTTCTTATGGTTATGGCGCAAGGTGCTGTGGCACATACCTGTCTGCTGCAAAACCAAAACTTGCTGAAAAGGTTGTGAATGAAATCGTATCTAAAGCCATGGAGGCCGGGGCAGAGTGTCTGGTGACTTCCTGTGCAATGTGTCATCTTAACCTTGAAATTAGATGCACCCTTAAAAACCCAATTCCTGTTCTTCATTTTTCCGAATTGCTCTCAATGGCACTGGGAGTCCAAGATCAGAAAAAATGGTTCCCGCGGCATATTGTGGATCCAGTCCCTCTTCTTCAAAAAAGAGGCTTGCTTACCTGATAAAGTTTTAGAGACTATTCTTTAAACAAGTCTGTACTCAAGTATCTTTCTCCGGTGTCCGGGATAATAAATACAATGGTTTTGCCTTTGTTTTCCGGACGGGATGCAATTATTTTTGTCGCATGAAAAGCTGCTCCCGATGAAATGCCGCAAAGAATACCTTCGCTTTTTGCAAGATCTTTTGCCCCTTGAAAGGCCTCCTCATTTTTTACCAGAACGATTTCATCGAGAATATCCACATTCAGATTTTCAGGTATAAATCCTGCCCCGATGCCTTGGATTTTGTGAGGGCCTGGATTTCCACCAGAGATAACAGGGGAGTCAGCAGGCTCTACTGCAACTGATTTTAACCCTGGTTTTTTTTGTTTCAATACTTCTGATACACCGGTAATCGTCCCGCCGGTTCCAACGCCTGCTACAAAGATATCAATTTTCCCATTTGTATCATTCCAGATTTCCAAAGCGGTTGTTTTCCTATGGATTTCAGGGTTTGCAGGATTTGAAAACTGGTCCGGCATAAAGGCCTTGGGCATTTCTTTTACAATTTCTTTTGCCTTTTCAATGGCTCCTTTCATGCCTTTTGCGCCTTCGGTCAAAACAAGGGTGGCACCCAGATGTTTTAACAGTGCCCTCCTTTCAATGCTCATGGTTTCCGGCATGGTTAAAATAAGTTTCAAGCCTTTTACCCTTGCCACAAAAGCAAGGGCAATACCTGTATTGCCGCTGGTGGGTTCGACAATGGTGGATTCCAAATCAATTTTTCCTGTGGCAAGAGCATCTTCAATCATGGAAAGACCGATTCGGTCTTTTACACTTGAGGCAGGATTGAAAAATTCAGTTTTACCATATATGTTTGTCCCTGTTTCCAGGCTTGCGGATCTTATATATACCAAGGGGGTATTGCCGCATGTTTTTGTGATATCAGGCTGGGTATTCATGGTCTTGCTCCTTTTTCATTCCCTGGTGTTTGTAAATAAGACTGGGAGATTCTATAAATACTTTTGTATCCGGCGGGACTGAACTTGTAAGCCATACATTCCCACCCACAACGGACCTTGCACCAATAGTGGTTTCACCTCCCAGGATGGTTGCCCCGGAATAGATAATGACATCATCTTCAATGGTTGGATGTCTTTTGGCATCCCTTAGTTTTTCCCCTGCATTAGGGGGCAGGGACAGTGCGCCAATAGTAACATTCTGATATATCCTTACATTGTTGCCTACGATACTGGTTTCACCCACAACAATACCGGTTCCATGGTCAATGACAAATCTTTCTCCTATTTTCGCACCGGGATGGATGTCAATTCCGGTCAGACTATGTGCGTGTTCCGTCATTATCCTCGGCAATTGGGGAACCTGCAAATTGAATAGAATATTGGCAATCCTGTAAACAGTTATAGCAAACAGTCCTGGATAAGAAAAAATGACCTCGTCATGGCTTTTTGCAGCAGGGTCTCCATCATAGGCGCCTTTTATATCTTCAGCCAGTGATATGCGAAGGCCGGGAATGGCCTGGATAACCTTTAAGGCAACCTCATTGCCGCAGCTTTCACACTCAGAGCAAGCCTGGCCATACCTCAGGCAGTCATGCCTCAATACGTGAATAATTTGTTCCGACAGAATATCATAAAGCTGTGAAACTGCCTGGCCCATATTGTATACAAGATTTGCCCCATCAATTTTTTCACTTGAAAAGTAGCCTGGAAAAAGAACCTGTCTGAATTTATCAATCATTTCTTTTACACTGGTTGAAAAATGAATCGGCTCATCCCCGATGTGGGCGAAACACCTTTCATCGTCCATTGATGTAAGAATGTCGCTGATGGCTTGCGGTAATTCCTTGCGATAATCCGTAGCATTATTCCTTTGGGTTTTGCATACACTGTTTATAAAAAAATCATCCATTGGCTTTAAATCCCTTTTTCTGCTTCAAAAAAATTGTTAAACACTTTGCAGGCTCTGCATTCTTCCATTTTATCTTCCCATGAATTATGAGCTTCACCATTGCATTTGGTTCCATTGATAAACCAGCACAGATCGCCTGCATTAAATTCCCAGGCAGGGCATTTTTTAAGTTTTTTTTCAGGGCATTTCTGGATATCCCAACATTTATCCGAAGATTTGTTATTGTCCAGGATTGTTCTGGAAAGAAGGAAAAGTAATTGTCGTTCAACATGGTGAGGTATTTTGCGCCATCCTTGTTCATAGCTGTGAATTGCTTTGGTAGAAACTCCAAGAAGCTGTGCTATCTCTTTCTGGGTCTTGTTCAACTTTGCTCTGATGTTTTTAAATTTATCGTTTTCCATTATTGTATATCTTTAAGATTAAAGGATTCTTGTTTACTATAATTTATTTAGGTAAAAAATATACCACAGAGTAGGACTTGTCAATAAAAAACGATTTATTCTCCGGTAAGGTAGAAAAAATGAATTACCTTCTTGACGCTTAATTATAAAGCATTACTTTATGTAACAAATCATAAAACATAATAGAAAGGTGGAATTATGGAATTTGAAAAATTGACTATTAAATCAAAGGAACTTTTGCAGTCAGCACATGATACAGCTCAAAAATATGGCAACCAGTCCATTGAGCCGATCCATTTTTTAAAGGTGATGGTGGAGGATGATAAGGGAATTGTTCTTCCCATATTAAAAAAAATTGGTGTCCAGATGAATGTACTGAAAAAAAATATTCATGCAGGTGTTGAAAAACTTATAACAGTTTCAGATTCAAGCAGTATTTATCTCTCACAGGATGGTAAAAAAGTCTTGGATCTATCGTTTTCAGAAGCCGGGAAAATGAAGGATCAGTATGTGAGCCTTGAACATATCTTGTTGTCTCTTTCCACAATCAAGGGTGAGGCCTTTAATATTTTGAAACAAAATGGAGTTACACGGGATAAAATCCTGACAGTGTTAAAGGATATCCGGGGAAACCAGAATGTAACAGACCAGAATCCGGAAGAAAAATATCAGGCCCTTGAAAAATTCGGTAGGGATTTAACACTGCTTGCCCGGGAGGGAAAACTTGATCCCGTCATAGGAAGGGATGAAGAAATTAGGCGGATTGTACAGGTGCTTTCAAGAAGGAGGAAAAACAACCCCGTACTTATTGGTGAGCCCGGTGTAGGTAAAACTGCCATTGTAGAAGGTCTGGCTCAGAGAATTATTGAAGGTGATGTATCAGACACCTTAAAAAACAGGCGGGTAATTGCTCTTGATATGGGAGCATTGCTTGCCGGGGCCAAGTTCCGGGGTGAATTTGAAGAACGGCTTAAGGCAGTATTAAAAGAGGTGGAAGCAGCCCAGGGTGAAGTTGTTTTGTTTATTGACGAACTGCATACTGTTGTCGGTGCAGGGGCGGCAGAAGGGTCTGTGGATGCCTCCAATATGCTCAAACCTGCCCTGGCCCGTGGAACTTTAAGGTGTGTCGGTGCAACCACACTGAATGAATATAGAAAATATATTGAAAAGGATGCCGCTCTTGAGAGGCGGTTTCAGCCGGTTGTTGTAAAAGAACCCACTTGCGAGGATACTATTTCCATTTTAAGGGGGTTAAAAGAAAAATATGAAGTTCACCACGGGATAAGGATAAAGGACTCTGCCATCGTGGCAGCTGCCACCTTGTCCAATCGTTACATTGCTGACCGGTTTTTACCGGACAAGGCCATCGACCTGATTGATGAATGTGCTTCCCGCCTCAGGATTGAGATTGACTCCATGCCAAGGGCCATTGATGAAATTCAAAGAAAAATTACCCAGGCCCAGATTGAAAGACAGGCCCTGATCAGGGAAAAAGACAAGCCATCCAGAGAGCGGCTTGAAAAGCTTGAAATGGAAATTGCAGTCATGAAAGAGGAAGTTGCTCCTTTAAAACTTCACTGGGACAGTGAAAAAAAACTGATTCAACAGATCAGCAGCATAAGGGAAGATATTGACAAATTCCAGACCCAGGCCCATGTGGCAGAGCGAAATGGGGACCTGGAAAGGGTAGCCCAGATCAGATATGGTACCATCGAACAATTGCAAAGAGACCTTGAAACCAAAAAACAGGAACTCAAGGAGTTCCAGCAGGTCAAAAGGATGCTCAAAGAAGATGTGGAAGAATCGGATGTGGCAGAAGTGGTATCTATCTGGACTGGGATTCCCGTGTCCAAAATGCTTGAAGGGGAAAAAGAAAAACTGATCCATATGGAAGAGCATATTAAAAAGAAAGTTATTGGGCAAAAAACAGCCATTGATGCTGTATCCAATGCAGTAAGGCGGGCCAGGTCGGGTCTTGGGCCGGAAGACCGTCCCATAGGTACCTTTATTTTTATGGGTCCCACAGGGGTTGGAAAGACAGAACTTGCAAAATCCCTTGCCCAATTCATCTTTGACAGCGATCAGGCCATGATCCGGGTGGATATGTCCGAATATATGGAAAAGCATTCCGTGGCCCGGCTCATTGGGGCACCCCCGGGATATGTGGGATATGATGAAGGCGGTTTATTGACGGAAGCTGTAAGAAGACGTCCTTATTCCGTGGTTTTGTTTGATGAGATTGAAAAAGCCCATCAGGATGTATTTAATGTTCTTCTCCAGGTGCTTGATGACGGCAGGATGACGGATGGACACGGCCGGACCGTAGATTTTAAAAATACCATAATTATTATGACGTCAAATGTCGGGTCCAGATTCCTGGAAGATCTTGGAACAGACGGGCTTGATGATATAAACGTTAAAAAGGAAATAGCCCATGCATTAAAACAGGTTTTCAGACCGGAATTTTTAAACCGGATTGATGAAGTCATAACCTTTCATGCTTTAACAATGGAGAATATAAAACAGATTGCCACAATCCAGATCGAAAAACTCAATCAAAGGCTCAAATCCCGTAATCTGAAGATCCATCTGGATGAAAGGGCAATGGAATACCTTGCCCAAAAAGGATATGATCCCATTTTTGGTGCACGCCCTTTAAAAAGGGTTATTCAGCAGACTCTTGAAAATCCCCTGTCCATGGCGATCCTGAAAGGGGAATTTGGTGAAGGATCAACCATTCATTTTACCAGAAACAAGGATGGGTCAGGGCTGGATATGAATCGTTGAACCTTGTTTTGAGGGTTCAAGGGTATTGACCATGGCTCCCCGGTAGGATGGTATTTCAATGCCATCCACCATTTCCGTATCAGACGAACGGGGTTTGGCAAACTGTCCGGCAATCCGGCCGACCTTGATAGCGGGTTTTTCCAGCTTGATTTGGTCCATTCTGTGGTCAGAGAATTTGCCGGAAAAAGAAAAAAACCTTATTGAAATCAATATTGAGCGGCATCTGCCAGGGCCAACGCATGTAAACAATATTTTGCTCTGCTATCCGCTACAATGATTGTAATTGTCGGCACAGCTAGCTCAGGTCAATTTGCCTTGAATGAGCATTTTGGGACCTGTTGTTACAGGCTCTGACGGGCGAAACGTTAAGTGGCGGGAACTGTCTGAGGGAAGCGAGTTTTTCCGCCACAAGTGCAGCCCGACATAGAGCATGTCAACTTGTCCCATCCAGCGAAGGAAAGGTAAACTGACCTGAACTGGTATGGACTAATCATAAAAAAGTTACATGCGTTGGCCCTGCGGCATCTGCAACCTTCTATTGACAAAAATTGCCGTCCTATCTATATTAAAATTTCTATAATTCCAGAGCAATTATTAATTTCACTATACTAAGAAGCTTTTGGACGAGAATGATTATAGAATGGACTACCTGGAAAATGATCGTTCAGGAGCAATTAGGGGTTGAATTTAATAAACAATGTCTGGTCAAGGGTTTATCTCTTCGAATACTAAACCATAGAGGAAAATACATATGGATTTTTTCTTCCAACCAAAAGGAGTGGCAGTTATCGGTGCTTCTGCCAATCAGGACACAGGCGGCAACACCATCATCGCCAACCTGCAGAAAGGCTACCATGGAGCGATTTACCCTGTAAACCCCCGCTACGATGAAATCAATGGCCTGAAGTGTTATGCCTCCATTCTGGATGTACCCAATCCCGTGGATATGGCGATTGTATATTTAGATGCCAAGCGGGTTCCCCAGACCATGCGTGACTGCGCACGTCGTGGTATTTCAGGTGCCATGCTTCAGTCTGCCGGGTTTTCAGAATCCGGTCCCCAGGGGGCTGAACTGCAGAATGAAATTGCCAGGATTGCCAAAGAGACCGGTATCAGACTGTGGGGACCCAATTGCATGGGGTTGGTGGATGCGGTCAACCGTAATGTCTTTTCAACGGTTTCCCATGCCATCTGGAGTGCCGGGCTGACTCCGGGCAATGTTTCTCTCATCGTTCAAAGCGGAATGCTGGCTGGTGCATTCCTCATCGATATCATGACCCATGGGGCCATGGGTATCAGCAAGGTTTGTTCCATAGGCAACAAGATGGATGTCGATGAAAGCGATATCCTCGAATATCTGATGGATGATCCAGAAACGGGTGTCATCGGTCTTTACCTTGAATCCATTGTGGACGGTCCTCGTTTTATTGACCTTTGTCGGCGCTCCACCAAACCGATCGTGATGCTGAAAGGCGGCAAAAGCGCTAAAGGGGCCGAGGCCGCCCTGAGCCACACTGCCAGTCTTGCCGGTGACGGTGCTGTGGTGAGCGGTACCCTGGGCCAGGCAGGCGTGGTGGAAGCGAATGATTTTTACCAGATGATGGACCTGTGCCGGGTGCTGGGAGCCTTTCCTGATCTGGCCGTGGAGCGCAGTAACCGAGTTGCCGTTTTGACCTATAGTGGTGGTGCCGGGATCGTATCTACAGATTTCATGGACAACCTGGGCTTGTCTCTGGCAGAGCTTTCCCCGGATTCCGTTGAAATTCTTCAGTCGGTTTATCCTGGCTGGATGATGCCGGCCAATCCCATTGATCTCTGGCCGGGTATCATCGATAATGGGGCTCCCAAAGTTTACAACCGAGCAGTGCGTACAGCCTGCAACGATCCAGGCGTCGATGGTATTTTTGCCCACTGTTTTGTTGGCGGCTTTGCACTTGAGCCGGATCTGATCACAATGGCCCGGCTGGCCCGGGAAGCCGGCAAACCGTTGATTTGCTGGATTTCAGGTGAAAGGGATGCTGTGCATCGTTTCCAGATACAGGCTCAGAAATTAAATGTTCCAGTGTTTCGCGAGATCTACCGGGCAATGGAATGCCTGGGCGTTCTTCTTAACCGACGTTCTGGAGTGGTTATAGAAGACCTGGAGCCCGTGACGCTGAAAATACCCACAGATCTTTTCCCGACAGGTTTGGACCAATCTCTGAATCTGGATGAACACAGATCCAAACAGATTCTGGCAGCCATGGATGTCCCCGTGGTGCAGGAGCGGCTGGCTGCCACTGGGCAGGAAGCGTTATTCACTGCTGAATTCTTTGGGTTTCCAGTTGTTCTCAAAGGCATTTCCCAAGGCTTGATTCACAAGACTGAAGACGGTCTGGTTCAGCTCAACATATCCTCGCCACACCAGGTCAAAACTGTTTTTGCTGAATTGCTGGACAGAATGCAAGGTAAGGGCAAGGTGTTGGTGCAGGCCCAGGTGGCCGGGGGACTGGAGTTGATCGTGGGATTGATCCGCGATCCTCAGTTTGGTCCCTGTGTGATGTTCGGCCTGGGCGGGGTTTTGACTGAACTGCTGGGTGACAGAGTCTTTGCGGCTGCCCCGATCACCCATGCAGATGCATTGGCCCTGATCTCAAGACTTAAAAATCAGAAATTATTAAATGGCTTCCGGGGGGCAAAACCCCTTGACCGGTTCACCATGGCAGACGTGCTGGTTCGCATCAGCGCCCTTGGTGTGAATTTCCCCCGGGTAATAGAAGTCGATATTAACCCCCTGATTGTTGTAGACGGTCAGCCAGTGGCAGTGGATGCAGCCATCATCCTAAAAGAGGATGAACAAGATGATTGAAATCAGATGGCAAGGCCGTTGCGGGCCGGTTAAAGTCTTCTTTTTTAAAAACTGCATTAACCCTTCTTCTCAAAATTGATCTACATAATTTTTTGTTTCTTCATTCTGGGCAAGAAATCTGTAAAGGGTTGCTCTTCCAACACCTAGTACCCTTGCGGCCTTGGATTTATTGCCACCGGTTTTTTTGATTGCCGCCTTAACGGATTCAATGTCAAGCTTGCCCTTT
>JABGOU010000024.1 GCA_018645325.1 Desulfobacula sp.
ATAATCGGGCAAACTTCCTTTAATTTTTTAGCGATCAAAGGCATCATAATGTCATCCAACTTATTCATTCAAACAGCTTACTTATCTTTTTTTTAGGCCATATCCTTTCAGCGGGCGTCATAAAATATATTTTTCTCCTTCTCGTATCAGGGAATTTTATGGGTTGACTATGTAAAGTTTATGGGTATATTTAATTTTATTGACATATACATGTACGTTTAATAAAGTATCCATGTACATATTATGAAATAAAAGGAAAATGATTTTGACGAGCTATCTATTAGATACACACGCGTTGATTTTCTGGTTTAGCAAAGAAAACGTTTCTCAAGAATATATTGATTTTCTGGATGAGCAAAATGAACTGGAAAATCTATATGTTTCATCAATTTCATTTTGGGAGACAGCTCTTTTAGTTAAGAAAAAGAGGATTGAACTTAAGGATGTTAATGCCTGGCGTATAAGCTTGATTGAGAACTCCAATATAAAACTTATACGCCCCTCTGCACGAGAAATGATTGAATCTACAAATTTGCCAGATTATCATAAAGATCCTTTTGATCGGCTTCTTATTGTTCAAGCACTGACAAATAACTGCTTGTTTGTTACAAAAGATAAAATAATTCAACAATACAATTTGAAAACATTCTGGATTTAAATAAAAGAGGTGTCTATGTTAAACATAACGGTAACAAATTTACGAGGGAATATTTTTGAAATATTAAAAAGAGTCCAGGCTGGTGAACAGGTCATTATAACGCATAATAAAAAAAAAGTCGCTTATATTAAACCTGTTAAAAAATTGGACTGGCGTAAACAAAGCACAGAAAAAATAAAATTGCTCGTTTCGCCGGACGAATTGATTAAACCTGTTGAAGATGTCTGGGATGATTATCTATAGGTTTGATCCCATGTTTCATTTAAATGTGTCTGTTTTTTGATAAGAAACAATTCAACAATTCCGCAATTCCGGGGACACCGTAATTATCTTTTTTTTAGGCCATATCCTTTCAGCGGTCGTTTATTTTCCTGGATGAGTCCATCTATCCCAGGGAAAATATTGATTACAAACGATATCACGCTATTTACCCAAAATGCCAGGGTTGGCAAAATGGGTAAATAGCGATTTTTCCAAAGGTTTTACTGTCCAACAGGTTGCACAAAAGCACGACTGAGCTGTCCTTCCTTCCTTTTATAAAGAAAACCCCGTCTTCATCAATTTATGTGAGTCTATTTTATTTTCAAGCTGGTCGGGCTAAAGATAGGTTGGCCGGACATAGGCTTCATGTTCAATGAGAAGGGAGATATTTATATGCATTTGACAAATCAGACAATCTGAACTATGATCCAAAATAGTTTAACTAATCTGGAGTATAGATCATGATAAATGAGTTTAAGAGATTGCTTGCAATCAATCTTCCTGTTAATCAGTCGGCCTTTCTATGGGGGCCGAGAAAGACAGGCAAGACAACCTTATTGAGAGCACAATTCCCACAAAGCATTTTTATCGATTTTCTTAAGACAGACCTTTTTTTTGAATATACAAAATCGCCTTTTTTACTTCGAGAACGATTACTTGCAAAGGAGGAACAGGCTGCAAAACACCCGGTTATCATTGATGAGGTGCAAAAAGTCCCTCAAGTTCTGGATGAAGTTCACTGGCTTATAGAAAATCAGGGGATAAATTTTATTTTATGCGGATCTTCAGCCAGAAAACTCAAACGAGGGCAAGCCAATCTGCTGGGTGGCCGGGCATGGCGGTTTGAGCTGTTTCCGTTGATTTCAAAGGAAATTGAAAATCTGGATTTGCTCAGGGCGCTTAATCATGGCCTTATTCCTGTCCATTACCAGCAGAATAATTATCAACGATCCCTGCGCGGTTATGTTCAAGATTATCTGAAAGAAGAAGTTCTACAGGAGGGTTTGACGAGAAATATACCTGCCTTTTCCAGATTCTTTGAGGCTATGGGCTATGCTCATGGAACTCTGATTAATTATACCAATATTGCCCGTGAATGCGGTGTCTCCTCCAAGACAGTCAAGGAATACTATCAAATTCTGGTGGACACTCTGCTTGGTACCTTTGTTCTGCCATTTAAAAAAAAGCAAGAACGTCAGGTTATAAGCAAGGCCCCGAAATTTTATCTGTTTGACACAGGAGTTGCTGGCAGCATTGTCAGGCGGACGATTGCAAAAGAAAAAGGAGAGATGTTCGGCAATGCTTTTGAGCACTTCATATATCTTGAGATGCTGGCTCATAGTTCGTACCATGAAATCAATTATGAGATAAATTTCTGGAGAACAAAATCAGGTCAGGAGGTCGACTTCGTTTTGGGCAGGGGTGAGGTGGCTGTGGAGGTGAAAGGCTCAAAAATGGTGGATAAAAGATCGCTCAGGCCCATGAAATCGTTTATTGAACTATACGCTCCCAGGCAGGCTATTGTTGTCTGCAACGAGGCTGAAGAAAGGCTTCATAGCGGTATTAAAATAATGCCCTGGCGTCTTTTTCTACAAAAACTCTGGCAGGATGAGATTATCAGGTAGTTATTCCTTATCGGCGGCCGGTAGGGGATATAATTGCAAATCATAACAAAAGAATTTAATATTTTTCGATTTTGGAAAAGCTGAGAAATTTTTGAAAACATTGATATATATATTTATCAGTTTATTGGTAGTTTTATTTGTTTATGGCAGATACATCGAGCCAAATAAAATTACAATCAGAGAGATAAAGATAAACACGGGTTTTATCGGCAAACCCTTAAAGGATAAAACTATTGTTCATATTTCAGATCTGCATATGTCAAGCTTTGGAAAGGTTGAAACCAAAGTATTGAAAAGCATTGAGCAGATCAATCCGGACCTGATATTTCTGACAGGCGATTATATAAAATGGAAGGGTGACACTCAACCTGCACTGCTATTTTTATTCAGGCTAAAAGCAAAATATGGTGTTTTTGCCGTAATGGGGGATTACGACTATTCCGATTCAAGGAAATCCTGCCTGTTCTGCCATGAAGAGGGAAAAGGCAGGCCCACTAAACAACATCATGTCACTATGCTGAGAAATTCTTCACAACTAATAAATATCAATGGTCAAATCGTTAAGATTGCAGGCATAGATGAAAGGTATGGTGACTTTAAAGAATTCAATGAAATGGATGATATTGCTGATCAGGACTTGCCTTTGTTTGTGTTAAGCCACAGCCCCATGGCTTTTGATGAATTTTCGGGCAAAGACCAGATTTTCATGTTCAGCGGGGACACACATGGCGGTCAGGTGAGACTTCCTTCCTGGTTGTTTAATCTTCTTGGATATGAAAAAAATGTAAAATACAATTATGGATTATTTCAGGATGGGAATAAAACCATGTATGTAAACAGGGGAATCGGCACAAGCCATTTCCGGTTCAGGCTTTTCTGTCAACCGGAAATTGTGGTATTCCGATTTTAAGACTTGAATAACATGGCTAAAATTATATTTATTTTGATTCTTTGTATGTTTTTTATAGTTGCCTGTGAAAAAATAAAGAATAAAGAACTTGTATTGTTTGATTTTGAATCAGAATCTGTTTTAGAGAAATTTCACTGGAAATGCCGCACTCTTTTTTCCCTTTCAGATGATCATGCCGTTCAGGGTAGAAAATCCTTAAAGATAGAATTGTTTCCATCATCATATCCTGGGCTTTCACCCAAATTAAAGCATCATGACTGGAGAGGGTATCAAACCTTGTGCTTTGAGGTGTACAATCCTTCACCGGAAACGGTAAGTCTTGTTCTAAGAATTGATGATAAAAAAGATGCTTTAGAACACAGTGATAGATATAATAAAAGCTTTGTTTTGATGCCGGGGGCAAATCAGTTGAAAATACCCTTGGACAGCCTTAAAACATCTATAACAGAAAGACCCCTTGAGTTGAAAAATATCTATAGATTCCTTGTTTTCATGTCCCATCCGGATAAAAAATATGTTTTGTATCTGGATTATTTCCGGCTGGTTCGGACATAGACCCACTATCATTTGTCGAAAATGGCAGTACTGCCATTTAAAAAAAGGCAGGAACGTCAGGCTATAAGATAGGCGCATTGATGACAACTGGACGTAAAGGTACATTTAACACTCCCAGTCGTCAAGCCTGAGTCCTGAAATCCGGCTGAAATCTTTTGTGTTGTGAGTTACAAGGGTTGCCGCATGGGCGCGGGCAATAGCTGCGATGAGCAGATCGTTGGGACCAATTAGTTTGCCTTGTGCCTGCAGGTCTGTTCTAATGAGCCCGTATTCATCTGCACAAAGATCATTAAATGACAGGCTTTGCAGTGGTGCAAAGAAAAAGTGTAAACGCTGCAGATTTGCATCTATTCTTTTGCTGTTTCTTGCCCCAAAAAAAAGTTCTGCTTTGACAATACTGCATAAAGCAATTTCAGAAGGAGAGAGGGAACGAAACTTTTTTTCAACTTCAGGCTGCTGGTTATTCAGCAGATTAATACAGACATTAGTGTCAAGTAAATACATTTTATTTTAACGCCAGCCGGTTTTCAAAGTTCCCCTGGTCGGGTCGTTCAAGGGGTTCTCCTTCCCACGAGCCAAAAAGATCAAAATAGTTGTCAGGCCACTCATCTGTGATTTCCTGTTTTATGAGAAGAGCCAGATATTTAGATGTTGAAAGATTGGCTTTTTTTGCTTTATGGTGAAATTTATCTGCTATGTTGTCAGGTACGTAACAATGTAATTGTGCCATAAATGCCTCCAAATATATTTGATGTATTTATATTAAGATTAAAATTATATAACCGAAGTGTCAAGGAAAATGTTTTTCATGAGATATACATGGCCAGACCAAGGGCGGACCATATCTGGATTATTTCCGGCTGGTTCGGACATAGCTCCACTATCATTTGGCGGATTAGGCGATATTGCCAAATCCGCCAAATGCCGATCTAATCAGATTCCATTTCTTCAATAAAAAGATGCAGAGGCTTTACCATTACCTTTTTTGAAACCGGATATTCCTCCTTTACCGGGGCAATCACTATTGTTTGATCAGGAGATAGATATTCAATGGAATTCCAGAAACTTTTTGACAACTTTGGGCTGATAGAGGACTTGATCTCTATTGCCATTGTTTTGATACCTTTTGTCAGGATTAAATCTATTTCAGCACCATTGGATGTCCTGTAATATGATGCTTGCCATCGTGAAAATTGTGTTAAGATGTTTTCTATGACAAGGCCTTCATAGGATGCGCCATAGACTGGATTTGCAAATAAATCTTCTGTCGTTTCTATGCCAAGCAGGGAATGGAGAATTCCTGAATCTCTGATATACACTTTGGGAGATTTTATCAGACGCTTTTTAAGGTTTGTCGAAAATGTTGGAAGCACTCTTACTACAAAGGTCTGTTCAAGCAGGTCAATATATTTTCTGATGGTATGGGAACTGACCCCCATGGAGCCGGCCAATTTTGAAGAATTGAGAACCTGTCCATGGCTGTGTGCGAGCATTCTCCAGAATCTGCCCAAAGTATGTGCAGGTATTCTGAACCCAAGTTGCGGGATGTCACGTTCCAGAAATGTTCGGACATAATCTTCGCGCCACTGAATACTTGTTTCTTGGTCTGCCAAAAGACTTCTTGGATAGCCTCCGTAAAGCCAATGTGAACGAAAGTCAGTGAAATCCGCTTCCTTTTGAGTGAAAGGGGTGATTTCTATATGGGAAAGTCTTCCTGCAAGGGATTCCGAACTTTGTCGAATCAGGTCCCTGGAGGCGGAGCCAAGGATTAGAAATTGTGAATTTCTTTTGTTCCGGTCAATTACCCCTCGCAAAACAGGGAAAATATCAGGGGTTCTCTGGATTTCATCAAGGCAAATCAGATGATCTGAAAATTGGTCAAAAAAAGCTTCCGGGTCAGTGAGTTTATTGAGATCTGATGGACGTTCCAGGTCCAGGTATATTGCACCAGGGAATTTTTTGATGACCATTTCTGCAATGGTTGATTTACCAACCTGCCTTGCTCCAAGAAGTGCAACTGCCGGAAAATTATTTAACCTTTGGATAACAGTCTTGGTGACATCTCTTTTAATAATTTCATGCATATTTGAACTATATGTGCAAATATACATAATGTCAAGATGAAAAAAGACCCCTTGTAAGTAACAAGGGGGATCGGTACAAGCCATTTCCGGTAAATGCTGATTTGACTATAGAAGTCCTTTTTTTGATTTTAATATAAACTTGACTAACTCGACCTGAATAGCTATTATTGACCTAAACAACTATGCTTGATCTAATAGTTTATTAACTTAGGAGTGCATAATGATTATAAATGTATCTGAGGCCAAAATAAAGCTCTCAAAGCTTATTGATATGGCATATCACGGCGAAGAAATAATAATTGCAAAGAACAATTTGCCACTTGTCGAGTTGGTAGCCCATAAGCCTAAAGCGAAGCGTAAGCTTGGCCTGCTTTCAGGGCAAATTGATATCCCTGATAACTTTATGGATGAGGATGAAGAAATTAATATCATGTTTTATGGTGAGCAGGCGTGAAAATATTAATTGACACTCATATTTTTTTATGGATGTTGTCATGCCCTGAAAAAATAAACAATAAAAGACGTTATGAACTGGAGTCTCCGGCAAATGAAGTCCTCTTAAGTGCTATGAGTATTGCAGAGCTTATGATCAAATCTTCGATTGGTAAAATTAATATTGAGTTTGATCCGCTTGAAATGACAAAGATAATGCAGATTGATGTATTGGATTTTTCAGGCATTCATGCTGTGGCTCTGGGTAAATTACCATTTCACCACAAAGATCCTTTTGACCGTATGATAATTGTACAAGCCCTTGTCAACAAGGTTGCCCTTATGTCTGATGATTCCAGATTTTTAAAATATAATTGCAAAATCATTTAAATTTTTGAATGTATATTTTGGCAGTATTTTTTACATTGGATTATTTTTGAATAAACTGTTATTTTAGCGAAAAACTATTCTAAGTATTGAAATTAAGGTAAAAAATGGAAAAAGAAAATAATAAACCCGCACCCCCGCAAATGAGCCCTTATGTTTTTACAATTTTGCTGATTGGCTTTGGTTTATGGTGTTCCTGGGATGGCTGGCTGACGAATGATCCTGAGATGCTTGAGCATGCAACCTTTAACAGGGTTTTAAGTGGAATCCTGCTTCCCTGGGGTATTTATGATTTTTTTAAAATAAGAAAGAGACAAAGAAACAATAAACAATCTGAAGATTAATACTTTTTAAACAATATCAATTGCGGAAAACCTCAATCAAGTACTTCGCTATAATCTCCTGAAATCATTAAAAATTTTCTGAATTATAATATTTTCTATTGATTAAAAAAGAAAATATTGATAGATTCCCACACTTAAAAATATAAAATATAAGGAATTCTTTTGTTAATGAATTCAAACACCATAGATAAAATTCTTTTAAAAGAAATAAATAAACGCAGAACCTTTGCCATTATCAGTCATCCTGATGCAGGCAAGACAACTTTGACGGAAAAATTACTGCTGTTTGGAGGAGCCATACAACAGGCTGGTGCTGTTAAATCCAGGAAGGTTGCAAGAGCAGCCACCAGTGATTTTTTGTCCATTGAACAGGAAAGAGGGATCAGTGTTTCTTCTTCTGTTATGAAGTTTGAGTATAAAGGGTATGAAATTAATCTCCTTGATACTCCGGGGCATAAGGATTTTTCCGAGGATACTTACCGAGTTTTGACAGCTGTGGACTGTGCTGTCATGATTATTGATAATGCCAAAGGAGTTGAGCCCCAGACCCAGAAATTAATGGAAGTCTGCAGGATGCGCAACACACCCATTATCACCTTTATTAATAAGCTGGACCGCGAAGGTATGGAGCCTTTGGATATTTTTGAAGATATCGAGGACAAACTTCAGATAGAGTGTGTACCCTTAAGCTGGCCCATTGGAATGGGCAAGAGATTTAAAGGTGTCTATAATTTTGCAAAAAAAGAATTGGGAATATTTTCTGCCGGGTATTCACCAAAGGATGATGATGGGTTTTATATTGATGATTTAACTGATTTGCGTCTTGATGAAATGATTTCCGAGACCCAGGCAAAACAGCTCAGGGAGGATGTGGATCTAATTGTCGGTGCTTCTGAGCCTTTAGATATGGATTTGTATTTAAATGGTACTCAGACCCCTGTTTTTTTTGGCTCTGCCATTAATAATTTTGGGGTAAAAGAGATGCTGGATGCCTTTGTCAAAATTGCTCCGCCGCCCGGGAAAAGGTCAACTGCTCAAAGAGATGTGGAGCCTTTTGAAAAAGGGTTCTCAGGATTTACATTTAAAATTCAGGCCAATATGGATCCTGAACACCGGGACAGAATTGCTTTTTTCAGAATCTGCTCTGGTAAATTTACCAAAGGGATGAAGGTCAGGCATCACAGGATTGGAAAAGAGATTAAACTTTCCAATGCCACCATTTTCATGGCCCAGGAAAGAAATAATATTGAAGAGGCATACCCAGGTGATATCATAGGTATCCATAACCACGGCACCATTAAAATAGGGGACACCTTTACTTCAAAGGAGCCTTTAAAATTTCTGGGTATTCCAAGTTTTGCTCCTGAACATTTCAGACGGGTTATTTTAAAAGATCCCCTGAAAGCAAAGTCCTTGAACAAAGGATTGGTTCAACTGTCCGAAGAGGGTGCCATACAGGTGTTCAGACCATTGCTTGGAAATCTGCATATTGTTGGTGCTGTAGGAGTACTTCAGTTCGATGTAACCATGGCAAGGCTTAAGGCAGAATATAATGTGAATGCCAGCTATGAAACTATTGACTTGTCAGTGGCAAGGTGGATAACCTGTGAAGATGAAAAAGTTCTAAAAGAATTTAAAAAGAAAAATGAATCAAATCTGACATTAGATTCAGAAGGGTGGCTGACCTTTTTGACTACAAGTGTTTATCAGTTGGGATTCACCATGGAAGAGTGGCCACAGATAGTCTTCCATAAAACAAGAGAGCATAATTAGTGTTTGAACGAAAACTCACCCATCTACTGCGTTGCTGCAAAAGTTTGCCAAATTTTAAGAGTGGGCCTCATGTACAGGAGTACACTCCGGTTTCAAACTTTCTTGCGCCTTGTATATGGGCAAGCTTGTGAGCTTTGCTCCTCTACGAGCCACCCAAACACGGGTTTCCGGTCAGGTACTAATTAAGGAGAACGAAAATTTTCAGTTTTTTTTGGACCACTAACTACTAAATAATCAGGTAAAATATAAGGAGAAAAAAATGCCAGATCAGAGAATTTATAATTTCAACGCCGGTCCTGCTGCGCTGCCGCTCAAGGTCCTTGAAGACATACAATCTTCTTTTTTAAACTTTAATGAATCAGGTATGTCCATTACAGAAATCAGTCACCGGTCATCTTATTTTGATGATGTGATCAATGATGCTGTGGCTCGGGCAAAAAGACTTTTAAAGCTTGATGACAGGTTTCACGTTCTTTTCCTGCAGGGGGGTGCATCCCTTCAATTTGGAATGATACCCATGAATTTTTTGTCTGAAAATGATAAAGCTGATTATGTCAATACAGGCACATGGTCTACAAAAGCCATTAAAGAAGCACAGATTCAAAAAAAGAGCTGTCATGTTGCGGCTTCTTCAGAAGATAAGGATTTTTCATATATTCCAAAAGATATTGAATTTTCAAAGGATGCTAAATATGTTCATCTGACATCCAATAATACTATTAAGGGAACCCAGTTTCATGAATTTCCCGACACAAAAGGTGTGCCCATTGTTTGTGACATGTCGTCAGATATTTTTTCCAGGCCGCTTGATATGGATAAATTCGGCATGGTTTATGCCGGTGCGCAAAAGAACCTCGGCCCGTCAGGTGCCTGCCTTGTGATAATCCGACAGGATATGCTGGATATGGCTAATGAGAATCTGCCATCCATGCTGAAATATTCAACATTTGCTTCAAAAAATTCCATGTATAATACACCACCCTGTTTTGGAATATATACCATTGATCTTGTATTAAAATGGATAGAAGAAGAGATAGGCGGGCTTGAAAAAATGAAAGAACATAATATGAAAAAAGCTAACATTTTATATGATTTTATTGATGCAAGCCCCTTTTACAGAACAACAGCAGAAAAATTATCAAGATCATTAATGAATGTGACTTTCAGGCTGCCAAGCGAGGAACTTGAAAAACAATTTGTAGCAAAATCCATAGAAAAAGGGTTTGCCGGACTTAAAGGACACAGATCAGTGGGTGGGTGCAGGGCTTCAATTTATAATGCCGCCACCATCCAAAGCATAAATGCACTGGTTCAATTTATGGCCTCTTTTGAAAAGGAGAATAACTAATGAAAGTTCTTATCAGCGATAACATGGGGCAGGCGGGAATTGATATTTTTGAAAACCAGGACGGTATTGAACTTGATGTTAAAACAGGTCTTTCTCCCGAGGAGTTAAAGCAGATAATAGGCCAATATGACGGGCTTGCCATAAGGAGTGCCACCAAGGTAACAAAAGAAATTCTTGGGGCGGCAACAAATCTTAAAGTTATTGCAAGGGCAGGGATTGGTCTTGATAATGTGGATATTGACGAGGCAACAAAAAAGGGTGTGGCTGTAATGAACACTCCTGGTGGTAATACCGTTACAACAGCGGAACATGCTATTGCCATGATGATGTCATTGACACGGAATATTCCACGCGGCACCCAGACTTTAAAAAAGGGAAAATGGGATAAAAAGCTGCTCCAGGGAAGGGAGATTTTTAACAAGACATTTGGAGTGATAGGATTTGGTAATATAGGCTCCATTGCCGCCGGTCTTGCAAAGGGTTTGAAAATGAAGGTTATCGTGTTTGATCCCTATATTTCTTCCGAGCATATTGAAAAGGCTGGATTTGAATATGTCTCTCTGGACCAATTGTATGAACGAGCAGATTATATAACTATTCATGTTCCCAAAATGGAAGCAACCATTGATTTACTGGATGCAGATGCCTTTGCCAAAATGAAAGACGGGGTTATGGTCATTAATTGTGCCAGGGGCGGGATTATTAATGAAGCTGACCTTTATGATGCCATAAAGTCGGGTAAGGTTGCAGGCGCGGCTTTAGATGTGTTCGCAACTGAACCTCCGGGAGAGCACCCTTTATTAACCCTTGATCAGGTCATCGCGACCCCTCATCTGGGTGCTTCCACCAAAGAAGCACAGACAAATGTTGCAATTGCAGCGGCAAACCAGATTATTGCTTATCTTTTACACGATACCGTGATTAATGCAGTCAATGTTCCTTCTGTTACCGGAGAAGTGTTAAAGCAATTAAGTCCTTTTATATATCTATGTGAAAAAATGGGAGTCATGCAGGGACAGATTTCCATGGGTGGTGTCAAAGAAGTAGCAATTGAATATATTGGCAATTTTCCGGATCTTGATTTAAAACCCATTACTATTTCAGCAGTTCGGGGACTGCTTTCCCAGTTTGTTAAAGATGACGTAAACACAGTAAATGCAATCTCTCTTGCTAATGAAATAGGAATTAAAATTTCAGAATCCACTTCAAAAGAGGCAGGCAATTTTCTAAACCTTATACGGATGACCATTTTTTCAGACAAAAAACCCCAGATACTTGAGGGGACCATTTTTGGAAAGGATGATGCAAGAATTGTAAGGATCAATAAATTCCGTCTGGAAGTTATACCAAAAGGGCACTTAAGTTTAATTCATAATATTGATAAACCAGGCTCCATAGGTTCAATTGGAGTTACTCTGGGAAAACACGACATCAATATTTCCCGCATGATGGTGGGCATGGAGGATGACGGGGATAAAAATATTATTTTCCTGAAAACGGATTCACCCGTACCATCGAAAGTGGTGAAGGAGATCGAAGATCTGGATCTTGTCGTCAATATGACAACCTTTGAACTATAGGTATGATATCAACAGATCCACAGGGTTTACTCAAAGGTGCATTGCGGATCTGTTGATTTAAATATGAATCTTGTTATTTTATATCCCTCAGATTTTATCGACCCTGTTCATGTAAGGCTCAATGACAGACGGTTTAAGCATTTAGTTTCCGTCAACAAGGTTAAGGAAAATGACCGGATTACCTGTGGCCTTTTAAACGGCAGGACAGGTACCGGCCTGATTAAAAAAATTTCACTTGATTTTATCAAGATGGAAATTTGCCTTGAACATGATCCTCCAGATTCCTTGCCCCTGACACTTGTATTAGCCCTTCCAAGACCTAAAATGCTCAAGCGGATCATTGAGAGTGTAACCGCTTTAGGAGTTAAAAACATTTATCTGATCAATTCCTGGCGGGTAGAAAAAAGCTTCTGGCAAAGTCCTCTGCTGGATCACGATCAACTTGAAAAGCACATGATCCTGGGATTGGAGCAAGCTAAGGATACGGTATTACCAAAAATTTTTCAAAAACGATTTTTTACCCGGTTTGTAAAGCAGGAATTGCCGTTGATTGCAAAGAACAGCCAGTGCATTACAGCTCATCCAAAAGCTTCAAGTATTTGTCCTTCTGGTGTTAATAAAGAGATCACTCTTGTGATAGGCCCTGAAGGCGGATTTATAGATATTGAAATTGACACTTTAAACCAATATGGTTTTCCTTCCTATCACATTGGATCAAGAATTTTAAGGGTCGAAACTGCGGTTACTTATTTAATTTCACGATTGTATTCATAAAAGGCAATTTCCATGAAAAATAAAAAGAACATTGATAAAGAACGGCAGATGTCCTATGACAGCCTGCCTCCGAGTGTTAAAGACAGCTTGACTGAAGAAGAAAAACAGCTTTTCCTGAATGCAGAAGAATGGCCGGAATCTTTGTTTGAAAAACTGGAAGAATTTATCATAAAAGAATAGGCTATTCTTCAGCACTCCTGTCTTTTTTGTCTTCAAGGTCTTCCCATCTTTTATATAGATCCTGGGCCTTTTCCTGTGAAAGTTTGAGCAGGGAACAATATTTTTTCATTTTTTCAGGGTTCCGGATAATTTCAGGCTCTTGAATTTTATCGGATAATAATTGTACTTCAGCTTCTGCATCAACAATTTTTTCTTCGATATGTTCCAACTCATATTTATCTTTATAGGAAAACGTTTTGGAAGGCTGTTTTTTGCTATTGGTTAATTTTTTGATTTTTTTTGATTTTTCACCTAAAGTTTTGCGAAAGTTCATTATTTGATTAAAATCTTTAAAAAATCTGGCTTCTGCTTTGGGATCAAGATATAAAATTTTGTGACAGACCTTGTCCATAAGGTAACGGTCATGGGAAACTATTATAACAGCACCGGCAAATTGCTGTATACTGTCCTCAAGGACTTCCAGGGAAAGAATGTCAAGATCATTTGTGGGCTCATCTAAAAGAAGCAGATCACAAGGGGTCAACATGATATTTGCAAGAATGATCCTTGCCTTTTCTCCACCTGAAAGGCTTTTTACGGGCATCTCCAGCTGATCCGGCATAAATAAAAACCGTTTTGCCCAGGTAACAATATGAATGGATCGATCATTATAATTGACACTGTCACCACCACCAGGATTAAGGGCTTCTTTTAATGTCAAAACAGGATTTAGCCTTGAACGCTTTTGATCAAATATAGATACTTTTAAATTTTCAGCCCATTGGACCTTGCCTTTGTCAGGCAGGGTTTTTTTTTCAAGAATGGATAAAAGCGTAGACTTGCCGCTGCCATTTTCTCCAACAATTCCAAGGCAAAATCCAGGACCGATTTCAAAACTAATATCAGAGAATAATGATTTTCCTGCCATACTTTTTTTAAGATTATAGGCTCGCAGCAATTTTTTGGTCTGCCTGCCCGTGCCCTGAAAATCAATATCCATCGTGGCAGTGTTTTTATTGCGGTCCTTTAAGGCATACAATTCCATCTTTAAGTTTTGGGCCTGTTCAATTCGATATTTTGCTTTTGTGCTTCGGGCTTTGGGGCCTTGCTTAAGCCACTCATCTTCTCTTCTCATTTTACTTGATAAAGAGGCCTGTTTTGTTTGCTGTGCCTTTAAAAACTTATGCCTTTCTTTTTCAAATTTTTTATACTGGCCCTGGATTTTAAAATATCCGGATGGATAATATTTTCCGATTTCCATTACATTGGAGCAAATGTTTTCTATAAAGGCACGGTCATGACTGACAACGATAAATGAAAATCCAGCAGTTTTTAAAATTTCTTCAAGCCATAAGATTCCATTAATATCAAGATGATTGGTAGGCTCGTCAAGTAAAAGAACATCCGGCTGGCGGCAGAGTGCCCTGGTAATGGCAAGTTTTTTCGTCCATCCGCCGGATAGTTTATTTGATATTATATCTGTATCTGTAAACCCGCCTTTTCCCAGTAAAGTCTGAACAATTTTATGCCGCTGTTTGTCATCAAAGGGGCTGTCCTTTATACTATTATATAAAATTTGTTCCACTGTTTGATCAGGTTCCAGCCGGTCTTCCTGGGAAAGATAAATCACTCTTAACCCTGATTTGGTAATCAGGTCTCCTGTATCAGGCTGGGTAATATTTGCAATGAGCTTTAGAAAAGTGGATTTTCCTGAGCCGTTCATTCCAATAAGCCCCATTTGCTCATTTAATTTAAAATCAATGGAAAGATCATGAAAAAGTGTATCATCGCCATAGGTTTTTGAAATATTTTTTAAACTGAAAATAAAACTCATAAGGGCTTTTCTTTATTATCGTTTTGACCATTAATCTGCCTGTATACCCTGATCATTTTAATGGGAAAACTGATTATCAAAGTTAAGCTGATTAATATAACAAAGCTTGCTGAAAAAAAACTCATAATAAAACTGAACGGATCATTCAAAGAATAAGACCCTGTCATCAGGTCAACTCCAAAAATCAGAAAAAAGCCTGACAAAAGGGTCATAATAATCTGGAACAGCCACCACGTATATTTCATTAAACAAATTTTCCTTTTTAAAAATGTATAGGGTCCAGTCAAAAATTGGTAATTAATTTTTGACTGGAACAATAGGGATTTAAAAACAGGGCAAGTCTACAGTGTCGCCATTAAAAAATCAAATCCATTTATAAATCCAACTCGGTGAACTCTCTCTTTTACAGACACCATATAATGAAATCTAAATTTGCAGTTCGATAAAGTTTTAATTATTGTATTAAAAATTTCAATAAAAAAAGGCAGAGTCAACTTGAAGACCCTGCCTTAGTGGTTTGATTTAATAAGATGTTATTGTTTTTTTCTGCTAACTCCTGCGAGACCGAGAAGACCAAGACCGAAAAGGAGCATTGTGGCAGGTTCTGGGACCGGGTTTGGGCCAGGAAGCGTTCCCCCCCGCTCGGGAGACAAGTGAAATCCTAATCCATAACCCTGGATATCTGATATGAGGGCGTCTATATCGCTTTGTTCAAATTGGCCAAACATGAATTCGAATGCCATTGGAATGTTGCTGGCCAAGCTATTAGTAGTGTCATATCCCAGGACGTCGATGACATAGTCTACGGAATCTTTATAAATTGCTTCTCCCCAGGGAGTGTCTATAGTAGTAAATTCATTATTAGAATAATCTAGATCGACAATTGTTCCTTTTTTCTTATCTTTCTTATCTTTCTTATCTTTCTTATCTTTCTTATCCGCAGTGCCCCCCCCGATGACAAGCTTTTCGCTTCCTGTCATTTTACTAAAGGATCCATCAGAAGTACCATACAGGGCTGCTTCGTCGGCTGTAAATCCGTTTCCCCAAATCATGTTTTTTGCTTCAAGTGGTGCTGCCAGGTATAGGTAAAAGTTACCGCCGCTGCTTTCCCAATACCCGGTTGTCGTTTGGCCCCCTTCAGGGAATTTACTATCTTTACCGTGCCCGTTGTACCAGCCTGATGTAAATGAATTATTATATTCATTAAGGCCCAAAAAACCATCCACTGTGATCGCAAGAACAGATGTCTGTGTAGTTGCTATAAATATCATGATGTAAAATATGATTGTAATGAATGATGTTAAATATTTTTTCATTGTTAAAATCTCCGATAAAAACTCAATTTTAATACTCACGTCAAATTAAAAAGTTATATTTAGTTATTGCATTGATTATGCCAACATATGAATATTTTCTATTTTTATGTGTTAGTATGTGTAATGCCGTACAGAATGGGCCATGCCGGGATTTTTTAAATCATGATCTTTCCAATTATAGTTTACCTTCAAATTATGAAATAAATGTAATAAAATTCTATGAAATTCATTATATAAAATGTTACCTTTTTTACATAATTATTGGAGAAATATAATATTCAGGCAACTGGATATTTTTTTTGTCAACATGGAATATTCTTCAGACCTGCTGTCGGTTAAGATATACAAACATCCATATAATCCCATTGATTTGTATTAACAAAGCATTATACTGTCTTTAATAAAAAGATAAAAAAAGGAGCACGATCATGAGAATCCTTGTAGTTGAAGATGATCTAAAAATTGCGGAATTTGTTTCCAAGGGCCTTAAGTCATCCGGATTTGCAGTAGATCATGCCGCAACAGGAACTCAGGGGCTTGAAATGGCTTTTGCTGCGCCTTATGATACACTGGTGGTGGATATTATGCTGCCTGAACTGGACGGTATTTCCTTAATCAAAAAAATCAGAATGGAAAAGAACAATACGCCTGTGATTATTCTAAGTGCCAGGGATAGGGTGGATGACCGGGTTAAAGGCCTTCACGCCGGTGCTGATGATTACCTTACTAAACCCTTTGCTTTCTCAGAACTTCTTGCAAGAATACAGGCACTGATAAGACGGGTTGGAAATGTTACAGACCCTGTGAATCTAAGCTATGCAGACCTGAATCTTGATATTCTTAAACGCCAGGTAAAAAGGAAAAATCAAATTATTGAACTGCAGCCCCTTGAATTTTCCCTTCTGGAGTATTTGCTGCGCAATAAAGAGAGGGTTGTTTCCAGAACAATGATTATGGAACATGTCTGGGATTATAACTTTGATCCAATGACCAATGTTGTTGAAGCAAGAATATGCCGGCTAAGAGATAAAATAGATAAAGAGTATGAGCCTAAATTGATTCATACCGTTCGAGGTGCAGGGTATGTACTGAAGGAAAAATGAATTTTAAATTATTTAATACAATTGCTTTTAAATTAACACTCTGGTTTACAGGAATATTTACCATCTGTTCAGGCTTTGCCTTTGTCTTATTCTATTTTCTTGCCACTCAGACCATCCTGGGTCAGGTTGACCAGGAACTTATGGATAATGCATCTAAATTTTCTGCTATTATTCGCAGAAACGGCCTTGTGGGTGCAAGGGAGCTTGCTGTGGTGGAAGCCCAGGCTGCCGGAGAAAAAGCTATATTTTTCAGGCTTTTATATCCAACAGGAGAAGTGTTTGCATCTTCTCACATGTCTTATTGGGAAAAGGTTCATGTGAGTAAGGAGGGTTTGCAGACTCTTCTTGTGAAGAAAAACCCCATATTTGAGACCATTCTCATTCCTTCAACCAGACAAAAAGCAAGGATTCT
This sequence comes from Desulfobacula sp., assembly GCA_018645325.1. GTDB lineage: Bacteria > Desulfobacterota > Desulfobacteria > Desulfobacterales > Desulfobacteraceae > Desulfobacula. The sequence goes on from JABGOU010000024.1 coordinate 17,556, forward strand.
TTACAGTTATGTTGCAAACAATGCCATTTTACAAACAGGAATAGCAATGGATTTTCCTGGTAAATTTTTATTGGCATTTAAAAAAGTTTTTATCTCTGCAATGGGTTTTATCATCATTTTTTCTGCAGTATCTGGCTGGCTTTTGATTAGAAAAACTTTGTCTGGTGTGAAAACCATAACAAAAACAGCACAAAATATTACCGGCAAAAGCCTTGAAGCAAGGGTCACACAAACCGGCAATAAGGATGAGCTTGATCATCTGGCCATTACTTTTAATGCCATGCTGGACAGAATAGAAGAACTTGTAAAAAGTATCAGGGAGATGAGTGACAATATTGCCCATGATTTAAAAACTCCCATTGCACGAATCAGAGGGTTTGCAGAGCTATCGCTTATTCATGAGGAAAATATAGACGACTTTCGCGCCATGGCTGCAAATACCATTGAAGAATCTGATCGTCTTCTGGACATGATCAACACAATGCTGGTAATTTCCAAGGCTGAAGCAGGAGAGGAAGAATTTGAGTTTAAAACAACTAATCTTTCCAAAATGATCAAAGAAGCATGTGATCTGTTTGCCCCTTTGGCAGAAGATAAAAATATTGACTTTGATAAAGTCATTGATGACCAGATATTTATTATTGCAGATACAAAGATGTTTCAAAGGGTAGTTTCCAACCTCTTGGACAATGCAATAAAATACACACCTCAAAACGGACGGATAAATGTTATTGTTCGTCAGGAAAATCATTATATTACCATTAAAATTGAGGATACGGGAATAGGTATAGATAAAAAATATCTTAAAAAAATATTTCAAAGATTTTACAGGGCTGAATCCTCCAGGACAACGGCAGGTACAGGCCTGGGTCTGAGCCTTGCCAGAACCATTGTCCGTCAACACAAGGGGGAAATTCAGGTAACCAGCCATCCTGGCAGAGGCTCTGTTTTTATAATAAGATTACCATATAATAATCCTGGAGTCATTTAACCGTCATATTTATGTATTATTATACAATCAAAGGAAGTTTAATTTGTAATTGTTCAGCCCGTTAAAAAAAGTTATCCCCAAAGCCCTGTCTGATGGATATTTGCAGGAGGTTAAGCGAATAGCCTCGAAACAATTATCCATCAGGCAGGGCGGGTTCAAGCGTAAGAGCTGAATAATTACTTTAATTTTAACATTTATAGGAGGTTGTGATGAGACTGAAATATAAAATAATTTTTACCATTATTATGGTTTGCCTTTTGTCCCTGCCCGTTATGGCAAAAACTAATCAGAACACTACAAGGATGGTACCGGTAAGTTTTGCCGAGCTTGCCAAACAGGTAAGGCCCGGTGTTGTAAATATACAAACACAAAAACTTATCAAAGGAGGAGGAAGAGTTTTTAAGCATTTTTTTGGTCAGCCATTTGGCGGGAACCCAAATCAACTTGATGATTTTTTAGCACCTTTTTTTAATCAAATGCCTAAGGACAGAAAAGAAAGCAGCCTGGGTTCAGGTTTTATTATCAGTGATGAAGGATATATTGTCACCAATAACCACGTGATTAAAGATGCAGATCAAGTTAAGGTTATTTTACATGACAATACCGAATATGAAGCCACAATAATTGGAACAGATCCCATTACTGATCTGGCCCTTATTAAAATTAAGGCAAAGAATCTGGTGCCTTTAAAATTTGGAAGTTCGTCTGAAACCGAAGTTGGATCATGGGTGGTTGCCATCGGCAGCCCCTTTGGCCTTGAACAAACTGTTACTGCCGGGATTGTCAGTGCAAAGGGAAGAATTCTCGGATCCGGGCCATATGACGATTTCATTCAGACTGATGCATCTATTAACCCAGGAAATTCAGGCGGCCCCTTGTTAAACCTTGATGGAGAAGTCATTGGTATTAATACAGCCATTGTTAAGTCAGGTCAGGGCATAGGGTTTGCAATCCCTTCTGATCTTGCAACGGGCATTATTGATCAATTGATAGAACAAAAAACAGTTTCCCGTGGATGGATGGGCGTGGCCATTCAAAATGTTACAAAAGAGCTTGCAAAATATTATGATATCAAAGAAACCAAAGGTGTATATGTTGCAAAGGTGTTTGAGGGAGATCCTGCAGATAAGGCAGGCATTAGAATCGGGGATGTTATCATTTTAATCAATGACAAACAAATTGATTCTTCAAGGGATCTTACCTTAACCATTGGCAGTTCATCAGTCGGTGAAACTGTTAAAGTCAAGTTGATCCGTGACGGTAAAGAAAAAGTGGTAAAGGTTAAACTTGCCAAAAGGCCGGATCAGGATACTGAGACAAAAGAAATAATTGATGGATATGATCCTTTAGGATTCAGGCTAAAACAGATGGATTCAGATATAGCAAAAAAGCTTGGTTTTCCTGAAGATATCAGAGGTCTTGTTGTCATTGATATAGAATCCGGCAGCCAGGCCTCAAAAACAGATGTGCGGCAGGGAGATCTTTTAATAGAGGTGAACCGCCATAAAATGACCACGATTGAAGGTTATGGGAAGTATCTGGACCAGACTAATAAAGGTGGAGTGCTTCAACTTCTTTTTAGAAGAGGTAACAGCCATGTATTTGTTGTGAGTTTTGAAAAACCATAATTATTGATTCTTTTTTATGGATGGTGGAGCTGAGGGGGATCGAACCCCTGACCTTACGGCTGCCAGCCGTACGCTCTCCCAGCTGAGCTACAGCCCCACGGTAAAAGCACTACTTAAATAATAGATTGAACCTGATGTGTCAACAAAAAATTGTGTATAAATCCATTAAAGTCATGATTTGAACGAATAAACATTGACACATGGTTTTATGAAAAGATATTATATTACTTTTGTTTAATTAAATATTTTTATATTTTACAGGAGTTAAGGAGAAAGTGATGCTGCGTTACTTGCGTGAAAATACCGGAAACTGGATCATTAAAATATTTCTTGGGATTATTGTCGTTGTATTTGTGTTTCTCGGTGTGGGATCATTTGGATCTAAGAGAAATGATTCTATTGCAACCATAAATGATGAATCAATTACCATAAAGGAATATCAGCAGGCTTATAAAACCATTGTTGATCAGATGCGGGCAAGATTTGGAAAAAATTTGAATGATGATATTTTGAAAATGTTTAATGTAAAGCAACAGGCGCTGGATTCATTAATCGAACAAAAACTGGTTTTAGCGCAAGCTGATAAACTGGAAATCAATGTTTCTGAAAATGAACTTCAAGAAAGTCTGCTATCCATTAAAGCCTTTCAAAAAGATGGCAGGTTTGATTTGGATCAGTATAAAAAGGTTTTAAGCTTGAATTCTTTAAATCCTGAAATTTTTGAATACAACCAGCTCAATGCAATAAGACAGCAAAAAGTTAAAGACATTGTATTTAGTACTGTTAATATATCAGATTTTGAAGCAAGGGACTGGTATGTATACAATAATACAGAAACAGCAGTAGATTACATGCTGTTTGACCCAAGTGGCTATTCTGATATTCTTCCTGATGAAGAGCAGATCAAAGCGTTTTATGATGAAAATAAAGAAAACTATAAATCTGAACTCAGAGTTAAATCAGTATATTTAAAATTTTCACCAGAAGATTACAAAGATAAAATAAAGGTCACTGATGCAAATATCAAAGATTTTTACGAACAAAATCCGGAACAATTTAAAACACCTCAAAAAGTTGAAGCAAGGCATATATTAATTAAAGTTGCAGAAGATGCAGAAGAAGAAAAAGTTAATGAAGCCCAAAAAAGAGCACAGGATATTTTTGATATGGCTTCAAAAGGTCAGGATTTTGAACTGCTTGCTAAAGAATATTCAGAAGGCCCTTCAAAGGATAAAGGAGGATATCTGGGTATATTTGAAAAGCAAAGCATGGTGAAACCTTTTGCAGATAAGGCGTTTTCCATGAAAGAAGGTGAAATAAGTAATCCTGTAAGAACAATTTTTGGCTGGCACATTATCAAACTTATGGCTAAATTTGATGCTTCTGTCCAGACGATGGCCATGGCATCAGAAACTATAAAAAAGGAACTAGAACAGCAGGAAATGCAGAATATGGCCTATTATAAGGCAGGCGAAGCATTTGATGCAGTGATTGATGGGGATGATTTTGAACAGGTAGCCCTTATTGCCAACAAAAAACTTGTTTCAACCAAAGATTTTGACATAAATGGCAACGGGCTTGAAATTGAAGATAATAAAGGTTTTGCAAATGAGGCTTTCAGCCTTACTCTGGATACTATAAGTGATGTAAAAGAAATTGGAGACTCATATTATCTCATCAAGGTTGTCAAAAAGATTGACCCTGAATTTCAGAACCTTGATCTTGTTTCCGAGAAGGTCTTAAAGGATCTTACACTAACACTTCAAGTAAAACAGGCAAAAGAAGATGCCCAATTGATTATAGATAAAATCAGTGATGGAAAAACATTGGAACAGCTGGCCAGGGACCACGAGTTAAGCCTTAAATCCACAAAATTTTTCAAAAGAAATACCAAAGTTGAAGAAGTTGGGAATTCTCCTGAATTTATCAAGGCAAGTTTTTCATTAAATAAAACAAATAAAATTCATCCTGAAATAATTGAAGTATCATCAAAGTATTATATTCTCGGATTTAAAGAAAAAAAATCTCCTGAAGAAGATGAAATTTTAGAAAATATAAAAACTATTAAAAGTGAAATCAGTGCAAGTAAGCAGTCTCAATACTATCAAGCATGGATCAACGAATTGAAAAATAACAGTAAAATCAATTTTGATCCTGAAATCTTAAATTAAGATCCATATGATTTATCGGAGCATTGCATTTAAGGCTTCAATTCTATGGGTTTTACTCATATTTTCCTGTGCTGTTCCCCAGCACAGGATTTTTGTTTTTGATCAAGGGGTTCAAACCGATCCCGGTATTGTTTATGGTGTTCTGCCCAATGGATTTCAATATATTCTTAAACAAAATTCTACACCAAAGGATCGTGCTAACATTCATTTGAATATTTTTGCAGGCTCAATGCATGAGACAGATGAACAGCAGGGTATTGCGCACTTTCTGGAGCATTTGCTGTTTAACGGCTCAGAACATTTTAAACCCGGAGAATTAATAGAATACTTTCAATCCATTGGCATGGATTTCGGCTCAGATGCCAACGCCCGCACCTCTTTTTTTGAAACTGTTTATGATCTGTCTTTACCAAAAGCAGATTATAAACATATGGATGAAGCTTTTGTCGTAATCCAGGATTATGCAAAGGGAGCACTTCTTCTGGAATCAGAAGTTGAGCGTGAACGAGGAATTATTTTAGCTGAGAAAAGACAGAGAGATTCAGTCTCCTACAGGACTTTTAAGAAATCACTGCAATTTGAACTTCCGGATTCTATATTTAATCAAAGATTTCCAATCGGGATTGATCCTGTCATTAAAAATGCTGATAGAGATTTATTAAAAGCATATTATGATAAGTGGTACAGGCCGGATAATATGGCCCTGATTGTTGTTGGCGACTTTGATGTCAAAAAAGTTCAGTCCATGATCATCAAAAGGTTTTCCAAGCTGAAACCACGGGCAGAATTTATAAAGCCGATATTAAAGACCCAATGGAAGGAACATAAGGGAATAGAGTCTTTTTATCATTATGAACCAGAAACCGGCAGTACGGACATTTCAATAGAGACCATTTCCTGGCTGCCTTTTGAAACACAAACCGAGGATGTGCTAAAGCAAAAAATTTTAACATATATTGCCAATGCAATGTTACAAAATCGGTTGTCCGGAATGGTCAGCAGGCAAACCGCTGATTTTTCAGATTCCACTGTTTTTTCCGGATCATTTTTGCATCATATTTCAACTTCCTCTATCAGTGCAAGGTGTGAGCCGGATAAGTGGGAAGAAAGCCTTGTTCAGATTGAAAAAGTTCTGAGACAAGGACTTTCATATGGGTTCACCAAAAAGGAATTGGATAGAGTTAAAGCAAATTTTATTTCTTCACTTGAACTGCAGGTTAATCAGGCAGGTACACAAAAAACTCATTATCTGTCCAGATCTATTTTAAATGCAGTCAATGGGAAAAATCTGTTTTTATCTCCTCAGCAAAAAAAAGATCTTTTAAACCCCTTTGTTAAATCTATTTCACTTAAAGATGCCCACCAGGCAATAAAAAAAGCATGGTCAAAAGAACATAGACTGATACTTGTGACAGGCAATGCTAAAATTAATACCCAAAATCCCGAATTAACCATCCTTGAAGTCTATAAAAAAAGCAATATTGAAAAGACAGGTAAATATAAAGGATTTGAATCCGGCAGTTTCCCTTATCTTGAACTGCCATCCTTTAAATTTGGAATTAAGTCAAAACAAGAGAATGTTAAAAATCTTGGTATTACATCAATTAAATTTGATAATAATATTCGATTAAATTTAAAAAAAACAGATTATAAGCAAAATGAATTTTTATTTAAGGTTTGTTTTGGAGACGGCAAAAAATCCGAGCCTTTATTTAAGCCTGGTTTAGCCATTCTAACAGAAGATGTTTTAAAGGCCGGCGGGCTTGGAAATCTTGATAATGATCAATTGGAAGAAGCTCTTGCCGGCAATAAGGTCAGTATCAAATTCCAAGTAAACGACAATTATTTTGCTTTATCCGGTTCTGGTGATCCAAAGGAAGCAGAGCTTATCTTTCAGCTCATCTATCATTATTTGAAAGATCCAGGATACAGGGTTGAAGCGCTGAATCATACAAAAACGCTTTATAAACAGCAATATGACCGCCTTATGCGAACGCCTGAAGGTATCATGCAGATTAAAGGGGATTTTTTTCTTGCCGGCAATGATACCCGATTCGGTTTACCTCATCCAGATACAATAAATGGATATACCCTTAAAGACATTAAAAACTGGGTGACCCCATATTTTAAAAATTCACCTGTTGAAGTATCCATTATTGGGGACATTGATGAAAAGACTATCATTGGTCTGGCTTCAAAATATATGGGAGTGTTGGAAAAAAAAGAAGAATTTTCCAAGAAATTCATTTCCGCCGGGAAAATAATTTTTCCAAAAGGAGAACAGCTTGAACTCAAACTTAAAACTAAGATTGATTCAGGCGTTGTCAGGATTGCCTTTTTAACAGATGATTTTTGGGATATAAAGAAAACACGTCTACTGTCTGTTTTGTCCAGAGTTTTTTCCGAAAGGCTGAGAATTGTTATTAGAGAAAATTTAGGACTAAGTTATTCTTCTTATGCATATAATGATCCCTCAAGTATTTATAAAAATTATGGGGTAATGCATGTGGTTGCCAACATAAAACCTGCAAACCATTCAATTGTTTACGATAAAATTAAAGATATTGTTGATTCGATTATAACGGATGGTATCACAGAAAAAGAAACAGATTTTGCATTAAAGCCGGTTCTGAATCATTTAAAACTTATTCGAAAGACCAATAGCTATTGGTTAAATTCTGTTATGTCAAATGCTTCAACCTACCCGGAAAAATTTGACTGGGCCAATACAATAATGGATGATTACCAAACTATTACCCATAAAGATTTGATATTGTTTGCAAAAAAATATTTAAATATTGATGATAGTGCGTTGATACTTATAAAGCCGGGAAATCTTAAAGATTAAGAAAGGTAGAAACCTTCTGGCCAATATTAAGATGGGTAAAAAAAAATGAATTTAATTTGTTTCCTCAGAAGGATTTTCTATATGTTCAGAAACATTATTCCGAAGGTAATAATCAAGATCAAAAAGCTGTTTAAAGCTTAAGTCGGTAAATTGTACTTTTCTTTCTCTAACCTTCATTGCGCTGAATGAGGGAGCATTGGTGACTTCCTCATCTGAAATTGTTTTAAATGGGAGATCACCCACATAAAATCCCATACTGCTTAAAAAAATTGATTCTTCCGAATCGTTTTTGTTTTCAATGTTATCATTTTTTATGTCACCATTGTTTGTATCAATATATTTAAATGCGAGTCCGCCCATGCTGATATCAATTATCTGCCCTAATTTGTGAGATTTGGGACTAATGGCAGCGTAGGCTCCGTCAGCAGCTTTATACCTTTTGCTTTTTCGTCTTTCAACAGTTCTTTTTCTACCTACCATGATATATTCCCTTTATTTGCTTTCGTTAATTCAAATCGTTTTTCTGCTTGTTTATACTTATTTATAAAGTATGCACAAAATATGCCATTTGAAAAATTCAATTTGTAATGTTTACCGCTCATTAATCAAAGTCTTAATATATCGCTCAAAGAAAAGCAATAGGCCCAAATATATTTTTTAAATTTTATAAAATTTTATCAATGCCAAGGTAAAGAATGATAAATCTCTGCAGAATTTTAAAGAATAATGGTAAAACTAGTTATAAAAATAGAATTTTTTTCCCTAAAGTATTACATTTTTTCCTCAAATTGTTTTAACGCCCTGTTTTTTCTAACATTATTCGGAGTAAAAATCCTGCCGCTTATGGCAAGATATACACCATGAGGTAATGTCTGAACTGCAGCGACAGCTGAGCCTAAATTAAAAATTGCATCACTGGATTTAAATTTAGCCGGTTCCATGGCACCGGTAAGAACTACTACTTTGTTTGTCAGAGAACTCAGTACTTTTGCAGTTTCAATCATGGTGTCAGTACCATGGGTAATGATTATCTTTTCATAAGGGGTTCTTGCTACAGCCTTATGGATGATGGATCTATCTTTATCAGTCATATCGAGAGAATCTTTTTTCAATAAAGATGCGATATCATACCTGAAATTCACCCTCGCATCCTTTAAAATATCAGAGATATTGGATTCTCCTATTTCATATCTGCTTAGGGCATCAAAGTATACTTTATCAATGGTTCCACCTACGGCAAAAAATTTAATTTTCATAGTCGCTCTCTTTTTTCGCTATTTTTGCTCAACTTATTTCATTTGAGGTCCTAAAAAAAACTTCATGGTTGAAATGCAGATATCATAATTAAAACCCCGGTATCGTAAAAAGTTCATCATTTTTTTTTTAAACGAGCCTGGATCAAGATTCTGCCATATTTTTATTTTTGTTTCTGCCGCCTTTAAAGCCAGATCCTGATCATCATATACCTCTAAAAGAGTCTCAATCTGGTAGGAGTTAATTCCTTTTTTTTCAAGCTCATATTGAAGGGCAAATTTTGATTTGGGTTTTGTTTTTATTCTGGTTTCTATAAACAGCCTTGCAAACTCTTTATCGTTCAAGTAATTTTTATCCAGTAAAATTGCAATTATTTTTTTTTCAATATCCTCACTAAAGCCTTTGTTTTTTAAATATTTTTGCATTTCCTGAATTGTTCTGGGCTGATAGGATAAATAGGCAACAGCAAGATTTAAAGCACTTGTGATTGTTTTACTCACCATAAATTTTATCCCATAATTTGACAGGTGTTTTTAAAATATCGGACATCATCGTTATAAGTCCTTCACCAACTGCAGAAGGATGCAGAGGAACAACGATTGGATCAAAAAGTGTTCCTGTTGCTTTTACCGGAACAGATACAAGCCGCCCGTTCAGGATTGTATTTAAAATAGGAATTTTTTCTATAATCAAATCAATTGTTTTAAAAGGTGCAACCAGGCAAGTCAGATCCAATGTGTCTTTAACAGGGTCAATCCAGCCGCTGAATATCAGCGTCATGTCCTGACCATCAATTATTGCCTTGGTAAGATAAATTATACTATCCTTGATATCGGCTTCAAGTGAAATTTTAGCATAAGCAAATCCATTTTGCCTTATATCCGGAATTTTCCCTTTAAAAATTTTTGAAATATTTAATACCGATAGAATTCTTGAAAGAAGTGTTAGTTTATATATCCGCCCTTTTTCAGCATTCAATATGAGGTCACCGTTTAATTTATTTAAATATTCTTTTTTAATGTTATTAGATTTAATATGACCACTTAAAGAATATTGTCCGTCCATAAAATTATGTTTTTTTAAAAGACAGGTGAATAGATCCTGAATATTGTCTTTAAAATCTGTTTTAAAAGGAATATCAGCGTACAGGCTGTCTTTTTTAAAATTGATATTACCGCTTAATTCCAGATCACATAAAAAAGCTTTGTCCAATTTTATATGGGAAGGGTTGTCTGATAAAAATAATTGAGAGTCAATATTAGTAAAAGTGAATTTTTTAATTTTAAGTTGATCTGCCTTGAAATAAATAATCTTATCCTTTAATAACCGATTATCAAATGAGGCAGTTGGAGGTTGAGAAAAAAAAGAATTCAGGTCCATGGTTTTGGTTATGATATTTAAATTGGAGTCATTATCAGTATGTATTAATATGGATTGTCCTTTGGTAATATCATTAATTTTTTTTGCCCAGAAACTGTCCTGAGTAATCACTTTTTCTAATGAAATCGTATTTAACATTCCCTGAAAATCAAACAAGAGTTTATCTTTGCTGTGATTGAATGATATAGAGGCATCTGAAATTGTTTCATCTAAAATTTTTATTGTACTTAAAGCAAAGGATGCAGGTGTTTTACCTTGTAGATTAATATGGACTTTTGGCCCGCTGGGAAATTTTAACTCTGTTTTTAAAAAAGAAGCTGCAGTCCCAAGTTGAAAATAGCCATTTTCCATATCAAATGGAACCAAAATACTATCCAGGTGTTTTTTCGCGATTAATTGTCCTATCCATGAAAGATGGCTAATTTTGGCTTGGATATTTTTCAAATAAAAAAGATCCCTGGAAAGATGGTATTGGCAGGACAGGTCTTCTATTTGTTTCTGATTTTCCCGGGTTGTAATATTTATTCGATGGCTTTTGCCGGTTAATTCATATTCCCATAGTTCTGGTTTTAATACAGGGCCGGAAAGGCTAATCGAGTCTATATTGACTTTACCATTCCCCATTTTAACAGGTGATATTATTTTTCTGGTCTTTTCATAAGAATTCAACCAGGGTATTGATGTTGCAAGATCAATAAGCCCGGAACCCGATTGGATCTTAATCCATGCATCATTCTCAAAATTAACAAGCATATTAGAATCATAAATTTTATTACCATTAATATCGGCATGAAGATGTTTAAGAAACACATGGTCGGTTTCATAATGAAAATTTACATTTCCAATGGAAATTTTACCGGGAATACGATCATAATAGCCCCTAGCAGAAAAATTTTCTGCATTAATTTTAACCCCAAGTAAAGTGCTGTCTGGTTCCATTAAAAGTGTTAATGCAGCTTTTGATTGTCCTTCTACATTATGGACAAGAGATAATTCTTGTGCCAGAAGTGTCTCAGGTAAAAGGCGTATCAAAGTCTCTGGTAAAAGGGAAAGGTCAAGATCAAGTGAAAATTCACCTTGAAACGGAACGTTTTTATAGTTTAGAAGATCAATGGAAAGACTTGCTTTCTCAAGTCTTGAATTTTGAATTATTGCTTTTGTAGTCTTTATGTCAAGAATACCATTTCGTATATTTACATTCCCATTAACTTCTGAGGCAGTAATGTCGGTTGCAGGAATGACAACAGATCCATTTTTTATATTTCCCTTTAACCTTAAATGATTTCCTTTAAAAAGGTCTTTAAAATCTTTGCCATGAAAAGATACAGCCACTTTGGGGACAATGCCTTTTCTGACAATTTGGAAAATCTTTGTTACAATTTCATTGTCCTTGAATAGCCTTAAGGACATCTGTCGTGCCGGATCAATATGAATATCGGTTCCAGTAAATCTCAGGCTTGATTTTTTTTTGGTATAGTTATTTTCAAACTGGATACCAACTATTCCTTCAGGGTGATTTAATTTAAATGGGGTTATGACAAGTTTACAGCCTTCTTCTGCAAGTTTAAAAGATGATTTGATAAGGTTTGACCGCAATAATATATTTTTGTTTTTAGAGTAAAGCTTAGGTTTGATAAAGGTGCACCGGCCTTTAATTTCTCCATTTAAATTTATGGTGGTAAAGACTTTTAACTGATCCAGCTCAATGTAATCCAATTCAGGATATTTCTCAAAAACAGTTTTTGATAGTGAGCTTGGTTTGAATTTTATTTTTTTTATAATTGTATTTAAAATTATTTCTTTATTTTTTTTTGACAGATAGACTGACCCATCCATTTGTTTAAAATATTGACTTATTGCATTTTTAAACCTGATTTCTACTGAGGACTGGTGATCCGGTAAAAAAACAAATATTTTTTTTAAGTCCTGGGTAATGTTTGAAAAATAATTATTAAGTGGTGAATTAAAAGACTTTTCCTCTATTGGCATTGGCTTTATTTCAGGTCGATCAATTGTTATTTGATTTACATTTATTTTACCCTGCAAAAGCTGTTTAATATCAAAGTTTAATTTTATAAAATCAATGGTAAGCTTGATTCTTTTGTCGGGATTGAGCACCAACTTATTCACGGATATGCTTGGGTTAGGAAGGATGGCCAGTGATAAATTAGACCCGTTAATATGAGTTCCGGTTTTTTGATAGAGGAAAAAACTGATTTTGTTTTTTATATATGATGTGTTGATGCTCCAGGTAATTAAAAAAGGGGATAATAATATTAATCCTGCAATTAGAGCTATACCATAAAGAAATATTCTTTTAAGTACTGTTTTATTAATAAAACCATTACCCATTACCAGGAAAAACCAAGATCCTTGGATAGATCTATAAAATCAGCCATTACAAGATGGGTTTGATCCAATAAAATTTTTTTAAAATCATCTGTTTTAATATTATCTTGATCTATTTTTTCAATGAGAGGCTTACCAATAGACTTTAAATAATCATTTGCAATATCAATCTCTAATTGTTCATATTGTTTTTTCTTTGATTTCCGGATATCCAAATTCAAAGAGAGCGAAGTCTGCTCATTTAGCATGGATGCCAATTCAATTCTTTTTTTAAGATAGTTTAAACCAGGATCTTTAATTGATCTTTTTTGGTAGGCAATATTTAGTTTTTTATTTACCAGAGAAAGAGGTTTATAGGCAAGATATGATGTCCTGGATATTGTATCCCAGGGCAGGGCTCCATCTAAAGAACTTTCTCCGGTATCTTTAATTTTATAAATGTATGGATATTCTAAATCTGGTAAAATTCCTAAATGTTGAGTGCTGTCACCTGATACACGATAAAATTTTGCACTGGTCAGCTTAAGTTTCCCTGTTCCCAGTGACTGCATTTCCTGTACTGTTCCCTTTCCAAAACTTCTTGTTCCGACAATAACTCCCCTCTGGTAGTCTTTAATCGCACCTGCAAAAATCTCTGAAGCAGATGCGCTCATTCGATTGATTAAAACAATAAGGGGTCCTGAATATTCTATATCTGGATCATCATCATATAATAGGCTGATTCTGTGTTTTGATTTAATCTGTACGACTGGACCGGATTTAAGAAAAAGACCGGTAAGCTGATTAGCCTCTTTTAAGGAACCGCCGCCATTGTCTCTTAAATCAATAATTAATCCGTCAATGTTCTCATTTTTAAGTTCAACCAACAGTTTTTTAACGTCTTTTGTTGTACTTTTATAGTCTTTATCTCCCCTGTAATAGGCATTAAAGTCAATATAAAAATTAGGGATTTCAATAATGCCAAGTTTCAAGGTCTGGTGGTTCTGTTCGATGGTGATAATTTCTTTTTTAGCAGATTGCTCTTCTAATTTAACCCGTTCTCTTTTTATTTGAATAGTTTTGATTGAATTGCTTTTTTTTGCAGGGATGATTTTCAGCCGGACAAATGAATTTTTTGGACCCCTGATAAGTTTGACAACATGATCAATCCGTTGTCCTATTGTGTCTTTGATCTTTCCGTCTATGCCCTGGCCCACACCAATAATTTTATCCCCAGGCATAAGTAAGTTTGATTTGTCGGCAGGCCCTTTGGGAATTAAACGAATGACCTTTGTATATTCATATTCGTTTTGAAGAACAGCACCAATCCCCTCAAGAGATAAACTCATATGAATATCGAAATCCTCGGAAGCTCTGGGAGGGAAAAATTGAGTATGAGGATCAAAACTTGCAGTCACACTGTTCATGAAAATTTCAAAAATATCATTTGAATTTGTTTGAAGCAATCGATTGAGCCGGGTTGAATATATTTTTTCAAGCCTGTCAGTGATCAAATCAGTATCTTGATCATCAAGCATCATGGAAATTATATGATTTTTTAATTCTTTTTTCCAAAGAAAATAAAGTGCCTTCTTATCGTCCTTCCGCTGCCGCAAATCGATTTCAGATATTATGGACTCATTTTTAGTGAAGTCAAAATTTTTTTCCCAGGTTTTTATCAGTGTTAAAATATATTCCAGCCGCTCCTTTGATCGGGTCATATATAAATTAAATATGGTGAAAGCAGTATTAAGACGACCTTTTTTAAGATCATTATCAAACCGAAATTTATATTGGTTTAATTGATCAACATCTCCTGCCGTAAAAAGCTGCTTACCTGGATCAAGCCTTTTTAAATATGTGTCAAGAATTGTTGATGACAGTGAATTACCCAGGTTTTTTTCAAGATAATGATATCGCTCAAGTGCTTTTATAATTTTAATACATTGATAAGAATGCTCTTGTGTAGGGCTTATAGGCTTGACAATATTGGCGTATGCTGATGAAGAATACGAGAAAAAAATGAGCAGTGAGCAAAAATATTTTAATAAATTTGAAATATGAATATACCTAGTTTTTTTCAATATCATGATTTAAATCCTCAGGTGTTTCAAAGCTTAGTCTGCCTATTTTACCGGCCCTAAGTTCACGAATCAATGTTTCAGATGCTTTTTGATAATTTATAATTCCGCCTTTTTTTAAACATCCCCTTGCAGAACCGATTTTTTCTATTAAACTTGTTTCATCCTCTGGGATGGTTTTTAAAAATGGATACCTTTTCATCAATAACTCAGGATATCTTTTAATTAAAAGACCGGCGGTAAAAAATGCAATGTCATTATAGTCAATGGCTGTATCTGATATGGCACCGCTTGCAGCAAGGATATAGGCTTTTTGATCGGATTCTATTACCGGCCATAGTATCCCTGGTGTGTCATAGATATCAATATTGTTTTCTAAACTGGTTCGCTGCTGGTGGCGGGTGATTGCCGGCACATTCCCGGTTTTTGCAATTTTTTTTCCGGCAAGCGTATTTAAAATAGTTGACTTTCCAGTGTTTGGAATACCCACAACCATTACTTTTAATTTTCTGGACCGGTTGCGATTAACTTTGTCTATACAATAATTCAGTGCGCTATATGCCTGGGATTTTTGGGATCCACAAATTGAGATAGCAGGATTCTTCTTTTGCTTTTCAAAATAATGAAGCCACAATTTAGTTTGTTCAGGGTCAGCAAGGTCTGACTTATTTAAAACTTTTAATCTGAATTTGCCTTTGCAAATCTTATTTACAAAGGGGTTTGCACTTGCCTGGGGCAGTCTTGCATCTAAAATCTCTAAAACAACGTCTACTTTAGATATCGCCTTTTTAAGCAGGTTTTCAGTTTCAACCATATGTCCTGGAAACCATTGTATTGTCATTTTTTATTTATTCTCTTTTTAGTTATTATTAATTATTCATGAATTATTGCATATCAGTGCAATTTTTTCAAAGACAAAGGCCTAATACTATTTGATTCTTTCAGCATTCATTGACTTTGATACCTGATTTTGACATGATTCAGTAAATCAATTCTTTAATTTCAGGATATATTTATGCTCTTTAAAACTTTATGGAATACCATCTGTATATTAATTCTTTTATTTTTTACAATCCCCCTGATCTGTGCTGGTACAGAGCCATTGGCCCATCAAAATTTTCAATATGAATTTCCCCCATTAATGAAGAGTATTCAGTTTAAAAAGGATATCCGATTTTGTGGAACTAAAATTCCCATTGAACATCAGGATGTTAAGGAAAGGCTTGAAAAAGAGATGTTATTAGCCTTGTGGAACCGGCCTCAGGTGATCCTCTGGATCAAGCGGGCGGGACGGTTTTTCCCCCATGTGGAAAAAATTTTAAAACAGCATGGTCTGCCGCCCGATTTGAAATATGTTCCTTTGATTGAAAGTGCTTTAAGACCCCATGCCGCTTCCTCAAAAGGTGCAGTTGGATATTGGCAGTTTATAAGATCTACAGGGAGAAATTATGGCCTTAGGATTGATTCTCAAGTGGATGAACGAAGAAATATTTTTAAATCAACCAATGCCGCATGTAAATATTTAAAAACCCTGGAAGAGCAATTTGGATCTTACCTGCTTGCTTTATCTGCATATAATATGGGGGAATATGGTTTGAACCGTGAAATTAAAAGGCAACAAAATAATGATTTTTTTTCGTTGTACCTTCCTTTAGAGACCCAGAGATATGCGTTTAAGCTAATCTGTGCAAAAATAATTTTTGAAAATCAGGAATCATATGGTTTTTATTTGAATAAATCAGATTTATATCCTGTTTTTTCCTTTGATAAAGTTAATTTTAAATCTGATTTTCAAATGCCCATTGCTGTTATAGCAAAGGCTGCGGTTATACCCTTTAAAACGATTAAAGATTACAACCCTGAATTGCGTGGATATAACCTTGAAAAGGGTGATTTAACTATTTTGATACCAAAGGGAAGGGCAAAAAGATTTAAGAAAAATTTTAATTCTCGCTACAAAGATTGGGAAAAAATTTATAAAACAAAATTTCATATTGTTAAAGCCGGAGATAGTCTAAGTAAAATTGCTCAAACATATCAGATGTCTTTTTTGTCATTGTTACAATTAAATAATCTTTCTGTAAAAAGTATGATTCACCCGGGAGACAGGCTTTTGATTGAATGAAAATTAAGAAGAAGTGTCGTCGGTTGAGCTTACGTTTTCTTTTTTAGGTTTTTGTAGTTTTTTAAAACAGACTTTATCATCTCGTATGATTGCGCATAGTTTTGGATTATGTAGTTCTCTGCAGGTTGCGTGATTATAGAGTGGGCATTCAGGGTATTGTTTAGACATTTTAATTCCTTTTTATTTGTTTCCCCAAAGAATTTGTTAACCATACTCTAATTTAAAGAATCTTTCAACCTATTTCCCGGTATGGATGGACCAGGTAAACAGGAAAGCCAACTAGCTTAAAATTATTGTGTTAAAGATTTTTCTTTAATTGTTGCAGGTTTGGATGAATCAATATTTATCTGTGGTTTTGGTTTAGTGTTCTTTGTTGCTTTGTTTGACATCTGGTTAATCTCTTTTTGAAGCCTTGAAATATTTACCTCAAGTTTCTGATTCAATGTGGTGATCAGGCTATCAATGGTATTCAAGCGATTATTTAAACCATTTTCCAATTGAGTCATTTGTTTGTCAACTGCAGATTGAGAAGCACTCTCATTTTCTAAATTTTTATATTTTTTGTCCATGAGACTGAAGTTTTTTCTAAGCTCTCCTAATTCCTGATCACTATCTGGCAGTTCATTTAAGCGGTCATTAAATTCTTGTTTTAAAAGAGCTGTTTCTTCTTTTATTTGCAGGGCAATTTTATCAAATTGAGATGTATTGTTTTTAAAAGTTGAAAGGGTCAGTTTGTTAATCCTTTCAATGGTTTCCATCGTTATTTTATTCTGGTTTGCATTATTGGCAACCTGTTTTTCAAGTTTTTCAAACCGTGTATTAATGGTTTCAGTGTCGACCTTTGAACTTGCTATTTTTACGATTTGCTTTTCAAGAGAGGTAGTCTTTTTGTCAAATTCAGGCAGGTTATTTTCAAGATCAAACCTGTTTCTGGCTATTTTTACATCAAGGGCATTTAATTTATCTTCTAATTGTTGAGAAATCCTGTCGACCTGGCTTTGCTTGGTCACATCAACATCAACAAGTCTTTCTTTCATATCAAGATAACCAAAAATAAGGATGGCACCAATAAGGCATGGAATAATGATGGAAATAATGGTTACCCTGTTGGAAAGTTTATCTATCTTCAAGGTATTGAGTTCTTCGTGATATATTAATGCAGAAACCTGACTTTCCGAATCTTTAAGGTTTTCTTCTCTGGAATCGAAATTTGATATATCAGATCTGAAATCATTTAAATTCATTTTCTATTCCTATTATTTTATTCCCATTCAATGGTTCCGGGAGGCTTTGACGTTATGTCAAAAACAACGCGGTTAATATTTTCAACTTCATTGATTATCCTGTTGGAAATTTTGCCTAAAAGATCGTGTGGCAATTTTGCCCAGTCAGCTGTCATGGCATCATTACTGGTAACGGCTCGTATTGCAATACAATTTGCAAAAGTTCTTTTATCTCCCATAACTCCCACGCTTTTCACAGGCAGGAGCACTGCAAAAGATTGCCATACCTTTCTATAAAGTCCGGCTTTTCTGATTTCTTCAAGCAAAACTGCATCTGCTTCTCTTAAAATTTCAAGTCTAAATTCGGTTATTTCACCCATGATCCTTATGGCAAGTCCAGGCCCTGGAAAGGGTTGACGCCAGATGAGATCATCATTAATACCCAATTCTGTTCCAAGCTTTCTTACTTCATCTTTGAAAAGTAATTGTAATGGTTCAATCAACTTAAGTTTCATTTTTTCCGGCAGACCGCCAACATTGTGATGAGATTTTATAATGGAAGTGGGCCCTCCAAAAGCTGATTTGGATTCAATAATATCAGGATACAATGTTCCCTGACCAAGGAATTGTGCTCCTTTAATTTTACTGGCTTCATCTTCAAATACTTCTATAAAAATATTTCCAATAATTTTGCGTTTTTGTTCAGGATCTGTCACGCCTTTTAAAGCCGTTAAAAATTTGTCTTTTGCATCAACAAATTTAATTGTTAAATCAAGACTTGAGATCAGATTTTTTTCAAGGGTTTCTTTTTCATTTTTTCTTAAAAGACCATTATCGACAAAGATGCAGAGCAGATTTTTTCCAATGGCTTTATGTATAAGCGATGCAGCAACTGATGAATCAACACCGCCGGAAAGCCCCATAATTACTTTTTTATCACCAACTGCGGCCTTGATTTGAGCAACAGCACCATCACAAAAGGATTTCATTGTCCAGTTTTTCTGGCAATTACAGATATCAAATAAAAAATGCCGGATCATTAATGAACCATTTATGGAATGTTCAACTTCAGGATGAAGCTGAAGACCGTAAAATTTTTTTTCATGATTTGCAATAGCTGCAATAGCAGTGTTTTTGGTGGAAGCTGTAATTACAAAATTTTCAGGTAATTCAATGGCAGAGTCCCCATGACTCATCCAGCATTGAAAACCTGTATCCATATCTTTGAATAAAGGTTTGGATTCTTTAATATCAAGACTTGCAAACCCATATTCACGTTTAGTGGCTTTTTTAATTTTTCCGCCCAGGGTATGCACCATATAATGCATCCCATAGCAGATACCAAGGATGGGGATACCAAGATCAAAAAGCTTTTTATCGATGGTCGGGCTGTTTTCTTCATAGATGCTTGACGGTCCTCCGGAAAGAATGATGCCCCTTGGATGAAGGTTTTTTAATTTTTCAAGAGAAATACTTGCAGGTTCTACCTGGCAGTATACATCGTTTTCTCTAACCCTTCTTGCAATAAGCTGATTAAATTGAGAACCAAAATCAATAACAACAATCATGTAATTATTCCTATAATAATAATTTATTAAACTACATTATTTCCTATAATATGGATAAAAAAGCAAGCTGTTTTTATCCGGAGGTTGCCAATTGGCAATTAATATGATTAAAAGAGAATTGAAAATAAAAATAAAATTTTAAAAATAAATTGGGGAGTGTATATGTATCTGGCAAGTGATTTAAGAAAGGGTTTAAAATTTGAAATTGATGGAGAACCCTATGTCATTATAAACTTTGAATTCAAAAAACCCGGAAAAGGGCAATCTTTATATAAGTGCAAATTAAAGAATATGATCACTGGTAATCTTTTTGAAAGAACCTATAGGTCCGGTGATAAGTTTAAAAGAGCAGATCTTGAAGAACAGGAAATGGAATATCTTTATGCGGATAGAGACAATTGCTGTTTTATGAGCACAGCCAATTATGAACAGCATTTTTTGTCAAAAGATCAATTGGGGGATGCAATAGATCTGTTAAAGGACAATACCATCTGTACTATTCTATTATATAACGGCCACCCCATTGGTGTAACATTACCGAATTTTGTAAATTTGGAAGTGATGGAATCAGAACCATGGGCAAAAGGCGATACAGCAACCGGGAGCACAAAACCTGCTATACTTGAAACAGGATTCGAGGTTCAGGTTCCCCCTTTTATTGATCAGGGTCAGATGGTAAAAATTGATACCAGAACCCGGGAATATGTGGAAAGGGTGAATGAATAATTCAACATTTTTGGTAATTATTCAGCTCTTACGCTTGAACCCGCCTTATCTGATGGATATTTTTGTTCGATGCTAAACGCTTAACCTCCTGCAAATATCTATCAGACAGGGCTTTGGGATATTTTTTTTAATAGGCTGAACAATTATCATTTTTATTGCTGTTCTTTGAAACTGCAATCTTTGTTTGGGCATTTTAAAGATTTTCCATCCCTTTTGGTTTCTTTTTCAACAAGATAAGCAGAGTTGCAATCAGGACATGATTTATCAACAGGTTTATCCCATGATGCAAACGTACAGTCTGGATAATTTGAGCATCCAAAAAATATTTTACCTCTTTTTGATTTTCTTTCGACAATACTTCCTGAACAATCAGTTTGCGGACACTTAACACCGATATCCTTACCATTTTGTCCACCATTAACAGATTCAGTATGTTTGCAGTCGGGGTATCCGGTGCAGGCCAGAAACAGGCCAAAACGGCCCTCTTTTTGAACCATGGGCTGTCCGCATTTTATACAATCTTTGACTTTGGTATTATCAATGATTTTTTCAACAATTGAAAGGTTGCCCTTTTCATCTCTTAAATAATTGCTGGTAAATGAGCAGTCAGGATATCCGGTACATGCGAGAAAATGTCCATTTTTGCCAATTTTTATATTTAATTGCTTTTTGCAAGACGGACATTTTAAATCTGTGTCCACCCCCACCCCTTTCACACTGACCATATTCTCGCTTGCAGCATCCAGGCTTTGTTTAAAGGTAGCATAAAAATTTGTTAAAAGCTGGACTTCTTCTAAATTGCCGGTTTCAACATCATCAAGATTGGTTTCCAATTGGGCAGTAAAGGAAATATTTAAAATGTTTGGAAAAGATGCAGCCAGCAGATCATTTACAATAAATCCGAGCTCACTTGGAATAAAGTACCGCTTAATAAGATCAACATATCCTTTGTCCCTGATCACTGTTAGAATGGAAGCATAAGTACTTGGTCGACCAATACCGTTTTTTTCAAGTTCCTTAACAAGGGAAGCTTCGGAAAATCGAGGCAGAGGTTTTGTAAAATGTTGTTTAGGATTAATCTTCAAAGTTTTTAAGGCAGTACCGATTTTTGCATCAGGCAGCACTTGAATTTCTTTTTCCTTTGATTCTTGATCCTGGGAATAAAGTTTCATGAATCCTGGAAACCGAACAGTTGAACCACTTACTGAAAAAAGATATTGATCTGTTGCCTGAATTAAAATTGTTTTCTGGTCAATGATAGACTGTGTCATTTGTGATGCAACAAACCGATTCCATATAAGCGTATAAAGATTAAACTGATCAGGACTTAGAAATTTTTTAAGCATTTTAGGTGAATTAAATACTGATGTGGGCCTAATGGCCTCATGGGCATCTTGTACTTTATTCTTATTTTTAAAAAATCGTGGTTTGCTTAATGCAAATTCATTCCCCAGGGTTTTTGAAATAAACTTTTGTGCTTCCTCTGCCGCATCTGATGCAATTCTGGTTGAATCCGTACGCATATAGGTGATCAGTCCTTCAGGTCCTCCTGTGCCAATTTCAATGCCTTCATAAAGTTGCTGTGCAACGATCATGGTTTTTCGTGCGGAAAATTTTAAACGATTGATGGCATCCTGTTGAAGTTTACTTGTAATAAATGGGGGAGCAGGATTTCGTTTGATAGTTTTGCTCTTTATATCATGGATAACAAATTGTGCATTTTCAAGATCTCTTAAAATACCTGAAGCCTGTTTCTGGTTTTCAATTTTTGCCTTTTTATTGTTAATTTTAATTAAAGCTGCATTAAACTGAGGAGGAAACAGTGATAGAAGGTCTGCTGTGATAGTCCAGAATTCTTCAGGAACAAATTTTCGAATTTGCCTTTCCCTGTCACAAATAATTTTAACGGTAACTGATTGAACCCTTCCTGCGCTTAATCCTCTCTGAACTTTTTGCCATAATAAAGGAGATATCTGATAACCTACCAGCCGGTCAAGTTTTCTTCTGGCCTGCTGGGCATCATATTTATGAACATCTGGTTTCAGGGTTTGTTTTAACGCTTCCTGAATACCTTTTTTTGTTAATTCATGGATAAGAACACGATGAAAAACCTTTTCTTTTCCTTTTAGAATATCCATTATATGAAATGCAATGGCTTCACCTTCACGATCAGGGTCAGGAGCAAGGTAAATCTCTTTGGCACCCTTGGCCAGTTTCTTCAAATTTGCAATAATTTTGGCTTTATCTTTTATATTAACATATTTGGCTTTAAATTTTTTTTCAATATCAATACCAAGGGTTTTGACTGGAAGATCCCTTATATGGCCGGCACTTGCACCAATATTAAATTCTTTTCCCACATATTTTTTCAGTGTTTTTATTTTTGTTGGTGACTCTACGATTATGAGAGGCTTTGTCAATGGTTTTCCTCCGAGATAGAATAATAATTACCCTGATGGCGATTGACTTTTCCCTCAAGTTCCAAGTCAAGCAATTGGGATGTGATTTGCGAGCTGTTCATCCCGCTATTTACTATTAACATATCAATATGGACAGGGTAGGGTCCTATAAATTTTAAGATTTCAGGCTCTGCAGTTTTACAGGTTTTATAGTTAGACATTTTTTTATTTTGTAAAGATACGGGTTGATAATTTTTTTTCAAATGAATGAAATGATGAAGCTCATCCATTATATCCATTTCGTTTTCCACAAGTTTTGCTCCTTGTTTTAACAGAGAGTGCGTGCCCTGACTTTTTTTTGATTGTATACTTCCGGGAACTGCAAATACTTCCCTGTTATATTCACCTGCCAGACGGGCAGTGATCAGAGAACCACTCCTTTTAGCGGCTTCAACAACAATACTGCCACATGATAATCCGGCAATGATTCGATTACGAATGGGAAAATTTGATGGAAAAGGTTTTGTATCTAATTTAAATTCGGAAAATACAGTCCCTTTATCTGCTATGTCGTGAAAAAGGTGTTTGTTTTCCCTGGGATAAATTTTATTGAGTCCTGAACCCATAACCGCTATGGTTTTTCCCTGTGCTCTTAATGCCCCTTTATGTGCCCTTGCATCAATTCCCCTTGCCAATCCGCTTACAATCTGGAATCCCTTTTTGGCAAGGTGATATGCAAGATTTTCAGATGTGCTCAACCCGTATGCGGTTGCACTCCTTGAACCTACGATAGATATACAGGGGGCACTATTGTCCAGTTTTCCCAAATAGGTTAAAAAAGGTGGTGGATCATGAATTTGTTTTAACAAGGCAGGATAGGATGAATCAGTTAATGTTACAATTTTGATACCTTTGTCTATAATTTGGTTTAATTCTTTTTTGGCCTTTTCCTGAAATGTATTGTGGTGAATGATGCCGTTTATCATTTTGACAGTAATATTATTAATTTTTTTCAGCTGAGCTTCAGGAGCATTTAAAACCTTTTCAGGGGATTGAAACTGACGAATCAATTTTTTAATCATTGTATTCCCTATAAAAGGAATTTCCCTCAGGATAAACCAGGGTAAATATTTTTCAAAAGAAGTCTGCATTTTAAGAAATGGCCTTACCCAAAATTCCTTATTTCCCCAAAAACTTTTTTGGCATTCAAAGAAAAAGGATGTTTGTAAGGCATAGTTTTATCTTTTCCTGCGGGCTTTTGAAAAAAATTCATAGCACCGCAGGAAACAAGTAAACACAATGATGAAAAAAGAATAATAATTTTAAAAAAAAAATTATTCACTAAAGGCATAAAGTTACCTTTTGTGAGCAAGAAGCACAATCGGGCTGGCCACAAATATGGAGGAATATGTACCAATAATCACACCAATAATCATGGCAAAGGCAAAATTATGAATAATTTCTCCACCCAGAAAATAAAGTGCAAAAAGAACGATCAATGTGGTCAGCGATGTTAAAATTGTCCTTGAAAGGGTTCCATTGATGCTTTTGTTAAATAAAAGCGGCAGTGAATCAGTTTTTTCAGAACCTTTTATATTCTCCCTTAAACGATCAAAGACAATAATGGTATCATTTAATGAGTAGCCGATTATGGTTAAAAGGGCTGCAATAATGGGTAATGAAAAGTCCAGGTCAAGGATCGAAAAAATGCCAATGGTTATCAATACATCGTGCAGCAATGCTACAATAGCTCCCATGGCATATTTGAGACGTAGGGTCCAGAATAATGCCAGTGTTACAGCTAATGCTGCTGTAATAAGTACAGCCATACTTACATTAAATATAGATAGAAAATAAACCGCTGTCATTAGAGAGCCCGCGGTTACACCTGATAAAATCCATTTTAACTCGAATCTGCCTGAAATATATATGGTGATAAACAAAAGAGAATAAAAAATGGCTAAAAGTGCTTTTTCTCTTAAGTCTTTACCGACCTGGGGGCCCACCATTTCCACCCTCCGGATTTCAGGAGCAATACCGGTTGATGCCATGACAGCATCTTTTATTGATTGTGACAAGCCTTTATCAGTCATTGCAAGGTTGCTTGTTCTAATTAAAAATTCATTGTCATGATCCGCTCCAAAATTCTGTACTGAAGCATTATTAAACCCTATATCAGATAAACCTGACCGTATTTTACCAACGGGAACCTGTTCAGAAAACTTGATTTGAATGATGGTTCCGCCAACAAAATCAATGCCATAATTAGGTCCTTTATGAACAATAAGGGACCCTATGCTAAGAAGAATAAAGAGGACCGATAAAATAAATCCGATTTTTTGTTTACCAATAAAGTCTATGTTGATATCAGACTTGATAAGCTGCATTATATATTTCCTTTATATACTTAGTTTTCTGGATGGTTTGTTCTTTAAAACAAAATTAAAAATACCTCTGGACACAATAAGTGACGTAAAAAGACTTGCCATAATACCAAGACACAGGGTAACTGCAAATCCTCTAATGGCTCCTGTACCAAACTGGTATAAAACCAGTGCTGCTATCAAGGTAGTAACGTTTGCATCAAGAATCGTCAGGGCTGCTCTTTCAAATCCTGCATTTACCGATGCTAACGCAGTCTTTCCAGATCTTAATTCTTCCCTGATTCTTTCATAAATAATTACATTGGCATCAACAGCCATTCCTATCGTAAGAATAATACCTGCTATTCCTGGTAGTGTTAAGTTAGCCTGGAAAGCTGCAAGACCTCCGCCTATAAGGATAATATTAATAACCAGGGCCAGATCTGCGATCAAACCGGCATTTTTATAATAGATTACCATGAATAGAATCACAAGAAATCCGCCAGCAATCATAGACATTAGGCCTGTACGTATGGAATCTGCTCCCAGGGTTGGTCCTACTGTTCGCTCTTCAATGATTCTGACCGGTGCAGGTAAAGATCCCGCTCTCAGAGCAATGGCAAGATCTTTTGCTTCATCCAGGGTAAAATTGCCGGTAATTCTTGCTTTTCCTCCGGCAATCCTGTCCTGGATAACCGGTGCTGAATAAACCGTTTTGTCAAGTACTATGGCAAGCCTTTTTTGAATATTTTCGCCCGTGATGCGGTCAAAAATTCTGGCACCTTTGCGATTGAACTCAATACCGATCTGTGGTTGTTGAAACTGGTCAAATTCAACTCTTGCATCAGTTAAGAGGCTGCCATCCAGAAGAATTCTTTTTTTAATTAAAAATGGAGTTTTGATGGGCACACTTGAGCCTGCATTATATTTAGTCTGATAGAGTATTTCATCACCCACTGGAGGCGTGCCATTTATGGCTGAATTGACATCAGCATCTTCATCAACAATTTGAAAAGTCAATTGAGCGGTTTTCCCGATAAGGTCTTTGGCTCTTTCAGGGTCTTTAATGCCTGGCAGTTGCAGCAGTATCCTGTTCCCGCCCTGGATTCTGATATCAGGCTCACTCACACCAAATTCATCAATCCTGTTGCGGATTGTTTCAAGTGCCTGCTCTGTGGCCATCTTCTTAAGATTTTCCATCTCTTCTTCCGGCAGGGTCAGTTTGTATGAGACAATATTATTATCCATATGAGGTTTTTGGGTGACAAGATGTTCAAAATTTTTGGAAAGTACAGTCTCAAACCCTGATTTATCATCACCATCTGAAAATTTTGCAAGAATAGAATTGTCATTAAGACGTGAAATACCAAGGTGCTTCACACCTTCTTTTCTAAGCTGTTTTTTAATTTCCTGTATGGTTCTTTCCATTTCAGCTTCTACAGCTTTAATATTTTGAACTTCGAGTACAAGATGCATTCCTCCTCGAAGATCCAGTCCTAAATTAATTTTTTTATGGGGCCAGCAATTAAAAAAGGTTGGAAGCAAAAAAACAACGGCTGCCAAAATAACTCCGATAATTGATACTGACTTAAAGGTAAACGGTTTCAATCTAATTACTCCTAATTGATTTATTTTTTCTTTTTATCTTCTTTCTGGACTGCTTCAGCATCAGAAATTACAGCGGCAACATTTCCACGGGAAATCTTTATTTTTACCTTTTCAGCTATTTCAAGACCAATAGTTGTATCATCAATACTTTGGATTGTACCATAGATACCACCAGAGGTAATGATTCTAACACCTTTTTTTAAATTGGATATCATTTCTCGATGTTCTTTTGCTTTTTTCTGCTGGGGTCGAATCAAAAGAAAATAAAAAATTGCAAATAAAATAATAATGGGTAAAAACCCGGCTATGCCACCAGCCCCGCCTGCGCCACCGGTTTGCCCCATTGCATATGCTGTGCTAATCAAAATAAATCCTCCTTAAATAAAATATAAATTTATATTTTTTTTGTTGGAACCCAGATGGACTTCCCATCAAATTGGATTCGGTCTAGGTTCTCATAATTAATTTCTTGCAGCAGTGAAAAAATCTCATCCATATTGTAAATAATAATTTTACTTAATGGTTCAAGAAGTTCAATATTTGACACTATTTTTCGTTCAATAAAATTGTATATAATAACCATGGTTTCGGAAAATTTTAAAATTTTTCCAACTCCTGAACTCATCCCCCGGTTTATAGGTTCATCTGCATTGGGTGAAATTGTTATTCCCTGGTTTTCATAAAATTCTTTTAAAATATTAAAATGAATATTCCAGATATTATCACCCGGCTGGACCACATAAATTCCGAATTTTATAATTTTCTCAGGCTGGACAGCCCCGGATTCTTCAATTTTTTCTTCAAAAACTTTTCCTTGATTAAAACTTGCCTTTTCTAAAATATCCCTCAAAGGGATCTGGACATCTCCAACCTTAAAGCTCTCATCCGAATTTACAATCATATCAAGGCTTTTATTAAATCCCAATTCCTCTTTACGCGATACCATGAGTTGATTTAATTCTTTATCCTTCTTGAGATTTTTGAAATCAATGTCAGGTAACACAATAATTTTGCCCTGCACTATTTCACCGGTTTTCAAAATTGTTTCTTTGGTAGTGGTTTCAACTTTCTTAACATCGTTTCCAGGGGTAACTATCTGATCTATTTTAGTGATATTTTCATTGCTAAGTGTTTCATTGGTTTCTACAGTTTTAACCGAGCTATTATTTTTATCTGCTTTAACGTTAGGCCTTAGTTTATTCTTTTTAGTTTTTTCTGGTACCATTGTTTTATCGTTTGCTGGCGGCAAATCAGTTTCCTGGGATTTCTTAAAATACAGCGTACCCCCAAAAAGCAACACAACTAAAACCATAGTAACCAGCATTAATATTATTTTATTTCCATCTTTTTTTTGTGGCATATCTTTCCATAATTGTTAAGATTGAAATTGCTTCAGATACACAATAGAATGATTTATGTCAAGAAAGAGCTTCAATTTGGGGCAGATATAATAATTTTACTTTCTCCGGAAATCATTTTTTGATCTCCTTCAATTGTAATTGCAATAGTCCTTTTAGACTCAATTTCAGATAGTTCCTCTCTTTTTTTATTTAACAGATAATTTGCCACATCACTGGGGACGAATCCTGTTGCTTCCTTGACTTCAGGCTTAATAGTTTTCAAGTTTAATTGCCTTAAAAAGGCAAGCCCCTGTGTTTCTACGGATGGAGTTTGACCCCTGCCATTGCAGTTTCGGCAGGTTTCATGACTGCCAAATGTAATGGAATGCCTGATCCTCTGTCGTGACATTTCCAATAAACCGAATGGCGTAATACCACCCACTTTTGTCTTGGCTTTGTCTGATTTTAAATATTTTTTCAGGGTTTTCGTGATCTCAGCTTTATGCCGACGATCCTTCATATCTATAAAGTCAACCACAATCAATCCACCCATATCACGAAGCCTCAATTGTCTTGCTACTTCCTCACAGGCCTCAAGATTTGTATGAAAAGCGGTTTCTTCAATATTTTTCTTTTTAGTGGATTTTCCCGAATTTACATCAATGGAAACCAGGGCTTCTGTTTGTTCAATTACAAGAAAACCTCCAGATTTGAGAGTGACTTCTTTTTTGTAAATAGAAGCAATCTGATCTTCAAGTTGATATTTACTAAATATTGGCTTTTCACCCTTGAACAGTTTGACTATTTTTTGTTGTTTTGGAGCAATTACGCAGATGAAATCTTTTACTTCTTTAAAAATTTCAGGGCTGTCAATCAAAATTTCATTGACATCTGATGTAAAATAATCCCTTAAAGATCTAACAGCAAGGGTTTGTTCTTTATAGAGCAGCGATGGGGCAGTATTTTTAATTGCCTTTTTATCAATGTTTTTCCATACACGCATCAGGTATTTTAAGTCAGCAGTTAACAAGGTCTTTGTGGAATTTTTACCGGCTGTTCGTACTATCATGCCAAATCCAGTGGGAATTTTCATTGTTTTTATAATATTTACAAGCCTTTTTCTTTCGTCTTCGTCACTTATTTTCCGTGACACACCTTTTGTAGAATTTCCCGGCATCAGAACAGATAATCTTCCAGGTAGAGAAATAAAGGTTGTCAGCATGGCTCCTTTTTGACTGATTGGATCTTTGGTCACCTGGACAATAAGTTCCTGGCCTTTTTTTATAAGATGGAACAAAGCTTTTTCACCTTTTTCGACATCTTGAAAATAGTCTTTATGGATTTCATTTTTTTGCAGAAAACCGTTTTTGGGAGCACCATAATCGACAAAGACAGCCTGAAGACTGGGTTCAACTCTTGTGACAATCCCTTTAAATATATTGCCTTGTGTTACTTGTTTGGCAGTTGTTTCTATATGAAATTGTTCGAGTTTAGTATCTTTAATTGCAGCTATTCTGTTTTCATCAGAATCCAGTGCATTGATTAGAATTTTTTTTGTCATTAGGTTGTCTCTTTATT
The DNA here is from genome assembly GCA_018645325.1 of Desulfobacula sp. Taxonomy (GTDB): domain Bacteria; phylum Desulfobacterota; class Desulfobacteria; order Desulfobacterales; family Desulfobacteraceae; genus Desulfobacula. Next base: position 47,167 of record JABGOU010000024.1, read on the forward strand.
ATATATATTAATAATTCGATTAATTTATAAATTTTAAGTAATAAATTGAATGAAGCAAGTCAAATTTTTTATTTGTTCAACAGATGAATACATGATCAAATCTTTAATTTTTGTTTAAGAATGTCAAAATAGGTAAGAATATTTTCAATATATTGAACCGTCTCCCACCCCCTTGCATAACCATGTTTGCTTTGTTCATAGTATTCTGGTTTTGATAACAATGGCAGTACTGTTTTTAAATTTTGCCATCTTTTTTCCTTAAGCCCCATTTTTCGGGCAATGCTTATGGCATCTGTCACATGTCCATATCCTATATTGTAACTGGCTAAACCAAACAGCATCCTTTCATAATCATCTTCGATATACTTGAATTTTTTAACCATTTTATCAAGGTATTTTATTCCTGCTTTAATGCTCTGTGAAGGATTTAACCGGTTTTCAATACCCATTTCTTCTGCTGTAATCTCTGTTATCTGCATCAAACCCCTGACATTTGTAAAGCTTTTTGCGTTTGGATTAAAATGAGATTCCTGGTACACAACTGCAGCAATAAGCTTCCAGTCAAAATCATATTTTTTGGATTCTTCAATAATTATTTTTTTGTACTTTGGCAGTCTGGTTGTTATCCTTAAATGAAATTTTTTCAAATCAAAAGGATCTGAGTCTTCAATATTTGCATAATATTTATCATATATATTTTGCAATATTCCGGTTTCGTTTGCGTACAGGAAAAATTTATTAATCTGTTCCAGCATTTCCAGATCCTCTTTGTTAACGGCCCAGGCAAGAGATTCTTTTTTTTGCAGTGGTATTCCGATCCTGATGTCTGGATAATACCTTTGATTCAAATAAGCCACATTGTCATAAGCAACAGTCAATTTTATTTTCCTGTTATGGACCATATGAATTAGTTCTTGAGTTGGAATGTTATCATGAAGAATATAATTAAAATTTATCCCTGATTTTTTGATTTCTTCGAGCCGTGAATGATATGAAGTCCCACGTCTGACATGTAATGATCTAAAGGTCAAATCTTCAATATTTTTAGGACTGTAAACTAATTTATGGTGTATAATGCGTTGTTGAATATCCATATAGGGAATTGAAAAATTGACCTTTTCAAGTCTTTTTTTTGTAATTGCAAGTCCTGAAGCAATAAAATCACCTTGACCCTGTTCAAGGTAAACAAACATATTGCTCCAGCCCGGGGTAACAATATCAAGATCTACTTTCAAAAAATCAGCAAACTCTTTGGCCAGGTCATACTCAAAACCAGTGGGCTGGCCATTATAATAATAATAGGTATTAATTGAGTTATTTGTGATTAGTCTTAAAACACCTGTTTTTTTGATTTTTTCAAACCGGGTTAGATTAAAACGGAATTCCTTATTATGGATCAATACAGATAAAAAAACAAAAAAAGATAAAATGATAAGAAGATTTATTAAAATAAAATAATTATAATAAATTTTTTTCATTTTTAATCACTCTTTGGTTAAATCGGTACAATTTCCACACGATCAACATTCTGGTACCCCCGGGGAAGTTTTTTCCCTCGATGGCCCCTCATTCCAGTATAATCCTTTTGATTGCCTGGATTCAATTTAAGATAATGTCGGCCTGAATAAATAAAAATATTCGCATTAGGAGGTAATATTTTAATGAAGTTAAGTGTTTCCGGAACCGGTGGCTTCAGTTCTCTTTTTGGTATGGAAATGATTTTATTTCCCTGTCCTTTTTTTAGGTTAGGCAATTGGTTTAATTTAAAGATCAAAAGTCTGCCTTTAGACGTAATTGCGGCAATATAGTCTTTTTCCAGATCAATGACAGCCTCTGGATTTAATAATTCATGATTTTCCTTTAAAGTGACAACTGCTTTGCCATTTTTATAATTGGTCAAAAGATCTTCAAATTTAAGGATAAACCCATATCCTCTGCTCGAGCCGATCAAAAAATGATTATTGTTTTCCCCAGACAGCATAAATTTTATATGGGCATTTGCCTGGATAGACAAATGACCTGTTAAAGGCTCTCCATTACTTCTGGCAGAAGGCAGTGTGTGGGAAAAGAGCATATAACTTCGGCCGGTATTGTCCAGAAAAATGATGGGTTTGTCGCTTTTTGTTCTTAAATGTCCCAGAAGAGAATCTCCGGATTTAAATTTTACAGCTTCAGGGTTGATATCATGTCCCTTAGCTGATCGAATCCAACCGTTTTTAGACAAAATGATGGTTACAGGCTGTATATCCATTACATCTGTAACAGAAAACTTTTCTGCTTCTTTTCGTTTTTTTATGGGCGATCGTCTTTTATCCCCATATTTTTTTGCATCAGATTTTATCTCTTCTTTTATATATTTCTTGAATGCTTTTTCTTTGCCTAGGATTCTTTCAAGCTCTTTTTTTTGTGAATTCAAATCTTTTTGTTCAGATTTTATTTTAATTTCTTCTAATTTGGCAAGTTGCCGCAGTCTGATCTCAAGAATGGCAGTTGCCTGCAGTTCGGTTATTGAAAAGGCCTTGATAAGGTCTTTTTTGGGGTGATCCGACCTTCTGATGATTTTAATGACTTCATCCATATTAAGAAAGGCAATAAGAAAGCCTTCTAAAATATGAAGACGCTTTAAAATTTTTTCTAACTTGAAATTTAATTTTTTTCTTACTGTTTCTGCCCTGTATTCGAGCCATTCGGTAAGTATTTCAACTAGATTCTTAACCTGGGGCCTGCCATTAATGCCAATCATATTCATATTAAAAGAATATGATTTTTCAAGATCGGTTGTGGCAAATAAATGGTCGGTTAAGGCATTAAGATCTATCCTGTTGGAGCGTGGAATCACGACAAGCCGTGTGGGGTCTTCATGGTCTGACTCATCCCTTATATCACTGACCATGGGCAATTTTTTTGCTTCCATTTGTGAGGCAATCTGCTCATAAATTTTTTCCGTGGAGGCATGATGGGGGAGAGCTGTGAAAATTATTTCCGAATCTTCGACATGAAATTTAGCCCGCATCTTAATCCTGCCGAGTCCTGTTTTGTAAATATCTTTTATTTCCGAACGGGGTGTGATGATTTCCGCTTCAGTTGGAAAGTCAGGACCCTTGATAAATTTGCAGATTTGATCAAGGCTTGTATTTTCATTATCAATCAGGTGAATTAATGCTTTTGCAACTTCACGCAGATTATGGGGAAGTATATTGGTTGCCATGCCAACGGCAATACCAGCGGATCCATTCAGCAAAATATTAGGAAGTCTTGCAGGTAAAAGCTTTGGTTCGTTTAAGGTCCCATCAAAATTAGGTACCCAGTCCGAGGTTCCCTGATCAACTTCGGAAAGAAAAATATCAGCATATTGTGATAATCTGGATTCTGTATACCGCATGGCAGCGAAAGACTTGGGGTCATTGGGATCACCCCAGTTCCCCTGGCCGTCAACCAGAGGGTATCTTAAAGAAAAAGGCTGTGCTAAAAGAACCATGGCTTCGTAGCAGGCTGTATCTCCATGGGGATGGAATTTGCCAAGTACATCACCCACTGTTCTTGCTGATTTTTTAAACTTGGCTGTAGACGCCAACCCCAATTGGCTCATGGAGTAAACAATTCTTCTTTGTACCGGTTTTAAACCGTCTGCAATATGGGGCAGGGCGCGGTCTAAAATAACATACATTGAATAGTTTAAATACGCTTTCTGGGTAAATTCCTGGAAAGGTATTTGTTCATAATCCTCAATTGCAGATGGAAGCGTTTCTCTCATGACTCAATCTCTTTTATATTGCCATTCGATTCTATCCAGGTTTTTCTATCTTTTGCTCTTTTTTTCCCAAGGAGCATATCCATAATTTCGTAAACTTCTTTTAAAGATTCTTCAGACCCATTAGCTACGGATAATTGTACCAGTCGTCTGGAATCGGGTGAAATGGTTGTTTCTTTTAGCTGGGCAGGATTCATTTCACCCAATCCTTTAAATCTCTGGATATTTATTTTGCCTTGCTTTTTCCGCCGATTTATTTTTTTGATAATATTGGTTTTTTCAGAATCATCCAATGCATAAAAAACTTCTTTCCCCACGTCTATTCTATATAATGGAGGCATTGCAATATAGACATGTCCATTTTTTACAATTTTGAGAAAATGCTTAAAAAACAGGGCGCACATCAATGTAGCAATATGCAGCCCGTCTGAGTCAGCGTCTGCCAGTACACAAATCCTGTTATACCTGAGTTTGGAAATATCATCAGACCCTGGTATTACACCTAAAACCTGGGAAATATCCCTGATTTCTTTGGATTCAATAATGGCAGAAGATTCAAGATCCCAGGTATTTAATATCTTACCACGTAAGGGCATAATAGCTTGAAAACGTCTGTCCCTTGCCTGCTTTGCAGAACCACCGGCAGAATCTCCTTCCACAAAAAACAATTCCCGCCTTGCCTGATCAATACTTGTGCAGTCTGACAATTTAGCTGGAAGTGTGGTGCCGTTTGAGGATCTTTTTTTAGTAATTTTTTTGGCTTTTTTCACTCGATTTTTTGCATTTTCAATAGCAAATGCAGCTAGAGTTTCACCTTCTTCAATGTTTTGGTTCAGCCACAAGCTGAAGGTATCTCTGACTTGAAGGTTTACAAGACTTGCACAATGTCGGGAGGAAAGTCTTTCTTTTGTCTGCCCTGAAAACTGGGCATCGGAAAGTTTGACAGAAAGAATATACCCGATCTTGTCCCAGATGTCCTCCGGCGCAAGATATAAGCCTTTGGGTAAAAGGTTTCTAAACTTGCAAAATTCTCTGACAGATTCCAAAAGCCCTGATCGAAACCCATTGACATGGGTTCCTCCCAATCGTGTGGGAATAAGATTAACATAACTTTCTTCAGGATTAGAGCCGGATTCTATTGTCCAGTTAACAGCCCATAAGATTTTTATTTCATCTCCATGAAGTTCTCCGGCAAAAGGATGAGGGAAAATACATTTTTTATCATTCAAATTTTCATTTAGATAGTCATCCAACCCATGGTCATATTTCCAGGTGTCTTTTCCCCCTGATTCTTCATCATAAAAAGTTGTAATAAGCCCTTTGCAAAGAATGGCCTTTGATTTCAAAGCATTTTTCAAAGCTGTTTTTGAAAATGTAGGTCTGTCAAAATAGGAAATATCAGGATAAAATTGAAGAGATGTTCCGGTTTCTTTCCTTTTAAGTTTTTTTACAATTGATAGATTTTCAGTTTTGATCCCTTTATTAAATCCAATACGATATTCGTGTCCATCTCTTTTGATGAGAATTGTCAAACTGGAAGACAGGGCATTTACAACAGAAACGCCAACACCATGAAGGCCTCCAGAATAACTATAGTCTTTATTGGAAAATTTAGCACCGGCATGAAGTTTTGACATGATCAATTCCACACCCGACACTTTTTCTTTGGGATGGATATCCACAGGCATTCCGCGCCCATTGTCAGAAACTATAATAGATTGGTCCTTTTTTAACACAACATCAATCCGGTTTGCATATCCTGCAATCGCTTCATCCACGCTATTGTCAATAACTTCGAATGCCAGATGATCAGGGCTGGAAGTCTCAGTATACATCCCTGGCCTTCTTTTGACAGGATCCAGTCCCTTTAAGACTTCAATTGATTCGGCATTATATGTATTGGTTAAGGTTTTGCTTTTAGTGTTGGGTTCAAATAATTTCATAAATTATTCATATAAAAATTAAGTAATTTAAAATATTGTAGATGTCCTTTATCATTTTTTCCTGGGCAAGACTCATGCCTTGTTTTATTTTTCAAAAGACTTTGCAGATTCATGGTTAATCATCAGCAGTTTGATAAAAATCTTCTACGACCTGAATAATGTCTTCGGGGTCATCCAGCAGATGAAACAGATCAAGATCTTTTTCAGAAATCATTTTTTCTTCTAAAAATTTATTTTGCACCCAATGAATCAAACCATCCCAATAGTCTTTGTCCACGAGGATAATCGGCATTTTTCGAATTTTTTGAGTTTGAATCAATGTGATAGTTTCAAACAGTTCATCAAGTGTTCCAAATCCTCCTGGCATTATAATATAAGCCTGGGCATATTTTAAGAACATTACTTTTCGAACAAAAAAATAATTAAATTCAATTTGTGTAGTTGCATAAGGGTTAGGTTTTTGTTCAAAAGGCAGTGAAATATTAAGTCCGATAGATTCTACCCCACCCCGTTTAGCCCCTTTATTGGCAGCCTCCATAATGCCACCGCCTCCACCAGTGATAACTGCGTATCCTTTTTTGGCAAATAATGCTGAAAGCTGTTCTGCTTTTTTATAATATGGATGCCCGGGATTCGTCCTTGCAGATCCAAAAATAGATACTGCAGGGCCAAGATTGTGTAATGCGTCAATTCCTTCAACAAATTCTCCCATGATTTTAAATAATCGCCATGACTCGCCGGTTTTAAAATCATTAATAGGATATTTTCCGTTGATTACATTTTTTTCCATGTTGATTATTCCAATAATTTACTTATTATTAGGCATATTGCGTAGATGGAATCTGGTAAAATAGGCCTATATGTGTTATTAAACTCTTTGAACCAAAGGCCTATCACATAAAAATATAATCGTCAATTACAAGCTGGCCTTGCATAGACTATAAACCTGCATATACATTGACATCTTTTATAAAAAGATATAAAAAAAGAAACTTCTTATAGAAAGAATTAAGCTTTAAGGATAGAATAATTATTGCTCGCAAAACATCGGTAAAAAATGAGCTTGGAATGCACGCAAGACCAGCATCCAAAATAGCACAAATTGTCGAATCGGCTTACTCTGACGTTTGGCTTTGTGCAAATTCAACAAAGGTTGATGCTGCAAGTATAATCGACATATTGACTTTGTGTGCTGTGAAAGGAACAAAGATTGTGATTGAAATTGAAAATCAGAAAGATGAGATGATTCTTGATCAGATTTTTGATTTTTTTGAAGCCGGCTTTGGAGAAATATAAAGATGGGTATTTCAAAGGCAGAACAGATAATTCTCAAAGGAATAAGCGGTTCACCAGGCATCTGTATTGGTAAGGCGTATATTGTTGATAGAGAAGGTGTCAATATCACTAAACGGTATCCGGTCAGTGATGCTTTGGTACCCAATGAAATTGACCGTTTTAAACAGGCCGTTTTAAAAGCAAAAAATGATCATGCCAAGGTAATTGATTCCCTTGATAAAGATTTGGGAGAAAATTTAAATATTCTTGAAACACATATGGTGCTTTTTAAAGATAAGATGCTGTATGGTAAGACCATTGAGACCATTTCTAAAGACAAAATCAATGCTGAATGGGCATTGAGAAAAGTTTCAAGAAAAGTAAAAATTATGTTCCAGAAGATTGATGATGTCTATCTGCAGGCAAGAGTTAATGATATTGTTCAGGTATCCGACAAAATAATGTCATATCTTGTCGGAGCCCAGGATATTAAAATTTCAGATATAAATAAACGTGTCATAATTGTTGCTCATGATTTATCGCCTGCCGATGCCAGTCAAATACAACTTGAACGGGTAAAAGGGTTTGTAACTGATCGTGGAGGAAAGGATTCCCATACAAGTATTATTGCAAAAGCATTAAGAATACCTTCTGTTCTAGGGTTAGGCATTGCAACTATTAATATCAAAAGTGATGATTTTTTAATTGTTGACGGTTCTTCGGGAACTTTGATCATCAATCCTGACGAAGATACTCTCTTCAAGTATGAAGAGCGTATGGTAAGATTTGAAGAATATCGAGCCGGTTTAGAAAGAGACAGCCATCTGCCTGCTGTAACAAAAGATGGAATTTCATTAAATCTCATGGCCAATATTGAACTTGTAGAAGAGGTTGTTGCAGCAAAAGATTATGGGGCCATCGGTATAGGCCTTTTCAGAACAGAGTTTTTATATCTTGATTTAAAAAGATTTCCTACTGAAGATGAACTTTTATGTAAGTATAAAGAGCTTGTCGAATTCATGAGCCCGCAGAGTGTTACTATCAGGACGCTCGATATTAATGGAGATAAGGTGAATCCATATCTGACAAGCATTGAAGAAGCCAACCCTTCTTTAGGGCTGCGGGCAGTAAGGTTCTGCCTTGAAAATGAAGATATTTTTATCACACAATTAAAAGCAATTTTCAGGGCAGCAGCATTTGGGAATATTAAACTGCTGATCCCTATGATTTCCTGTGTTGAAGAAATTATTCAAGTCAAACAGGTGATGAACAAAGCCATTCTTGAACTTGAGTATGAAGATAAAATTTTCAATAAAGATATCCCCCTTGGAGTCATGATTGAAGTTCCATCAGCAGTAATGATCGCTGAAAACCTTGCAGAACATGTGGATTTTTTTAGTATTGGAACAAATGATCTGATTCAATATTCCATGGCCATTGACAGGAGCAACAGAATGGTGGCCCATCTCTACCAGGCTCTAAATCCTGCTGTTTTAAAAATGATAAAAATGACCTATGATGCAGCAGAGAAAAAATGTATTGACCTTGTCATGTGTGGTGAAATGGCAGGAGATCCAATGAATATACCTGTTTTGGTTGGTATGGGCTTAACGAATTTTTCAATGAATTCAGCTTCAGTTCCTATTGTTAAAAGATTGATTCGAAATCTTGATACAAAGAAGGCTAAAAATAACGTGGAAAAAATAATGAAGTTAAATTGTGTTCAGGAAATTTTTGATTTTATTCTGGAAGAATATAAAGACATCCTTCCTTTTGGTGAAGTGGATGAATAATAAATGAGTTCTGAATTTATTAAAATAATTGCAACCAATAAAAAAGCCAGGCACAATTATCAAATTGACTCGGAATATGAGGCTGGAATTGTTTTGGTTGGAACGGAAGTTAAATCTATCCGTGAGGGAAGAGTCAGTTTCCAAGATGCATATG
>JABGOU010000025.1 GCA_018645325.1 Desulfobacula sp.
GTTTTGCAGCAGTTCGAGATGCCAGCAGGTGCCAGAAATAATGATATAGCATGACCCCTCTTGCTCCACGTTTCCAGAATCGCAGCCACGCAGGCAGATCAACGCCAACAACGCTGATATGCGATATTTTTTCAGAAAGGATCTCTTTTTCTATAAGCTTCACATTGTTTTTCCGTGTTATCAGACAGATATTAACATACTTGGCAAGACCGGTGGCCCACCCCCATCCCACTCCCTCTTCAGAGCCGAGTCCTGGTGCGCAACTGTAAGCAATAAGACAAACATGTTTTCGTTTGTTCTTGAGAATTAATCGATCCATCATTGGTAAAGTCTTAAATAAATATTTATCATAGATAACAGGTAGGCATACTAACATGCTGCAATTATCATTAAATTTTATACCTGAAAAAAATGTGATATTCTTTGGGACATGGCTTTTGTTATCCTATGGATGCCCGGTTGGGCAACTGCATCAATTTGTCCATCATTTTTCAGCAACAGGAAATTATTATCTTTTGCAAGATTGTTGTATCCTGACACTTGGCGTGCTGTTTCAAACAAAGGTACTTCAGCTTTGCGAAGCTGTATAGTATCAGGAGAAGAAACAACAACGGCAATTATATCAATCTTGGGGCTTAATTTAAGCAATCCAGATAGCAGGGTTCTGCTCCCATTAAATCTGTAGCGTTTAGGATCAATGAGAATATCCCACATGCAACGGTCAAAAATATCAAGAGTCATGGTTTTGGGAAATTTGGTGATTCGGTCAAACCACAGCTCAAACCACCATAATATAATTTTTAAATTTGACATTGCCCATCCACGTAAAGGTTTTGCATGGGGCTCGGTCACAACACCGCGTGATGTTGTCCTTTTTTTAAAAATATAGACAGGTTTCAGGTGCCGAATATTTATTTTTCCGGCAATGCCATTAAGCTTTAAAGCAATTTGTGAAATCAGTGTACTTTTTCCAGCACCATCCGGCCCAAGAAATGCAATGGTAAACAGATGACGCTTGAAAAGTCTTATAGACAGTTCTCTTGCAATATGAACTATCGTCTGTTTTGATGTATAAAAAGGGTGTTTTATAAAAGCCCGGCTGATAAGCGTGTAAACCAGACTGCTACGCTCTGTCATGACATCTTTTAAATCCTTTTTATGGATTAGATCCAATAATTTTTTTGCTTTTGCGGTACCCAGGGAAGGTTCAAGCCTTTTGACAGCAGTAATAGCGGAATCCATTCGTCTGATAATTTTTTTCCAGTATGCATCACGAATACTCCCGCCGACAATAAGGCCTTCCATCAAAAGGATCAGGTCTTCATCAATCGCATCAGGAATCCAGAATGTTAATCCTCTGCCAGGATACAGTCGCTTTCTTTTCAAGACATCTAACAAATCAAGATAAGGAGCACCTTTATAATTTAATTTGTGAACAAGGTCCAAACCCAGAGATAGATGATTGTTCCAGCAGATTCCCGCACAGAAAATCGAGGTAACGTACTCACGCTGGACAAAACCTGTAATGGTTATGCCTAACCGGCTGATAAATGAGATAACAGGATTGATATTTTTTTCTTCCAGCAGTATATCAATATCCCTGCCTGGGTTTCCACAGTCAAGCTCTTCGTAGTTGCGCGCTACAGCATATTGAATTTTTTTAATTTCCAGAAAGTCAAATAAAAAATGAAGAAATTCTGTTAATTCAATGGTTGGCAACTTGTGCATAAATATCCTTTAATATCCTGTTCCCTGCATAATCCCAACTAAACTTTTCCTTAACCAGTTTTTTTGCAGATAAAGAAAACTGGTTAATCGTTCCTTCAGTTGATGCCACCTGAGCAAGCTTCAATGCCTCTGCAAGGCCTTGGACGTCATCGTTGGGAATTCTCCATCCTGCATTGTATTGTGAAACGATATCGGCAAGATTGGTTCCATAACTTACAATGGCAGGAATACCCATGGCAAAGGATTCCAAAAGTGCCATAGCAATTCCTTCCCAACGGGATGGATGAACAACAGTTGTTATGGTATCTCTTATGTCCTGTAGGTCTTTATTAAATAATGGACCTGTCACGCTTACCGACTGTTCAAGGCCAAAGTACTTAATTTTTTTTTTCATCCATTCCATGTCAGGGCCATTTCCTACAATAACCAGTCTTCCGATCCCTTTATTATTACGATAGATTACAAACCCTTCCAATAGTATATCCAGTCCTTTTTGGTATTGTTCGATTCTGCCGACATACCCGAATATGGGTGGATCTGTTTGATAATAGATTTTTTCTTTTGTTGCAGATTTTTTTGGAAGGTCGATCCCGTTGGGTATGATGGTAATGCTTGATTCATAGGCCAGTTTTTTAATGTCAAGAGCTTCATTGTCTGCCAGGGCTTGTACCCGTGCGGATCGTATAAGATGCGATTTTTCAAACAGTTTGATATAAAATTTTTTTCGCCAGGATCTACGTTGTAAAGCCTGATGGGATAGGGCGCTATGGGGGGTAATAACATAGGGTAAACCCAACTGGATGGAAAGAATTGCTATTTTTGAAAAAACCGGTATCAGAACGCCATGGAAATGGATAATGGTATCTTTTGAAAGCTTTTCCATTTTATTGATCAATTCTTTTGGGGGGAGAAAAGAAAGCATGTTAGCCTTGAAAAGTTTCAAGGGATATGGTCTGTCAGGTGTGGTTGCAAACGGTGTAGTAGTGATACCCCATACTTCTGTCTTTATACCTTTGTTATGCAGCCAACAGGATAAGGAGTGGACCACTTTGTTGACTCCATTTGCGCGGGAAGGGTTTGCTTTTCCTAAAACAATATGAATTATTTTCATTTCAATACTCTAATTGTTTGATTAGGTGACAGGCAAAGATACTTAAAACCAATGCACTGACAAATTGGACAAGCATTAGGCCTATTGCAGCACCCAGAATACCATAATGGGAAACCAGCTTTCCTGCACTGGATAGGGTCATAATGGCAATGAGTATCTGGGTAATGAAAATAGGGCGAACTATTTCAACTGTCCTGAAAATGACTTTTAATAAAAAAACAACCAGACTCATAATGTAGGTTATGGACACAAGAGCCAGCACAAAACCAAATTTACGATACGCTTCAGTATAGACCAAAGCCATAATATCAGAAGAAAATATGACCAGGAAAAAAGTGATGATAGATCCTGTTCCAATGGTGAGGCTTCCGATACGCATTACATATTGAAAAGAGGCTTTTGTCCCTTTGTTCGCCATTAGTCTGGCCGCTTTGATCGGCACAACGTTTTCCATGATCTGCACTATAATTCCGGTAATCCCTGCAATATTTTGAGCGGCTTTTAATACGCCAATGGAGGCAGTACCCATCATAGTGCCGGTTATGGCAATAAACCAATTGGATCCGAACCAGTTGATGGCAGCAGCGCCAAACAACCATTTCCCAAAATTCAAATGCTTTTTGAGGGCAAGTAGAAAAGGAAAATTTTCTCTTACTTTTGCTGGCCACCATAAAAAAGTTGTCAGAAAAGCAGCAATAAGGCCGGAAACCCCCAAGGCGATAAGGTGTAATTCCGGGCTATTTTTAAAATTGGCGTATCCAATAAAAATAGCAGCAATAAGATGTATGAAATAACGAAAGCTGCTTCCGATTGCTGCAGCTGTTATCTTATTACAAACATATGCAATACGTCTTGCCCAGAGATGCAATTGCATCCCGGCAGCGGCAAGTAAATACAAAAAGCCTTTAACCAAAGGGGCTTCCAGGCCGTATATAAAACCGTATATTATCGTTCCGCAGAAAATAGCAATGGCGGTCATACTAGCTAAAAATAAGGAAAGTTGTGCAGTTGAGCGACAATATCCTTTGAGTTGATCGGCGGACAGCTTTGGACCAATGGTCTGTGCAGGGGCTGCAACCAACGTCTGGCATGCTTCCATAGATAACATGCCAAGTAAAAGTCCGATACTATAAAAACCGAAATCAGACGGGTTTAATAGCCGTGCAATAATGATTGTTAATAAAAGATTACCGCCACTATTGGCAGCTTGATCAATCAAGGTGAGAATTCTATTTGATTTAGGTATTGAGATATTCAATATGAAATTTTCTAATATTTAAACTTCACTATAATTTAATCAAAAAAAAGCGATCTTTGCATGACCACTTCTTGGGATCTTTGATTAATGCTCTGTTTTAAAATTGGCTCGGGAAATCTACCAAAATCAAATAGAACATTGAATTCATCATCAAGTGAATTATTATTAAAAACAAGTTCCGGCAAAGGCTATATCACTTATTCTATCCAAGTTGTAATAACTTGGTTTTGATATTCTGGGTAACCATTTTTTTTGCTCCATGACGAGTTAATGAATCAGTTATCATTTACAAATATTTTTTTTTACGATCAGGAGTGTTCTTCCGATGGTTCTGAGAATGCGTTTGTCCTGCATTTTCTGCACCATTTTCCCGGTTAAGCGCTCAGAGGACAGGGGGCATTCTATTCTATGGGTTGTTTTCCATCCTGTTTTTGACAGAAGCCTGTGGTAATCAAATATTGTGATTGATTTGTCAGGCTTTTCTTCTGCGGCTGGTGTGGATTCAAAATTGCGCCAGTCTGAATTCAGAAAGGCCATGGTGGTTGCGGGTTTTGCATTTTTATGGGCTTGGGCAAAGAAATCCTTAAAAAACCTTTTATAGTCTTCTTTTGGAAAGGATGATATGGAAGGGGCGTTTTTCTTTGCTTTTTCTTTGTATTCTTTGGCTTGTCCCATTCAACAGCTGCAATCTCTTTGATTCCCTTTTTCTTAAATGCAGGCCAGCGATGGATGCCGTCCAGGATTATGGTGGCCTGGGTTGTTTCATTGCCTTCTGCATCTGTATAGTTGAAGAACTTTTGAATCTTGACTGGGGGAAATTGAGCACCAATTGCAAGGGCTTCGATATACGCATCAATGGTTTGCCCGCTTTTTGTGCATCTCGGGTAGATGAACTGGTCCCAGGTCAGGTCTGCGGTATTAATTTTAATTTTAGCCATCTAAAAGCCATTTTTTGGGTGTTTAGTAATGGACTTATTTGATCAAATAAGTCCGGTTAGAAATTTATCTGCCGGCATTATTCTTATCCCATTTTTAAGTCTTTCATTTCTGCATTTTTTTACAACCTGATAATTAAATGGTATGGATAGTTTATCTCGAAAATAATACAAATTCTTGGAAATTGTTGAATCACTGTTTTTAACTTCAACAGAAAACCATGGTTTGTTATTGAAGGTAACTATGAAATCAACTTCTTTGCCTGTGGAATCTCTTAAAAACGACAGTGCGACATCATATCCTTCATAGGAATAAAGGTAATTGCAGAATTTTAAAAGGTGGCAGGCAATAAAATTTTCCAGTTTTTGTCCATCATTCTCAATGGCTGACCAATCCCACAAATATAATTTTTTCTCTTTTCTTACAGCGGCTATTTTTTTTGACTGAAATGGCGGAATTCTAAAACAATAATAAAATTGTTCAAAAGTATCAAGCCAGTTTGCAACGGTCCTGAAATTTACCTGAAGATCTTCAGCCAGAGAATTGATCGATAATATAGACGATGTTTTATCAGGCAGTATATCAGCCAGCAGGGCTAGATTGCCGAAATCTTTAATAAATGTAAGTTCGCGAATATCTTCAGAAAAAAACCGTTCAGTCTTTTCCATGTGCCACCTTCTCAAAAAACGGCGGTTCTGTTTTAAAAATGGTTCAGGAAATCCACCAAAATCAAACAGGGCATTGAATTCTTCATCATGTGAACTTTCATTAAAAACAAGTTCCTGCATCGGTTTAACTGCGGTTTTTGAGTTCATTAACTCTGCGATGGAAAATGGATGCAGGGTATAATAATGATATCTCCCCTGCAGGGAATCACCGCCACGTCGAAAAATATTAAGACGGGCACTGCCTGTTAAAAGAAACTGGTATATATCCTTATGTGTATCAAATTCGCCCTTTATCCATGTTTTCCATTTTGAATGTTTATGAAATTCGTCAAGAATAATCAGCTTGTAGTCAGGAACCCATTCTCCTCTTAATGCAGCAGTTCTATCACTTATTCTATCCCAGTTGTAATAACTGCTTTTAATATTCCGGGCAACAAGTTCTTTAGCTGCGGTTGTCTTCCCTACCTGTCTTGGGCCTCCAAGAAAGACCATCTTTTCATTGAGGTCTTCTATTATATTTTCAGTTAGATATCTGGGTTTTATATTCATATTTTTATTGTAATGCAAAACATTTTACTGTCAAGTATTTTGTATGTGTCTGCAAAATACTTGATACTATTTTGTATGTGCATGCAATAATTTTAGTCATCTAAGAGCCATTTCCAGATCGGGACTGCGTTAATATTGTTGTCTAATTGAACTTCGTCATCCCAGGTGACAATTGTACCGGAAGGGATTGAAAGTTCTTCCATGGCACTTTTCAATCCGCGGTATTCCCGGTCAAAGGTTTTTGGGTCTGTTATCTGCCAGCACACCTGAATCAGTTTAACTTTATTTGTTTTGGGGTTGCGGGCAAAGAAATCCGTTTCAAATCCCTTTTTGGTATTGATGTATTCTATCTGGTATTTGTTCCGGCGCAAATGCATAAATACCATATTTTCCAGAATCGGGCCAAAGTCTGAACTGTTAAGAAAGGTCATGGCATTTAAAAGACCGGTATCAATTGTATAGATTTTTACAGGGTTGATCATTCTTGATTTTTCAGATCGGCTGTGGATGGGTACCCGGTAAAAGACAAAGGCATCTATCAGGTGATCCAGATAAGCGTACAGGTTGTTCTTTGTACATTTTACTGACATGCTTTTCAGGGTGTTGTAAAATTTGTTTACGCTGAATTTTCTGCCGGATGAATGCATCAGTGTCCTGACCAGGTGTTTTATCGCTGTGATGTTATTCACCCGGTGCCTTTCTATAACATCTTTTAAAAGAACTGAATCTATATAACCTTGTAATATTTCAGTTTTAATATTGGGATCAAGGTTTTGAACTTCAGGAAATCCACCGTTTTGAAAGTATTCTTTTACAGCCTTTCTCAGGGTTGCGGCTGTTTTTGATCCAAATGTTCCGGGTTTATCAGCAAACAGGCCATGATATCTTAAAAACTCCTGGAAACTGAATGGGAAAATTTCTGTTGTCAGAGAGCGGCCTCGAAGACTTGTGGCAATTTCTGTGCTTAGCAATTTTGAAGATGATCCCGTAATAAAGATTTGAATGTTTTCTGAGTCAAGCAAACGCCGGATGAACAATTCCCATTGATCTATCTTCTGCAGTTCATCAAGGAAAAAATAGCAGGTTCTGTTTTTGTTTTCAGGGAACTTACCATAATACACATCAAGAATTTCCTGAAAATTGCTGACGGCAAATCCAAGCAGCCTTTCATCTTCAAAATTCAAGTATAGGATTTGATTTTGAGGAATATTTTTTCGGAGCAGTTGATTGATTTTTTGGAAGCAAAACCAGGTTTTTCCGGAGCGGCGCATGCCAATGACAACATCGGCTTTTCCTTTTATTTCGGAAAAAACCTTTGTCCGGGGAACAGGCGCCGGCAGATTTCGTTCCTGGAAATCATCAATGAGTTGTGAAATGATGGTTTTCATATATTGTATATTTATCTCTTATTTAGAGATAAATTAAGCTATTTTTATCTTCTTTTTCGACCTGATTCTGTGTATAGGGTCTGACCCTGCTAAGTGAGTGTTTTTTTAAGGTGAATCGCTCTAAAAAATTCCATTTCCGTCTCTTAGGGCCCACTTTTGGGGATCAAAAACAACATTTTAAGTATCATTTGATCTTCAAGTTTTTTATAAAAAAGACTCAACAATTATTTTTAAGCGTTCAATTAGATATAATGGCAAAGAGATTAGGTTATAATCAACGTTCCTGCGTTCTCGACCAATATTAATCATAGTATTTATCCGGCTGACAGATGGCAGGGATGCATCAAATCGAATGGCAAATGGTGCCTGTTTGCTGCCCATAAATTGATGCAGAGATTTAAGATTTCCTGTCGCTCCTGCTTTTACCTCTATGGGAATAACAGTGCCGGCTATCCCGATAACAAAATCTATTTCAGCATTGGATGAACGGCCTTCACGTAGCCAATAAGTTAATTCCCGGTTTGGTGTGTCCGCAAGCAGGCTTTGTAAATGTTGACCGATGAACTGTTCAGCGATTGCACCTTCATTTATCAATTTCACATCATTCATTTGAGAAACAACACGCCAGTCTAAACCGCAAACAGCATTCATTAAACCAACATCAAGGAAAAGTGCTTTATAAACTTTTTCATTAATATCAGCCTGTAATGGCAGCCCTGAACAATGGCTGTGAGTCACTTTTCCAATAATACGAGCCATGGACAGCAACTCGAGATCTTTCTTTATGGTGGCACTTTGATCTTGAAACGAAATATTGCTGTATTTAATTTTTTGTCCCACGTTTCTGGCAACAAAATTAAATACATTGCGCATACGAAGCAAATTTCTTGAGCCTGCATATTTTGAAAAATCTTCACGATAAGTTTCGATAATGGAATTATGAACTTTACTCACATCCTTATAGCTGTGACTGTCAACAAAGACAGCAACTGCTTCCGGCATTCCACCAATATAATAATAAGAGCGCATTAAACTCAATAAACGCTTATGCACAACTTCACCGATCTTTTGACCCGGCTCATACTGCATTATAAAAGACTTGAGTTTTTCCTCTTGAACTGCGCCCAGAAATTCAGTAAAGGTCATGGGTCCCATGTGTAAATACTGTATTCTTCCTACAGGCATGGAAAAAGAGTGATCAGATAAGACAAATTCTAATAGAGAACCTGCACTCACAACGGGAAGATCCGGCTTATCCTCATAAAAATATCGCAGCGCTGGAATAGCCTCGGGAACAGCCTGGATTTCATCAAGAAACAAGAGAACGTCCTTATTGATGTTTCCCATGTTCGGTAAAAATTCAATCTGCTGAATAATCTGGGCAGGGTCTTTATCAGAAAATATCTGCGATAGTTCAGGATGACGTTCCAAATTTACATTGATCAATGTTTTCTTATATTCTCTGGCAAACATTTCTACTAATGTTGATTTACCCACCTGTCGGGCACCACGAATAATGAGCGGTTTACGGTTGTTGTCGTGCACCCAGTTATGAAGAAATTGTAATTGTTGTCTATGCATATTTGTAACCATACCCTTAGTTTTTGTTTTATATATGTGTTGCAAGTATCAAATAACAGGGCATTTAACAAGCTTTGAGTATTGTTTTATGGGTGTGTTTTCATATTTTCAAAAGTTTTTGATTGAGTTCTTCGGCAATTTATTTGAGTTCCCTTAACATGGATCGAAGCTGAACACGCCAGTGAACAGGTTTTATGTCTGCGGTCTGCCAAAAGGATGTTTTATCAAGCACACTGTACATTGGCCTTTTTGCAGGGGTTGGGTATTGAAGGGTCGGGACGGGTAAAATGGGTATGGATTTATCAAGCAGTCCTGCGTTGACCCCTTCTTCCTGGATGGCCATGGCAAAATCATACCAGGATGCAACACCTGCATCTGTCCAGTGAAAGGTTCCAGTCAGGTTTTTAGAAAGAGCCGTCCAAATGGCATGGGCAAGGCCTTTTGCCCAGGTGGGTGTTCCGATCTGTTCATCTATGACATTCAGGCTTGGTTTCTCTTTCATGAATTTGAGCATGGTTTTTACAAAATTGAGTCCATGGGCTGAATAGAGCCAGGCTGTTCTGATGATCAAAGCTTGATCGTTTAAAATTTTGCGGGCTGTTTGTTCCCCTTCAAGTTTTGATTTGCCATACACTGATTTTGGGTCTGGTCGATCATCGGGCTGATAGGGTTTAAAGTTTTGCCCGTTAAAAACAAAATCTGTGGAAATGTGAACCAGGAAAATTTTATTTTTTTTGCAAAGTTCTGCTATTTCAAGAACTGCAAGGTGATTTATCCTGTAGGCTAAATCCTTTTCCTGTTCTGCTTTGTCTACAGGGGTGTAGGCGGCAGCGTTTATTATGCAGTCTGGTTTATTTGCATTTATGCAGTGTTCTATACTATTGCTGCTGCAGAAATCTACTTTTGGAAAATCACAGGTTGTAAGGCTTATGTTTTCAGGGCAGGTGCGAATAAGCTCCCACCCGAGCTGCCCGTTTGAACCCAGTAACAGGATCTTCATGCAAATACCTCTGCTGTTTCAAAGGTTGTTCCTTGTTCATCCTTTTGTGACAGTATTGGGGATGATCCAGGGATGATGGGCCAGTCAATTGCAATGGAGGGATCATTCCACAGGATGCTTCTTTCGTATTCAGGTGCATAATAGTCTGTGCATTTGTATGTAAACTGTGCTTCATTGCTCAACACATAAAAACCATGGGCAAAACCGGGTGGAACCCAGAGTGCTTTTTTGTTTTCTGCTGAAAGTAAGACACCCGCCCATTTTCCAAAAAAAGGAGAGGATTTTCTGATGTCAACAGCCACGTCAAAGACTTCACCTGAAATCACCCGGACCAGTTTGCCCTGGGGATGTTTGATCTGGTAATGAAGTCCCCTTAAAATGCCCTGGGTGGACTTGCTGTGATTGTCCTGAACAAATGGTTTATCAGCTGTATTTTTTTTGGGTGTAACCTTCAGGTTAAATTCGTCTTCCCGAAATGTTTCCATGAAGAATCCGCGGTGGTCGCCAAAGACCTGGGGCTCCATTAAAAAAATATCCGGAATATTCAGTTGAGTATATTTCATTTTCTATCCGTAAGTTTGATTTTCAGGTTAGGCGTGATCTTTTGGTTAAAAGGTCTAACAGGTATTGGCCATAGCCGTTTTTCTTCATGGGTTCGGCTATTTTTTTGAGTTGATCTGCATTGATGAGTTTCATTCTAAAGGCAATTTCTTCAGGACAGGCAATTTTTAATCCCTGGCGGTCTTCAACCACTTTAATAAAGGTTGCTGCATCCAGAAGGGATTCGTGGGTCCCCGTGTCAAGCCAGGCTGTTCCCCGGCTGAACAGTTCTACATTCAGGCGGCCTTGGGCAAGATAGGTGTTGTTGACATCTGTTATTTCAAGTTCTCCCCTAGAAGAGGGTTTAATCTGTTTTGCAATCCTTATCACATCATTGTCAAAAAAATAGAGTCCTGTGGCTGCATAGTATGATTTTGGAACTTCAGGTTTTTCTTCCAGGCTGGTGACACAGCCGCTTTTGTCAAATCCGATAACGCCATATCGCTGGGGATCTTTGACATAGTATCCGAAAATGGTTGCGCCTGTGTCTTTTTTAGCAAGTAACTGCAGCCTGTCTGACAACCCTTCGCCATAAAAGATATTATCTCCAAGGATCAAGGTGACAGTATCATTTTGTATAAAATCTTCTCCGATTATAAATGCCTGGGCAAGTCCGTCAGGAGAAGGCTGGATTGCATATTCCAGAGATATGCCCCACTGGGACCCATCACCCAGAAGATGCTTGAAGCTCTCATGTTCATGGGGAGTTGTGATGATTAGTATCCGGGTTATGCCTGAAAGCATGAGTGTTGAAAGGGGATAATAAATCATGGGTTTGTCATACACGGGCATGAGCTGTTTGCTGACTGAATATGTCAGGGGATAGAGCCGGGTTCCTGATCCCCCTGCTAATATTATTCCTTTACGCATTATTAATCTGCCTTTTTTATATGAGATGTCTCTTTTTTAAAAGCATCAGCAATGCTTTTTAACCCATTTCTCAATGGGGTTGCCGCCTGCCAGTTCAATGTTTTTAATTTAGAAACATCCAAGCATTTTTTGGGTGTTCCATCCGGTTTTGAAATGTCAAAAACAATTTTTCCTTTAAACCCTGTTATCTCTTTTATCATCTCTGCCAGTTCTTTTATGCTGATATCCATTCCTGAACCTATATTGAAAAGAGGCTTGTTTTCATATTCTTTGTCTGAAAAATGCGTTTGCATGATAAAGACACATGCATCAGCCAGATCATCAACATAAAGGAATTCTCTTTTGGGTTTGCCTGTTCCCCAGACCATTACGGATTCCGCATTTTTTTGTTCAGCTTCATGGAATTTTCTGATCAGTGCCGGCAGTACATGGGAGGTTTCAAGGTCGAAATTATCATTCGGGCCATAAAGGTTTGTGGGCATGACAGGGATAAATTTTGTTCCATATTGCCGGTTATAGGCCCAGCACATTTCTATTCCGGCTATTTTTGCCACGGCATAGGGTGAATTGGTGGGTTCCAGGGACCCTGTCATCAGGTATTCCTCTTTCATGGGCTGGGGGCAGAGTTTGGGGTAGATGCACGAAGAGCCGAGAAAAAGCAGTTTTTTTATACGATGAATATGGGACTGGTGAATGATATTGTTCTGGATCATCAGATTCTGGTGAATGAAATCCGCAGGGAAGGTGCTGTTGGCTAAAATTCCCCCCACTTTTGCTGCGGCCAGAAATACATATTCGGGTTTGTTCCTGTCAAAATATCCGGATACTGCCTGGCTGTCCATGAGTTCAAGTTCTGAATGGGAAGGGACAAGCAGATTTGTGTAGCCTTTTTTTTCAAGATGCCGGATAATGGCTGATCCAACAAGGCCTTTAGGGCCTGCTATGAATATTTTAGCGGATTTTTTCATGAATTATTCTTTTGTGTGTATGTTTCCCTTTAGATTCATTCTTGTGCCAAAAACCATTGCAGGGTTTTGGGCAGGCCTGTTTTAAAATCCTCTCCAGGTGAATATCCTAAGTTTGAAGATATTTTATCTGCATTGACGGCATAGCGGCGATCATGACCTAATCTGTCTTTCACATGGCTAATCAGTATTTTGGGATGATTGCCCCTGGATGAAGGACAATTCGGGAACCGTTGTACAAGCTTTCTGTCTTGTGAAAATTCTTCATGGATTAAATCACATACTCGATTAACGATGTCTATATTGGTCCATTCGTTGTTCCCGCCTATATTATATGTTTCTCCTGTTTTGCCTTTGTCAAGAATCAGATCAACACCCCGGTTGTGATCATCCACATAAAGCCAGTCACGAATCTGTCTGCCGTCTCCATAAACAGGCAGAGGTTTTCCATTCAGGATATTTGTTATGATCAAGGGTATCAGTTTTTCAGGAAACTGAAAGGGTCCATAATTGTTGGAGCAGTTACTGATAGTCACCTGAAGTCCATAAGTTTTGTGATAAGCCCGCACCAGATGATCTGAAGAGGCCTTGCTTGCCGCATAGGGAGAATTGGGTGCATAGGGTGTGTTTTCGTTAAAGGCTGGATCATCTTGTTTTAAAGATCCATAAACCTCATCTGTTGATATATGGTGGAACCGATGATTTTTAGGATTATCATCCAGCCAGATTTTTTTAGCTGCTTTAAGAAGATTGTGGGTTCCAACAACATTGGTTGTGATGAATTCATCAGGACCATTTATGGATCTGTCCACATGGGATTCTGCAGCAAAATGGACCAGGGTATCAATTGTATGGTTTTTGATCAAAGATTCAACAAGGGTCTGGTCCAGAATATTGCCATGGACAAATTCGAATTTTGGGTTTTTTTGAGCCTTAGTAAGATTGTCTTTGTTTCCAGCATAGGTTAAAGCATCTAAAACAACTATATGATCGTCTTTATATTTATTGAGCCAGTAGTAGACAAAATTTGTACCGATAAAGCCTGCACCGCCTGTAACAAGGAGATTTTTCAAGGGGTAAGTTCCTTTAGCTTGATTTTTACAAAACTATTCATTGTAGTTAAAAGTATTAAATCCATGGGTTTGGCATAAGTGATCTTTTTTGGCTTCAACAAGGTCCTGGTTGACCATTTCTGTTACCATTTCCTGAAATCTTATTCTGGGTTCCCACCCAAGTTTTTGTTTTGCTTTTAAAGGATTACCCAGGAGAGTTTCCACTTCTGTCGGCCTGAAATATTTGGGATCAACGGCAACAATCTGATTATTGGTTTTTTTATCAAAGCCTTTTTCATCCACACCTTTGCCTTTCCAGGTGATTTCCATGTTCAGCCCTTTGGCGGCAATGTTTACAAAGTCTTTAACAGAATATTGTTTTCCCGTGGCAATGACAAAGTCTTCGGGCTGGTCCTGCTGAAGCATCAGCCATTGCATTCTGACATAGTCTTTTGCATGGCCCCAGTCCCTTTTTGCATCCAGGTTGCCTAAAAAAAGGCAGTCCTGCAGTCCAAGGCTTATCCTGGCAAGAGCCCGGGTGATTTTGCGGGTAACAAAGGTTTCCCCGCGAAGGGGGGATTCGTGGTTGAACAGGATGCCGTTGCAGGCATAAATATTATACGCTTCCCTGTAATTGACTGTGATCCAGTAGGCATAAAGCTTGGCAACACCATAAGGGCTCCTTGGATAAAAAGGTGTTGTTTCAGTCTGTGGGGTTTCCTGGACCTTGCCAAAGAGCTCTGAAGTGGATGCCTGGTAAAACCGGGATTTGTTTTCAAGGCCAAGGAGCCGGATGCCTTCCAGAAGACGAAGAGTGCCAAGTGCGTCTGTGTCTGCTGTGTATTCCGGAGATTCAAAAGAAACAGCAACATGACTCTGGGCAGCCAGATTATAAACCTCATCAGGCTGTACCTGCTGGAGTATTCGGATAAGGTTGGTTGAATCTGTCAGATCTCCATAGTGAAGTATAAGGTTCCTGTCTTTTTCGTGGGGATCCTGGTAAAGGTGGTCTATCCTGTCTGTGTTGAAGAGTGAGGATCTTCTTTTTATACCATGGACTTCATATCCCTTATCCAGCAGGAACTCGGCAAGATATGCCCCGTCCTGTCCTGTGATACCTGTTATCAATGCTTTTTTTGTCATATCACCTCTTATCTGGTGTTAGGGTCCACTCAAAAATTGGTTATTAATTTTTGAGTGGACCCTTAGAATTAAATAAAACTTTTCCTGCTAAAGATGAGAAAACTCTGGTTGTCACTATTATATATAGAAAAATTGTAATTATTCAGCTCTTACGCAAGAAACCGCCCTGTCTGATAGATATTTGTTTCGAGGCTATTCGCTTAACCTCCTGCAAACATACATCATACAGGGCTTTGGGTATATTTTTTTTTAACGGGCTGAATAATTACGAAAAATTTTGTATAAACTTAAAGGTTCAAACATAGCTCCGCTCTGTTAGTTACAAAAAACTTTGCCCCGGATACACAATGCCCTGATTTTATGAACAACAAGTTTAGTTTTAAAACCTGCTTAAAACAAATTGAATATTTTGATCAATTTTATCAGTTTTGTCAGGGAAAATCCCTATCTATTTAAATTAAGGGCCCACTCAAAAATAACTTTTTACATTTTTGCATTTTCACAGGCCTGGGAAAGCCTGTTTTTAATGTAATTAATTTCATCCATGTCATATTCATCCATGTCAAAGCAATATCCGTCTTCTCCAAGCAGGCCTTCAGGGATGAGATCTCCTTTTTCATCAGGATCTGTTATCATGTCTTTGTAGAAGCAGACAGACAGCCATCTATCATCCGGGTCATCATCAATGACATCCACCATGGCAAAGAGAGAGCGGTTTTTCTGGCTGTTGTGCCTGGGGCGCAAAGAAAAGCTTACCTTTGGTCGTGCATTAAATGCAAGGCTTGTATCCTCAAGAGTTTTCAAGTGTTCATAAATTTGGATAAAAGCCTGTTTTGTTTTTGACTGGGTCTCTTTCCAGCTATTGATAAAATCTTCAAGCTCCTTCATCTTTTTATTCCTTAATATGTTTTAACAGGTGTCCAAGTTCTGGAAATATAAGACTATTGCAGGCCAGTTTGCAGGCTTTTATGCTGCCGGGCATGCAGAATATCATCGTTTGTTTAATGATTCCTGCTGTGGCCCGGGAGAGAATAGCGGCAGAATCGATTTCTTCAAAGCTTAATTGAGTGAAAAGAGTGCCAAAGGCGGTAAGTTCTTTTTCAAACAAGGGCCTGACAGCTTCAATTGTAACATCTTTGGGACTGATGCCCGTACCCCCGGTCATTATGATTGCATCCGGGCAGATTTTGTCAATTACATGCAGAGCTAATTCCCTGATGGCATCAATATCATCTGTGACAGTCTGATGAACCACTACTTCATGGCCTTCTTTTTTTGCTTGTTTTTTTATCCAGGTGCCTGATTTGTCTTCAGACAGACCCCTTGTGGTTGAAATTGAAATCACTGCAATCTCAATATTTTCGGGCAGATTTTGTTTGTGTAAAAATGTAGTCATATCTTAATCCTGTTCTATGTAGACCCCGTCTTGTTTGTCATGTTCAGCCACCAAAACGTTGATCATGTCATTGTGTTCTGTGTTTATGGAGAGCCCTTTGTAATCGGCCTGGATGGGGAGCTCCCTGTGCCCCCTGTCAATCAGAATGGCAAGCTCAATGCGTGAGGGCCTGCCAAAATCCATTAAAGCATCCATGGCAGCCCTGATGGTTCTGCCTGTAAAAAGCACATCATCCACAAGAATAATATCCATGTCATCAACGCTAAAAGGGATATTGGATGGTCGTACAATGGGCTGGTGGCTTATCTTTGTCCAGTCATCCCTGTACATGTTGATGTCCATACTGCCAACAGGAAGGACTACATCTTCTATTTTCCGGATCTGGTCTGCCAGTCTTTTGGCAAGAAAATCTCCCCGTGTCTGAATCCCGACAAGGGCAAGATTTTTAGTCCCCTTATGTTTTTCTATGATTTCATGGGACATCCTGGTGATGATCCGTTTGAAATCCTGATCGGTCAGGATGGTTTTTCTCTTTTTCATATAACAGCCTTCCCTTGATTTATATGTGTCTTAGAATCTTTATCATCTTTTTTTATGGCGGGCAACACCTTGATTTTAAGTTTTAGTTGCTATAATCAGTATAGGATGAAAAATTATTTTTGAGCAGGGCAGGTGTGAATGAAATTTGACTGTACAGGTGTGATTCTGGCAGGTGGAAAAAACAGCAGGCTTCCAGGGGGAAAAAAAGCCTTTCGAAAGATCGGTGATGCCATGATCCTTGAAACCATTTATGACTTGTTTTCAAGACTTTTTAAAGAGGTCATTATAGTGGTAAACGAGCCCAGGGAGTTTTCAGGCTGGGATATGATGGTTGTAACAGATATTATACCGTCAAAGTGTGCCCTTGCAGGCATTCATACAGGGCTTTTTTATGCATCCTATCCCTATGCTTATGTAACTGCCTGTGATACGCCTTTTGTCAAACAATCTGTTGTAGAATATATTGTAGGCAGTATAAGCCCCGGGTATGAAGTAATTATCCCCCGAA
Organism: Desulfobacula sp.; assembly: GCA_018645325.1. Lineage (GTDB taxonomy): Bacteria > Desulfobacterota > Desulfobacteria > Desulfobacterales > Desulfobacteraceae > Desulfobacula. The sequence continues at coordinate 17,294 of JABGOU010000025.1, forward strand.
CAGATGATGGTCTTGAGACATTGTTCGCAGTGTATTCAAAAGAATGTATCCCATTGATAGAAAAGACCCTCAATAATAATGTATTCATGATTAAAAAATTTTTTCGAAAAAAAAAGGTTAAGGAAATCCCTGTGGATAAATTGAAATTGATAGATCCCAAAATGCAGTTTATCTTTAATGTAAATACACCAAAAGATCTTGAAAAAGCGAAAATAATGGCAAAACAACAGACAAATAAATAGTGTTTGAATAAAAATTTTTAGATTTTCGATCAAAATTAAGGAGTGAGATATGGATATAGGAACATTAATTGATCAGATAAAACAACATCCTGATTACCATAAGGCCGGGATGATTTTATGCCATAATGGTGTGGTAAGGGCAACATCAAGGGAAGGCGATGAAGTTACAGGTCTTGAAATCGTTGTTGATCATAAAAGGCTGAGTCAAATTATTTCAGAGCAGAAAAAAAGACCAGGTATTGTCGATATTCTGATTCATATTAATGAAGGCAAACCACTTTCCGTTGGAGAAGATGTGATGTTTCTTGTAGTTGCCGGGGATATAAGGGAGAATGTGCTTGAAACATTGACTGACACCTTGAACCTGGTTAAGGCGGAAGTGACCAGCAAAAAACAATATTTTGTTGAAAGACCATAATTTTCCCAACTACTGCGTTAAATTGCAAATTTTAATCCTCAAAGTACCTTAGTACTACTCTGGTTAAAATTTTTATTTGCCTTGTATTTGTAGAAAATTCTGGCCTTTCAAGAAAATCAGGCTTTAGAAACAATCATTTAAGTATGGATATGAAAAAATATTGTAATTATTCAGCTCTTAAGATTGAAACCGCCCTGTCTGATGGATATTTTTGTTCGATGCTAAACGCTTAACCTCCTGCAAATATCCATCAGGCAGGGCTTTGGAGATAACTTTTTTTAACGGGCTGAACAATTAAAAAATATAAAAGGTTAGAAAATGACTGATTTTACGCATATTGATAAAGACGGCAGGGTTAGAATGGTGGATGTCGGAGATAAGGCCATGACAAAGAGGGTTGCCGTTGTTGCAGGCAGAATTTCAATGGAGAAGGGCACCCTTGCAAGGATCATGGATGAAAAAGTGAAAAAGGGAAATGTCCTTGAAACAGCAAGAATTGCAGGTGTGATGGCGGCAAAGAGAACATCGGATCTTATCCCCATGTGCCATCCCTTAAATATAAGCCATGCCAGGGTGGATTTTGCTTTTGATGTTAAAAATTGTGCCATTGATATTGAGGCTGAGGTTTCGTTGACGGGTAAAACCGGTGTGGAAATGGAAGCTTTGACAGCCGCTTCTGTTGCTGCTTTAACCATATATGACATGTGCAAATCCTATGACAGGGCAATGAGAATATCAAATATTTATTTGAAATCCAAATCAGGGGGTAAAAGCGGAACATATACTGCAAAATAATATAGCCACCCTTGAAAATTTGACCTATCTTGGGATTGGCTTTTTTGTGGGGGTTATTGTCTGCGGCATTCTTGCAAGGTCAGGGGTCTTATTATCTTCAAAAAAATTGAAAACACTTTCCCACGAGGCTTTGTTTGATAATTCTGCCAGATTCATGGAACTTGCGGATAAATATTTTTCTTCTTATGTGAAAGAAGCCAAAAAAGATTTTGATATCAAGGGAAATGAGATATTACGAACGGTAGACCCTGTGAGACAGACCCTTGATAAGTACGAAGCCCATCTTAATATCATGGAAAAAGACAGGGAAAAAGCATATGGTTCCATTTCTGAAAAACTTTTGGAAATGGGAAAAAACCAGACCCTTCTTCACATTGAAACAGGAAATCTCGTAAAAGCGTTAAGGGTTCCCCATGTCAGGGGGCGGTGGGGAGAAATTACCTTAAAGAGGGTGGCGGAACTTGCCGGTATGACCGAGTATTGTGACTTTTACGAGCAGGTTTCATCAGGAGGGGGCAAAGGGTCCATTCGCCCTGATATGGTTGTCACACTTCCTGAAAACCGAAAAATTATTATTGATTCAAAGGTTCCATTGATGGCCTATCTGGATGCCCTTGAAGCTTCCGGCGAAAAGGAAAAACAAGAACGTTTGAAAGATCATGGCCGCCAGGTAATGATGCATATTTCAAACCTGTCATCCAAGAATTATTTTCAACATATTTCCCCTAGCCCTGAATTTGTTGTCCTGTTCATACCAGGGGAAAATTTTTTTTCAGCTGCTTTAACTATTCATCCGGACCTGATTGAAAAAGGGATTGAAAAAGGGGTGATTCTTGCTACCCCCACTACGCTGATAGCCATGTTAAAGTCGGTTTCATATTCCTGGAGACAAAAAAAAGGTTATGAAAATGCTGAAGAGATTAGAAACCTGGGCAAAGAACTTTTTTCAAGGCTCTGTAGTATGACCGACAATATCAACCACCTTGGAAAGGATATTGAAAAGTGCACTGCAACCTATAACAGGGCAGTGGGTGCAATGGAGACAAGGGTTATGACTACAGCAAAAAAACTAAAAGATCTTGAAGTATCTTCCCAGTCAATGGAAGACCTGCAGAAAATAGAGGATTCAAAGACAAATACTAAAGAATTTAACAGACTGTATCAAAAGAATGAATAAAATTCCATTAAAGTCCATCTGGATTTTTGGGTTTGTGGTCATTATCTGTTTTTTTAATGGGTGCCATCCCGGGATCAAAAAAGACACAACACCTTTTGGCTCCTTGAAAAAACTAAGCACTGAATCCTATCCTGTATTTGTTGATAATAATGAATTTCAAGGCTTAACAGATTCAATAAATAAAAGTCTTTTGTATTTTAATAAAGTTCCTTTGACAAGAAAGTACCATTATGGAAGACAGATATATACGGCCGCACATATGATTTTGTCTTTGGAAACCTTTAAAAGTTTTCTGGAAAAAAAACCTTCGGTAAAAGCTTTAAATGATTTTATAAAATCTGATTTTATTGTTTATGAAGCAGCAGGAAATGAGGATGGCAAAGTCCTTTTTACAGGATATTTTGAGCCGGTCTTTGACGGACGGATTAAAAAGAGTGCTGATTTTCAGTATCCGGTTTATTCAAGACCTGAGGATTTGCTGGAAATTGATTTGTCTGCATTTTCCAATAAATACAAGGATAACAAAAGGCTTATGGCAAGGCTTATAGATTCAAGGCGTGCAGTGCCTTATTATTCAAGAAAGCAAATTAATGCTATAGAAGATTTTTATACAAGATCCAAGCCTGTTGTATGGCTTAAAAGCCGTGTGGATAGGTTTTTTCTGGAAGTTCAGGGATCGGGTAGAATTGATCTGGGCCAGGGTGATGTGTTAAGGGTTCACTATGCTGCAAGCAATGGAAAAAAATACCGATCAATAGGGAGATACCTGATCAGGAAAAATGAAATTTTAAAAGAAAATATGTCCATGCAGGCAATAAGAAACTGGCTTGAGCTGCATCCTCAAAGGATGGATGAAGTTTTGCACCACAATGAGAGTTTTGTTTTTTTCAAAAAAGAAGATGGCGGGCCTTATGGAAGCCTTGGTGTAGAAGTCACAGCTTTTCGTTCAATTGCAACTGACAGCAGGTTATTTCCAAAAGGAGCATTATGCTTTATGCAGGCCCAATTGCCGGATAAAAATAACAACCCTGATTTAAAGCAATGGAAAAACTCCTCTCTTTTTGTGTTGAATCAGGATACAGGAGGTGCCATTAAAGGGACTGCAAGGGCTGACCTTTTTTGCGGGAATGGTGAGTATGCCGAATTTACAGCAGGCCGCTTGAATAAATATGGAAAGTTATTTTTTCTTGTCTTGAAGGAGACTTGGAAATAATCTTTAAATCCATTCAACATCGTGTGCGTGAAATTTTAAGACAACCTTTTTGCCCGGATAAAGATTAAGAAGGCGGATCTTTTCCGGGGAAAGCTTTAGTATTAAAGAAAGATCGTTGATAGATATGGTGGCCATGATGGTTTCGCTCTTTTTTTCCAGAAGCATGGAAGCGATATGGCCGGATAATTGATTGAGATGGCCATTGCCGGGTTGTTTTTCAAGATCAATGGAAATATGTTTCTTTTTGATAATGGCTGTGCATGCAGTTTGTTCAGGAAGGTTCAGGGTTATGATCTGCCCATCCTCAAGATTTTTTATAAGGGTTTTTTTATCCTGTTTTTCAAAGGGACCTGTGATAATATTTTCAATGCCCGTGGAAAAGATATTGCCTTTGAATATCGAAAGCTGCCGGTCACTTATGGAGTACAGCCATTGAAGATCATGGCTTGCTATAACCAGAGTGGTCCCCCAAAGCTTTCTTGCGTTTAAGGATGCCTCGCGGATCAGCCTGGCACTTTCCGTGTCAACGCTTGCGACGGGCTCATCAAGCAGCAGGACTTCAGGCTTTAAGATCAGCCGGGCTGCCATGGCAACTCTCTGGGCTTCTCCACCGGAAAGTTCGTGCCAGAGTCTTGCGGCAAAATTTTCATAGTCAAGCCCGACATTTAAAAGTGCTTTTTTAACCCTTTTTTCAATATTGTTTTTTTCTTTTCTGATTTTTAATCCATAGGCTATGTTTTCAAAAACAGTTCGTTTTAACAGATAGGGTTTCTGGGTTAAAAGGGTCACCCGCGACCGGACAGTGGAAGAAAAGGGCAGTTCCGGTCGTCCTTTGTAAAGGATGCTTCCCATACTTGGTTTCTGGGCAAAGGCCAAAAGCTTTAAAAGCGTGCTTTTACCGCTGCCGTTAGGTCCGATAAGACCTGTAATCGACCCGTTTTCAATTTTCAGGCGATCAATATCAAGCACTTTTTTGTCACCATAATAGTGACGAATGTCTTTTAAATGGTATGCCGGCTCAAGGTTTGTCATTGTTTCCTTAAAAAAGACAGGGACAGGTTCACGATAAATGCAATGCTTATTAAAACAATCCCCAGGGCAATACCATTGGCAAAAAGTCCTTTGTTTGTCTCAAGTGCAATGGCTGTGGTAACTGTCCGGGTGTGGTATTTAATATTGCCTCCAACCATCATGGATATGCCGACTTCGGTCAGCACTCTTCCATAGGCTGTGACGGCTGCAGCCAGGATGCCAAACCTGACTTCCCAGAGACAGGTGGCAATGATATTTCGTTTGCCGGCACCAAGAGAGACAAGGGTCAGTTTCAGATCTGTATCAATGCCTTCAATGGTGGAAGCTGTAATTGCCGCCACTATTGGAAATGCAAGGATGGTCTGACCGATGGCAATTCCAGTAAGGGTAAAAAGAAGGCCCAGTCCACCCAGGGGTCCCTGGTGTGAAATAAAGGCGTATACTGCAAGGCCGATAAATACAGTTGGCAGGGCAAGCATGGTATCAAGAAGAGTTCTCAGCTGTTTTTTGCCCGTAAAATCGAAATATCCAATAAGGAAACCACAGGGCAGTCCTGCTCCAATGCTCAAAAGCATGGAGCAGGTGGATACTTTTAATGTTGCCCAGACAGCAGTCCAGGTTGAGCTGTCACCGCTTACCAGAAGCTCAAAAGCTTTGATAAAGCCTGCAACAATAAAGTCCATAATATCCTTTAACTATTTTGCGTTTGGTATAAACAGCTCTTTGCCAAGCAGCCTGAACTCTTTTATCAGGTTCTGGGCATTTTGTGAAGCCATCCAGTTTGAGAATTGAATCGCTAAATCATATTTGGCGTTGGGACAGTTTTTTGGATCAAGGGTTAATACACTGTATTGATTCAAGAGGATCTTGTCTCCCTCAACCAGAACTTTTAAGGGCGCGTTGCCGCCTTTCTGGGACTGGTACTTAATATAGGTTCCCCTGTCTGTCATGGTGTATCCATTCCTTTCCTGGGCAACATTGATGGTGGCAAGCATCCCCTGTCCTGTCTGAACATACCATTTTTCTTTGTCAGGTATTGAGATACCGGCATTTTCCCATAAAAGCTTTTCTTTTTTGTTTGTTCCGGAATCATCGCCCCGGCTCATGAACATGGCCTGTTTGTTTTTAACAGCGTTTAAGGCATCGGATATGCTTTTGCCCTTTATGCCTGCGGGATCACTTTCAGGTCCGATGATAACAAAATCATTGTACATGACCTGTCTTCTGTCTTTTCCATATCCCTTTTCAATGTATTTTTTTTCTGCAGGGGGGGCATGAACCAGAAGGACATCAACGTCACAGTTCTGACCCAGTTTTAACGCCTTACCCGTTCCTGTGGCAGTCCATTTCAGGGCAATACCGGTTTCTTTTTCAAAGTGGGGGATAAGATAATCCAAAAGGCCTGTGTTATCCGTGCTGGTTGTTGTTGCCATCATTAGATTTTTGTTCTGGGCCTGGGCATTGATGGCCAGAATCATCACTAAAAGAGCTGCTAAAATACTTAGAAAAATTTTCTTCTTATTCATTATTAAGCCTCCATATTCCAATAAACTATTCAAAAGTGCTCAGTCAAAATGTGGTAGGGATATGTTAATATTGGATAGGAGTCAAGGGTATCTTTGAAAATATTGGAGAATATAGAAAACAATAACCTATACAAACCAAAAATTACAATTAATATTATCGATCTTTTAGAAAAAGACTATGATATTCATCTTCTAAGAGATGAAGTTTTAATTTGTCGTTAATGAACAGGTAAATTTCTTCGAGCTCCGGATCAGACAGTCTTGGCAAAAGCGCTTCTAAAAAAGAGTCTTCAGAAAATTTTTGAAGATAAAACATGATGGTTTCTTCATCTGTTTTCCGGTCGAGCCCAAAAGCTCCAAGACCTTTATATTCCTGAACAAAATTGTGTGTATCTTTTTTCATAAGAATCAATCCTCTATTCATAAATCAGGGCAGCATTTTTGCCTAGTATTTGTTCTTTTTGAAAGCCATTAATATTTGAATTGTCAATATCTTTGTAATACCGGTCAGGGGAAAGTAATGGGAAATCGGTTCCCAAAAGAATCTTTTCCATTATTCCTGCATCAGCGGCAACGTCATAGATTTGTGAGTCATATAAAAAAGGGGATGCTGCCGTGTCATACCATATGTTTTTTAAAACGCCTTTTGTTTCCTTTTTCATTGTGTTGTAAAGAAAAATTCCCCCTCCCCAGTGGGCCAATATGATCTTATTTTCAGGAAAAGTTTTGGCAAGGGTATATATTTGCTCAAGGGTGATTGGTGTTTTGCCGGGATATTTGTGTCCTACAGGTTCATTTGTGTGGATCATGCAGGGCAGGTTTCCTTTTTGCCTTAAAACGGTCATTACAGGCTCAAGGGAAGCCAAAGCCTTCTTGTCAATCCCGGAAAGATAAAATGCCAGTTCTCCTGCACCGCAGAGGCCTGCGTTGATACATCTCAGGGTTTCATCGGCAGCACCTTCCCAGGTGGCATCAAAACAGGCAAGCCCCTTAAGCCTGTCAGGATGTTGTTGTACTAGTTCAATTATAAAGTCATTGTTTTGCTCTGTAAATTGGGGCGTACGCCAGGGAAACCCGCAAATAATGGAGATATCAACCCTGTGCCTGTCCATTGATTTTAATAAGTCAACAACATTGCATATGTCTGCTTTTGGTGAGTTGTAAAGCAATTTGAACTCAGGCTCATTGTCAAAATATCCGGAACGATCCTGTTTGACCTGTTCCGGGAAGATATGGGTATGTGTATCAATTATCATGTTAATTATCCTAAATAGTGTTTGAACGAAAACTCACCCATCTGCGGCGTTACTTCGAAATCCTAAAATCCTCATGTACAATAGTACACTCCGGTTTCAGAATTTCTTGTGCCTTGCATATGGGCAACTTTTTGCCCAAACACGGGGTTTCCTTAAATAACCCGTTTAGTTATTGTAAAATATCCTAGGGCAATATATATTAATTCATTTATGCAAACAAGAGCTTAGATCAGAACTTAAACAAGAGGCGGCAATGAAATATTATCCCATATTTCTGGATATAAAAGACAAGGATTGCCTTATTGTAGGAGGGGGAAAGGTCGGTGCAAGAAAAGCTGCCACCCTTGAAAAATGCGGTGCAAATGTACGAGTGATCAGTGATCGTTTCTCTCACAAGTTTGATGAATTAGAAAAATCATCTATCTGTCTTGAAAAAAAAAAATATGAGCAAAAAGATATTAAAGGCATGTTTTTTGTTTTTGCCGCCACCAATAATACGAATTTGAATTGGCAGATCAAACAGGATGCCTCATTGTTGAATATCCTTTGTAATGTGGCTGATGCACCGGATAATAGTGATTTTCTGCTTCCTTCGATAGTGGACAGGGGTGATCTTGTTGTTGCAGTCTCAACATCTGGATCAAGTCCTGCAATGGCAAAGAAAATCAGAAAGGATCTTGAAAATTATTTTGGTCATGAGTATGAGCAATTCTTATTGTTAATGAGAAATATTCGAAAAAAACTTTTATCATCAGGCCGTGCTCCTGATGATAATAAATTAATATTTAATTGCCTTATTGCCAAGGGTATACTTGAGTTGATCCAGTCCAGTGATGACTTAAAGATAAACGCGATCTTATGTGATGTTCTTGGAAAGGAATATATTTATGAAGATCTTGTTTCTTCAAGGAGTGATGAATGAATCTTCAAACTGCAGACATAATCTTAAAGATAACAACCATGCTATATTTTACAAGCATGGCAGGGTATTTGCTGTTTTTATTTAAACAAAAATCGATTTATCAGAGAACAGCCTTTTATCTTATTACAACAGCCGTGGCGTTTCATCTTGTGAGCATGATAATTTACACGATGTCAACAAGGAGTGTGCCCATACAAAATTTATCCCAGAGTTTATCTGTTGCAGCATTTTTTCTTGGCAGCATGTTTTTATTTTTCCAATACAGATTTGATCTCAAAATTCTCGGGGTATTTGCTTCTGTCCTGTTATTTGTCATTATGCTGGCCGTATTGATTATTCCGGATGCACCGGTTGAGAATAATGCCATATTAAAAGGGTTTTGGTTTTATGCTCACATAATCCTGGTGTTTACAGGAGAGGCTGCTTTGGCACTGGCATGCGGGGCAGGGATTTTATACCTTCTGCAGGAAAAAGGGATTAAGACTAAAAGCCCCGGCTTTTTTTTTAAACGGCTGCCATCATTGGATCTTCTGGATAATGTAGGGTATACTTGTTTAGCAACTGGATTTGCCCTTCTTACCATAGGGCTTGTGACAGGATTTATCTATGCAAAAACCATATGGGGAAGATTCTGGAGCTGGGATACTAAAGAAGTCTTTTCAGTCGGCAGCTGGCTTGTGTATGCTGCTTTACTGCATTTACGCCTTTATTCTGGATGGCGTGGCAGAAAATCAGCTATAATGACAATTATTGGTTTTTTGATCATTATATTTGTCTTTCTTGGTGTCAATATGCTGTTGGGCGGACATCACCAGGACTTTACAAAATAAAGAAAGAACAAAATAAAGAAAGAACAAAATAAAGAAAGAATAATGGCAAAAATTATATTAATCGGAGCAAACCATAAAACTGCACCTGTAGCACTAAGGGAAAAACTTTCTTTTTCCAGTGAAGAGACAATAGCAGCGCTTGAAATATTAAAACAGGACAAAGACATTAAAGAAAGCCTTATTTTTTCTACCTGCAACCGGACTGAGATTTTATACATACCTGAAAAAGGTGACCAGGTTGATAAAATCATTGAGTTTATTTCACGCCAAAAAAAAATTGATATTTCTGAATTTAAAAGCTCTTTATATGTTTATAAGGAAGATGAAGCTATCTTGCATTTGTTTAAAGTTGCATCAAGCCTGGATTCAATGGTGGTAGGCGAGCCCCAGATTTTAGGTCAGGTCAAACAGGCTTATAGAGTCGCAGTATCAAACAATGCTTCGGGTGTTTTGCTGAATCGAATGATGCATAAAACCTTTAATATTGCCAAAAAAGTCAGAAAGGAAACAGGGATAGGAGATAATGCAGTTTCAATAAGCTATGCAGCAACTGAACTTGCAAATAAAATCTTTTCTGATTTATCCCAAAAAAGCGTTATGCTGCTGGGTGCAGGCGAGATGGCTGAACTTGCCGTGGAGCATTTGATATCCAACAACGTAAGACAGATTATTGTTGCAAATCGAACCTTTAAGAAGGCAGTGGATTTAGCCGGTAAATTCAATGGAAAGGCTGTCAAGTTTGAGGAAAGAGAGGATACCTTACAGGATGTTGATATTATTATAAGTTCAACCGGTGCAACAGACTATGTATTGACCGAGACCCAGGTAAAAAAGGCAATGAAAAAAAGGCATCATAACACTCTTTTTTTTATTGATATTGCAGTTCCAAGGGACATTGACCCGAAAATAAATAATATTTCCAATGCCTATGTTTATGATATCGATGATTTGAAAAATATTGTGGAATCCAATATTGAGCAGCGGGGAAAGGAAACTGTAAAAGCTGAAAGATATATTGAAGAAGCAGTGGTAAAATTTCGGAAATGGCTGGAAAGTCTTGCCATTGTTCCTACAATTAAGGCTTTGAATGAAAAAATGTCTTCCATTGTTGATATTGAATGTAAAAAAACTCTTTCAAATTTGAAACACCTTTCTCAAGAAGATATCAATGCAATCAAACGCATGACCCAGGCCATAGCAACAAGAACCATTCATGACCCAATCCTGTTTTTACGCAATACAGGTGATCACAGAGATGATTCCCTTTATCTCAATGTCACACGCCAATTATTTAATATAGATAAAAGTGAGAAAGAATAGACAAAAAAACCAAATAAAGTTTAGGTATTCTTTAAAATCCGGCGCAAGATTCGACCATTTAATTCTTTACATTTTTTAAAATTTTAGTATACTATCTCTCTTGGATGTTCGTGTAATTTAAGATAAAGGGCAAATATAATGAAAAAAGAAGATTTAGGATTTTTTAAGAATCTTTTGACTGACAGGCTTAAAGAGCTCCTTTCCCATGCTGACAGCACAGTCACCGGTATGACCAAGCCAAAAGAAAATTTTGCCGATCCAACGGACAGGGCTTCACATGAATCAGACAGAACTTTTGAACTTCGTATAAGAGATCGAGAACATAAACTGATAAAGAAAATAAAAAAAGCGCTTGTACGTATAGAAAATGAAACATTTGGAATTTGTGAGGTTTGTGAAGAAGATATTTCCCTTCAAAGGATTATGGCAAGGCCTGTCACTACCCAATGCATTGACTGTAAAACCCGTGAAGAGGATATGGAGAAGGCCCTCGGAATTTAACCCGGATAAGATATTTCATTGATTGATCTTCATGTACATTCTACAGCGTCAGACGGGTCTTTTTTTCCTTTAGAAATTATGAACCTGGCTAAAAAGGCCGGGGTTAGTGCCATTTCGATAACAGATCATGACACCATAGACGGTGTTAAAGAAATCCTAAAATTTCCTCTACCCCTATTCCCTGAATTTATTACCGGGGTTGAAATCAGTTGTGAGCCTCCATCCGAATTCAGTGAAGTGGGAAGCGTTCATCTTTTGGGATATGGTTTCAGTATTTATGATAAAAATCTTAATGCTATTTTAGATGATGCAAAAAAAGCCCGTTCCCAGAGAAATCCAAAAATAATTGAAAAATTAAACAGCCTTGGATTTGATATCACTATCCAGCAGGTTGAGGATCGGTTTGGAGCTGACCAGACAGGACGTCCCCACATTGCAGAACTAATGATGGAAAAAGGATTCGTCAAAACCTTTAGTGAAGCCTTTGACAAGTATCTTGGAAAAGGTAAACCTGCTTATGTGGATAAATATAAAGTCACCTGCCGACAGGCAATTCAAACAATTTTGCAGGCAGGCGGGATTCCGATTCTGGCGCATCCAGGCCTTTTGAACTTTAATAAAAGCCATCAGATCGAAAATTTTATCGACGTTCTTATGGCAGATGGCCTTTCCGGAATAGAAGTATATTATACTGATCATGACAAGCACATGACATCTTATTATCAAGACCTTGCAGATCAAAAGAAGATTCTTATGACCGGGGGTTCAGATTTCCATGGGACATTTAATAAAGGTGTTAACCTTGGTTCGGGTAAAAATAATTTGAATATTGAATATTCTTTGTTTAAAAAATTAACTTTTGAGCTGGAAGAAATCAAAGAAAAATATTCAGATTTCACCATCCTTGAAAACAATATGGGATATTCATTTAAAAATAAATCATTGCTAAATGATGCCTTATGTCACCGATCATTTTTAAATGAAAACCAGGACTCGTGTTTTAGTGATAATGAGCGGCTTGAATTTTTAGGAGATGCTGTTCTAGGGTTATGCATCGGGCATTTGCTCATGGAAAAAAGTCCATCAAAAAATGAAGGGGAACTTTCAAAGCTAAGAGCTAACCTTGTCAGTGAGACTGCTCTTGCTGATATGGCACGGTTTATTGATCTTGGCAGGTTTATCAGACTTGGAAAAGGAGAAGCCTTTTCTCGTGGTTTTGATAAAAACTCCATATTATCAGATGCCTATGAGGCTGTGATTGCTACAATTTATCTGGATGCCGGGTTTGATACTACCTACATGCTGATAAATGATCTTTTCAAAGAGACCCTTGAAAAAAATTTGTTTAATGAAAATATTATAGATTATAAAAGCATGTTGCAGGAATTTGTTCAGGAGCAAGGTGAGGCAACCCCTCAATATGAAGTTATAAATGAGATCGGTCCTGACCATGATAAAACTTTTGAGATCAGTTTAAATATTTTGAATATCCATTCCAAAGGGTTTGGGAAAACAAAAAAAGCAGCAGAGCAGGCTTGTGCAAAACAAGCCTTAAAAATGTTGAAAAAAATAGATTCCTGATTGTTTTACTATAGGATTCATTAATGATCCAGGTCCAAAAACCCCTTGTTATCCCCGTATTTATTCCCCATGCCGGGTGCCCTCATCAATGCGCATTCTGTAACCAGTCTATTATTACCAGTCAAAAATCAAAACTGCCGGATAAAACCGATATCCATAATATTGTACAACAGTATTTACAATATAAAGGAAAGCGGGAAAGTGTGGAGCTTGCTTTTTTCGGAGGTAATTTTTTGGGTCTGGGCCATGATAAGATTCTTCAGTTGCTGGATATAATCCAGCCTTATATTAAAGAAAAAAAAATTGATGGCATACGATTTTCCACACGGCCGGATACCATTGCAAGAACTACGTTGGATCTTATAAGGCCTTATAATGTCTCTGTAATTGAACTGGGTGTTCAGTCCATGAACCAAGAGGTTCTTATAAAATCAAAAAGGGGTCACACGGGCAATGATACGATAAACGCGATAGACATTTTGAAGGCATATCCATTTAAAATCGGTGTCCAGGTAATGGTTGGGCTGCCTGGCGATACTGAAGCATCTTTGTTCGAAAGTACAAAAAAACTTGCCCGACTTGCCCCGGATTTTGCTAGAATTTATCCTTTAATGGTGTTAAAGGGCAGCATGATGGAACGCTGGTATTGCCAGGGCAGATATCAGCCTTTAGGTCTTGAAAAAAGCATCGGGCTTGTGAAAAAAATGGTTGGCATATTTAGAGCTGCCAATGTCAAAGTGATTCGTATAGGTCTTCAGGCTTCCGACATGATGGAAGATGAATCCATGGTACTTGCCGGCCCCTGGCATCCGGCTTTTGGCCATCTGGTTTTTTCTGAGATTTTATATGATCTTGCCTGCAGCAAGATAGAAAAATACAAAAGAGAGCCAAAATCCAGGAAACTTTTTTTAAGGGTTCATCCAAAATCAGAATCACAATTAAGGGGCAATAAGAATAGTAATTTCAAAAGACTTGGTAAAAGGTATTCAGAAATTGAGTTTTCAATTCTTCTGGATGAAATAATTCCTTTATACCAGGTGGAGATAAGTGGGCAATAAAATTTTATATCCCCCTAAATCCCTTCTTTAAATAGGTCTTCGGAAGCAGAAGCTGTATTTGGTTTTGGGGTATGTTCCTTAGGTACTGTACCTTCCTTAAAGCATTCAAATATAGTCTTTTCAGATTCTTCAATGGGAAGCAGCCCGGTTTTTGCATCAATTTTCGCGAAAATGATGCCTTCAGGAACATTAAAGGTTCTGACAGGTTTCCCTTCCAGCGCATTTTTCATAAATTCAAGCCAGATGGGGCTTGCGGTTCTTGAGCCATTCTCTCCTCTTCCAAGAGGTGCTTCCTGGTCAAGTCCCACCCAGACGCCTGTGGTATACCTGGGAGTATACCCTAAAAACCATGCATCAAACAGGTTGTTTGTTGTTCCGGTTTTGCCGGCAACAGGTCGTTTAAGGGCTTTAACTCGCCATCCGGTTCCTGATTTTACAACGCTTTCCATTATATTGGTCATAATATAGGCTGTGGTCATATCAATGACTTTTTTTCGGATTAGTTTGGATGTTTCTAAAAGTTTGCCATCACGATCAAAAATTTTTGTGATAAATACAGGTTCAATCAAATAGCCCAGGTTTGAAAAAACAGAATAAGCATTTACAAGTTCAAGCAGGGATAGTCCGGATGATCCCAGAGCTATTGATAAATTCCGGCTAATATCCGAAGTTATGCCAAGATTTCGGGCATAATCAATAATATAATCTGTCCCAATGTCCTGAAGGATTTTAATGGTGACTATATTTCTTGATTTTACAAGGGCTTTTCTGAACAGGGTAGGTCCATAGAATTTTTCTTTATAATTTTGAGGCTTCCAGATATGATCACGTTCAGAGTCTTCATATACAACCGGGGAATCCATGATGATGCTGGCAACTGTGTATCCCTTATCAAGGGCAGCAGCATAAATAATTGGTTTAAAGGCGCTTCCCGGCTGTCGTCTGGATTGATATGCTCGGTTGAACTGGCTGTTACTATAATCACGTCCGCCAATCATGGCTTTTACATGGCCTGTTTCAGCTTCAATGCTTAATAGTGCAGACTGGGCAACAGGTTCCTGTTCCAGGGAGAACTCAATCTTCTTTCCTTCAGCCACTTCATTGAGTACTTTAACCAGGATTATATCGCCAGGTTTAAATACCTGGGAAGGTTTTTTAATTTTATTTTGATAATGGGCGATTTTATGATTTGGTTTTCGAGCCCAGGTAATGGTTTTAAGTTTGATGACGCCATGGAAATCCCCCACTCTGATCTGGGACTCACCATTTTTATCATTAATACTTAATACCACTCCTTCATAGGTATCTGCTTTATTCAAAGGTGTATTCCCGGTTTTTTCTGAAATTGTTGCGCAAAAATTTTCTATTTCAGAGTCTGGAATGTTTTTTAAAGGTCCTCTATAGCCTGTTCTTCGATCAAGTTCGGTCAGACCTTTTTTTACAGCATTTCTTCCTATTTTCTGGAGCTCTATATTAACAGCTGTGTGGATTTGAAGGCCCTGATTATAGAGAGCATCTTTGCCATAATTGTTTTCTACATATCTTCTTACATGCTCTGTATAACAGGGGACTCTTTCAATAAACCAGTTTTTTCTGGGTTTTATATCAAGCTTTAAGTCAATGGCTTCAGTTACTTCAAGGTTTGTGATTATTCCTTCTTCCTTCATTCGGTTTAAAACATAAATCTGACGCTGTTTTGCACGGTCGGGAAACCTGAAGGGAGAGTATCTGCTGGGTGCCTGGGGAAGGCCTGCAAGCATTGAGCATTCTGCAAGGTTAAGGTCTTTAGTATGTTTTCCAAAATAATTTTCAGATGCCGATTCCACCCCATACGCCCCGTGGCCCAGGTATATCTGGTTCAGGTAAAGAAAAAGAATTTCATCTTTTGTGAATTTTTTTTCAATCCGGTATGCAAGAATTGCTTCTTTAATTTTTCTTTTATAGGTACGTTCAGGGGTCAGTAAAAATGATTTGGTAACCTGTTGTGTGATTGTGGATCCGCCCTGAACAATTGTACCTGCCTTAAAATTTTTTAATGAAGCTCTTATTATGGAAATGATATCAATACCCGGGTGTTCCCGAAATCTGGAATCTTCAGCTGAAACAAATGCATTGATAAGATTCTTTGGCATTTCAGAAAGTGGGATGACAATCCGTCTCTCTTCATAAAATTCTCCAATTTTTCTTCCATCATCAGAAAAGACACTGGTAACAGTTGCCGGACGATAATCCTCTAAAGTGTTTATTTTTGGCAGGTCCTGGCTGAGATAATAATAAAGTCCTGCGATTCCGGCGCCGACAAAAAGAATCAAGAGGAAGAATAGAATAAAAAACCATTTAAAAAGAAAACGAACAAGGTTTGTTTCCTTTTGTTTCTTTCTTTGTTTCAATACCTCGGATTTACTTTTTCTTTTTGACATGTCACCTTAAATTATAATTCAAAATTAATATATTTTTTCAAATTCTTATCAGATTAGTTGTTGGATGGCAATACTTAGGGCCCACTCAACAATAACTTTACATTTTTGCGTGTGTGACTTTTAGGTTGGAAGCCGATTCATCCTGTCCGGCAGCGTTGTGAAAACACGACATATGCTGGATGGGACATGTTGACAGACGTTGGCCGGGGTCTGAATTTTTAGAATTTGACTTTTTTAACAATATTGGGTATTTAATTAGGTTTTAATATAACACTATATATGGGATAGTTACATGTCATGGTAGAACTTGATTTTGAAAAAAACAATGGATTGATTCCGGCCATTGCCCAAGACTATAAAACCAAAGAAGTCCTGATGCTGGCTTATATGAACAGGCAGGCTTTTGAATCGACGCTGAAAACCGGGAAAGCAACTTATTACAGCCGATCAAGGAATGCATTATGGAAAAAAGGGGAAACTTCCGGTCATGTTCAGATCGTAAAAGAAATTCGTGTGGATTGTGATAATGATACCATCCTCTTAAAAGTTGATCAGGTAGGTGATGCGGCTTGTCACAAAGGGTACAAAACTTGTTTTTTCTCAAAAGTCGTAGAAAATGATTTAAAAGTAATGGGATCAAAAATCTTTGATCCAAAAGAGGTATATAAATAATGGAAAAAATATTAAAATTAGGGATTCCAAAGGGAAGTCTTCAGAATGCAACCATAAATCTTTTTAAACGGTCAGGGTGGAAAATTAATATTGAGGGAAGAAGTTATTTCCCTGATATTAATGATCCTACTATTGAGTGTGCCCTGTGCCGAGCCCAGGAAATGTCCATAAACGTTGAAAGTGGTATAATTGATGTCGGGCTGACAGGTCTTGACTGGGTAGCCGAGCATGAATCCGATGTCCATGTGGTAACCGATCTTATCTATTCCAAGGTAAGTGCACGCTCTGCAAGATGGGTTATTGCAGTTGCAAATGATTCTCCCATAAAAACCCTTGAGGACCTGACAGGGAAAACCATTTCCACAGAGCTTTTAAAGTTTACAAAACGGTTTTTTAAAGACCGGAATATTGATGTGAACGTGAAATTTTCCTGGGGTGCCACAGAGGCTAAAATTGTTTCAGGACTTGCAGATGCCATTGTGGAGATCACTGAAACTGAAAGTACCATAAGGGCTCATAACTTAAGAGTGATTCATGAAGTCATGGAAACCAATACCCAGTTGATTGCAAATAAAAAAGCCTGGGAAAATCCTGTGAAAAGAGAGAAAATTGAACAGATCGCTCTGTTGTTGCAGGCAGCTTTGGTAGCGGACAAGCTGGTGGGAATAAAAATGAATGTTCCTGAAAATAAAATTGCAAAGGTGGTGGCGCTTCTACCTAGCCTGAATACACCTACCATTGCACCCCTATATCAATCCGACTGGTTTGCAGTGGAAAGCATTATTGATACCGGGCTTGTCAGGGATTTGATTCCACAGCTCTTAAAAGCCGGAGCAGAAGGGATTATTGAATATCCTTTAAATAAGGTACTTTAAATGAAACCTGCCAAAAGATGTGAAAAGATAACGCCTTTTATTGTTATGGAGATCATGGAAAAGATCCATAAAATGGAAGCCTCTGGTATTGATGTCATCCATATGGAGATTGGGGAGCCTGATTTTAATGTGCCGGAATGTGTCAATGAGGTTAGTATTGAAGCATTTTTGGGCAATGAGACACACTATACTCACAGTCTTGGCGATATAAGGCTTAGAGAGGCCATTAGCCAGTACCATAAAATAACATATGACACTACAATTGATCCTGGTCATATACTTGTTACTTCAGGCACTTCTCCGGCCATGCTGCTTTTGTTTTCCGTCCTTGTAAATCCCGGAGATGAAATCATTATTTCTGATCCCCATTATGCCTGTTATGCAAATTTCATCAACTATGTCCAGGGGATTCCGGTTACAGTCCCGGTTTTTGAAGAGGAAGGATTTGTTTATACACCAGAAGCAATAAAAGAGAAAATCACGCCTAAAACCCGCGGGATATTTATCAATTCCCCTTCCAATCCAACGGGAAATGTCATTCCTAAAGAAAGAATGCAGCAGATTGTGGATATTGCAGATGCCAACAATATTTATATTATTTCAGATGAGATTTATCATGGACTTGTTTATGAAGGCCATGAGCATTCAATCTATGAATTTACCGACAAGGCCTTTGTTTTGAACGGGTTTTCAAAACTTTTTGCCATGACTGGCCTGCGTCTTGGATATTTAATAGCACCGCCTGAATTTGTAAGGGCTTTACAGATCCTTCAACAGAATTTTTTCATATGTGCAAATTCCGTGGCCCAGCTTTCAGGTGTTGCAGCCTTAAAAGATGCCCATAAAGAAACACAGGAGATGAGAGAGACTTACAATAAACGCCGCATCTATGTCATAGATAGATTAAAGAAGATGGGTCTTGGGATTACAATTGATCCAACAGGCGCATTCTATGTGTTTGCCAATGCAAAACATATTTCACATGATTCATATGCCCTTGCCTTTGATATTCTAGAAAAGGCCCATGTCGGGGTAACTCCAGGGATCGATTTTGGAGAAAACGGTGAAGGGTATTTGCGGTTTTCCTATGCAAATTCCATGGAGAACCTTAAAACAGGCCTTGACCGACTGGAAGGCTACTTGAGAGAATTGCCATGATAATTAAAAACGTAGAGTTTATTAAAAGCGCTGTTAAACCATCCCAGTACCCTGAATATGATTTTCCGGAAATAGCATTTGCAGGCCGGTCCAATGTGGGAAAATCTTCTTTAATCAACACACTGATCCTAAGAAAAGACCTGGTTAAGACAAGTTCAAAGCCGGGATGTACTCAATTGATCAATTTTTTTCTGGTAAATGAAAATCTTTCTTTTGTGGACCTGCCGGGATATGGATATGCTAAAGTTTCAAAAAAAATAAAATCTCAATGGCAACCAATGGTTGATTTGTATCTTTCCCATCGCCAAAGCCTTTTGGGTTTGGTTTTACTGATGGATATTCGAAGGGATCCGGCCAAAGAAGAATTTGATATGATGGACTGGCTGGAAGCCAATAAAATACCATATTTACTGATCTTAACAAAATCCGATAAATTGTCAAAAACAAAACAGCAGAAAAGGCTTTTATCCATTTGTTCTAAAATGAACCGGGAAAAGCACAATGTCATTTGTTTTTCAACCAGGACAAAAATGGGAAGGGATACTATTTTAGAGGAAATTGGGAATTTAATTGGCGGGTATAATGAATAAGAAAAATGAAAATAATTTTCGATCAGGATTTGTCGGAATCATTGGTGCTCCCAATGCAGGAAAATCAACCTTGCTGAACCAGTTGCTGGGTCAGAAAATTTCCATAACTTCTAAAAAGCCTCAGACAACCAGGGATAGAATTCTTGGTATTGTCAACAGGCCAGCTTCCCAGATAATTTTTGTTGATACGCCGGGGATACACAAGAGTACGACCCTGTTAAACAAAAGAATTGTTGCCCAGGCCATGCTGGCTCTGGAAGATGTAGATGTAATTTTGTTTATGATTGACTCTTCATCCAGAAATTATTCAGCAGAGAAATTGATAATATCGCAATTAAAAAAAACAAATAAGACAATTATTCTTGCGTTGAATAAAATTGATCTGGTGAAAAAGGCACTGATCTATAATCTTGTTGAGGAGTTTCAACAATTGCATGATTTTAAAGCCATTGTTCCGATTTCAGCTAAAAATAATATCCAGGTAAAAAATATACTTGAAGAAGTCGAGGGAGCATTGGCCAAAGGTCCAAGTTTGTTCTCTGAAGAAACTTTCACTGATGTGTCGGAAAAATTTATGGTGAAAGAGATTATCAGGGAAAAAGTATTTAGATTAACAGGGATGGAGATCCCTTATTCAAGTGCAGTGACTGTGGATTCTTTTGAAGTTGAAAAAAAATTGATTGTTATCCATGCCAGCATTCATGTAGTCAGGGACTCTCAAAAGGGTATCATCATAGGAAAAAAGGGATCCATGCTGTCACAAATCGGGACAAAGGCAAGAAAAGACATTGAACAGATGACCGGGCAAAAGGTGCTTTTAAAATTGTTTGTAAAAGTGACAAAAAACTGGGTCGACAATAAAAGAATTCTGGATGAGTTTGGTTATTAGATCTATGGATCAATTTTTTACTTTTCCTGAGGAATCGTTTTTAAAAAAAGAACGGGACAAAGCGCGGAAAATGCGATCCAGTCAATGGTGGAAGCGCAAACGCGCCTCAGGAATCTGTCAGTATTGTAAAAATAAGTTTTTGCCAAAAGAATTGACAATGGATCATATCATTCCTCTGGGCCGTGGCGGAAGGTCTGAAAAATTTAATCTTGTGCCATGCTGCAAAGAATGTAATACGAAAAAAAATCAACTACTTCCCTGGGAGTGGGAAGAGTATATGGCCTTCATAAAACAATAAACAGCGGAGAAGAAGTTTCTCATCCGCTGATTTTTTCTAAATTGAAATAAATTTATTTTTTGTTACAGAGCCTGTGAATGGTTTGTGCATGCCATTCTCCGCGCCCGGAAAATGTAGGCTGACCTAACTCAACCAAACGTTTTGCAACCATATCAAATGTATCTCCTTTGGCTCGCATGCTCTGGATGATATCCATGACAGCATCGCGATTGAGAAGTTTGTTGTCGGTTACTATTGTTTTTTCGATTTTTTTTGTCACTATTTTTTTTCTTCTTCTAACAATAGATTTTTTAGGGTTAACAGTCTTAATCAATGGTTTTACCGGTACGAATTTTTCAAGGGTTTCAGTGATGTCAGGTTCTGATTTCAGAGGGGCTGTAGAATTGTTTTCCAAAGTAATTTTTGGAGCATTGCATTTTTCAGATTTTGTTTTTTGTCCTGGAATGATATCAAGGTGATCTACAATTCTTTCAATGGCAATAGCCTGTCGTTCTATCATATCCGCTGTTTTTTCATGGATACTGATAAGGTAATTCTGATTTTTTGCAAGTGTTTCAACATAGCTGCTTAAGTTCTCAATAGCGTCAGTCAGCAGTGATGTTGTTGACATCTCATCATTGGGAGATTGATTTCCAGATTGTTGCTGTAAATTTGGGCGTTTCATACCCTGGTTTCTATTATTCTGGTATCCGCCATAAGAATGAAATCTTGGGGAGCTTGTATAATGATAAGAATTATCAGAGTTTTTGCGAGTTTTGGGTGTTCGTGGTTTTTCAGCCTGACCATTACGAAGGCTTTGTAAAAAATCGTTCATTTAGTTCATATCCTCCTTAGGATAATTTAATAATAACAAAAATGGGGTTATTAAATTTGATAAAAGCGTTTAAATCTTTCAACTTATTGATTTTTTATGCAAGTTTCGAAACATTCTTTAATCGTCAGCAAAATATTTCGATACTCTATTTATCCTTATTTTTCCGCCGGATGTCAAGCTTTTTTTACGAAACTTTCTTACGATTTGGCAAATGGCGACACAGATAAGCCTTTTCGCTGTTTTTATTCGTTTGAAACCAGATGTATTTTATGGTAAAATTTATTATTTAAAAATTTTTTTAAACTTAAGGCCAACATAACCATGATTGAAAATAAGACATATAAAATTCCTTATAAAATTGAAGATCCAGATATTGTAAAGATAGATTTTTTAGAACCCATACCATATGCCTATAAATCTAAACGAAGTATTGATATTATAATCAGACAACCGGAATATACTTCGGTATGCCCGATGACAGGCCTGCCGGATAACGGCAGTATCACTATAAAGTACAGACCTGATGAAACCATTATTGAGCTCAAATCATTAAAATATTATCTATTACAATTTAGAAATGTGGGTATGTTTTATGAGCATGTGGTCAACAAGATTCTTGATGATCTGGTTCAGGTTTTAAACCCATTGAGAATGGAGGTCACAGGGGAATTTACCCCGAGGGGCGGTGTCAGTTCCATTGCAAATGCCGTTTATGAAAAAGAATAAATTGTTTAGGCTGTACAGCTTTCAAATTCCTTGATGATTGCAAGGATATGATTTTTTGAATGGGTGCTGGATAGTTCAGCCCTTAATGCAGAGCATCCCGGCATCCCTTTTACAAACCATGAAAGTCTGCTCCGAAGCATTTTGCAGGCAGGTATTTCGCCAAAATAAGCCACATACATCTCAGTCAGTCTTTCCATTGTTCTAAATATTTTGTAATTTGAAGGGGTTTGATATGATCCAGTTTCAAAGAAATCTTCAATCTGGGAAAGGATAAATGGATTTTTCATGGCTGCACGTCCAACCATTACAGCATCACATCCGGTAAGCGTGATCATTTCTTGGGCATCTTCAACTGTATTAATGTCTCCATTGCCAATAACAGGGATTGCCAGTTTTTGTTTTAAGTTTTTGATTAAATGCCAGTCTGCCTTACCTTTAAATCCCTGTTTCGCTGTCCTGGGGTGCATGATAACAGCATTAACACCCAGATCCTGGGCAATTCGGGCAATGTCAAATGCCTGTTGGCCTGAAGTATCCCAGCCGGATCTTAATTTTATGGTCATAGGCAGATCTGTTGCTTTTCTGACAGCTCGTAAAATTTTTGTACTTAGTTTGGGATCCCTCATCAATGCACTCCCGGCACCTTGTTTTATGATTTTTTTAACACTGCAGCCAAAATTAATATCTATAATACTCGCGATGTTAAGATTCTCCACAACTTTTGCCCCTTTTGCCATGGAATCGGGATCTGAACCAAACAATTGGACCGACAGGGGCTTTTCTTGTTTCTTTGATGTCAAAAGACCGAGTGTTTTTTCAGAATTATAAAAAATTCCCTTTGCACTTATCATCTCAGAGCAAACAACAGCACAACCGCATTCTTTTACAAGGAGCCGGAACGGCAGGTTGGTTATTCCCGCAAGGGGGGCAAGAAAAGTTTTACCATTAATTTTTAGATCTTTAATTTTCATTAGAACCCGACTTTATTAATTATGGTATCAATTTTAGGATTTGCATAGCAAAAAAGGCAGTTGTGAAAACATGGATGCGCATCATAAGATCCTATATCAATGGATTTGGTACAGTTACACCCCTTTTTTGAGCGTTGCCCATAGTCTTTTTTAATTTCAGGATTCCCTTTAAATAGTTTTTTTAAAAATTTGCCGTCAACACATGAATTTTGTCGAACCATTGTATCGGCATCAAGGGTTGAGAATATTTTTTTTTCACAGCAAAGATGAAGACTTATTCCTGCTGAAGCCAAATGTTTCTCCATTTGGTGAATCACAAGTTTTTTTTTATCCATGGGTGGATCAGTAAAAAAAACAGCCTGATGATTTTTTTTATATAAATATTCAAGCCTTTTTTGGACCTTGCTGTAATTGTCAAAAAAACTTGTTACACATTTTTTAATTCCAAGTTTTGAGGCTTTTTGAACAATTAAAGGAAAATCTGAAAGATTATTTTTTATAGGGCCGCTATCATTGGTTCCATAAAAACAAATGGGGTCAAACCTCCAGGATATTTTTTCCGGTCCAAAAAGGCAGGCAAGTTTATTTAATTGTTCAAGCCTTTTACTTAAAGGTGGCAAAAGAGGCTCAAGCAAAGATGATTCAGAGTTTATTGTAAAATTGAAATATATATTGAATCCAAGTTGTATAAGTTTTTCACCAGCTCTGGCTTTGATAAATTCGTTATAGTTTTTTGACCAGAATACTATTGAATGAATTGAGTCTCTGGATACATCTATTTTTTTGATGGTTTTAGTGAAAGGGTTTTTCACATTGAAAAAACCTGAATTGATGTGATCCATGAACCAGTCCATGTAAAAGGCCGGGATATCCGTTCTTCTGGAGGCAGATAAAATTTTATCCGGATTCTGGTTCATTTTTTTTAAAATCGGAAAAAGAAATGATTTTACCAGGGACCTTTGTTTCAGTCTCCACATCTCCAGTATTTTTTTTATCAGGAGGACTTTCAGGCTTATTTAACAGCAGATCTTCCTCAGGTATCTCAACTTTTTCCAGTTTCATCTTCTGATTGTTCATATGAAATTCACTGCCATTTATATAATCATCTTTTAAAATCCAGGTAACCACCTGCAAAGGGATTTGAAGCATTAAAAATTTGATATGGTACCAGTCTTTTTTAGCATCAGGAAGGATACTTTCGATCCTTGCAAAAGATATTGGTGTATCCTCAATATAGATTAAGACGATGTCATTAACAGCAGCCATTGACTCCTCATATGTTTTAATTTTCCTTGTAAACTAATTTTATATAACATAATCTTCCCATAACGAAAAGAATGGAGTCAAATTATGCTCTCTTCATATGAAAATAGATGGAAAATTTTTTCCCTTGTTGCAATCTCAATTTTTATGTCCACCCTGGATTCCAGTATCGTTAATGTTGCCCTGCCCTATATGATGCAAGAGCTTCAAACCGATATTAACACTATTCAGTGGGTAGTGTTGATTTATCTTATGATAGTTTCTTCTTTGCTTTTAACCTTTGGCAGACTTTCGGATATTAAAGGTAAAAAACCTGTATATGTTCTTGGGTTTACCATATTTGTGGCAGGGTCCTTTTTATGCGGCATGGCCCGAACGCATCAGTTTTTAATTATTTCAAGGGCTTTACAGGGGTGTGGGGCATCCATGCTCATGGCATGCTCCCCCGCTTTGATTGTAGATGTCTTTCCTGTGCATGAACGTGGAAAAGCACTTGGAATGATAGGTGCTGTCGTTGCAGCAGGGCTTACAACAGGGCCTGTAGCCGGTGGAATCCTTCTTGAGTATTTTTCCTGGCGGTTTATTTTTTATATTAATATTCCCATCGGGATCATTGCCGCCTTAAGTGGTATCTTTGTTTTGAAAACTGCTCAAAGAACAGGGGAAAACGAAGAGCCCATGGATAAAATTGGCAGCCTTTTATTGATCATTATTTTATCCAGCCTGATCGCTTTTTTAACACAAATGTCAAAATGGGGCATAGTTTCAATTCATTCTATCTCAATTTCAGGGCTTTTTATCCTGGCATGTATTGGTTTTGTTGTAAATGAGACAAGATCGGATTATCCCTTGTTTGATATGGACCTTTTAAAAATTAAATTATTTGTATTTCCTGTGATTTCTTCGGCAGTTTTATTTGCCGCTCTTTTTGTTATTGTCTTTATGATGCCTTTCTTCCTGACATATCCCTGCGGTTTTTCAGCATCAAAAACAGGTTTGATAATGATCATTCCTTTTTTATTTCTTTTGATTGTCAGCCCCGTATCTGGAATGCTGTATAATAAGTTCGGTTCAAGACTTTTATGCATGACCGGTATAAGTATTTTGACATTATCTCTTATTTCATTAATGACGCTTCAACCTTTCATGGGAATTTTATCAATTTTCTGGCGTATTGCCCTAGCCGGAATTGGAACAGCGCTTTATGTGCCTCCCAATAATACAGCTATAATGAGTTGTGTGCAGCCGTCCAAGCGTGGAATTGCATCAGGAGCTGTTGCCACGGCCAGGAACATAGGTATGGTGATAGGGGTAGCCCTTGCCGGTTTGATTTTTACCACTTCTTTTTCAAGTCTTACAAATGGCTTGAGCCTTGAAAATTATTTGCCGGGAATGGAGCCTTTTTTTATGATCAGTTTTAAAAGGACAATGTTGATGGGTGCTGTCCTTTCAATTTTTGGAATAGGAGTGACCTTTGCAAGGGGCAAAGAAGGCTGATCACGACTCCCCTTGAAATGGAACGACAAAAACCGGAACGCTGGATCTTTTTAATACTTTTCTGACTATATTATCTCCCATGGCTTCTGCCAAAAGTCCTTGCTGTTTGCACCCCATAACGATCAAGTCGCAGTTTTCTTCTTTAACCGTGGATGTCAGTTCATCCGCAATAGAACGACTCTCGGCCACCAGAATTTTTGAAATCAGGGAATTATTTTCAAAAACCTCGTTGTCCTGCCCGGTTTCTTCAAAAAATCCGGCAATAGCATGACGGATTTTCAATGCATCAACATTTTTACCTATCAGGATGTCTCTTGCTTTGCTCCTTTGCTCTGACCTTAAATTTTTATATAATTGTTCTCCAAAGGCCATTTGAATTCGCTTCTCAGAACGGGGGTTTTCTTCCATAACATGTATAACGATGATATTTGCATTCTGGCAGACGGCTAAAAAAGCAGCATGCTCAAAAACCTGTCTCATATTGACAGAAAGATCAGATGCAAAAAGAATATTCTTTGTTGGTTCAACCATTTTTATTCCTCCAAAGTTATATTTGCGAAACAATTATTTTAAACTATTAATTATTTATGTTAATTCAAAAATAAGATGTGCGTATATGGTTTATATATTAAATTAAAATCATAAATATTCAAGTGTTGATTGCCCTTTTTTATAAAAAAGGAAAAAACAGCAATAGGACAGGATTAATTTGCAGGGTAATCTACCCTTTCTTTCAAATCTTTGCCGCATTTGAAAAACGGAAGTTTTTTAGAATCAACTTTAACAAGTTTTCCGGTTTTTGGATTTCTGCCTGTATAAGATTGATATTTTTTTAGGTGAAAAGCCCATAATCCTCTGAGTTCTACACGATCTTCCTTTGCCAGAGCATCTGCAATTTCTGAAAAGAATAAATTAACTATGTCAGTTGCTTCCATTTGGGTGAGTGAGCATCTGTTTTTAAGACTTTCAATCAATTTGAGCTTGTTCATGTATTCCCTCCATATTATTAACCTGAATTAAAAATTTACCCAGATAGATATAATAAAAAAATCAATGAAATTTCAATAGGTAAAAACCCCTATTTATTTGATAAATTCAAATTCAGTTTTAAAAAAAGTTTCAACCATGTCCTGATATTTCTTGATTGAAGATGCTTTAAATATCATTTTAAGCTGTTTCTTACTATCCTTGAACGAAGGCCCAAGGTATCTCCAGAACCCTTTCATCCGTCCAGTTAAATGAGCCGGTCCGGAAAATATTGTTTGATAGCTGTCAAATAGAGAATCATGAAAAATTTTTAACCTTTCAATTTGATTTTTCTTTACAAGAATACCTTTGATGTCCTCTGCAAGGAATGGATTGGAAAGAATTCCCCGGCCAATCATGAATCGTTTGATACAGGGGAATTTTTTTTTAACAATATAAAAAGTATTTAAATCTGTAATATCACCGTTATAGGTCAGTGGGTGGGCGCTGGATAAAAATGCTTTCTCAAACGCATCATGATCTGAGGTCCCCTCATACATCTGTATTCCGGTTCTGGGGTGAAGAATGATTTCATCCAAGGGATATTTATCCAGAACAGGCAGGACCTTGAAAATTTCATTTTTTGATTTTCTGCCTAACCTCAATTTAACAGAAAGTGTATTTGAAATTCTTGGGATCACAGTGTCCAGGAAAGAATCAATTTTATCCGGGTACATTAAGAGTCCAGACCCTCTTTTTTTTTTTGCAATTTTTGAATGAGGACAGCCAAGGTTCCAATTTATTTTTTTTATTCCCATTTCAAAGAGGTGGTTCGCAAGGAAAATAAAATCTTCTGTATTATTTCCAAGGATTTGAGGGATAACAAACAATTTTTTATTATTTTCAGGATATACATCTTTTATCCTGGATGGTTTTAATCTCTTTTGCCCCATAGTTGAAATAAAAGGCGCCACAGCCTCATCAAGACCTGAAAAATGATCAGAAAATACATTTCGAAATGTCAAATCGGTAAATCCCTGAAGAGGGGCAAGTATGATGGTGATACCATCTTTTGTCATATGTGGGAACTTATTTTGTGTTATCTGTTAAATTCATATAAAATCAGAAAAAAACTTTGACAAACATAATTGTTATAAATTATACAACCCATGTGTTCGGGTCTTAGCTTATATAACATTAAAACAGATTGCAAGGAGTGTTTTAAACGGATGAAAGAGCTTTTCAAAGAGGTTATCCAGTTAAATATGATGGAAGAAACCTCAGAAACAGAAGGTTGCGCAAAAAAATTGTTTGCCCGGTTAAATGCCATGGAACTGCCTGAATATTTTAATTGGGCTTCAGAGATTTTTGAAGGTCTACATGTCAGCCGGCATCCAGATAAAAAAGCGCTAATCTGGAATGATTTAGATACGTTTGAGACCAAAACCTATTCTTATGGAACCTTATTAAAAAAGGCAAATCAGCTGATAAACTTTTTTCATAAATCAGGTCTTGAAAAAGGGGATAACCTCTATATGATGAGTCCTGTTTTACCTGAAATATGGTTTGCCAGCCTTGCCTGTATTAAAGCAGGGATAGTCAGCGTCCCAACTGCAATAACAATGACTCAAAGAGAATTGGAATTCAGGTTTGAAACTTATTCCCCCAATGTTATCATGGCTGATGAAGATTCTGCATGCCTGATTGATAAAGCTCTAAAAGAGACCAATATTGAACCCAAACTCAAGCTGGTATTAGGACAAAAGGAAGGCTGGATACCCATTGATACGATTAAAAATGAATCCACTGAAGCTAAGCCTGCAATGACGAGATCCAATGATACGCTTTTCTGCTTTTTTACTTCAGGAACAACGGGTCTTCCCAAAAGAGTAGGACACACAGCTGTATCATATCCTGTGGGACATTTGTCAACCACTGTTATGATTGGAATAAAACCTGGAGATGTTCATCATAACCTTAGTGCTTCAGGGTGGTCAAAATGGGCATGGTCCAGTTTTTTTGCACCATTTAATGTCGGTGCTACAACAACCGGATTTACATTTTCATGCCTGGATGGCGAACAATATCTTGATGCCATTTCAAGGCATAAAGTGAATATTTTTTGTGCCCCTCCAACTGCCTGGAGAATGTTTGTGAATATGAATCTTGACTCTTTTAATCTGTCTAGTTTAACCCAGTCAATCAGTGCTGGAGAACCTTTGAACCCCGATGTGATTGAAAAGTGGGCAAATCATACAAAAATAGAGATAAGAGATTACTATGGTCAGACTGAGTCAACAGCCATGATTGGAAACCCTCCCTGGATAAAAGGTAAAATAAGGCCGGGATCTTTTGGATATCCTTTTTATATGTATGATGTGGCACTGGCTGATAATGAAGGCAATGAGATCATAGAACCAGGCAAGGCAGGTCATATCGTAGTAAAGCTGGGTAAATGGAGACCTATTGGTCTTTTTTCAGAGTATATTGGCAGTCCTGAAAAAATGAGTTCGGTTTTTGTTGATAATTATTATTATACAGGAGATCGGGCATCATTTGATGAAGACGGGTATTGGTGGTTTGTGGGAAGGGCGGATGACGTGATTAAGTCTTCTGATTACAGGATCGGCCCCTTTGAAGTTGAAAGTGCCATTGTTGAGTATCCTGCCGTGGCAGAAGCAGCAGTTGTGGGATCTCCAGACCCGAACCGATACCAGCTTGTAAAAGCATATGTGATTTTAAATCCAAGTTATAAGGCCTCAAGGGAACTTGCGCTGGAACTTTTTAAACATACCATCACCATTTTACCGAAATTTAAAATTCCAAGAATCATAGAGTTTGTTACTGAAGTTCCAAAAACAATGAGTGGTAAAATCAGGCGAATTGAACTAAGGCAAATTGAAATTTCCAAACAGGAAAATTCAATTGATGAAGGGATTAAAGAATATTTTTACTGGGATTTTCCAGAACTGAAATCAAAAAAGAAATAAAAAAACGAATACCAATACTAATATAGACGGTTATCTATTGATCTTCATGATTTTGAAAAGGCATTTCAACCTCTATCTCACCGCTGCCGCTCCTTAAAAATTTTGCAGATGGATATTTTTTTTTGAAGACATTGAGCATTTTTCGATTTTCAGCCAGAACTGTTGCAATAAATTGTTTGTAATTGTTTGCCTTTGCAATGGTTTCAAGAATTTCAAGAAGGTATGATCCAATTCCCATTCCATGGAGCTTTTCTTTAACAAGAAATGCTACTTCAGCTGAATTTGTATCAGCTTCAGCATAAGAGCCAATGGCCACAATCTGTTTTCTTTTACCCAGCTGCATAAGTCCTATGATGGTCATATTTCTTCGATAATCAACCTGGGCCCATTGTTTTTGAAGCATGTCCCTTGAGAAAACTTTTCGTTTGTTAAAAAATCTATAGTAAATAGAGTCTTCCTGCAAAGAATAATAAAAATGCCTTGATTCAAACTCATCAGAAGGCAAAAGCGGCCTGAAATCAACATTTTTCCCATTGGCAAGTTTTTTTGAATAAAGATAACGATCCAGAAAAAGCAGGTCCTGGGTTGTGGGAGGAAGTTGATCCGGGAAAATATAATGTCTTTTTTTGGCCTCTTCTATTAGATTTTTTCTAAATTTTGGATGAGTAATCCGGGCAAGTTCCATCACCCGCTGATAGATGCTTTTCCCTCGCATTTCGGCAATGCCGTACTCGGTAACAATGATATCAATATCTCCCCTGGTTGTTGCAACACCTGCGCCTTCACTTAAATGCGTGACGATTCTTGAAACCTTGCCGTTTTGAGCGGTCGAAGGAATAATAATTATGGAAAACCCGCCCTTGGACATGGATGATCCCCTGATAAAATCTACCTGATCACCAATGCCGCTGTAAAAAAGATATCCCTTTGAATCAGTACAGACCTGGCCTGTCAGATCGACCTCAAGAGCGGAACTTATGGAAATAAAGTTATCATTTTTAGCAATGACGTTGGGATCATTTACAAATCCAGAAGATTTAAAATAAAATATGGGATTATTGTCAACAAAATCATATAATTCTTTAGAACCCATACACAGAGAGGCAACTACTCTGTCCGGTAGGAATGTTTTTTTTTTGTTGGTGATGACTTTTTTTTTAAACAAAGGCAACAACCCGTCAGTGATAACCTGTGTATGGATACCCAGATTTTTTTTATCGGAAAGATAGGGCATTATGGCATCGGGCAGATGACCAAATCCAATTTGCAGCGTCGCTCCATTATCCACAAGCATATTGACATAATGACCGATTCTTTCAACGACCTTTTGATTTTTCATTTCAGGGAGAGACTCGAGTATGGGCTCGTTATGCTCTACAAGATAATCAATCTCATCAATGTGGACATTACTGTCTCCCCATGTTCTGGGCATCTCCTGGTTGATCTGGGCGATGACGATATCAGCATTTTTCATGCCGGAGAGGGTGATATCAACCGAAATGCCTAGGCTGCAATATCCGTGATCATCCGGAGGGCTTACCTGTATCAGGGCAACATCAAGTCCGATTTCATGATTTGCAAAAATTTCAGGGATCTGTGAAAGATAAACAGGGATATAATCAATTTTCCCTTCAAAAGCAGATTGCCGCATTAAAAGGGAAATGAAAAATAGTTTTATGGAAAATCTTGAAAGGAAATTTTCATCATTGACATAGTTGGAAAGGGTGGCTGAAAGCATCTGATAGATAACAATATCCTGAATGGATAAATCTTCTACCATTGCTTTTATTAGTCTCTGGGGCTCACCACATCCTGTGCCGATAAACACCCTTGATCCATTTTTTATTTTTTTTACACTTTTTTGCGCTGTCAGCAGTTTGTAAGGGCAAACATCTCTAAGATCCATTTGATTTCTCCTGCCATGCCTGTGAAAAAGATTTAAGTGCGCTGATTATTAAATAATTTTAAACTAAAGTACAGCAAAAATAAGAAATCTATTTTTTAAACTTTAAGTTTTTTGGGCTCAAACGTGAGGGTTGAAAAATAATCATCCATGGTTTCAGCACGCCTGATCAGTTCAACACTTGAATCTTCTTTTAACAATAATTCTTTTGGTCTAAGGTGACCATTATAGTTAAATCCCATGGCATGTCCATGGGCTCCGGTGTCGTGGATAACCAGGATATCTCCTTCAATAGTATCCGGCAGGCTCCTTTGAACGGCAAATTTATCAATATTTTCACAAAGTGCACCCACCACGTCAACTTTTCCCGTTGCGACTGAATCTTTTTTACCGTGGATATGAATGTGATGGTAGGCATCATACATGCCTGGCCGCATCAGTGACGACATTGATGCATCCACACCCACATATTTTCTGTAAGTGTTTTTATGATTAATGACAGATGTGACCAAAACACCATGCGGCCCTGTGATATATCGGCCACTTTCCATGTATAGTTTGGGAACCCACCCCTTGCTTTTTTTAAATGTTTTGAAGATAAGGGCAATTTCTTTGGCCATGGAATCAAGATCAAAGGGTTGTGCCTCAGGAGTGTAAGGGATGCCCAGGCCACCACCAATATTGATAAATTCAAAGGTGATATCGAGTTTTTCACAGACCAGCTCAACAATACCCAGCAGCATCTGGGTGGTTTCAACCATATATTTGTAATCCAGCTCATTGGATGCCAGCATGGTGTGAATGCCAAAACGTTTAACCCCAAGTTTTTTAGCTTTTGTATAGGCATCTAAAATTTGATCATGGCTGACACCATATTTTGATTCTACCGGGTTTCCAATTATTTTATTGCCGTTTCGGCGAAGGCCTGGATTGTACCTGAAGCAGATAAGATCAGGAGTGTCAATTAATTTTGAAATCAAGGAAATATCATCAAGATTAAGTATGCATCCGCCATTTTTTATTGCCGTTTCAAACTGGGGCATGCTAGTGTTATTTGAGGTAAACATGATATCATCTCTAAAGCTGCCTATCTGTCTGGACAATTGAATTTCCGGTGTGGAACTGCAGTCAAATCCAAAGCCCATTTCCTGCATGATTTTCATGATTGATGGGTTTGGCAGAGCTTTGACCGCAAAAAATTCTTTGAAACCATCAATGTTTTTAAAGGACGTGCTCAGCTTCTCGCAGGTTTCTTTTATCCCTTTTTCATCATAAATGTGGAAAGGGGTTCCAAAGTTCTCCACAATTTGTGGTAAAATTTTTGAAAGTCTTTTTTGATATGAAGTTGACATCGGCATGTTAATATATTCCTTATTCCAAAGTTTTGGGTAACATTATTTTGGCGCTTTCCTTAAACGTGGAAAGGGCTATAAAAGTTTTGGTTTCTTTCACAATATCAAGACTGGCTATACGGGTTCTTAAAATAGTTTCAAGTTCACAATTGTCAGATACCCGAAGTTTGACCATAAGACAGTCTTCCCCTGCCAGGAAGTGTACCTCCTGGATTTGTTCTATTTTTGAAAGTTTTTCGCCGATTTTAATGAGCTGGTTTGGAAAAGCAACCTTGATCTGAATAAATGCAATCATTGATCCATGAAACATGTTTGGATTGAGGCGAACTTCGTATCCCTCAATTACACCCTGGGCTTCTAATTTTTTGATTCGTTCCAGAACTGCAGATGGGGCCATTCCTATTTTCCTTGCAACTTCTACATTGGGCACCCTTGCTTTTTTTTGCAGGATTTTTAAAATTTGTAAATCTGTATCATCCATTTTCATTTCTTTTGTATCTTATAATTGAATAATAAAAGTATATTGTTCTTATTGAAAACGATTGTCAAGAATAATATTTCTAATTTACATTATATTTTCGAATTATATTCTTTTTTATTAAGAGCGAAAAAGGATTGATTTTTGTTGATTAAATAAAAGGTTTAAGATACATTTTACTATAAAATCATTCTATTTAATAAAAAGGTTGAAATTAACAAAGATGAGAACCGATCCAATTAAAATTCTTATGGTTGATGATGAAAATGTCATTCTTGAGGTCGCAGAAGAATATTTTCAGAAAAAGGGTTACCAGGTTTATACAGCCGGAAATGGAATCGAGGCCCTTGAAATTTTGAACAGGGAGCAAATCGGCTGTGTGTTTACCGATATTAACATGCCGGAGATGGATGGCCTGGACCTGGCTGAACAAATCAGGATGAAAGACAATACTCTCCCCGTGGTTATCATGACAGGATATCCGTCATTGGAAAATACCATACAGACTTTAAAAAATGGTGTTATTGATTATTTGATAAAACCTGTTAACCTTGAACAAATGGAGTTGACACTTAAAAGAATATTAAGGGAGCGTGCACTCTTTGTTGAGAACCTGATTTTAAAAGAAGAGGTTGAACGTCAGGAACGGCTAAAAAAACTTAATAATGAGTTGCTTGAAAGAGTCCAGGAAGTAAATACCTTGAACCGGGTGATGGAGGATTTTTCCTCTGCTGATTCAAGTTATGGTATTTTTAATAATATTGTTGATTTAGGTGTTGAAGAATTAAAGGCAGATAAAGTATTTTTTCATATATACTCTGATCAGGATAAGTCCCTGGCACTTGTTGCAAGTTCGGACTTAAGTATTGAAAATGAAACGGTTTGTTCATTATTTGGAAAAGATCTTTCAAAAGCTGCTTATAAGTTCATTCTTGATATTCTGAAAAAAGATTCCAATCCCTGCCTGATTTCAGATGCCGGCAAAAATAAACATCTTGACGATGTGGTCAATTCATTAATGGTCGTACCGGTGAAAATAAGGGATAATATTTTCGGTATTGCCAGTGCCTTTTCATTTAGTAAAGACAAGCATTTTAATGAAAAAGATATCTACTATATGAGCTTTATCTCACAGAAAGCATCTTCTGCTATTGAAAATATAGCATTATATGAAAATATTTATGACAATCTTTTTTCAACGCTATATGCATTTGTAACCGCACTTGAGGTAAGGGATCTGTATACACAAAAACATTCCACAAGAGTTGCAAAATATGCCCATATGATTGCTCAAGAGATGGGCTGTACAGATGAAGAACTGGATATTATCCGTTTTGCAGGGAGTCTTCATGATATAGGTAAAATAGGCATTCGGGACAATATTCTTTTAAAACCAACTCAACTGTCGGCTGAAGAATATAAGAAAATTAAAGAACACCCGGTAATTGGTGCTGATATTATAAGCAAATTGGGACTGTGGGACCGGGAAATGGTTATTATCCGCCATCACCATGAACGTTTTGATGGTAAAGGCTATCCCAGTGGATTAAAAGGGGATGAAATTCCCAAACTGTCTA
>JABGOU010000026.1 GCA_018645325.1 Desulfobacula sp.
ATGAATTTTAATTAATGACACAAGAGCTTCAGTGGCATTCAGTCGTCGTTCAATAGCAGATTCTAATCTGGTTTGATACAAATTTGCGACAGATTCAAATTCTTTGATTTTCACTTTTCTTGACTGAAAAATATACCATTGATCAAAAGAATATATTACCGAGAAGCCTACAATAAATAAAATTAATAAAGCGATTTTACGCAAGTTTAATCCTCTTTGTTGTAAATTAAAGGTATGTTACATAGGTTTATACTAAAAGACAATAACTTGAAGGGAAAAAAGTAATTGAGAACCCAACCTCAATGGTATTTATCTGTCAGGAGTCAAATTTTATAATTTACCGGGTGCTTCATTCACCAATTCGGGTTTTTAAAAAATTACCATGGTACAAGATGTCTATATTTGAATTAGCTACACAAAATTCTCACACAGATTCACACATGAAACCAAAACCAAATAAACAAGGCTCTCAGTTAAAACGCTGAGAGCCTTGGTATTAGCTGGTACCGGAGGCGAGACTTGAACTCGCAAGAGCTTGCGCCCGGAGGATTTTGAGTCCTCTGCGTCTACCAATTCCACCACTCCGGCATGAATGGTTCTTTTTAAGGGAAAACTTGGAATTTGTCAATGAAATTATGGGGGATCAAATATTAAATTTCCAGGAGTTTAATGATTTGGTTTGTTGATACTTCACCCTCCCGGATGATGGTAACAGGTGAGGATGTGACATCTACAATGGTTGATCCCTTTCCGCCTTTTAGCCTGCCGGCATCCAGTATCAGATCTGCAGGGCCAATCAGGGCAGGCGGCAATTGATCAATCTGGCTGCAACCGCCCTGGCTGGACAAATTGGCGCTTGTCCCTGTTATGGGAAAGTTAAGATATTCTACAAGGGCTTTTGCAACTGGGTGTGAAGGAATTCTTATTCCGATTTTGCAGGTTCCGGCCGTTAAAAATTTTGAGATATGTTTTTTTGCCTCAAAAACAAGGGTAATGTTTCCCGGCCAGAATGCATCCATTAGCTTGTAAGCCTCAAGGGAAATTGATGTAACAAGATCTGGGAGCATTTTTTCGTCCCGTATAAGAATTAAAACCGGCTTGTTCCATGGTCTCTGTTTTAAATGGAATATTTTTTTTATGGCGGTTTCATCCAGAGCATTGGCAGCAATCCCATAAAGACATTTAGCCGGAAAGATCACGACTCCATTTTCTTGCAGGATCTTTCCGGCTTTTGTAATACGATCCGGTTCAGGCGTTACAGGATCAATAGAGAAGATTGTCTTAGCCTTCATGCAAAGCTTTGGGCCTTTTTATTGACCTTGTCCGCCATTCCCTTTTTAAAAGCAGCAAGCTTTTGGGCGATATCAGGATCTGAAACACCAAGGATCTGGGCTGCAAAAATACCGGCATTATAGGCCCCTGGTTTTCCAATTGCCATGGTTGCAACAGGAATCCCCGGAGGCATCTGCACTGTGGCCAGTAAAGAATCCATTCCCTGAAGGGCGGATGAATCTATGGGAACCCCTAAAACAGGAAGGGTGGTATGGGCGGCGATGACACCTGCCAGATGGGCGGCATGACCTGCACCGCAGATGAGAACTTTAATTCCTTTTTCTTTTGCTTCAATGGCCAGTTTCGCAGATCTTTCAGGGGTCCTGTGAGCAGATGCAACGGTGACGGTGTAAGGGATATCAAATTTTTTCAGTATGGACAGCGCCTTTTCCATGACGGGAAAATCAGAGTCACTTCCCATGATCACGCTTACCTTTGGAGGGATGGAAAGCCTTTTTAAGGCTTTTGCCCCAATGTCTTTTCGATAAAATTGATTGTTAAATGAAATATGGCCACAGGCTTCATATGCCTTGTCAATGGCATCTTTAACCGAGTCACCCAGTGAAGTCACTCCAAGAACTCTGCCGCCTGAGGTAACTACTTTACCGTCTTTTAATGCAGTCCCTGCATGAAAGACAATAGTGTCTTTAACATTTTCGGCCTTATCAAGGCCGAAAATTTCCTGTCCTGTTTCATAGGCACCGGGATAGCCGCCTGAAGCAATCACAACGCACATGGCCGCTCTCGGGTCTATTTTTGTGGAATAATTGTGCAGGGTACCGTCACAGCAGGCCTCCATCAAGGGTACCAGATCATTTTCAAGCCGCATGAGGATAGGCTGGGTTTCAGGATCTCCCAACCTTGTGTTAAACTCCAGCACTTTTATCTGGTCTTTATCCACCATAAGGCCTGCATAAAGTATGCCTTTAAACGGAGTCCCTTGTTTGGCCATTCCCTTTACAGCTGGGATCATGACCTCGTTCATCGCTTTCTGGCGGAGCATGTGATCCAGGACCGGGGCAGGGGAATAAGCTCCCATACCACCTGTATTGGGTCCTTCATCATTGTCAAAAATTCTTTTGTGATCCTGGGATTCCGGCAGGGGCAAAACTGTTTTTCCATCGGTTAAAGCAATAAAAGAGGCTTCTTCCCCCTTCAGGCATTCTTCCACAACCACAATGGCGCCGGCATCCCCAAAGGTGTTGTCATTGATCATTGAATCAATGGCTTCATACGCTTTTTCAAGTGTGGAACAGATGATGACCCCTTTGCCAGCTGCAAGGCCGTCTGCCTTGACCACGCATGGTGCACCAAGAGCTTTGGCATAGGCTTTGGCCTTGCTCGTATCTGTGAATGCCTTTCCCATTGCACAGGGGATATTGTACTTGAGCATATGCTGTTTTGAAAAATTCTTGCTGCCTTCAAGCTGGGCAGCAGCTTTGCTTGGACCAAACACTTTTAATCCCATTTTGTCAAAGACATCGACAATGCCTTTCACCAGAGGGCCTTCAGGGCCTACAACAGTGAGATCAATCTTGTTTTCCTTGGCAAAGGCAGCCAAAGCATCAATATCTTCTGCTGAAATGGGAACGGACTCTGCAAGGCCTTGTGTCCCTGCATTTCCCGGGGCACAATATATTTTTTGAACCATTGGGCTTTTTGATATTTTCCACACCATTGTGTGTTCACGACCACCTCCGCCAACAACTAGGACCTTCATGCTGATCTCCTTAATTTTTGTTTTTTATGTTCTGCAATTGATAATGAAATGAGTCTGTCTAAAAGTTTTGTAAAAGAATATCCTGCTACTTCTGCAGACTGGGGGTAAAGACTGGTTGCCGTCATCCCTGGAATAGTATTGGTTTCAAGGACAGATAAGGTTTCATTGTATAAGATCATGTCTGTCCTGGAATATCCTTTTAAAAAGAGTGCCTGATGCGCTTTAACAGCAAGCTGTTGAACTTTTTTTGTGATGGTTTCATCAATACGGGCAGGGCAGATTTCCCTGGTTTCTCCAGCAGTGTATTTTGCCTTGTAATCGAAAAATTCATGACCCTCTCCCGGGATGATTTCAATAACGGGCAAGGCTTCTAACTCTTCATTTCCAAGGACACCGCAGGTCAGTTCAATCCCTTTTATATATTCTTCAATAATAAGGGTATCATCATGCCCAAAGCTTAATTTGATTGCATCCTCAAGATCTTTTGCTTCTTTAACAATGGTCATGCCCACACTGGATCCTGCACAGGCAGGTTTTATCACCAGAGGAAGTCCCAATGTATCAACAACTTTTAAAAGGTCAATTGTGTCAGTCATTGAAAATGAAAGATATGATGGTGTTGGAACAAAGGCACCTTCATAAAGTCTTTTGGCAACAAGCTTGTTCATTGCCATGGCACTTCCTAAAACTCCTGCTCCCTGGTAAGGAATATCCAGCAGATCCAGAAGGCCCTGAACAGTTCCGTCCTCTCCAAAAGGGCCATGCAGTATAATCAGGGCAGCATCAATCTTTTGTGAATCAATGACAAGCTGTTTCAGATCTGTTTTAGGATCATACAAGGTGATATCATATTTGTCCTTATCAAGGGCATCAAATACCTGTTTCCCACTGTTAAGGGAAACCTGTCTTTCCGAAGAAACCCCTCCGGATAAAAGAGCCAGTCTGATTTTTTCCATAGTACACTCCTATTTTGTCTTTTTTTATTCTTTCTTCAACAATGGTTTCAAATCCAGGTATCATACTCTTCTTTGTTTCTGATAAAAATTTGGGGCCAAATAATTGATCATCTATTGTTTTAAATTTTCAATTTTATTAAACCCCTGACTGATTTGCAAGGCTTATTTTCTTGACACAGATAAGGCGATGCTGTATCAAATACCATTTTAATTTTAAGAATTTATCAAAAATTTACACATGAAATCCAGGCCTGGAAAACTTATTTTTTTCATTTTTCTGATCATTTTTACAGGATCAGGTATCTGTGCTGCAGAGGATGGGGGCAAAGAGGCTCAGGTTTCATCAAATATGGATCTTTTTGAGGGTTTTGTTTATTATGCGGATAAAAAGAAAACAGTATTAAAATCGGTTAAAAAACAAATTGCTGCAAACCTGGATTCACATAACCTGGGACTTGAAATTCTTGCGACCCTTTTTAAAGGTCCGCAACTTGCTCACCTTGAGGCAACATGGCCCAAAGAGACAATAATAGATTCATTTTTTATTACAGATGAAGGGGAAGCATATATTGATTTGACTCCGGAACCTTCAATGATGGAAAATATGGATACCCAGGATGAACTTCTGGCAATATATTCAATTGTAAATTCGTTAACATTGAATATACCAAAAATAAAAAGGGTTAAAATATTGATTCAGGGAAAAGATGCATTTACACTTGCCGGTCATATAGACCTTGAATACTTTTATAAAACAAATATGTTGATGGTGAAATGAATAAAAATATTAATCAATTCAGAAACATCGGGATTATGGCTCACATAGATGCGGGTAAAACCACGGTGACCGAGAGAATCCTGTTTTACACTGGCAAATCCTACAAAATTGGCGAAGTCCATGATGGCGAAGCCGTCATGGACTGGATGCAGGATGAACAGGACCGAGGGATAACAATTACTTCGGCTGTTACCACCTGTGAATGGAAAAATTGTGTTATTCAAATTATAGATACGCCGGGTCATGTTGATTTTACTATTGAGGTGGAAAGAGCATTAAGAGTTCTGGACGGGGCCATTGGTGTTTTCTGTGCTGTAGGAGGTGTTGAACCACAATCTGAGAAGGTCTGGAGACAGGCAGATCGATATTCAGTTCCCAGAATGGCTTTTATCAATAAAATGGACAGGGTTGGCGCAGATTTTTTAGGTGCGGTTAATTCTATGAAAGTCAAGCTTGGTGCAAATCCTGTTATACTGCAATTGCCCATGGGTTCCGAAGATCGCTTTTCAGGTGTCATTGATTTAATCAACATGAAACAGATAACCTGGGATGATGAGACAAAAGGTGCTGAATATTCCATAGATGATATTGCCCCTGAATTTGAAGAAATAGCCGGTGAATACAGGGAAAAACTTCTTGAAACTATATCAGAAGTTAATGATGAGATAATGGAGAAATATCTTTCAGAAGAGGATATTTCCATTGGTGAAATCAATAAAGCCATAAGATCGGCAACCATTTCAAGGCAGATTGTACCTGTTTTTTGCGGAAGTGCACTTAAAAATAAAGGGATTCAACCATTGTTGGATGCCATATCCTTATATTTACCAAGTCCTCTGGATATTCCCCCCGTTAAAGGAGTTCACGTGGAAACCAGTGAAGAGATTGAATTTTTACCGCAAAAGAAAGGCCCTCTGGCTGCATTGATTTTTAAAGTTTCCATGATTGAAGGAAGAAAGCTTTCTTTTGCCAGGATCTATTCAGGGAAAATAGAAGCAGGAGCAGAGGTGTTCAATCCTTTGTTAAATAAAAAAGAAAAATTATCCAGAATTCTGAAAATGCATGCCAATAAAAGAGAGAGGTTAAAACAAGCATCAGCCGGTGATATTATCGGTATTGTCGGACTTAAGGATTCCGGGACAGGAGATACCTTATGTTCACAGGAATGCCCTGTTTTTCTTGAAAAAATGGAATATGAAGATCCGGTTATTTCCATTGCCATAGAACCAAAAACTCACGCAGACCAGGAAAAATTAGATGATGTGCTTGAAAAGTTTACCATTGAGGACCCTACCTTAAAGGTGAGCCTGGATGAAGAAACCGGTCAGACGATTTTATCCGGTATGGGAGAACTTCATCTTGAGATTATTATTTCACGGATGCTCAAAGAATTTAAAACCAATGTCAATGTAGGCAAACCCCAGGTCGTTTATCGGGAAATCCTTATTTCAGGTACAAAAGGACATGCTGTGTTTGAAAGAGAGATTTCCGGAAAAAGCCATTTTGCAGATATCAGTATCAGCCTTGAACCCTTAAACCGGGGAGAAGGTATTACCTTTAAGTGTATACCCGGAAATGATAAAATTCCTGAACAATATATTCCGGCCATTGAAAATGGAATCAGGGAGAGTCTTGAAGGAGGCTACCTTAAAGGATATCCCCTGGTTGATGTCGCCATACAGATTGAAAATGGTGGTTTTGATGAACGAAGCTCTGAACTGGCCTTTGCCGTGGGGGCATCAATGGCATGTAAGGATGCTTTGGAAAATGCTTCTTTAGGCCTTCTTGAGCCGATTATGGAAGTAGATATTTTTGTTCCTGATAATTATATGGGCGATGCTATATCTGATTTAAATGCCAGGGGCGGGAAAGTGGAATCCATCAGTCCAAAAATGGGTATCCAGGTGATAAAAGCTATTGCCCCTTTGGCCAGAATGTTCGGGTATTCAACGGCCCTTCGATCCGTCACCCAGGGAAGGGGAACCTTTACCATGCAGTTTTCACGTTTTGATAAGGCTTAGATTATTTGTAATTGTTCAGCCCGTTAAAAAAAGTTATCCCCTATTTTTTTAATTGATCTAATAATTGTTTTGTTTTTTTGATAGTGATTTCATCTTTTAATTTTTCCAATGCTTTGTTTAAGTGGAGAATAGCTGTTTTATTATTATTGATTTTAGAATAATAAACACCAAGATAATAATGGGACTCCCCGGTTTTTTTTTCAATGGACATAATATTTGCCAGTGAATAATATGCTTTTGGATATAAAGAGGGTGCCTGACTGATTATTTCATTAAACAAAATTTTAGACTCTGAAAGATCTTTTAACTCAAGATATGCATTTGCCTTATGAAATCTGGCCATAATACCCATGACAGGATACCTTTCAATTCCTTTAAGAACATTGAGTGCTTTTTGGGGTTCACCATTGAACAGATATATTCTTCCCATTTCAAGAAGTATCATTGGATCAAAAATATTTATTGAGAGAGCTTTTTTAAGATGTAAAATTGCTTTCTCTCCCATGAATTTTCTGGCATAGATAAGTCCCATTCCATAATGGATGGCTGCAGAATCACTATCGTCAGCAGTGATAGAGTTTGAAAGATTGCGGGAAAGTTGAGTCGTCAATTGTTTAAATGCGGGTTCAATTTCTGCATAGAGTCCTAAAAGCCTGTATTTTACCATATCAAACCTGAAATCATCATGGCATTCTGCCTTGTTTGATAAAGG
This sequence comes from Desulfobacula sp., assembly GCA_018645325.1. GTDB lineage: Bacteria > Desulfobacterota > Desulfobacteria > Desulfobacterales > Desulfobacteraceae > Desulfobacula. The sequence continues at coordinate 7,520 of JABGOU010000026.1, forward strand.
AACATAATTTGAAAGAATGGTTTCCACATGGCCGATCCGTTTGCCAGTTCCAGGATGGGTCTTAACATAATCCGGGATATATTCCACACCTCTATAGTCTGCCGCCCTTATTTTCATTAACCCTGATAAAAGTCCCTTTGGGGCAAAACAGCTTTTCTTTAAAAACATGATGCCTTTTTCGTCTGCTTCAGTTTCATTTTCTCTTGTAAAGGAAAGCATTGCTGTCTGACCAAGGGCTATTGTCCCCTGCATAACTGCTGCACCGGCATCTCCACCTGACTTACCGGCGATGATTGCACCTGCCAGCATACCTGCAAGGCTGCCAATGCTTATGTATTTTGAACGGTCAAGGGATTCAGATACATGGCGGCTTGCAGCATGAGCAATTTCATGCCCTATGATGCCTGCCAGCTCATCTATTGAATCAAGGGCAGTAATCAATCCCCTGTATACAAAAATATTTGCTCCCGGACTTGCAAAGGCATTAAAAATATCATCGTCCACAACTTGAAATGAATAGTCAAATGGTCCTGGCGGCAGAAATGAAAGAATATGATTGCCAACCCTTGTAACCATATGACTGACAATGGGATCATTTAATATCATCTCGCGTTCCTGGATCATTTCCATGAATTTTTTTGCGATTTTCTTTTCTTCGGGTATTGATATGGCAAAACTTGTGTTTAAAGAAAAAATTAGAAAAATGACCAGACAGAAAAGAACATTAAAATATTTAAATATTTTCATGAAAACAATCAAATTTTTTATCTTTCCCCCCTTTTATAGGGCTCAGCCAGCATGGCCGGGGCATTTAGTTTTTTGGGATCTTTTAAACTGATCAGCAGGAGAATTAAAAGCGTTGCAATATAAGGGAGCATGGATAGAAAATTGGGTGAAATTCCCAGGGGCTGAAGCAAATATTGAACCACAAAAATACCGCCGAACAGAAATGCAGCCCAGATGGCACGCCCTGGGTTCCACAGAGCAAATATGGTCAGAGCTATGGCAATCCAGCCTCTTCCTGCTGTCATCCCCTCTATCCATGATTTTGAATAGGATATGGAAAGGTGCGCTCCTGCAAGGGCTGAAAAACCGCCGCCAATGATAACGCTCAAATATTTTATTTTGAACACATTAACCCCCTGGGTTTCAGTGGCTTTCGGGTTTTCTCCAGTTGATCTGATCTGTATTCCCAGCCGGGTTCTTTCAAGTAAAAACCAGGAGGCCATGGCAAGAAAGATGGCAATATAGAAAAATGGACCCTGGGAGAATAAAATTTTTCCAAGATAGGGTATATCTGAAAAATAGGGAATGACCCAGTCTTCCATTTTAATTGAAAGGGGTTTGCCTACATAGGGTTTGCCAAGCATGCCGGAAAGACCAAGGCCCAGCATTGTCAATGCAAGTCCGGACACAACCTGGTTGGCCTGCAGAGTGATAGATGTAAAGGCATGGATGATGGAAAACGCCATGCCCACGGCTATTGCTGCAAGAACGCCAAGCCAGGGATGGCCCGTTGTCATGGTGACGATAAAAGCTACGACCGCCCCCATTGCCATGACACCTTCAACCCCAAGGTTAAGGATGCCGGACCTTTCACAAATCACTTCACCTGTTGTGGCAAGAAGTAAGGGGGTCCCTGCAACCATAGCCCTTTGAAGCGTTGAGATTATTATATCTTCCATCTATCATATCCTTTCAAACATTATTTGCTTGAAAACTGAAAAGTAATTTTATGGTTTAAAAAATAATCACCCATAATTAAAAATATTAACAAAGTACCATTCACTATTTCAACAGTTGCTGCAGGCAGCCCCAGAGATATCTGTATGGCATCTCCACCCACCAGTATCCCGGCAAAAAAGATTCCTGAAATAATTGCATACAGGGGATTTAATTTGGCAAGCCATGCAACAATGATGGCTGTAAATCCATAACCAGAGGAAATTGAGGCAGGATATCCAAGATAGTGATGGATGCCGGCAACTTCACCAACCCCGGCAAGTCCTGCAAGTCCACCGCTGATGGCCATCAGGATCAGGCTTGTTTTTAAAAAATTTATTCCTGCATATTTACCGGCATCCGGGTTTTCACCCACCACTCTTGCTTCATATCCAAAACGCGTTTTATAGATGATCACGCTCAGCACAATCGCACAGAGAATAGCTAAGATTAAAGTGGCATAATGAATCCTGGAACCTGGAATCAGTCCTAAAATAGCAGAATCAGGAAGGTTGTTTGTTCCGGGAAATCCAAATCGTGTTTTTCCTTTCCAGGGTCCTACAATGAGCATGGTTAAAATTTCAGCACAGATATAGTTGAGCATCAGGGTTGATATGACTTCATTAATGGAGTATTTGATTTTTAATATGGCTGGAATGGCTCCCCAGAGCCCACCTCCTATGAAACCTGCCAGAAAAATCAAAGGAACGATGATGTATGGAGGTAAAGCTTCTCCAAAGGTCAGTCCCGTCCATGTGGCGAAAATTGCCCCCATTAAAAGCTGGCCTTCCGCACCGATGTTCCAGAATTTTGCCCTGAAGGCAAGGGTCAGTCCTGTGCCGATAAGAATCAGGGGAATGGCCTTTGTAATGGTTTCCTTGATTCCATAAAAGGAACCAAATGATCCTAAAAAGATTTCGGAAATCGCATAGATGGGGTTTACACCGGCAATAAGAAAAATAATACTTATCACTACAAGTGCTGCCAAAAGACAAAGAATATTGGTCATAAAGGATCTTAAGGTCGTTATATTATATCTGTCTGTTGTTTTGATTTTTATCATTATTTTTTTTCCATTGGATCAATCCTTTTTGAACCTGCCATCATCAGGCCGATATCAGAAAACCTTCTGTCGTCTGAATCTAGAACTGCCATGAATTCACCATCAAAAATAACTGCAACCCTGTCACACAGTTCAAATATCTCTTCAAGATCTTCCGAAAATAAAAGAACGGCACTTCCTTGTTTCCTGAGTTCCAAAAGATGTTTTCTTAAGAACTCCGTTGCCCCGACATCCAGCCCGTATGTTGGGTGTGATGCCACTAAAAGCTGTGGTTGCTCACTGATTTCTCTTCCAAGGATGAGTTTTTGAATATTTCCGCCGGAAAGGTTTCGGATCTGGTTATTAATTGAATGGGTGGAAACCTTGAACTGGCTGACAATGGATTTGGTATGATTTTTTACTTGTTTGTATTTTAGAAAATAACGCTTGGAAAATTTTTTTAAGTGATGCTGTTTTAAAATAGCATTATCATACAGGAAAAGACCCGGGGCGATTCCAAATCTGATTCTTTCTTCCGGTACATGGGAAACACCATTGTCATAAATTTGTCTTGGGGATTTATTGGTCATATCCCTTCCATTCATTTTTACTTTACCCGAGGAAATGTGCCTTATGCCTGTTATAGCTTCTGCAAGTTCGCGTTGCCCATTGCCGGAAACCCCTGCAATACCGAATATTTCATTTTGAAAAAGCTCAAATGAGATATTCTTAACAGCCAAAAGGCCCTTGTCTCCAATGACATTGATATTTTCAACAGACAGGTTTTTTTTGCCTTTTGCAAGTTTGTCCCTGTTGATATTAAATACAACATCCCTTCCCACCATCATCCGGGCAAGGGATTTTTTATTGGTATTATTTGTGTCTGCGCTTCCTACAATTTTGCCTTTCTGGAGAACCAGGACCCGGTCACAGATATCCATGATTTCATCTAATTTGTGGGAGATGAAAATAATCATGTGGCCTTTGGCTTTCATTCCTCTTAAAATAGCAATCAGTTCTTTGATTTCCAATGGGGTCAAAACGGATGTGGGTTCATCAAGGATAAGAAGATCAGCACCATTTAGAAGTGCCTTTATGATTTCAACCCGCTGCTGTTCCCCGGCTGAGAGCTGCCAGATCTTTTTTGTAATATCAATATGAAAGTCGAATTTTTTAGAAAATTGTTCAACTTTATCCTTGATCTTTATTTTGGGGAAGAAAAAGGGTGTGTCTTTATAGCCCAATGCAATATTTTCAATAACAGAATGATTCTGTATGAGCATAAAGTGTTGATGAACCATGCCAATGCCATGGTTGATAGACTCAACAGGGTTGTTGATCCGGACGGTTTTACCGTCGATTTTAATTTGTCCGGAATCGGGCTGGTATAGTCCATATAAGATATTCATCAAGGTGGTTTTTCCGGCACCATTCTCGCCTAAAAGCCCAAGAATTTCGCCGGATTCAACACAAAGATTAATATCCTGATTGGCATGGATGCCTTGAAATGATTTTGAGATAGCTCTCATTTCAAGGCGTTGTATTTTTTTCATATTGCTCTTAATAAAAATCGGGTAAAAAAAAAGCCGGGAAAATCTTTCCCGGCTTTTTTCAGGGTTTGTTTTAATTATTGGGGAATGGATCCTTCAACGCCATCTACATAATACATGATGCTTAAAAGCTCTCCCATAGTTGCTTTTTCCCCTGCTTTGATTTTCAGGTTGCCTTTGTTGTCATAGATGGGTCCGGTATAGGGTTCAAATACGTCTCTACCTTGTTTCATCTGTTCATACCTTTTAACAACCAGATCATATGCAGAGATTTTACCGAATTCTTTGGATTCGATCATGGCTGCTTTGAGGTCATCAACAAATTTGGGATTGATTATATCTTTTTCATTTCCACCGAGAATGGCTGCTTTTTCTTTGGCTAACCACAAAATATCATAATCTTTGGTAAATTTATCATTATAAATGTCTTCAAGAATTTTAGCATAAATTCCACCCCAGTTCATGAGCTGTCCTGAAACAACAGAATCTTCACCATAAGGCTGCATGGCAGAATAGTGACTGAAAGTATAAATCTGTTTGCCTTTTTCCGCATGGCGCTGGCCGACTTCAATGACTGCAGGGGTGTCTTCGGTAAAGGCAAGGGCATCGTTGCCTTCTGCGATCAATGCTTCGGCAGCTTCCTTTGCTTTGTCCGGCCCATACCAGGCATAAATCCATTTTACATTGAGTTTTGCCTTTGGATTTGCAGCCTTGATACCCAGGGCATAGGCATTGATATGGCGAATCAGTTCAGGGATTGGAAAAGCTGCCACATAACCGATCTTGTTTGTTTTGGTAAGGGCACCTGCCATAAGTCCATTCAGATAATACATCTGGTAAAGGTCACCAAAATAAGTGCCCACATTGGCAGATCTTTTGAATCCTGAACAATGCATAAAAAGCTTATCAGGATATCTTGCACCGGCTTTAATTGTATCCTCCATGTATCCGAAACTTGCGGTGAAAACCACGTCGCATTTTTGCTGCTGAATAAGACGGTCAATTATTCTTGCACTGTCTGCTTCTCCTACTGATTCTACAATAATGGTTTCCAGCCAGGGAAATTTTTCTTCTGCAAATTTTCTTCCCAAATCATGGGCATGGGTAAAGCCATAATCGCCAACAGGGCCGACATAAACAAAACCGGCTTTAAGTTTTTTTTCGCTTGCAAATACTATTGTAGAAAATCCAATAAAAAATATAGAACAAATTAACACCAGTATCATCCATTTTTTCATTCTTTATCCACTCCTTTAAATTTAAGTTGATTAAAATTTTATGGATAATACGATATTTAGATGTTCAAGGTCAACAATAATGATTGTGAAAAAAATGCTGTGATTGATTTGGATTATACCTTAAGGTAATTTTTGCACTTGATAGCTATTTTCTTTCCATTCAAAGAAAAGCTCACCCTCTTTTACTTCATTTAAATATTTTGATATTTTCAAAAGGGTTCCTGTATTAAATTTTATGAGATGATTCGCTGTTTTAGCAAACAAACTATCGTCCGCAGTATATAATTTTGTCGGGTCTAAAATAATTGTATCCCCATTGTTAAGTATCAATGTAACATCGTTTTCAAATCGTATTCTAACCACAAAAATGGCTGTGTCTTCATAAGAAAAATAGACCTTTTCTTCAGTATTTTCTGTTTTTTGATGAACAAAATACCCCATGTCATCTTTTCGAATACAGGAATTAAAATATTTTATAACTCGGGGATGTTCAATTGGACCATGATCATTTTGCCATTGCCCGTGTTTATCCATCCGGAAAACAGCATCTTCTTTTGAAATAATAATCTGTTTTAATGTTTTGGTCACAATATAAACCTTTTTTGAAAGTTGCTTACATCATAAAGCTCCATAGTATACCGGCGCAAATAGCAGATCCGATGACTCCTGAAGAGTTACAGGCCATGGCATGCATCAGCAAAAAGTTAGTTGGGTCTTCCTTAAGGCCCACCAGATGAACTTCGCGTGCTGAACCGGGAACTGCTGAAACACCAGCTGCCCCAAGCAGCGGATTGATCTTTTCTTTCATAAAGAGGTTCATGATCTTAGCAAAAACAATGCCTGATGCTGTGGCAATGCTGAATGCAACGGCACCCAGCAAAAAAATACTGACTGACTTGGTGGTGAGAAAGACATCACCCTGGGTTGATGCGCCAACAGTGAGACCTAAAAAGATAGTCGCCGTATCAATGACGGATGTGCGGGCAGTGTTGGCCAGGCGATCAACCACACCTGACTCTTTCATGATATTACCGAAGAAAAAGGGGCCCAGCAGCGGAATGGAAGCCGGAGCCAGAAAACAGCAGAGGAACAGGCCGACCACTGGAAAGACCATTAGCTCTTTTTTGGATACATCGCGAGGTTCGGGCATATGGATAAGCCGTTCCTTGCGGGTAGTCAAAAGTCGCATGATCGGAGGCTGAATGATGGGTATCAGTGCCATATATGAGTAGGCTGCTATGGCTATTGGACCGATCAGGTGAGGTGCCAATTTGGCGGTTAAAAAAATTGAGGTGGGTCCGTCAGCACCGCCAATAATAGCGATAGAGGCCGCCTCTTTTGGCATGAAACCTAAAGCCATCGCACTCAATAGCGTTACCCAGATGCCGGTCTGAGCGGCAGCACCTAAAAGCATGAGTTTGGGCCTTGCCAGCAGTGAGGAAAAATCTGTCATAGCCCCGAGCCCAAGAAAAACTATGGATGGATAGAGGCCGGAGGTAACCCCGAAGTAGAGATAGTGCAGGACACTGTTTGGCTCATAAATTCCCAGACCGAAGCCTTTAAAAAATGGGATATTACCTATCAGAACACCAAAACCAATAGGCAGCAGCAGGAGGGGTTCATACTTTTTGGCAATGGCCAGGTAAACAAATAAAGAGCCGACGGCCAGCATAACAAAATGTCGATAATCTGCAAGATAAAATCCCGTGTTTGATAAAAACTGGAGAAGCAGTTCCATTCTTCTTTTCCTAATTATTGTGTGTGTTTCACCTGAAAGCTATTCACAACGCCAGGCCTTATTGGGCTGGCGCTCATAACTTTAATGTTAGTTTGTCGTTGTTTCGGGTATCATTTGTGAGTCATTATGATCCAGTTGTGAGCGTTTATCTGTTCCAAATAAATAACCCCTCACCTTCACATATCAGTATCCCGGCATCTCTGAGACGGCTAACCGTCAGAATAGGATGCGGAAAATTGTTTTGCTCAGCAACCTTATAAATATCGTTCAACTCAAAAGGTTGTTCTATCTTGTCAATAATCATCTGATAGATTTTGGCTGTTTCCAAAATATCGTTTGGTAATATCTTGGGAACAGATATCTCATTCTTGCTCTTGACCTTGTTTTTGGTTGGGAGTTCTGTGGTCTGTTCAGCTTTTTTATCAAAGATGGCAACCACCTTATGCAGTTGAGAGATGATAATGGACAGGATGATTAATCCCGACATTACTATCAGCGGTCCGGTAATGGCCATTGCCCAGCCATTATAAGCACTTATGGCTTCTAATCCGTACAAAATTGATCCTCCTGTCTCGTTTATTGTGATCCTGCGGCTATAGTTCGTCGTTCTGAGGCGATTTTATCAATTTTTTTCATTATTTTTTCGCCTAGAGCATTGTTGCCTTGGATCAGTTCAAAAAAATCCCTGCTCGATATTTCCAACACCTCTCCATCTTTTTTGGCTGTAACGGTTCCTGTATAGTGGAATGGATGGACAACTGTAGACCAGCCCATTACCTCACCTATCTGCTCTAAAATAATCGAACGATCTCCTTTAAAAGCAGCCTCATAAGTTCCGGAGAGGATAATGAAGAAAGTGAGCGCCGGAGTACCTCGTTCAATTATGACCTCGCCGGCGTCGACAGTTCTGGATTTAAGCGCTGCTGCAAACGATTCTAACTCATGTTGCTTAAAATCTACAAAAAAATCGAGGGGTTTGAGAATATGGGCATCAATACTCATAGCTGGCTCCTTATACTTGATACAAGCCTGTTCATTTCATCATCTTCAAGCTCGTTAAAAATGAATGATTTGCTTAAATTTTCTCTTATATTACTCATTATTTCCCTGTAATATTGCAACTAATCTGAAATTATAACGTACGCCCGGATACTATTTCATTTTATATTTTGCACATTTCCATGGCCAAAAGGCCAACCATTTTGTGATGTTATCACTCTATGATAACTTGTTATAATAACACTATTTGCCATATATTCACATTAAAAGTTGCCCATTCAAACATATTTTTTAGGGCATGTCGATAGGAAATGCTATTATATAGCTTTATAATTATGTTTTATAGAATGAACCATACTTTTTTAAATAATCGAACCAATACAGATAGGAACTTGCTTTTTGTTAACCAAAACATAAAAAAATCTTCCAAACCTTAAATATTACCCCCAAACTGATACAACAACAACATGTTGAAGCTGTATCAGGTGAATGCAAATTAAGTCAAACAAAAAAAGCAAGGACGTGAAAACATTTGAAAAAGCATTTCTCTGGCCTGCTTTTAATCCGATCCTTGCCATGCGGAACTCTCCAATTTTTTGTAAAAGAGACCAGATGATCTTTAATTGTTTTGGGCAAAGGGTCTTTGTTATGTCTACATAGCAGGTACAGGGGTTGTATATTGAATTAATCGGATGGGTTTTCAGGCTCGCATTTGTTATCTCGATAACAGGTTTTGATACGCAGCATTTAATTCAATAAATTTTTCATGGGAGCCACCCGTATCAGGGTGAACCTGCCTTGCAAGCTTGCGGTACAGTTTGGCTAATTTTTTTTTGGTCATTGTTTTAAGGTCTTTTCTGGTGATATTAAACATTTTGCAGGCTCTATCCGTTGTAATGGATTTTTGGGGCCTGGGCTTAAAAAAACGATGCCGGAACATGAAGTTTTTAGCAAAATCATCCAATAGGGTTGTGTCAGCGTACGCATGATCAAAGAACATGATGCTGTATCGAATCATATTCTCATCAAGATGAGTCTCTTTTTCAAAAAGCTCACTATTCAGTCGGCAGATTTCTTTGGAAAAATATGTATCTACTTTTTCTTGATCCAGGGCATGGGGCATTGTTTTTGCCATAAATCCTGAAAAAAAGCTTTGGAGGTCAAATACTGTATAGACATAGGATTTTAAATCATGGGTTTTTAATAAAAATTCCTGTTTGCGAAAGTACTGCTCAATTTCATCCCTGGATTGGTGGACAAGGTTTTTAAACAGTACCGCAGGCATGTTTTCCACAGGGCCTTGATCCATACTCCCGAATTTTAAAAAATGGATTCTTCTTTTGTCAAAATAGTGGACCCGGGCAGCAATCTGATTTTTTTCATTTTTGGTCAATTTTTTTTGAGGAGGATTCGAGGATCGCCCTTCAAAGGTGTCAATCGCCCGTCTGATATCCGACCTGATCCAGGGCCAGAAGAGATCCTCAAGTTCATCAGAATTATAATCCACGCCAGATTCAGACAGAATATCCTCCATTTTTTCATCAAAATAAAAAGCATTACCACCGGGATATTTAATCAATAAAGACGGATCAGAGCCAAGATTAAACAAATCCCTGAAGGTTAATTGTGAATCAATGGTGCAGGATTCTCTTAAAATATACTGTGACTGCCCGTTATTTTTTTTATACGCAATATACATGATAAAAATATTACAGCCAAATAATTAAAGACATAGGATAAGTGAATTATTTTTTATATGATAATGTTTTCAATTTTATAAGCTTATACTCTCTTGTTCCAAGGCCTATTTTTTGTGCATAGTCAAGCTGATGTTCCCAGTCAACAGAAGGGTAAAGGCCTTTAAACTTATCTTCACCCGGTTTCAGATTTGTTTGTAATGTTGTTCCGGGTAAAGCCGTTTGCTGGTTGACAAGGTCGGCGCTGGCCTGGTCAATGGCAACAGGGTCAGTCGATGCAAGAATTCCTACGTTATTGACAATAGGAGATTCGCTGTAAGACAGACAATCGCATTTAGGTGAAATGTCTGTAATAAAGTTGACGAAAAAAACTTTCCCCCCTTTGTTTTTAAGAGCACCTAAGTTGTATTCCATCATTTTTTCCAGGAAAACAGGAACCGTCTGATTCCAGTTGATATTTACGGATTCAGTGGGACATCTGACAACGCATTCAGCACACCCAATGCATTTTTTTTGATTAATATAGGCTTTTTCCCCTTTAAGGTAAATGGCTTGGGTGGGGCAATACTTTTTACATTCCGAACACCCGATACAGGTTTTTCGTTTTATTTTGGGGCTGACATTGGAATGCATGTCAAGCTTTCCCTTTCTGGAGGCGCATCCCATGCCTATGTTTTTCAGTGTCCCGCCAAACCCTGAAAGCTCATGGCCTTTGAAATGGGCCACGGAAACCAAAGCATTCGCACTGACAACTTCCGAACCGATATAAACATGGTTACAGTTTTTTTGATCAACTCTAATTTTTGTTTCACTCTTCCCCCTTAGTCCATCAGCAATAATAATGGGTGTGCTGTCCATTGAAGAATACGAGAATCCGTTTTCAATGGCCGTGTGAATATGGGATACTGAGTTTGATCGGGAACCCACATAAAGGGTATTGGCATCCGTGAGAAAAGGGCTTGCCTTGTATCCTTTGATTGTCTGGATAATTTTTCTTATAAATATTGGACGGATATAGGCGGTATTGCCCTGTTCGCCAAAATGTATTTTTACGGCTGTCAGGTCGTTTTTAGCTAAAATATTTTTAATTCCTGCTCTTTTAACAAGTCTTGAAAGTTTTTGCGGAAGATTTTCCTTTGAAGTGGCTTCTAAATCCATGAAAAATACATTAGCACTCATAGTTCTCTCCTGACAGTAGGTTAGTTGCAATGTTAAGCTTTTAAAATACGTTAATTCCTGGATAATTACAAGAAATAACCAGGGCCAACGCCTATAGTATTTCTATCCATGTTATTGATAAAGATATTGAGTAAAATGGCATTTACATTATTCGAAAAAGAATTATCTTTAACATATCATTACATTTTGTATCTATTGTAAGAACTTTGGAAACAATAGGGAGAAGATACATATAATAAAAATCAATCAAAAGAAAAAATACTGTCCTTAAGCCCGGATATCTGAGCTCAAGAATAATATAAAATACAAGAAGCGTTCATAAAAAATGTTAATGGAAGAATAAGATTTTTCTGGAGGTAAAAATGGTAAATTTAGACCATGATGGATATCTTGAAGATTTTGAGTCCTGGACTGAAACTATTGCCTGCTCTCTGGCAGATCAGGAAGGTGTTTCTCAAGAATGCCCTCTAAGTAACGATCGGATGGATATTTTGAAATTCATAAGAGACTACTATAAAAAATTTGAAGCCTTTCCAATAGTACGAGCCGTATGCAAAAATGTTGGACAGTCAAAAGATTGTCAGTATCAGCAGTTTCCTGATCCAATTGTTGCATGGAAAATAGCAGGACTACCCAAACCCACAAATGAGGTGCTTGCAAAAATTAAACACAGTGAAGTTCACCCTTAAGCTTTTTGACTACTGCCAGAGCAGCGTCCAGTCCACTGTGCAGAGCGCCTTCAATCCAGCCTCCGGCCCAAGATGTAGATTCACCGCTTAAAAATACCCCGTTATGGAAATTCATGGATTGGGGTCTTGTCTGTTCAAACAAGGCTTTCTGGTCTTCATACTGTCCTGGATAATTAAGTTTAAATGCACCATTATATCCTTTTGCATGCTCCCAGAAAAAGGTCTTGGTTTCTGCTATCTGGTCTGAGATCAAATCTCTGCCATAAATAGTATTAAGTATCTCAAGGCCGATATTGACCTGTTCCTGCTCATTTAATGCATGCAGTTTTGTGGCTGAATCTTCCCAGGTGTAACTCAGGCAGATGACTCCGGAGTCAGTATCCTCAAAATCAAATAGATAAGTTCCACGGATAGCTTCATCCGTAATCGTACAATTCAAGGTTGATGCTGGTGGATGATTTTTCCAGAATGCCTGATGTGTCCTGATAAAAACTTTTCCGGACCGGGTCATATGAATATTGTGAATGGCTGACCAGACCTTGTCTGAAAAAGTGTTTCGGTTGACCTTAATTCCTATCTCAAGGGCTCTGTGTGAGCAGGTAATGATGAGAGCATCATAAGCTCTTATTGTTCCTGAATTGTCAGTGATTTCAATTTTTTCATCAGGATTGTCAGGGGTATGGATTTTTTTCACACGACCAAGGGGCTCTCCGTTATTGAGATATTTTACACTCATATCTCCCCAGTGCGGGCAAGAAAAACGATTGCTCCAGAAGCTTTTGGGTAACTGGTCCACCCCTCCTTTGACAATGCGCTGGTCCACCTCCCATTTGCAGACCGAAAGCCTTAAAATTTCTAAAAAACTGACCGGAAACATGGAATTAAATCCACCTGTACCAAGTCCCATGGATCCGAAAAGACTGATTTCCTGTCTTGTAAGATCCTGTTCCCAGAGGACCTGGTAAAAACTTCTATTTTTAAACCTGTCAATAAATTTTTGCCACTGCTGGTTTCTTAATTCAGGATCATTCCAGACCCTTACCATTTTTTTAACAAGAGGATCTATAAATTTTTGCCAGGCTTCATTGGCTTTTTGGACGGGACCCGGCAGCAGGCCCCCCAGAGGAATATAGCTTTTTTGTCCATTAAAATACAGGGTGGTTGGAACCAGAAGGGGATCGGGAAAAGGCTTGCTATAATCAATGTTGAACAGGTCCATGTAAAAGGTAATGGTCTTATGAACCGGTGGAATCCTCATTGCCCCAAGCTCGGCAAAAGCTTTTGGGTCACCGGGAAACCGAAAGGTATAGGCCCGGCCCCCTATTCTTGGCCTGCCGTCAGGAGTTTTATCAGATTCATAAACAACGGGGTGAAGCCCGATTTTCATCAGCTCCCATGCAGCGCAGAGTCCGGCACATCCTGCACCGATAACAGCAATTTTCGTTCCCATTTTTTTTGAGGGTATTTTGCCAATACCTTTTGGGTGATTGACAAGACCTGTATAGTCAAAAGGATTGTCAGGAAATTGCCATGGATCATAAGTCATATCTTGGATTCCGTACCGGTTATAAATCTATAAGTATAGTTTATACGATTATTGGAATTGCAAAGAATCGTCAAGCAAATTTAGATATTGCAACTCTTGAGAATAAATTCTAATTTAACTCTTTGTCTCTCATTTGAAGTCAGGGAAATAAAATAATGTGTGAGTTAAACATAAAAAAAGTGATTTTAATCTTTGTATAATTTAAAACTAAAACCATCACGGCGCTGGCTGATACTTATCGTTGCAGGGATGCTGTTCATCCTGTCCCAGTTTTATCGTTCATCTGTGGCAGTGATCTCTCCAAACCTTATACAGGAATTGAACTTTGATGCCTGGGAACTCAGCACTGTGTCTGCATTATTTTTCTATGCTTTTGCATTGATGCAGATTCCCGTCGGGATTTTTCTTGACAGCATCGGTCCCAGAATCACAATGACCCTGCTTACTCTGGTTGCCGTGGCAGGAGCATTCCTTTTCTCCGTAGGCGAATCTTATTATACTCTTGCCTTTGGCAGGACTCTTTTAGGGATTGGCATGGCATGCAACCTCATGGGAACATTGAAACTTATCACTATCTGGTTTAAACCCAAACAGTTTGCAACACTCTCTGCCGTGATTGTGTCAGCAGGCACAGCCGGTAATATAGCAGCGGCGACACCCCTTGTAATGATTGTTCAAGCTCTGGGGTGGAGAAATAGTTTTATGACAATGGGCGGCATTACTTTTTTTATGGCGATTCTCTGCTTTTTAATAGTAAGTGACAGGCCTGATACAAAAATAATTCCAGAACATACAAAATCTTCCCTGCCTAAGGTAAAAGACACCCTGAAAAGTGCCCGAATCCTTTTTTCTCGAAGGGATTTTTGGATAATTTCGTTTTCCACCTTTTGCCGCTACGGCATTTATGCTTCTGTTCAAGCACTGTGGGCAGGCCCTTATCTTATAAGTGTTGTCGGGCTATCTCCGATTACCACAGGTAATATCCTTTTGCTTATGAGCATAGGCATGATCATCGGCAGTCCCGTGAGCGGGCATTTATCAGACATTATCTTTCAATCACGAAAAAAAGTTATTATTGCGGGTATATGCGGAATGGCCATAATCTTATTGATCATTATATTGCTCCCGGAGGACGCAGGGAAAATGACATTATCTATACTTTTTTTTTGTTTTGGTGTGTTCAGCAGTTCAGGTCAGGTGATGTATGCTCATATCAAAGAACAAGTGCCCCTTGAAAATGCAGGTATGGCAATGACAGCCATAAATTTTTTTACTATGGCCGGTGTTGCGGTTTTTTTGCAGGGACTGGGTTCTTTAATGAAATTTTTATATCCCGGGACCTCACTTGAGGCCCCGGCATTCAGGGGGGGCTTTTTATTCTGCACCATCTGTCTTATCGTTATCGGTGGTCTTTACACATTAACTTCAGAGACTTTGACCTCCAAAAAAACCTGTCCTCAAGGAAAAATGCTTTAAGACAGGTTTTAAGGGCAAAAAGTTGTGATAATTTATGTCATGGTCTGCAGGAGTCTGTACAGGGTTCTTTTGGCAAGGATATCTCCTGATATAACACCGACAACTTTGTCATCTTCAACAATGGGCATGGCAGATATTTCATGGTTTTCAAGTTTCCGGATGCAGTCAATTATCGTCGCATCCGGATAGTTGGTAATAACATCCGCAGTCATGATTTTAGTCAGGGGAGAATCCATGGGCAATTTTGAAGCCATGGCTTTTGTGATGTCCCAGTTGGTCACAATACCTATGAGTTTTCCTTTCTTAGATACAACGTTAACAATGGGAACATGTGCATCCACCAGCAATTGGGCAGCGTCGGTCACGCTTTTATCCAAGCCAATGGTGGGGGCTTCTTCCATGATATCCCTGGCTGTCCTGGATTTTTCCATGGAGGCAATTCTCTGAACACTTATCTTTTCTGCAATTTCACATGGCAGACTGTCTGCATCCTTGCAAAGACCATCAATTAGCTCCTCCATATTTCGCCGGATCACCGTTTCAAGTTTTTCAACGGCTGCTTTTCTTCGGGTTTCAGCAAGCATTGCAAAATCTTCCTGATTTTTTTCAAGCCAGCCTTCAATTGCAGCGGGGTTTCCCAAAAGGTTTTTGGGTATCAACAGATGATCCGGAGTTGGAATAATCCTTTCATGGGCAGCATAGATTACACCTCCGGAGTTTACCAGGTAATCTGTTGCAATCAGCACACCTTTATCCCGGTAGACATGGCGCTCCATTCTTCTTCGTTCTGCTTTTCTTGCAGGATTTGGAGAATAGGTGTTTGCTCCTTCAACAATGATCTGCCATTTCCCCATCCTTTCCGTGGTCATGGACGGGTTTGTGGAGGCATCCACATCCAGGTAATTAAATACCGGGGATGCCGGAACCAGGCAGAATGCGGATTCCGTGAGAAGGTTGTTTGAGGAGTTGGAAAAGAAGGTTTGGGTGGATTCAGCGCCATCCTTGTGAAGGATTCGATCATGGAAATATTTTTGTGTGACTGCACCAAACTCTTTCCACATGTCAAAGAGATCTTTCCAGGGCAGCCCGCCCGTATTTAAAAGGTATCCGTTTTCATCACTGATACCCTTTATAACAGGACAGTTTTCAGGATCATAATCATGGAAAATCCTTGCAACATGGGCACCTACTGCCCCAAACCCCTGGATGAGAATATCCAGGTCCGAAGGTTTGGGAATTATCATGTCCTTAAACTGGGGCAGCTGTTTTAATTTCGGCAGATGTTCCAGCAGGGCTTTTGTGGCCACCACAACACCATTGGCAGCACCGCCCAGTTCATCAATCCTGTTGCCTCCCATATCAGCCGGTTTTGATACAACGTTATTCAAACCGTTTTCCATGGCAAAGGTTTTCATATCAGCATCATTGGTACCCACATCAGGACCCGGGATATAGATTTCCTTGTATCTTTTTAAAAGTAGTCCGAATCCTTTGATGACTTCATGCCGGTCTGTTTTACTTAGATTTTCAGGCCTGACAATACCGGATTTTCCACCACCGAATGGAAGGTCGGCAGCTGCATTTTTAAGGGTCATACCCCTTGCAAGGTTATGGATAATATCCGGGGTGATATCCGGCAGCATTCTAGTGCCGCCCATGGACGGCTGGCCCATGGCAAGGTTGTCCACCACGAGAAATCCACCGATTTCCACAGGACTGTCTTCATTCCACATGCAGGATGTCAGTCTTGGCCCAAGCCTGTCTACTTTGATCCCCAGGCGTTGAAGGCGATCAATGTCCAAAGGCCCGAATTCAAGAAATCTTAAAGGGCCGGCTTTTATCAACCGGTTTTTCCATACACTTTCAGGAAGGGTATCGTGTAAAAATTGATGCATTCTTGACGGAATCATTTTTATTTCCTTTGCTTGGAAGATTAATGCAGGTTTTGGGCTGCAACAACATTGATGCCGGCTTTTATCAATGCCCTGGCTGTCTGGTTAACAGAATGATGCTTGTCAAGATAGTTGCCCATTAAAGTATCCATCAGGCCATTTTCTAATATATCTTTTTTTGCTAAAAAATAATCAAAAATATCAGAAGGATGTTCCCTTGTTGATTCAATTTCAGGTTCCCCGCCTTCATGTTTTGCTGAAATATTGGGAACCTTTTTGGCAAGTTGAATCAGTTCATCTCTTCTGTTGTAAGGTTGAGGAACAATGGATTTATAGGTTTCCGTGATATGATGTTCAAATCGCACCTGTTTTTCCAGTCCCAATTGTTTTCTAATGGCATGGGCCTGAAGAATGGTTTCGTTATTTACGGAGTTGGAAAGATTAAATCCTACAAGTGAAGTTGAGCCGTCTTTTCGTGAGAAGAGTCTGGCAGTCATCAGAGTCCACATAATGTAGTAAGGATTATCAATGCCCACGAATACGGATATCTTAAATTTAATATCCACCCCAAGCCTGTGCATCATATATCCTAAAAGAATGGTGCCTGAATTAATATTGAGTACTTCTTTAATGCCGTAATTTGTATAATAATGGAGATATTCTTCCGCCCATTTTATGGCATAATCATTGGGCTGTCCGATTCCACCAAAGAAACCCGAGAGGGTTTCAGGGCCTCCGCCAAGATGAATATTGCCACCATCTGTTCCCCGGGTATCAAGCGATTCTACATATGTTGCACCTATGATCTGCATGGCAAGAGCCGTGGCCATTATATCGCCGTCATCTTTAACCTGTTCAGCCATGTTTCTTACCCGGATAATACGGCCCGGCATGAGTTCTTTTTTCTCAATGGCTTGTTTTGCCTGGGCGATTAGCCAGGGAAAAAACTGCATGGCACTGATTTCAAGGGTTACAGCCTTGGAAGAATCAATAGATGCGATATCAGCATCTTCACCCAGAATGTTTTTACAATAGTCTTCCATTGAAATAAACGCCTTGTTGTCCCTTTGCTCCATCAGCCATTCAAGATCGGCAACATAGGGAGAACCCATTTCTTTGAGCTTTTGCATAAGGGTTTCAGGGTTTCTTGCCTGCTTTGCTTTTTCATTAATAGCCTCTACTCCGCCAAATTTTTCAATCAGGTCGGTGAGTGCTGAAACTTGCGCATTATCAGGATTTGAGATCAATAGGTTTACAATATCTAAATCCTTTGCCTCAATTTTAAGCATTTCTTTAAGGTCAGTCATGGTGGTTTCCTTTGGTATGAATTTTAGGGTCGATATTTAAAATCTTATCTTTTCATTTGTTTAAGAAATTTTTCTTTTTCGCCTTTAATCATATGGTAACAATGCTTGTCTTCAGGGAATTTACCTTCACGGACATCTGCGCAATAGGCTTTCATGGCATCAGTAATAATAGAGGCAACGTCACAGTATTTTTTAACAAATTTCGGGGTGAATGCCTGGAATTGTCCAATAAGGTCGCTGACAATCAGAAGCTGTCCGTCACACTCTTTTCCTGCACCAATTGAGAACACGGGAATGGTCAGGGTATCTGCAATATACTGGGCGACTTCAGGAGGAATTGCTTCCACTAAAAGCATATGTGCTCCTGCCTTCTGGACAGCCAGGGCATCCTCGACAACCATGGCTGCATCAGAGGCAGTCCTGCCCTGGGCTTTGTGACCACCCAAAGCCCCTGAACTCTGAGGTGTCAGGCCAATATGCCCGATAACAACAATACCTGCCTCCACTATGGACTTGATTCTTGAGGCCACACGGGTTCCGCCTTCAAGTTTGATGGCATCTACATCGGCTTCTTTGAGGAAACGGCCGGCATTGGTTACAGCATCGATATCAGAAGTCTGGTAACTCATAAAAGGCATATCACCAACAATAAATGTTTCAGGAGCACCCCTTCTAACAGCGTCACAATGGACAATGCACTGGTCCATTGTGACGGGAACCGTGCCTTTGTATCCATAGACACACATGCCAAGTGAATCGCCTACAAGAATCATATCAAGCCCTGCTGCCTCTGCAAATTGTGCCGTTGGGAAATCATAGGATGTTAACCAGGTGACTTTTTCACCATTTTCTTTCATTTTGTAAAAGTCATGGATTGCTTTTTTTATAGCCATTTAATTCTCCCTTTGTATTAATTTTTATAAGTTATTTTTGAGTGGGCCCTAAGCTAAAACTGCTTCAATTGGCCATCCCTGGTCAGGTTTGAGTTCCGAGTATACAATAAATGTTTCGATCTTTCCCATACCTGGAATGGTGGCAAGTTTTTCTTTTATAAGCTTGCCAAAATCACCAAGATCCGGAGCGATCACATGGAGTAAGTAATCGAATCTTCCTGTAATGTGGTAACAGGCCCGGACATTGGAAATTTTTTTTATTTCATTTTCCAATATCTCAATATTCTTAACCTGGTGCCGGTCAAGGGAAATACAGGCAAATCCCTGGGCTTTTAGTCCTATCTTTTCAGGGTCTACAACAGCCCGGTATCCTTTAATAATCCCTTTGCTTTCAAGCTTTTTGACCCTGTCCAGCATTGTTGAGGGTGCAAGCCCGGTCTCTTTGGCAAGATCAGAGTTTTTTTTTCTTCCATCCTCTTGCAATGCTTTTAAGATTTGACTGTCAATGCTGTCCATGGGTCTCCAAAATTAAATTTGATAGTTTGTAAAATTATAAAATTTTAGTAATTATTCAGCCCGTTAAAAAAAGTTATCCCCAAAGCCCTGTCTGATGGATATTTGCAGGAGGTTAAGCGAATAGCCTCGAAACAAATATCCACCAGACAGGGCGGTTTCAAGCGTAAGAGCTGAATAATTACAAATTTTATTCTATAGTTTATTATTTATACCGAATAAAATTATAATGTCAACAATAATAATGCAATAAATTCATAAAAAAATATAAATTTCCGAATTTTATTCGATAATAAATCCTAAAAGGGAAAAGATATGCGTATAAATGAATCAACAAGGTTCCCCTATAATTTAAGTTAAAAATTATTTGTCACGGGGAATCGCTGGCAACTTGACTTTAAGATATTAATTTGGTTCATTAAAAGAAAAATATTAATATTTATACTATAAATCAAAGGAAAGATCATGGGCAAGAATGTAGTTGAAAAAATTGATGATTCAGTGAAAATTAAAACAATACTGATCAGTGTGTCTGATAAATCGGGTCTGGAAACTTTGATCCCAGGGCTTTTAGAGGCAAACCCAAAAATTCTAATCCTGTCAACGGGTGGAACCTATGGTAAAATAAAAGAGATCCTGGGTCACAAAGCCGATGCCTGCTTAAAACAGGTATCTGATTATACGGGTCAGCCTGAAACCCAGGGAGGGCTTGTTAAAACCCTTGATTTTAAAATTTACCTGGGACTTTTGACTGAAACCTATAATAATGCCCATCAGGAAGATTTAAAAAGAGTAGATGCTCTTGCCATTGATATGGTTGTGGTTAATCTTTACCCCTTTAGTGAAACCATAGCAAAAAAGGGAGTGAGTCTGGAAGATGCACGGGGTAATATTGATATTGGCGGTCCAACCATGATCCGGGCATCTGCTAAAAATTTTATCCGTGTGGCATCTGTGGTGGAGCCTTCCTCCTATTCTGAAATTCTGGAAAAACTTAAAGCAAACAAAGGGAGTTTATCTCTGGAGGACAGATTCGGACTTGCCCAAAAGGCGTTTGAGCACACGGCAACCTATGATAGGGCCATAAGCCGCTATCTTGCTGCAAAACCGGCCGGGGATATTAAATCATGCTATAAATCAGGAGAATAAGTCATGCCCAAAGATCTTAAACAAATGTATAAGACAATTATGGATGATCATTTTACCCCCCAAATGGAAGTCTCATTTGTTGACAAGGATAAAAGACAGACTCTTTTTTATGAAAAGGTATCATGGGTGATTGAAGGGGTGAAAAAGGGCTTAAGATATGGTGAAAATCCAGGACAGGAAGCCGCACTCTACAAACTTGTAAACGGAAATCTGGCCCTTGGCGATGCAAAGACCATAACCCCTGGTAAATACCTTGTGTCTGATATTGAATTGCTTCAATCAGGAAAGCATCCGGGAAAAACCAATCTCACCGATGCCGACAATGCCTTGAATATTTTAAGATATTTTACAGATACTCCCTGTGCTGTGATTGTCAAACATAACAATCCCTGCGGTGCAGCCCGGGCACAAAGCCTTGAACAAGCCTATCAAAAAGCTTACATGGCAGACCGTGTGGCTGCCTTTGGCGGTTGTATCGCACTGAATAAAACAGTGGATAAGGCTACTGCCCAGGCCATTGCCAATCAGTATGCAGAAGTTGTGGTGGCACCGGATTTTGAAGATGGGGTCCTGGACATATTGGGAACCCGGAAAAATTTAAGGGTGATCAGGATTAATGATATTGATAAGCTTCAAAGTTTCATCGGTGAGAGGGTGATTGATTTTAAGAGTCTTATGGACGGTGGTATGGTTGCCCAATGGTCTTTTGTTCCCCAAACTCTTTCTGAAAAAGATTTAATTGTGGCATCAACCGAATATAAAGGACAGACCTACAATATAAATCGCAAGCCTTTAAAACAGGAATTAGAAGATATGCTGTTCGGATGGCTTGTGGAATCGGGCATAACATCAAATTCAGTTATTTATGTAAAAGACAATGCAACAGTGGGGATCGGAACAGGTGAGCAGGACAGGGTGGGGGTTGCAGAAATTGCAGTTGATAAGGCCTATCGAAAGCTTGCTGACAGATATTGCTTTGAACAATATGAAGTCTCCTTTGCCGATTTAAAAGATGCGGATAAAAGGGCACAAATTGAAAATGATGTAAAGAAAGTCAAAGGCGGCCTTATAGGATCTGCCATGGTTTCTGATGCATTTTTTCCTTTCAGGGATGGTATTGACGTAGGCTTAAACCAGGGAGTTAAAGCCGTGGTTCAGCCAGGGGGATCTTTGAATGATTACCAGTCCATTGAAGCATGTAATGAAAACGATGCAACAATGGTATACACCGGTCAAAGAAGCTTTAAACACTAGACGAATAAAGACAATTGGTCTCGTCTTGCATCAGCATGCTGGATGGTTACCTGAACGACGTCCCCATTCTTGAGCCTGATGCCGCTTGGTGGAAGTTTTGCTTCAAGCATAAATTCTTTGACCAGGACATTATAGTGATCCCTGTGACAATCAAGGACCAGGGCTTCATAGGCGGTTCCTTTTTTTGATTCCAGATACTTGGTAATCCAGTACCGCTTTCTTGATGCCTGAACCCGGCCTGCATTGGCAATACTCATTGAAACAGACTGGATAATCGTATCAAGTTCTGACTTGGTGTAGGCCTTGCCATATCCAAATAGGGCCTTTATCTGTCGTTGTGTCAAAAGGTCATGATATCTTCTGATGGGAGATGTGGCTGTAACATAAGCTTTAACCCCTAGACCTGAATGGCTTTCAGGATCTGTCCCGATCATGGCCCGGCTCAATTGTTTTCTCTGCATGAAATTTAAGGATAAAGAGGTTTCAATACCTTTGAATAATCTTTGTTTAGGTTGTGCCTGGGATCGAAAAACTGCAGGCATACTGTTTTTTGAAAGAAATTCAGCCATCAGCGAATTGGCAAAGATCATCATTTCAGATACTAGCATGCGCGAGGGATTTTCCCGATCAATTTTTAAATATCCAATTTCCTGATTTTCTTCGACCCAAACATTTACTTCAGGCAGGGTGATTTGAATAGCACCGGCCTTGAGCCTTTTTTCCCGTAGGAGTGTAGCAATTTTGTACAGGGTGGTAATGGGATCATTTTTACCGTTCAAAAGGTTTGCCTCAGAATAACTCATCTGTTTATGAACTTTGATGATACTTGGAACAACATTGTAATCCTGAATTTCGAAAAACCGGCTCATTTTAATGATGGTGCTGATACCGGGTCGTATTTCGTTTTCTTTCAGGCTGCAGAGATCTTCGGAAAGCCTTGGAGGTATCATGGGCAGTTTATCATCGGGCATGTAAATGGAGCTTGCCCGGTCCCGTGCTGACAGATCAATGGGATCATTGGATTTGATATAGGCATCAACATCAACAATATGTACCCCAAGTCTATATCCATTTTCCGTATTTTCAAGACTTATTGCATCATCAAAATCAAGGGTGGACTGTCCATCAATGGTGATTAAAGGTATATCTGTCAAATCCTTTCTTAAAGGATCGTTAAAGAAATTTGTATCAGCAGCGGTCAGTCTTTTTTCATGTTCCAGCACATCCTTGGAAAATACAGTGGGGATTTGCAGGGCTAAAAGATTTATATTCTCATTTTTATCCCAAATCCCTGCTTTTACAAATATATTAAACAATTGTTCCGGCGAATTGATGGATGATTTTTTGATTATATTTCTGGCTGTTAAATGAGAATCAGAATTATTGTTAAACAGGTAATAGGATTTTAAAATATGAATAATATCCCTATCCACCTCAGTATTGCTGCCGTTTTTATTATTCAAAACCTCATTAATCCACAAAGCTCCTCTTTGAATCTGACCTTCTCTTTTTTCAGCTTCTTTGATTTGCCTTTTTCTGGCTTTAACCTGTTCAGGCGTGTAAGGAATAAAAACGGTTTTATTGAATTTAAAATACTCCCGGTCATAAAAAAAGGCTCTGATAACTGCTGCCTCATTGTCCGTGGTCACAGGGGGGTCAAAACAAAAAATGGTCATGGCAGAAAGATCAATGTCTCCTGACTCCTCATGGAGGATTTCCCATAATTCTTTAATGTTTATGGTTTGGGAAAGTTTTTTTCGATTTTGTGACAATTGTTTTAACTGGCTGACAATAAAATCTCTGGAAAGCGAAGTGTCAAGGCACACAGATGATATATGCGATAATCGGTTTTCAGATAAACTAATTTCCCGATTATTCTCATTTAATAACTGTAACTTGTTTTTTTGCACCTGTAATATGACAGCACAAATTATTTTTTGCTGTTCAATATACTCTACAATATTCTCTTTTATCATGATGCCAACAATAACAGGAAGGCTATGTATTGTCAAACAAACAAAAGGCTTGAAAACTTGTAAATTATCAAGAAATACTATAAAATTATTCCATGATAAATAAAGGTAAAAAAGGGAAAAAACCCTTAAAACAGCGCCATAAAAATGATCTGCCCGTTTTTGATTCTGATCATGATTTATTAAAGGCATTTGAGAAAAAAGAAAAAATAAACCCAGACTCAATGGAAAACGTTTTTGTTGAAGCTCCCAAGGAAAATCAAATAAATAAGCATGGTATAAAAGTGCTGGATACATCTTTGGAACACAAGAATTTTGCAGAAGAAGAAGAAAATTTTTCCGAATTATTGGAGGAATCATTTAAAATAAGAAAACCAGGACCTGCAAAAAAATCATCCCCTGTGCCAATAAAAAAAAGGCTGAAGAGGTATCCTCCAGTTGAAGCTGAACTGGATCTCCATGGATACACAACCATCGGCGCCCAGATGAGAACCCGCTCATTTATCACTTCAAATAAACTTAAAGGTCTTTTTACCGTAAGAATTATAGTGGGAAAGGGGCTTCATTCAGACACAGGCCCTGTGCTACCCGATGTTGTTGAAGATGTAGTCCGGGAAATGAAAAAACAGGATCTGGTGATCTTTTATGAATGGGATAAAAAAAAGAAAACAAAAAGCGGTGCTATAATAGTATATTTGAAGCAATTTGAACAATATGAATAATTATTTTGTAGTTGTTCAGCCAGTTAAGAGAACTTATCTCAAAGCCCTGTCTGATGGATATTTGCAGAGGTTAAGCGTTTAGCATCGAAACAAATATCCATCAGACAGGGCGGCTTCAAGCAGAAGAACTGAATCGTTACATTATTTTTTCTTTAGTTGATACCGCTTAACAGCCTGATTGTGCTCTTGAATGGTTTTTGAAAATTGATGAGTTGTATCTTTTTTAGAAACAAAAAAAAGATAGTCAGAATGAGCAGGGTTAAGGGCTGCAGAAAGGGATTTGGCACCTGGGTTTGCAATGGGCCCTAAAGGAAGCCCACTGATTTGATAGGTATTGTAAGGAGTTACCATCTTAATGTG
Organism: Desulfobacula sp.; assembly: GCA_018645325.1. Lineage (GTDB taxonomy): Bacteria > Desulfobacterota > Desulfobacteria > Desulfobacterales > Desulfobacteraceae > Desulfobacula. Next base: position 32,459 of record JABGOU010000026.1, read on the forward strand.
TTTTCTTTTAATATTTCCGTCAAAATTTTTTATGCCGTATATTATAGTGGGATCACTTTCAAGCCGCATTTTTTTTTTCAGCCGGTTATGAAAAACCGAGGCGATCAAGGGCCTTTCCAATTTATCTCCCGTCTCTTTTTCAATAATGGAGGCAAGGGTCACAATCTCGTGAATGGAAAAGCCCATTGCTTTTGCCTGTTCCTCCCATTCTAAAGTGAATATATCATTAAAATGGGCCACCATAGTTTTAATGATAGCCTTGCAATCTATTGTTTTGGGAAAAAAATAAGTGTCTGGAAAAAGATAGCCTTCCAAGGATATGGATGGTATTCCAAGAGAGGTAATAAAGGTTTTATCATGGCAAAGATCTATAAAATCTTTTTTTTTACAAAAACCTGCAGCCTCAACTAAATAACCAATTTCCTTTATATTCATTCCTTCGGGAAAGGTAATCCTGTGTAATTTCACTCTGCCTTTTAAAAGTACTTCCAGTATTTGTTCCGGAGATTTTGCAGCCGACAGAATATATTCTCCTGCCTGAAGTTTTTTGCCGGCTTTTCTATATTTTACCAATAATGTAAAATAGGTTTGATTGGATATAATAGACTGGGTTTTAAGATTTTGAGCAATACTGTCAAGACTTTGGCCCTGGTTGATTGAAAACACCTGTCCTGCGGCCGAAGGATTAAAAGGTTGTTTAACAAAAGATGATATTTCCTGGAAAAATAAAAATCCTCCACCTATAAGTAAGATAACAAAGAAGAAAAAAATAATGCTTAAAATTTTTAATTTATTTTTGGTCATGTCCTTTTAAGAAGCACAAACAATAAAAGGGTATCATCATCTGATACCCTTTTATTATTATGGTATAAAATACGGGTTTAAATCAGCTGACGTCTGCCATTGGAAAGTCAGTATCCTTATTATAACAGATTCGGCAGCAGTTCAGGCATCTTTCCGCTTCCTTTTGTGCAGCATCCTCGGGCAGAACAAGGTCAACTTCAATCATGGAGTCCAGCCTTTGATCAACGGGGATTTCAGGCATTTTTGCCCTTGGTGATTTTTTGATACCATCTACTTTTGTAAAAATTGATTCAGGTATTCGTTTTTTCTGTAAAGAATTTTTAACAGGTACAACTGGCTCACCTTTCAAGAACAGGTCAATGGACCTTGCAGCACGCCTTCCGCCGCCAATAGCATCAACAACAAGGGATGGTCCTGTGGCAGAGTCTCCACCCGTAAAAATATAAGGAATGGAAGACTGTAGAAGTGCAGGGTCATTGTCAATGGTATTCCATCTTGTCAATTCCAGTTCAGTCATCCTTTTATTAGGGTCCTGATCTTTAAAGGAGGCATCCGGAGATTGACCAATGGCCGAGATCACCATTTCCACATCAAGAAGGGTTTCAGAACCTTCAACGGGTACTGGTCGACGTCTACCGCTGGCATCAGGTTCACCCAGTTCCATCTTAAGGTATTCAAGCTGGCTTACATTGCCATTGTCATCGCTGACGACTTTAGTGGGGGCAGCCAGGAAAACAAATTCAACACCTTCTTCTTCTGATGCAACAATTTCAACCTCATTGGCAGGCATCTCATTTCTGGTTCTTCTGTAAACTATGTATACCTTTTCAAGGCCAAGCCTTAAAAGAGTTCTTACGCAGTCAATTGCGCTGTTCCCGCCTCCTACTACAGCGGCGGTTTTTCCCAATTTTATTTTTTCACCACGGGAAAATCTCTGGAGGAAATCAATTCCTTTAAAACAGCCATTAAGATCCTCTCCATCAATGCCAAGGGAATAATCTTCCCAGGCACCCACGCCAAGAAAAACTGCTTCATACCCCGCGGCCATCAAGGACCCAAGTCCGAAATCACTACCAAATCTTACATTGGTAAAGGACTTGATACCAAGATCCAGGATACCCTGGATTTCCCAGTCAAGAACCTTTTTAGGGAGCCTGTACTCAGGGATACCGTATCTGATAATGCCGCCAAGCTTTGGCATGGCTTCAAAGATAGACACCTGGTGTCCTATTCGCCGTAGGAAAAATGCACAGGAAAGACCGGCAGGGCCACCACCTACTACAGCCACTTTTTTACCTGTATCCGGGGCGCATTTGATGGGAATCCTGGAACCTGAATTCATTTCAAAATCCGATACAAAGCGTTTAAGCTGGTTAATGGAAACAGCCTCATCTTCGATACCCCTTCTGCATTCATCTTCACAGGGATGGGGACAGACCCTTCCACAGGAAAGCGGTAAAGGATTTCTCATGCGGATTGTCTGGACAGCCTCTTTATATTTGCCTTCCCTGAGCTGATTGATATATCTTGGAATATTGATTTCAGCAGGACAGGTCTGGGCACATGGTGCCAGGGCATCCTGCTCCTGATTAAATTTCATCAGCTGCTCAGAAAGGGTTGTTACTTTTATTATATCTTTTGGGCAAGCCTGCTGGCAGGCACCGCAGCCCACACATTTGTCGTCATCAACAACAGGATAGCCATTGGGTCCAAGTTTGACAGCATCAAATTGACATGCTTTTACACAATCTCCAAAACCTAAACATCCAACACCGCAAACCCGTTTGCCGCCAAATGCAGCAGTCATGGCTTTGCAGGAAGAAATTCCCATATAATAATATTTATCATCGGCTCGATTTCCGCCTTCGCACATATTATAGGATAACAGGCTTTCAGCAGCTCCTACGTCCACACCCATTATTTTTGCCACTTCTTCCACACCTTCTTTACCGGAAATTACACATACAGAAGGAGGAGCTAAACCCGTTACAACGGCTTCCGCTGCAGAAGAACATCCTGCATACCCGCAGCCACCACAGTTTGCAGCGGCAAGATTATTTTCCACAAGTGCAATTCTCGGGTCTTCATATACATAAAAGACCTTGGATGAAAGGCTGAGTACAATACCACATACAGCACCGATTCCTAACATAAAAAATAAAGCTGAGATCATAATTTCACCTTATATCTATAAATATTCCCTTTTTAAACCATTCCTTTAAAGGACATGAATGTCAACGCAATTATACCCGCAGTTACAAGGCCTATGGATGTATCCTGCAGGGGTTTTGGTACCCTGGCCAGGTTGATTCTTTCCCTGACACCGGCAAAAAGAATAAGAGCAAGCCCAAATCCCACAGCATATGAAAACGAGGATACAAGAGCGCTTAAAAATGAGTATTCTTTGCTTATATTTAGAAGGCATGCACCCATTACAGCACAATTAGTTGTGATGAGCGGCAAAAAAATTCCCAACCCCGCATAAAGTCCTGGAATACTTTTTTTCAAAAACATTTCAACAAATTGAACCAGGGATGCAATGACCAGAATAAATGAAACGGTTCTCAAATATTCCACGTCAAGCGCTTTTAACAAGTAAGTGTCTACTATCCAGGTGATCATTCCTGCCATAACCAGTACAAAGATAACAGCCATGGCCATACCCACAGCAGTTTCCATTTTCTTGGAGGTTCCTAAAAAAGGGCAGTTACCAAGAAACTGGGCAAGGAGAATATTGTTAATGAAGACACCTGCGATGAAGATTTCAAAAAATTCCATTGATCTTCTCCTTATTTACTTCCAATTAGATTCATAATTGCCAGCATCAGCCCTAAAGCAACAAAAGCACCGGGAGCTTCTACCATAAATGCAAAAGGATGAAAGGCAGGGCCCATTTCAAAGACGGGGTTGCCTCCCCAGATAGTAATTGTCCCAGCACCTAAAATTTCCCTGACAGCACCCAGGGCAGCCAGAGAAAGTGTAAAACCGATACCTATGCCAAGTCCATCTGCAACAGATAGAGCAGGTCCATTCTTGCTGGCAAAGGCTTCTGCCCGGCCAAGAACAATACAGTTCACAACAATGAGGGGAATGAAAATACCCAGTTTCAGGAACAACTCATATGTATATGCCTGCATAACAAGTTCCACAATGGTAACAAAAGTGGCTATAATAACAATATAACAGGCAATTCTGACTTTAGACGGTATCACATTTCTAAGAAGGGATATTAAAAGGTTTGCAAAAACTAGAACAAAAGTGGTTGCAACACCCATCCCTATGCCGTTTTCAACTGTTTTGGTTACTGCAAGAACCGGACAAAGGCCTAGAACAAGTCTGAAAGGAGGTATTTCAGCCCATAGTCCTTTTGTGAATTCTTTTGCCAAGGATTGTGCCATATTTTAAATTCTCCTCTTATACCTTATTGGATATTTTTTAAAATTTCAGGTTTGAGCTTTTTATACAGATCCTGTGCCTGGATGGCGGCCAGAGTTACAGCCTTAGAGGTAATGGTGGCACCGGATATTGCATCAATAGATCCATTCTCATTTTTAAGTGACAGATTGGTATCCAAAGGTTTATCCGTGAACTGGTTAACGAATTCAGGATCATCTTTGGCGCGAGCGCCCAACCCAGGAGTTTCAGAATGGGTGGTTACCCTTGCTGCAACAATCTGATCATTTCCTATATTAATGCCGACCATAAGCCCTACATCACCACCATATCCGCCTTTACCTTTAGTTTCAAATGCAACAGCCTTTGAACCATCAGCAAGTTTGGCAGGATAGAATTGGTATTTTGCACCATCATGTTCGATTTCAAATTTTTCTTTGCCAGGATCATTTTCCACTTCTCCAAAAATTTGATTCATGGCTGGTGCCAGTGCAAATTTAAAAATCTGGGCTTCGATCTTATCCTGAGTGCCGGATTTTACAGCGGCAAGCAGTCCGCCTGAAACAGCTGTCAATACTGTTAAAACCACAACCATACTAATCATTTCACGCATTGTTTACTCCCTTTCCCAAAGCTTTTGGTCTAATTGTGTCGATGAGGGGGTTCACAACATTTAATAAAAGGATTGCCAAAATAGTACCATCAGCATATACACCGATGTTTCTCATCAAGATAATCATTACTGCCGCAAAAAATCCATAGAGGAGCATGGGAATCCTGTTGGAAGGAGAGGATGAATTCTCCGTTGCAAGGAAAAAAGCTCCTATTAGCGTATATCCTGAAAAAAGATGTATCCCGGGTCCTGCATAGATATCCGGGTTTGCCATGCTGAAGCACAGGGCAGTCACAATGATACCTACAATAAACGAAACAGGAATTTCCCAGCGTATATATCCCCTTAATATCAGGTAGATTCCGCCGATAATAATGCCAAGCCCAAAGGTAGAGCCAATGGCTCCTACCTGCTTGCCCATAATAAGGTCACCTAAGGGAAAAAGCTCAGCAACGGCCTGGGCTCCCTGAAATTTGAGGGCAGCCAGTGGTGCAAGGGCCGTAAAATTGAATTCATAATTGACATATGCTGCATCAAAGTCAAAGAAAACTTTCCAGGAGAGCATTAAAAATGCCATTCCCATGAGAACCGGGTTAAAGGGGTTGGCTCCTATACCACCGAAAATCATTTTTCCGATAATCACTGCAACAAAGGTTCCGGTAATCACAAGCCACCAGGGGGATGTTGCAGGAAGCATCATACCGAAAAGAAGCCCTATAACCGCAGAATCCAGATCACCTATAGTGATTTTTTTCTTGGATATGACATTCATGATAAGTTCCCAGACCATGGCACTGGAAAGAGATAATGCAAGTACACCAACAGCTGGTGTACCAAACTGAATAATACCGAAAATAACTGCCGGGAGGGTGGCAATCATTATATTCAGATTCATTTGAAAAAGGCTGTCTCCATCATGCCAGAAAGGAGCATGGGATACTGTTAATTTGTTATTATTCATTGGCAGTCTCCATTCTAAACCTCTGCTCTAAGTTTTAAAAGCTCATTTTTTCCAAGCTGGATATACTGGAATAACGGTATCTTTGCAGTACAGACATATGAGCAGAGGCCGCATTCAATACATGAATCAAGGTCGTATTTGTCAGCCGCCTCTTCATACTGGTCAGCTTCAAGATATCGTACAAGGATATTCACAGGGACATTTGCAGGGCATATCCGAAGACATTTGCCGCAATTAACACATGGATAATCTGATATTTCAGGGATAATATCACTGCTTTGAATTACAATTGTATCCATATCAGGTTGGACAGGATGATTGTGGGTGAAAGTTGAGAATCCTCTCATGGGACCGCCAATGATAATTCTGTCCTGATCGTTTATGCGGATACCAAAGGCTTTGAAAACTTTGTGTAAAGGAGTTCCAATGGTGGCCTTGGCCCTGTATCGAGTTCCTTTTTTTCCTGTCACCGTCAGTATTTTTTCAAATTCAGCAGATTTTTTTTTGTATGCTTTTGCTAAAGATACCACGGCTTCAGCACAGATAAAACATACTCCTAAATCTTCCGGAGTTTTCCCTGCCGGAAGGACCATGTTTAAATGATCTTTTAAAACCATTGCCGGTAAATTAGAAGGATATTTTGAAGCGGTTTTGAATAAAACAATTGAATCAAGTCCGCCTTGAATATTTGAATTTTCCGGTATGGTGATACAAATTTTAGGAATTTTGGTTATTGTTTTTAAAACCCGGGCTCCTTCTTTCAGCATTTCCCAGGATTTAAGCATTACATATTGACTGGTGGTTGATAAAAGATCTGAATCAGCCCCTGTAATAACAATGGTATTAATCTTAACATCATCACGGGCAAGAGCTTTTAACGGAGGTGCCCCCGGAAGTGTTCTTAAATATTGGTCAGCTGAAGTAATGTCATCTTTTAAATCATAGGCTGCAGAATCTGTCTGGCTGGTCTGGCTCTGATCATTATTGATGACAAGATAGGTGGATATTTTGCCAAAAACATCTGCATAGCTGTCAATGGCTGTTATGATTCCTGTTACGGGGGAAATTGTATACTCTGTGCTGTCATTGTACAGACAGAGTTTTTCTCCCTTTTCAACTGCAGCCCCTTTTTTTATTAAAGCCTGCCTTGTATTGGCAATGGGTTCATTTAATAATAAAATAAGATTGGGCGGTATGGGTATTGATACCGGCTCTTTGGGATCCGGTTCTACAAGATCATAAATGAGCCCGGGTTGGGATAAGGTGAAAAAAGATCGTTTAATCATAATAAGTCCTTGTTTTGTAAAAAGCTTGAGATCATTCAATATAGTTAATGATTATAAAGTAAAAAAATCAAAATTTACTATAATGAATGACACGAATTACATTCTACCGGACCTGCTTCAATGTCTTCATGGCATCCCTGGCACTGAGCATGAAATGCATCAGGTCTAGATGGTAAGTCTTCATCACCGGTTTCTTCATGGCACTCACTGCAGTTGTAGGTTTCATCATCTTCAATGTTGTGATGGCAGTCCAGACAATCTGTGGTATAATCGCCTGCGTGCACGGAATGGGTGAATAAAACTTTACCGGCCTTGTTCTGAAACATCATCCGTACTGGATTCTCAGGTACAGGGGGGGTAAAAGAGGCATAGCTTATGATCCCTGTAATCAAAAATATGATCATAATGAATAAAGCTATTTTTAGGTCTCGTTGTGATGTCATAATAATTCTCTCTTATCTAAGGGTTTGAGTTCATGAAACAAACCCACAACTAGCATGGCGTTATATTATATTGAATCTATCTTGGCAAGGAAAAAAATTTAATTTTAAGGTATTGAACAACCGGCAGGAAAGCCGGAAGGTCTCTTCCTGACTAGGAAGGGTTTATACTCTTCTTTTTTTGAAAGGGAGTTATTTTTTTTCCGGATAATATAGAAAGAAAATCCAAAAAATAAAAATCCTGAAATCATGGAACTAAGAGAGGAATCAAGCTGAAAATATGATGCAAGATTGTTTCCTATCAATGCACCGATGAGAAGACAAATTACAGGGAATACATATAAAAGAAATGTTAAAAAAAGGATGGGTTTTGTTTCAAGCCCAATGATCACATTATCACCTTTCCCAACATTGAGCGTATTTTTAACAGAAACGATCATCTCTTTCTGGCTGTTTCCCGTTCCGCAGCTTCCTTTTGAAGAGCAGGACTCGCAGGCGCCGGATCTGGTTGTTTTTACCCATGCAACAGCCTTGGTTGCATTTGTTACAACCCCGTTTTCAGTGATCATGATTCCATCCTTTTCTCGTGATTCATTTGTTTCCTAAAGGATAGAACCGATATATAATGATGTCAATTTTTTTATTGTTTCTTCTTGACAAAAAACAAGTGTTAATATAATCTCTCCAAGTCTTGTAAAAAGGCGCTGCTCCCCAGTAGCTCAGTTGGCAGAGCAATTGGCTGTTAACCAATGGGTCCGCGGTTCAAGTCCGTGCTGGGGAGCCAACTTAAATAAAGCTTATCCCGATAATTGATTTTATCGGGATTTTTTATTGGCGCTTTCGGCCAGATCCTGAATAATAATAAATATAATTTGCTTTAATCTTAAATTAATGCGATAAAACAAAATATGATTAATGTTAAAGAAAATGAAATCTTAAAAAAACTGGGACAGCGTCTAAAAAGCGCCCGAATAGAATTAAATGATCCACAAAAAGAGTTTGCCTTCAGGATTGGGGTGTCCATTCCAACCCTTTACAAAATGGAACAGGGGAATCCTTCCATATCAATCGGCACATGGGTTAAAGCTTTATCCATGCTTGGCAAATTGGATGATTTTGATAAACTGATAGCACACAGAGAATCATTGTTCGAAAGATATGAGGTTTTAGAAAAAACAAAAAACCGACAACGGGTGCGAAGGCAAAAATAGAATGATCCGATTGCTTGTTAACCTTACGTTTCCCGGCAGTAAGACAGTGTCGTGCGGTGAAATTGTCACGACACTGCCTGATCCCAGAGGAAAGATACAAGGCGCTTTCCGATATGCTCCAGACTATCTTAATCACCCGCTTGCTTTCCCTTTAGATCCCGTGAATCTGCCTTTAAGTTCAAAAGAATTCCAGACAGACAGACCGGAAGGAGTACATGCGGTTTTTGAAGATGCGCTTCCGGATGACTGGGGCAGAAATCTTTTGATTAAAAAAGCGATGCTTGGAAGGGGTGAACAGACCATCCCGAGGTTGCTTGAAATTTTGGGGAGAAATGGATTAGGAGCCCTGTCCTTTGAATCGAAACAGGATAGATCTGGCAAACCAGATCCTTCGGCCGGCATAAAAGATTTGGAAACCCTTTTGAATGCAGCTTTACGATACGAATCAGGATTGCCTCTATATGAAAAAGAGCTGCAATTGTTATATCAAAGCGGAAGCAGTCCCGGCGGTGCGAGACCAAAAGCGCTTTGCCGAAAAGAGATGGGATCTCTTTGGATTGCAAAGTTCCCCCGGCATAATGATACCTTTCATGTGGAGTCTATTGAAGCTGCTACGCTTGAATTGGCGAAGCGATCCGGATTGCCTGTTCCAGAATTCGAAATTCAGGATATAGGTAAAAGGAAAGTTTTGCTGGTGAGGCGGTTCGATATCTCAGGTCATGGTGGTCGATATCATATGATCAGTATGCAAACCTTATTGCAGGCCCAAGGATATTATTTCTTAAGTTATGACGATGTGTTTGATGTGGTGAAAGCTCATAGTTATCAACCTTCAATTGATATCCCCCTCTTATTCCGGCAGATGATTTTTAATGTGGCAGTCGGAAATACGGATGATCACCTTAAAAATTTTTGTATGCTCCATAAAGAATCCGGTTACTGCCTGTCACCCGTTTATGATGTGCTGCCTGATATATACGAAAAAAGAGAACATTCATTATCTTTCCCGTTTGGGGCAGGTTTTCTGCCGCCGGACAGAAATACACTGGAAAGCATGGCTGCCGCCCATAACATTGAAACTGCCGGCCAGATAATCGACATAGTTCGAAAATCAGTATCAGGTTGGAAAAATGTCTTTCAACAATATAAGGTCCCGGAATTTGAAATTCAGCGACTTGAGTGGAGTATCAATAGAAGAATTGAATCTTTAAGAAAAACCAGCGAAGCTTAAACACTTCTTTTTAGATAATAGCCAGACCTAAGGGCCCACTCAAAATTTAATTTGCCTCGCACCAATATATATTATATCTTGCATCCCATCAAATTGGGCTGAATAACTAAATAAATTCTTTTTGCCTTTAAACATTTTGGATTATTAAACTTGGGACTTTTTCTTATGGCTAAAAAACCAACATATGAAGAATTAGAAAAACGAATTCAGAAATTAGAGAAAATCGATTTTGACCGAAACCATGATTATGAGGTTTTACAAGAGGATAATGAGAGGTTTCTGGGCATTATCAACACGGCTATGGACTCAATTTTCTGTAAAAACTTTAATCGGCAATATACATTTGTAAATCCGTCAATGATTCAATTATTTGGCTGCAGTGAGGCTGATTTAATTGGGAAAACTCCTGAAGAGATATTTAACAAGGAAGCCGCAGATATAATTTATGAGGTGGATCAGCGGACCTTAAATGGTGAAAAAGTAAGTGAAGTGAGATCTCTTACTAGTGCAGGGAATCTTTATTTTTTCCATACTATCCAGGTGCCTTTACATGACTTTAAAGGAAATATTAAAGGTATCAGTGGTATCGTGAGGGACATTACAGAGCACAAAAAGGTAGAGAAAGCGCTTAAAGAATCTGAACGAAATTTACAAAGAGGGCAACAAATATCCAAGACCGGTAGTTGGTATTATGATCATAATAGCGGTAATGAAGTATGGTCAGATGAATGTTTTAAATTATTTGGAACAAATAAAGAAGATTATTCCGATAATATAGTGCCGGGATCTTTAAATTTAAGTATATACGAACATCCTGAAAAAACAGCAGAACTTTTTATCTCCCTGGCTGAAAAACACGATACCTTTGAGTTTGAATTCACCACCATTCCTATTAATGGTCAGGCAAAGGTTATCCATTCATATTGTGAAAGTGAAAAAGACGTTGATGGTAACCTTTTGAAAATTTTTGGTATGGATCATGATATCACCGAACGTAAAAAGTTGGAAACCGAGCTTAAAAAAAGAGAAGAAAAATTTAAAAAAATTATTAATGGCTCAATCGATGGTTTTGTCATCACTAATATGTATGGCAGAATTATTGAAGTGAATAAAGCATATTGTCTATTATTGGGATACACTCGAAATGAAATTCTAAGTATGTCGCTCATAGAGCTCGAAGCTTTGATGACCAAAGAGGAGTTAAATAATAAAACACTAAAGATTATCGACACAGGGGGAAGCAGATTTGAAACTAAAAATAAAAAGAAAAATGGGAATATTATTGATGTAGAGGTATCTGCCTCCTTCACTCCGGAAAACAATGGAACCTTTCTGGTTTTCATACGTGATATTACAGATCGTAAAAAATCAGAAAAGGCTTTAATAAACCTGAATAAAAAACTTGATAGCAAAGTAAAAAAAAGGACAAATGAGTTAAAGCGATTAAATGAACACCTTGTTCTTTCTGAAGATAATGAGCGAAAAAATTTAGCTTCTGAGCTTCACGACAGTGTGGCTCAGAGTCTTGCAATAGCTGTTTCGCAAATTAAAAATATAACGGAAGCAGATTCCGGATATGGAATCAAAACACTGCCAGATGTTCAAAAAAATATAGAAAATGCAATTAAAGAGGTACGTATTCTTATCCATCAGCTTCATCCGCCAATATTAGACGATTTCAAAATTGATATAGTTATAGGCTGTTTGATCGAGGCTATTAATGAAAAAAAACAAATCATAATTAACTATATCAATAATCTGACTGAATCTGTCACTCTGACTGAGACTACCAAGATGACAATTTATAGAGCGACTAATGAATTGATATATAACATTTTAAAACATTCAGATTCATTAGTTGCTGAGATTGAATTGTCTAAAATTAATAATTCTATCCAGATAAGAGTTGAGGACAAAGGCAAGGGTTTTGAATTCAAAACTTATCACCAGAAGAACTATTGCGGTTTTGGATTATATAGTCTTTTTGAACGAATTGAAAATATAGGCGGCGAGCTTATAATAAATTCATCATTAGGAAAGGGGACTAAGGTTATATTGACCGTTCCTGTAAATGTTTGATAAACATTTTTCTTTAAGTGAAGGATTTTGGATATCCCATCATGATTTTATCACCTTGTGTATAATCAGAAGAACAAGATAGGCTGATCCGCTTAAAACAATGATAGTGGGTCCGCTGGAAAGACTCAATGAATAGCTCACTCCAAGCCCGGTCCATGTAAAAAAAATACATAAAAAACAAGAATACAGCATCATCTGCCACAGGCGTTTTGCATGAAATGAAGCAATTGCAGGAGGGATGGTCAAAAGGGCAATCACCAGCACAATACCCACGATCCTGACCAGCAGTACAATGGTAAGCGCTGTTAAAATGAGAAGTAAAAGATAAAAAAAACTGGTATTAATCCCTCTTAAAAGGGTGAATTCACTGTCAAAACAAACGCCGAAAAACCGATTGAAAAAAAGGATGGAGAGACAGAGAACAAATATGTCCAGGCAGGCTACATATAGAAGATCGCTGCTTGAAATCAGCAGGATATCGCCAAACAGATAGGATGCAATATTGAAATAACCAGGGGTAATGTCTATGAGCAAAATTCCTGATGCCATTCCAACGGCCCAGAGTGTCCCTATAATGGTGTCTTCTCTCTCTTTTGCATGAAGGCTGACAAGTCCCACTATTACAGCGGCAATGACGGCGGCAATCACAGCCCCTAACATGGGATCAAACCATGCAAGGCCCATATTTACCTGAAGAAAAAGTGCAAGGCCAATACCGCCGAAGACACAATGGGAAATTGCTCCGGCAAGGTATCCGATTCTTTTTGTGGTGACAAAGGTTCCAATTATGCCAAAGGAGATGGAGGAAAGAAATCCCATGATAAATGCATGTTTCAAAAATAGATTGTCAGGATCAAAGATTGCGTAAAATACATCAATCATGATTGTGTCCTTTATTGCTGCACCTGTGATCATGCCTTACCATTTTTAAGTCTCCATTATAAATATCCTTTATTATGGCACCGTTCATGAGCGTCGTGGGATGGATTACAACCTGGCGGTTTACACAGATAACGCTTTTTACATATTTTGAAACAAATCCCAGATCATGTGATACCAGGAGAATAGTCATTTTTGAGTTCAGTTTTTTTAAAGTGGAAAATAGATTTTCTTCAGTCTGGTGATCCACATTGGCAGTGGGTTCATCCAGTAAAAGGATGTCCGGATTGTTGCAAAGAGCCCTGGCAATGAGAATCCTTTGTTTTTGTCCACCGGAAAGTTCGTTAAATCCTTTGTTTATACAGGCGCTCATACCCACTTCATCAATGGCATTAATTGCTTGTATCCTGTCTGTTTTTGAAAACCAGAGATTTGATCTTTTAAGCCTTCCCATTAATACGACATCCATGACACTTGCTGGAAAATCCATGTCAAGGTGCGCATACTGGGGCATGTATCCCACCTGCTGCCGGGCTTTTTTAGGTGATTTTCCAAATACCCGGATATTTCCCTTATCAGGTTTTAACAAACCAAGGATCAATTTGATGAGAGTAGTTTTACCACCGCCATTGGGGCCTACAATGCTGGCAAATTCGCCTTTTTCAATCAAAAGGTCAACATTCTCCAGGATATTGCGGTTTTTATAGGAAAAATTAATATTGTTTAATTGGATTGTATTATCATTATCTTTATGCATGATCTGATCCCTATAGCTGAATAATTATATTAATTTTTGAGTGGACCCATAGCTTTGCCTTTCAATATTGTTCCTTAAAAAAAATCGTGGCCTGTTATTATTTTAATGCCCTTGTAATGGTTTGTGCAATATTTTCCATGTTGGCAATATAATCATAGGCAAGCGGATCTATGAACATGACAACCCCGTTTATGGCAGATGCGATTTTCTGCGCCGCGTTTCTGTCAAATTGAGGCTGCGCAAAAATTACCTTTGCCTTTTGTTTCTTTGCTTGCTTAATAATGCTTGAAAGCGTTTTTCCTTTTGGTGCTTTTCCCATGGATTCAACTGCGATCTGTTTCAAATTATAAGCATCTGTAAGGTATCCGAAAGACGGATGAAAAACAAACAGGTTTTTTGTTTTTAAATGTTTAAATGCTGTTTTTAATCTATTGTCTAACTCATCAAGCTCGTTTGTAAACAAAATATAATTTTTTTTATAGATATCATTATTGTCCGGGTCCAGGTTTGAGAGTGCCGTAAAAATTGTATGGGCCTGAATTTTTACAAGCACGGGGTTCATCCATATGTGGGGGTCATTACCGATTCCGGTGTTTTTATTTTTGCCATCATGATGATGAGTTTCCATCCTTCTTAAGACAATATTTTTCCGGGTATCTACAATTATCATGCTGGAAATGGATAAAATTTTTTCAAGAAAACTATTTTCAAAGGGGACTCCGATTCTGAAATATATATCAGATGCAGCAAGTTTTTTTATCTGGTCAGGAGAAGGGGAATAGGTGGCAGGGCTTTTACCTGGTTTTACCAGAACATCAACGTTTACAAGTTTGCCGCCGATTCTTTCTACAAAATATTTTTGTGGTAAAATACTGACATGGATATTTTTAGGGGTCGTAGCAAAGCTGTTTAATGGCAGTAGCCATACCAGGGCAGCTATTAAAACCATATGATATTTTAAGCAAAGTTTCATTTTTCCCCTTTGGTCGGTTTTTCTTGATCAGATTTTTCAAATACCTGTTTAATTTCAAAGCTTGCTTTGGTATGCAATACCCTTATTGGATACTATATCCATGCTGGAAGTGTCAATGCGTAAAACAATCCCTGATCCTTCATCAAGGCACCACCTGCTGCGTTGACTGCGGTCGTTCCTCCCTGCGGAGTATGACTTATACACCTCACTCGTCACTCCTTGCCGCCTTGCATCTGGCACCTTGCTGATGGCCAGGGATAGTGCACAACCCCATGGCCCAGCCGGCAAATGAAAAACTGGTTTGGCAAAAGATCAAATTAGGTTTATATTTTGCCCATGCTCCAAGGATTAATGCTTGACATCTGAACCTTTCCTTTGAATAATCTCTTAACATTACTCAAAGGTTTTAATGAGTGAAAGATCATTTTTGATATTGACGGACAGCAATATTAAGGATTAAAAAAAATGTCAAACAAAAAAATGTCAAACATGGATGCAAAGAATTTAAAAATGATTCATATTATGGATAAATTAAGCTAAACATGCAAATCTTAAATCCCTCCCGGTGGTATCTGCACCCTGTTTTTATTTTTGCCTGCTCCATTTTTGCCCTGGCCACCTTCCTTGTCCTTACAGTCAGCTGGTATATGGAAATCACCACTGCCCTTGAATCGATTATTTTAAATTTTCATATTGATCCCCAATTGATTTTTCCTTCAAAGACGGGGATGACCATACTGGTTTTAAGCGCATTAATTGCAGTTGTATTGATCGGTATCCTTCTGGCTTTTATCTATTACCAGAAAACAGTTAATCTTTTCAGGCTGCAGCATAATTTTATCTATAATTTCACCCATGAATTAAAAACGCCTGTGACATCATTAAGGATTTATCTTGAGACCTTTATCCGGCATCCAATGGAGCCTGCAGATATAAAAAAATACAGTAAAAATATGCTGGAAGATATTAACAGGCTCACGGAAAATATTAACAGTATCCTTGATCTAGCAAGGATTGAAAGTCAAAATTTTGGTTCAGAAGTTACAAAGGGCAGTCTTGTAAAACTGGTGGAAGATTTTTGCCGGAAAAACGAATCTCTTTTTCGGGATCTGGATATTAAAATTGAAAATCAAGCCAGCAAAAATGCTATTTATCCGGTTAATCTGTTTTTATTTGAAATGCTCTTAATGAATATTATTTCAAACGCAATTAAGTATAATGATTCAGACGTACCAAAACTCACCATCCGGTTTAAAAATTTTATAAAAAAGGCAACCATTGAATTTATAGACAATGGGATAGGCGTTGATAAAAAAGAAGCAAAAAGAATTTTTAGAAAATTTTATCAATCCGTTCCAAAGCAAAAAAACAGTGTATCAGGGTCCGGCCTTGGACTGTACCTTGTTTCCAGTATTGCAATGATTCACGGTTGGAAAGCATCGGTTACAAGCCCTGGAAAAGGGAAAGGGGCAACATTTACCATTACCATTCCAAGGGCCAGCATAGCCAATGTCAGGGAGAAAAATCTATGGAAGCGATTGAAAAAAAGCGTATTCTGGTCATAGAAGATGAGAGTCACATTGCAGATGGGATTCGTTTGAATCTTTCAATCCAGGGGTATGATGTTAAAATTGCAGTGGATGGTATAGAAGGACTTGAAAAATGGCGATCCTGGAATCCTGATCTGATCATTCTTGATATCATGCTGCCCATGATAGACGGGTTTTCCATTTTAAAAACCATTCGACAGGAAGATGAAAAAATTCCCGTGCTTATACTCTCTGCAAGGGGGGATACAAAAGATAAGATCAAGGGGCTTCGATACGGTGTGGATGATTATTTATCAAAACCCTTTGACCTGGAAGAATTTCTATTAAGGGTTGAACGGCTGATCAAAAAAAAAACCTGGTATAAAGGGGATAAAAAACAAAAAAAATCAGTATATAAAATGTTTGATGGCAGTTCTTATGATTTCGGTGATAACCATATAGATTTTATTTCCTTTAAAGCCCGGTGTGCTGCCGGTGAAATTGTTTTGACAGAACAGGAAGTTGTTTTGTTAAAACTTTTTATAGCAAACAAAGGCAAACCTTTGTCACGGGGAATGCTGCTGACTGCCGGCTGGGGATATGCACCGGAAACTTCAACAAGGACAGTGGACAATTTTATTGTCAGATTTAGAAAATATTTTGAAAAAACGCCTAAAAATCCTGTTTATTTTATCAGCAGGCGATCTGTGGGATATATTTTTGACCATGATTAATCAGAAACAAGGGATAAAACATAATCAGTATCAATAAAGGTTGAGAACACATTTACATTAATTTTATTTTTGTTGTGAAAAATTTCATTATTGATTACTTCCACTTTTTGAAGGCTTTCATTAAATCCTTTTTTTATATATTTCAGATAGGCTTCCTTGATAGTCCAGTTTCTGAAAATTTGAGCGGCATCCTTTTTTAAATTCAATATTTCATTTTGCGTAAAGGCTGTTTTCATAAAAAAACAATCAGGTGCTTTTGCGATTTTTTCGATATCAAGGCCAATGGTTTGCCCTTTGTCTTTACAGCATGCAGCAGCAGTATAATCGTTGCTGTGGGACAATGAAACAGGAAGATCAGGATGCGTTGTCAGAAAAGGGGCTCCTTCTTTACGATATGAAAGATTGATTTGATCAAGGCAAGTGTTTGAAAAAAAAATATTTTGTATCATCTGTTTGATCAGGTATCTGCCGCTGATCCATTCAATCTGTTTTTTTAAGGCTTTGAAACCGTTGATGGTGTTTATTTCTTCATGGCTCAAAAAGGGTTTTATAAAGTCTTGTCTTTTAAATAATTCATTTAATACGGCCCGTAAATCAGGGTGTGCATCTTTTTTAAAAACAGAACGGGTAATTTCCGGTATTTTGGCATACCAGATCATTATCCCGGGTTGTGGAGACAGGGTATTGATGCTGATTTTGTTTTGGAAAATTGAACCCATGTCAGTGATATATAATAAATAAGGGCTTTTGTATCATCATTTCTTGTCCGTTCTTTTTAAAAGAAAATGAGGGATAAACCTGGGATCGATATTTTCAGGATTAACCAGAGAGTATTCTTCTTCAAGTTCCTTTATCAAGTCTGAAAGAACCTGGCTAAATGCATTATCAAAATCTGTTTCATTCACATCTGTTACTTCCGAGATCCACAGGGCCAGGTCCTGCAGTTGAATCCCGGGAGATTGTTTTGAATCAGATTTTGAAAACAATGCAATGAAAAATTTTTTAAAGATGATTGTGTCAATGGGTTCAAGGTCTGGTGCCAGTTTTAACCGGTCTTTCGCCCACAGGGTTAAAATTAATGTTTTAAAAGTTAAAACACCTTGTTCAAAGGAATTGATATCTGCATCTATCAGGCCCAGGACCTTATCTAAGGCAATGATCTGTTCTAAAGCCTTTGAAGTCACTATAATATCTGAAATGGATTTAAAATCTCTGTATAATTTTCCGGCAGCGTAATTATCATAATACAGAGGACGGTCAAGGAATAGACCGCC
The DNA here is from genome assembly GCA_018645325.1 of Desulfobacula sp. Lineage (GTDB taxonomy): Bacteria > Desulfobacterota > Desulfobacteria > Desulfobacterales > Desulfobacteraceae > Desulfobacula. The sequence goes on from JABGOU010000026.1 coordinate 50,623, forward strand.
AATAACACCTAAATAGGTTTCTCCAAGGAAACTTAAGGGAAGGTCATTTTTATTCATAAAGCTTTGCCTGAACCAGTTAAAAGCTTTTGTCTTAAGTTTGAGACCCGCTCTTGAACCGCTTCTGAAAATGTCTTCAAGAAAATATTCCCGGATCACACCTATTGCAAGCTCGGGTTTTTTTTCTCCTTTCAGGATGACCTCAAGACCAAGATTTAGATAATCACAAGCCTTTGAAATAGCTTTTTCAAGATCTTCTTTGCTCCTGAGTTTGATTTTGTCTGCTGAAATGATTTTATTGATCAATGCGGCAAGTTCGGATTCAAGATGAAGAATGAATTCAGGATCAAGCAGTTTTAGAGATTTTACAAACAGATCATCTCCTTCAATAAACTGGGAGAAAAATTGTGGGGGCAATGGGATGTCCGGGTCAAAGGGTTCTGAAGTGAAACGGTCTTTTTCAGGGCGTTTGCGAAGAGAAGAAAGTTTGGTAGGCTGATAGATCCCTAAGGCTTCATGAGCGGGTAAAAACCCTTTTTCAGCAAGCCGCATGTTTTTAAGGCGGAAATGCTCTTCCTCGGTTTCGGCCGGCAGGGTAGAGGCTGTTTCAAGTAAAAGGCCATGATAAACGGATAGATCCATTTGTGCCACAGCCTTCACCATTTTTTCGATGAGTTCCCAGGCTTCCGGATTGTTCCTTTGTTCCGGAAGATCCTCATCCATGTCCTCGGGTTTTTCGGGAAATCTGAAATAAAATTTGTCATCAATGGTAATATAATCATCAAAATCTTCCGGGGGCAGTTCATCGTGTTCCCTGACAAAAATCTCCATGTTTTTAAACAGATAAAATTCAAAATAGTCGGGTTTTTCTTTAATGACCCATCGCAAAAGCCTTTGGGGGTCAGCCTGGAACAAAATATCAAAGGTTTTTGTCATATAGTCCAGATCAAGCCTGTCATTGTCCCAGGTTTCCACATCTAAAATGTATTCCCATTGTTCTGATCTGGCCATGGCCAGGATAGGAATGAAATCATAGGGACCTATCTTGTGCATGAGATAATAAAGATCCTGGTCTGGGAAGGACTGTACAAGCGTGGCCGGTGAAGGAGCTTCAAGGATCATATCAAGGGCTTTTTCAGATTCGCTGATAAGGATCTCATGGCGCAGGCCCCGAAGTTTCAGCTCTCTTTTTTGGATATTGGCAAGTTTATAATCTGTGTTTTCAGTCATGTTTTTTTCCTGATATTTTTTGATGGCAAATATTAATGTTCATCTCTTAATATTTCTTCACCATGAACCAATGATAATGTCATCAAGGTTTCTTTTTGGAACATGGTGGATATTGTTTTCATCCCGCCAGTATTTGATATCCCCGTCTTTACCTAATTCATCAATCTGGATTTCTTCAACGGGTTTTCCCAGGGCCACTACAAGCTTGGGCTCAAGCTTGTCTCCGATGTTTAAATTTTCTTTGAGCATCTTAATATTGATGGAGGCGAACATGCAGCCGCCAAGTCCAAGGACTCTGGCTCCCAAAAGGATTGTCTGGGCTGCAATGCCATGGTCGCAAAAAAAGTTATCAGAAATATTATGATCTCCCAGAATGACGATATAGCCGGAAGGCCTTTCTTCTTTTACCGGGCCTTTCCAGTCTTTAAGATATGCGGCCCAGCCAAGACAGGAAAAAATGGCCTGGTTTTTTTGTTCGCCCTGGCAGATAACATACTTTAAGGGCTGTTTGTTGGCTCCTGATGCGCAGTTCCTGGCAAGATCAACTAAATCCCTT
>JABGOU010000027.1 GCA_018645325.1 Desulfobacula sp.
AGGTGGCGCCTTTCTTTGGAGACCTGACCGGACTGGGTTCTGAGGTTTTAAAACGGATTGAGATTTATAATGCTGCCCTGGATCCATCAACAGGTATGATTTATAATAAAAGAAAAGATTACGAAAATAGTGTATCCAAATTAAATAAAACCCTGGCCGTCTATATAGACCAGAAAGATGAATTGATCCAGCAAAATTTTCCACACTATTTTGAAAAACGTCAGACAGACGGGGTCGACTATATGATGTATATAGGAGCCTCCATGATGGAAAACCAAAAGCTTGCCAAGTTTCATATCAAGGATTTAACTCTCTGGCAGCTGATGCTTTCCTGTGGCCTAGCTTTGCAGACAGCAAAGGTTAAAAAACAATTGAAAATCCCTTTGGACACCTGCCATCTAATCCTGATCAACCACACCCCGCTGTCTATCCGATTCAGGTTTGACGAAAAGCGGTTTGACGTGGACGGAGCCTATGATGTCCGCCATGAAATCATAAAGTCACGCATTGACAAGGCTCTGATTAAAGGATCAGGGGAAAGACTGACCCAGCCCGGCCGCATTGCCGTGGTTTATTCAAACCCGGAAGAAGGGAAAGGAATCCAACAACATATTGATTTTCTCATTAGCACGGGCAAGCTCCATGATGACCTTGAAATTCTTGATCTGGATGATATGCCGGATGTCAGGGGTTTAAAAGCCCTCAGGGTTGGTGTGAATCTGAAATCTGCGGCCGATAATAATATCATTAACATAAAAACCGGATAACTCTGCCTTTAGAATTTTTTCTATTGACATTTTTTATATATTTATTTATCGTTAATAGACGATAAACGATAATACAATTGATAAAACTTTTGAAAATTATAATTGACACTTTGAAACTGGATTATAAAAAACCAGATGAATACTGCGCAGCTTGCAAAGATATTTAAAGCATTAGGCCATCCAACACGGATAAAAATCGTTGAACATCTTATTGATATAAATACCTGTATCTGTGGAGAAATTGTTAATATCTTTCCCTATTCTCAATCCACTATCAGCCAGCATTTAAAACTGTTAAAAGAATCCGGGATTGTCTGTGGGGAAATCGAAGGCCCGAAAACTTATTTTTGCGTGGACAAGGCTGTTTTAAATAAATTTAAGCAATATATCCAAAATTTATAAGGATAAAAAATAAATGGATAAAATAAAGGAATTCATATCTATTAAACCTTCTGGTCAAAAAAAAATCAAAATCTCAACCTTTGATGTAAATATCATGCCTTCAATGGATGAAGCTGGTTTGAAGAGTTCAGGTGAACCTTCCAGCACCATGGCAGGCTATGAAAAACCAGGCTACAAACTATGTTCTTATGTGGAAAAATTTATTAAAACCGATGCCGGGATTATCCCTATCATCAAATCAAAGCTTGGAAAGGATGACCTTTTTTCAACATTGTACGTCAGATGCGGAATAAGCCGTAATAAATATACAGTGGCTCCCGGGCTTTACGGCATAGGACAACCAGATAAAAATTGTGAAGTGCTTGTTACTGCAAATTTCAAACTAACATTTGATCATTTGAGAAAAGAACTTGATGAGATAAATGCATGGATTCTTGTTCTGGACACAAAAGGGGTCAATGTATGGTGTGCAGCTGGAAAGGGAACCTTTTCAACCCTGGAACTTGTAAATAGAATTAAAGATTGTAAACTTGAAAAAATCGTGGATCATAAACGGGTCATTGTTCCCCAGCTTGGAGCAACGGGTGTGTCAGCAAGGGATGTTAAAAAAAAGTCAGGCTTCAGGGCCGTATATGGCCCAATTCGCGCCAATGATATCAAGGCTTTTTTAAAAAATAAAAGAAAAGCCGATAAAAAAATGAGACAGGTTACATTTAACCTGTATGAACGATTTATCCTGACACCTGTGGAAATTCAAATCTTTCTGAAACCAGCAATGATCACGGCACTTATCCTGTTCATTATTTCAGGATTTGGACCGGGTATTTTTTCTTTTTCCGGGGCCTTGGAAAGAGGCCTGTTATCTTTTTTAGCCCTTATTGCAGGAATAGTTTCAGGAGCATTTGTTACCCCCGTGCTTCTTCCATTTCTCCCATCCAGACAATTTGCACTTAAAGGCATCATTGCCGGAAGTGTATTTGCGATTCTTTTTTTGGCACAGGTTTCCAAAGATATTCCAGGTATTGCGGGATCTCTGGCTCTTTTTTTATTTAGTGTGACCATAAGCTCTTATCTGGCCATGAATTTTACTGGAGCCACACCTTTTACATCACCCTCAGGAGTTGAAAAAGAAATGAAGCGTTATATTCCTGTGCAGTTAGCCTGCCTTGTGATTTCAACCGGGCTTTGGATATATTCAGCATTTTGACATAAATATTTAAAGGATTCATAATGAAAGATTTAAGATATTTAGAAGATGTATCATCCTTGGCACTGGATGAAGAAAAATGTATCGGCTGCAGCCTGTGTACTGAAGTCTGTCCCCAGGCTGTTTTTGAAATGAGACAGAGCAAAGCCAATATTGTTGATTTCAATGCCTGCATGGAATGTGGCGCCTGTGTCAACAACTGCCCTTCCGGGGCAATATCAGTAAGTCCAGGTGTAGGCTGAGCCGCCTATATTATCCAGGTCTGGATAAAGGGTAAAGAAAACGCCTCCTGTTGTATCGGATAGTGCTGCGGATCACCTGTAAAACATGTGCAGTCTACGGTTTGCCACTCTGGTTTGATTCTGATCTTTTTTCCAATGTAAGTTCAATCCTTGGCGGAGTTATATTTATAATATTAATTCTGTCATTGGGCAGGATTAGATTTCCTGTATTAATACTATAAAAATATGTCCCTGGTCTTGCTGAAAATAAATCAATATAAGTAAGAAGATTATTTTTATTTAACTGGCTGACATCTTTTCTCAATCCACTGCAGGTAACAGAAATTTTAAGATCATTTGGCCGGGATACCATAAGCTCTGCCGGTATATTTTTAAAATTAAGGGGCAAATCGATTTTTTTTTCAAAATCCTGCTGCCCTGCAAGGGCCATCCACAGGATAAACACCAATGCAAATACAGCCGCCTTTATTTTATAATTCCTGGTAAACCATGATATAATTTTTTCTTTAATATTTGTATCCACATCTTTTTGGCTAAATATCACATCCTCTATTATGGTGGACAATTCTTCCTGATCTTTTACCTTTTGAACTTTCTGATCACCAGCAAATGATATTTCCCCTCTTTCCTCTGAAATAATCATTACCCAGGCATCACATTGTTCAGTTAATCCCAGGGCTGCCCTGTGCCTTGTTCCCCATTCCTGGGGAAGATCTTCCCTGGCAGACAAGGGCAGGTAGCAGGATACTTTCAAAATTTTCCCCCTGCAAATAAGGATTGCCCCATCATGTAGCGGTGATTCCTTATAAAAAATGGAGTTCAATATCTCAGGCTGGGGATCACATTCCATAGAAATCCCTTTGGTGACTAAATCAAATGTCAAGTCTGATCTTTCAAAAACAATGAGTGCGCCGATTCTTCTTTTGGCTGCGTCAAAGACCCAGTCTGCAAACTCAGGTATCCAGTTATCCCTGGCTACTCCCTGTTTAAATCCTAAATTCTTCAAAGGATTAAACCGCTCAAGCATCTGTCTAATTTCTTTTTGAAACAGGATAATCAAGAGAATAACAAAGACCTGCCATAAAATCTGAAAAACCCAGGTGGTTAAAAAAAGCCCCCAGTATTTGGCCACAATAAAGATTCCGCTTAAAAGGACAATACCGATAAGGGCTTTAAAGGCTTTGGTGCCCCAGAACCATATATAGAGCTGATAGGAAACCATGGAAATAAACAAGATATCAAGAATATCCGGCACTCCGATATTAGACAATAGGGCAAACAAATTCATTAGCGGTATTTCTCCTGTTCTATGTCCAGATTATTATTGTATTTCTCCACAAGCTTAGGTCCGCAAATTTTATAAAGTAAACGAAATTACTTGTCTTTTGGCCCATCTACTGCGTTGCATCAAAGGCCAAATAGGCCTGTTTCCATAAATGTTTTTCTTAAAATAGTGCAACACATACGAGAATTGTATGTCTGCTGTTAATTCTTAATTTATTTGTAAACCAAAAAAACTGATTTGTATAGGTTAAATCTTTTCATTTTCCCCTTACCAGCTAAAAAAAATATGGATACCAAAGCAAACCATTATAATTTTTATGTAAATACCATAATGAAAAAAATTAAAGAGAGGATGGTGGACGAAGGGACCTGTGCATCTAATACATGGCTTCGATTAAATCCTTAAAAGCCTTATTGACGAATTTTCGCTTGATTTTCATGGTGGGAGTCACCTCCCCGTCCTCTTCATAGAGCCTTTTTGGAAGAATGGTGAATTTTCTAATGTTTTCAACCCGTGCAAGGGTTTCATTAACATTTTTGACTTCCCTGTCAATAAGGGCGATCACTTGTTCATCGCAGGTTAAATCTTTATAGGTTGAAAACTGAATTTTGTTATCCTGGGCAAACTTAGCCACATTGTCCTCATCAATCATAATAAGGCAGGATAAAAATTTTCGCTTGTCTCCAATCACAACTGTATCATTAATGTAAATACTTGCTTTAAGTTTATTCTCAATATACTGGGGAGTAATATTTTTACCACCCGCTGTCACGATAATATCTTTTTTGCGGTCTGTTATTTTTAAAAATCCATCCGAATCTATCTCACCCACATCTCCTGTCAGCAGCCAGCCGTCAACAATAGTTTCAGCAGTTGCCTTATCGCTTTTATAATACCCTTTAAACACTCCCGGCGATTTAACAAGAATCTCACCATCTTCAGCAATTTTTAAATCAATTCCTTTAAGGGCTATTCCAACAGTCCCGAATTTGGTTTTATCCTCTGGTGAAAGGGTGGTTACCCCTGTCCCTTCCGTCTGGCCATATCCTTCAATCAGATTCATTCCAATGGATTGAAAAAACCGCAATACTTCTTTTGATATGGGAGCAGCCCCTGAAATAGCCACCCTGATGTTTTCAAACCCAAGCCGTTCTTTTAGCTTTCTGAAAATAGTAAACCAGGCAATGGAAAATAGGATTCTGTGAAAAACGCCAAGAGATTTAAAATTCATGACCCGATCAGCCCTTTTTTCCCCAATCTTCAGGGCAAGTTTAAAAACAAAACGTTTAAACCAGGTGGCATCATCCATTTTAATCATGATATTTGAATAATATTTTTCCCAAATCCTTGGAACAGCGTATCCCACAGTTGGAGAGACTTCCATCATGTTTTGCATGACCGTATCCGGTTTTTCCACAAAGTTAACAACATAGGTAAATTTTATATGGATAAAAACGGTAAAAAGCCGTTCAAAAACATGGCACAACGGCAAAAAAGACAGAACATTGTCTTCTTTGTGTATTTTTATAATTGTGTCGACTGCACTGGCCATCCAAGTCACATTTTTATGAGTAAGCATGGCACCTTTGGGCGGACCTGTAGTGCCCGAGGTATATATGATCACTGCAAGATCATCCGGTGTGACCTTAGCCTGCCTGTCCTTAAAAAGTGATGGATTCTCTTTATCTTCTTTGCTGCCCATTTCAAGCAGCTGATCAAAGGTCATAACCATGGGATCTGTGAAAGCCAAAAGTCCCTTTGTGTCCCATACAATAACCTTTTTTAAAAGAGGTGCATTCTGTCTGAACATCAACCATTTGTCCAGTTGTTCTTCATTTTCCACAAATAAAAATCTGGCATCACAATGATCGACTACATACTGAACCTGCTGCCAGGCATTGGTGGCATAAACCCCTACAGACACCCCGCCCACGCATTGAATTGCCATATCAGCCATAACCCATTCAAAGCTGTTATCACCTATAATGCATGCAGCATCTCCTTTTTCAAATCCCATGGAAGCCAGAGCGCACCCAATCTTTTTAGCTTTATCATGGTATTCATGCCAGGTAATATCATGCCAAAGGCCCAGCTGTTTTGTTCGCATTGCAACCTTTGAAGGGTTTTTATCAACAGCCCGGTTAAAAACCTGGGGAATTGTCTCAAATATGGATTCTGTTTTTTTCATCGCCATGCTTTCTTTCTTTTCCATCTCTGGTAGCCTTTGGCTGATGTTTCGGATTTTATGCCAAGATAAAACTCTTTGACATCTTTGTCTTCCAAAAGATCTTTTGCTTTCCCTTTCATTACAAACCGCCCATTTTCAAGGATCAGCCCGGTGTTAGAAATGGAAAGGGCCATGTTGGCATTCTGCTCAACCAGAAGGATTGTCACTCCTTTTTTGTTTATCGCACTGATAATGGAAAAAATCTCTTTTACCAGGATGGGAGAAAGCCCGAGAGACGGTTCATCAAGGAGTAAAAGCCTGGGTCTGAGCATCAAAGCTCTACCAATGGCAAGCATTTGCTGCTCTCCGCCGGAAAGTGTACCTGCCCATTGATTGGTTCTTTCTCTTAAAACAGGGAAATAGTCAAAGACCTGTTCAATATCCTTTTTTATCCCAGATGTGTCTTTCCTGATATAGGCCCCCATTAATAAATGTTCATGGACCGTGAGTTCCTCAAAAACCTCCCGGCCTTCCGGCACATAGGCAATGCCTTTCCTGACGATTTCATCTGTATCCTTATGCTGGATGGGGATCCCGTCATATTCAATGATACCCTTGTCCGGCTGATCCTCAATCTGGCCCATGATCGTCTTTAAGATAGTTGATTTTCCCGCCCCATTATTGCCCAGAATCGTGGTGATGCTTCCCTCTTTTACTGCAAAAGAAGCCCCCCTGATGGCATATACCAGATCATAATAGGTCTCTATATTTTTTACTTCAAGCAGATCCGGCATATTTAGTTTTCCTCTCCTATGTATGCTTTGAGGACTTCTTTATTCTGCTGGACCTCTTCAGGGCTCCCCAGGGTGACCTGCTTTCCAAAATTAATGGCCAAAACCCTGCTTGAAATATCCATGACCATTTTCATGTCATGCTCAATGAGCAGGATGGAAATCCCCAGCTCATCCTGAATATCCTTAATCCAGAAGATCATATCCTGCTTTTCTTCAGAGTTCATGCCGGCACAGGGTTCATCAAGCAAAAGCAAATCCGGTTCCAGGGCAAGGGCGCGACCCAGTTCAATCAGCTTCTGGGTTCCATAGGGCAAAGCTCCTACAAACTTGTCCCGAACATTCTGAAGTTCCAGAAAATCTATAATTTCTTCCACTCGTTCACGATGAACAATTTCTTCCTTTCCGGCAAAAGAAGATTTTCCCCACAAAAACATTCCTTTAAAAACCCCAGTTTTCATGTGGATATGACGACCCAGCATTATATTCTCCATGGTGTTCATATGGGAAAACAGCTCAATATTCTGGAAGGTTCTGGCAATTCCCATCCTGGCAATAGTATCAGGCTTTTTATTTTCAATGGAATTGCCTTTAAACTGAATATTGCCCTGATCTGGTTTATAAAGTCCTGATATGCAGTTAAAAAGGGTGGTCTTTCCCGCACCATTGGGACCGATCACGGAAAAGATCTCACCCTTGTTCATGGTAAAACTGATATTCTGGAGAGCTTTTATCCCGCCAAAGGAAATAGACAGGTGGTCAACCAGAAAAAAAGAGGATTCCATATTATTTTATACTCATCCAATCTGTAAGCTTTTTAGCTTTTCCACCGGCAAGGCACTGAACCAGAAAGGTCTGGGATGCTCCCTGACGTGAATACATATCATTCTTGTTAAACGGTTTATAATTGACTTCAGGGCCGATGCCTTTAAATCCTTTTATCTGTTCCATTGCATTAATAAAATTTTCTCGGGTAAGATCACGTCCCGTCTTTTTTAATCCTTCAATCATGGGTTCAGTAAAAAGAATACCTGCATAATAAAAAACGCCCCATCTTTCTTCTTTGGCCGCATATTTATCAAACACCTCTTCTTTATATTTATCAAGCAGAGGATAACCGGAATCTGGAAGTTCACCAAGAGTACCCGTTATAACACCTTCCCAAAGGCCTTTTGTAATGTGCATCATAAATGGAAAATCAGAGGTGGTGCTGGTACTCATGAACTGGGGTTCAAACTTCATGGCCTTGCTGATACCGACAATTCTTGCAGAATGTCCTACTCCTGTCCACATTAGTACCAGGTCTGCCTTGGATTGTCTCAATTTCATCACATGGGGTTTAAGATCCGTATCTTTATTTTCCATGGATACCTGTGCAACGGCTTTCATGCCATGGGCCTTTAGTTCTTCAAGAGCCCCGCGCAGTCCGTTCTTTCCATATTCATCATTCAAATAAGCAATGGCAATCCGCTTTTTCCCCATTGTTTCAATGGCGTATTTGATCAATGCCTTTGCTTCACCATAATAAAGCGGATAAACGGCAAACAGATTATTCTGGGGAGGATCTACCCAGTGCATGGAACCTGCAGCAGGTCCTACCCATGGGATATTTTTTTTAGCCAGATAATCTCGAACAGCAAGCCCTGGAGATGTTCCCACACCACAGGCCCAGGCAAACATCCCCGTACCTTCCTGGAGTTCTTTTACCCCGGCCTTTGTTTTAGCTGGATTATACCCATCATCAAACATGTGATAAACAATTTTTCTACCATGGATACCGCCATTATCATTGATCCATTTAAAATAATCGCGGGTACCTCTTGCGACATTACCCCAAGCTGCTGCAGGGCCTGTCTGGGGACCCCACTGCCCAAGATGAATTTCCGTATCTGTAACACCGACTTCAGCGCATAGGTTTGGAGCAAAGCTCAACAAAAAAGCCAAAGAAATTAATAAAACAAGTCCTAATCTTTTTTTCATCATTCCCTCCTTTTTAAACAATCATTGGTTCTATATTTCGTTCACGCATTACTATATTTACATCTGAATTAAACCTTTTTTATATAATGCCTGGCAAAAAGACCGCTTGGTTTAACGCACAAAACAAGCACAATAATGACAAAAGCAACCACTGTCTTAAATTCAATGGAAATATATCCTCCAAAGAGATTCTCAATAATACCCAGCATATAAGCCGCAACAATTACTCCCGGCAAAGAGGTCATTCCGCCCATGACTGCTGCGGCAAATCCCTTGAGCATGGGATCCCACATCATGAATGGTTGCATGATGGTCGGAGAAATTAAAAGACCTGCCACAGCTCCCACAAGAGAGGAAATCCCCCAGGTCATCATCATAATCCTATTGGTCCTCACCCCTACAATCTGTGCAGCAACACTGTTTTGCTGGGTGGCTTTCATGGCAAGCCCCAATTTTGAATATCTGAAAAACAAATATAGTGTGGTCATTAATAGTAATGCTGCCACCAATGTCAAAACTTCGAGTTTGCTTACAAAGATATCGCCGATAATAAAGCTGTCATAAGGCCCTATGGGAAACGGCATGGTTTTCTGGTCCGCCCCGAATTTCCATGACACAAATCCTAGAATAATCATTTCAATGCCGATGGTGATAACGATCATGCCCAAAATATTGGGTTCTTTTGCCCGTCTAAGAATGGCAAATTCTAAAAAGAATCCCAAAAGTACTGCAAACACAAATGTTAAAAAGAAAGCAAGATATAAAGACATATTAAAAGATGTTAAGAGCATCATGGCAAAAAATGATGAGATCAGAGCCATTTCACCCTGGGCAAAATTGGGCACCTCAGATGTCTTATAAATGATTACCATGGCAAGTCCCATTAAGGCATAGGAGCTTCCCACTGCAACACCGTTGACAATCATCTGGATCAAATCAATCATTTAGATCTCCATATTAAAAAGGCCATGTTCGCCAGTATTTTTTAGTTCGAATCCATATGCCATATAGCCCAAGGGGTTCAAACAGCATGATCCCAACCAGAATGGAACCAAATACAATATATTGAATATTGGATACACCCGTAATGGAAAACCAGTTGTTAGAAAGATGCTCCAGCCAGTCCCCAACATAGGGGATATCAAGAATATTGCGCAATTTCAAATCCATCCAACAAAGAAGTGTAGCCCCGGCAATAGCTCCCATCATGGATCCAAGGCCTCCCACAACTACCATGGCCAGAAACATGATGGACATCATCAAGGTAAAAATTTCCGGCTCAATAAACTTTAACACAAAGGCATATAACCCACCTGCAATGCCGGCATAAAATGCACTCACTGCAAAAGCCAAAGTTTTGTAATAAAGGATATTTACCCCCATTGTCTGGGCTGCGATATCAGCATCCCTGATGGCAATAAATGCCCTGCCCACCCTTGTCTTGATAAGGTTCCGCATAAACAGCAGCAAAAAAATTGTGAGCGTTATCAAAAGAAAATAAAACTCCTTATCCGTATCCAGAACCCAGGAGCCAATGGTGATATCAGGCGCATGGATACCTTCTCTGCCACCAAAAAGTTCAATTCGTCCTATAATCTGGGTAATGGTCAATCCAAATCCCAGTGTGGCAATGGCAAGATAGGGTCCATCAAGGCGAAGAGCCGGCAAACCCAGCAGAAACCCGAAACAACCTGAAACAAAAGCGGCACATGGCAGGGCTAAAAGGAATGGAAATCCTGCCTTTGTCATCAGGATAATCGTTCCATAAGCACCAATGGCAAAAAACCCGGCATGGCCAAGAGAAATCTGCCCCGTATATCCCACCAGAAGATTTAAGCCTGCTGCAACAATGATATTAATGGCAATATAATTGGCCACATAAATATAATAATTATCTACAAAAAAGGGTAAACAATAAAGAGATCCAATTAAGACAGCAAACCAGAAAAGAACAACCGGAGAGGTTAAAAGCTGCACATCCTCATAATAATCCCTTTTCATATCCATATAAAACAATCCTTTTTTGTTCAACAGGGTGGTGTGACAATGTATATACTACTTATTTTCTAGCTTGTTAGTTGTCAAGCAAAAAAAGGTTGATTTGCATAACAAACAGTGTTTAACCATTGTGTGTTTATTATATTGACACTTTATAAACACCAAAGACTTCTAAATTATTTTTTTTGATTTTCCATTGGACTGGTACTTGAATATTTCCATGAAGCATAGTATCGTATTCCGACAAAAATACACAAAATTTTGCACACTGCAAAATGAATAACCCCATAGCCAATGTAGCTCAGGTGGCAGAGCAGCTCACTCGTAATGAGCAGGTCTACGGTTCGAATCCGTACATTGGCTCCACCCTAATCCCATATGAATAATTATTTTTCACATTTGGAACCAGGTTTTCCACCCTGAAGAAGTTCTCTTATTATTTTGAGATCTTATTACAGACGATTTCCAAGAAGAATATTTTCGCGGCTTGTTTGGAGCAGACTGCGACATTAATGATATAAGCATTTATTTTTTTTCATTTGCCTTTAACCAGTTCAGGATAAAGCCGCTGCAAAGAATAAGAATTGCACCGATGAAAAACCGGATTGAGATTGGATCATTTAAAAGGAGAATGCCGACAATTGCTGTAAAAATGGTTTCACTCGACATATAGACCGCACCTTCCCACCCTTTACAATAAAAAAAACCCTGGTTCATCAGGAGTTGGGCAGACACGGATATGAGGATGATTCCTGTAATCATTATCCATTCTAACCCTGTGGAAGGGACGATTGGTTCAAGAATAAATTTTGGCAGGGTAATAAGAGTGCCCATGGTACAAAAATAGAGATAAATTATAACCGGCCCGTTCTTTTCTCTCAATGATCGGATGAGTGTCACCGTTAGCCCTGCAAAGAAACCGCCGACAACCGCCATGATCTGCCCGAAAAGATTGCCCGTCAGCCTGAAATCGAATAAAACAGCCACACCGACCAATAACAAGGCAATACACCCCATTTGACGAATTGAGATTCGTTCCCGGTAAATGATAAAGGCAAACATGGCTGCAAATCCGGGAAAGGAGTAAAAAATTACACTGGCCGTTGATATGGGAAGGATTCTCAATGCAGTAACTATGGTAACAAAGGCAATGGAGCCCGTGCAACCCCTTATAATCAAAAGTGGGATATTATTCCCCCTGTAAGGATTGCTTTTCCTCCCAAAAAAACTTAACAACACAACCATTCCGCCAAAGCACCGTATGAAACCCAAATGCCACACAGAATATTGTGAGGGCATTAATTTGACAATAACACTCATTATCGTAAACAAAAGTGCAGCAAGAAGCATGAATAGAGGCCCTGCCTTGGCAGGATTCAATTGTGAGTATCGGTTTTGGCCAGCAATGAGCGGCATACTATTTTCCTCTAAAGGATGTGAATGCTGCAAATCACTACCTCTAACACTTGTTATTAAAAAGGACAAGATCAGGTTAGAGTAATTCCATATTAGTTTGAACTATCTTCACACCATAGATAATTTACCCAGCCATTTATTAGAAATGGCTGGATAAATTATCTTGACTTGGTGAAAATTATATGGTCTATCTTTATTTTAACAGGAGAACTCTATGAATTTTTGCGTAACAGACAGATTTTATTTTTGGTATTATTATACTGGCCTGCCTGTTTTGCGCTAATTTTTATTTTTAACAACAAAGCCGCAGGCAGCAAAAGCCTGCGGCTTTTTTATTTTAGGCTGTTGGCTTTTTAACTGAAACCCGGTAAAGGAAAAGGCAATGAAACAGACCTATGATGTAAATGTAAAAGCGTTCAAACCACTTATTTCACCTGCATCCATTAAAAATGAACTTCCAATAACTGATGAGGTTGCAAAAACAGTTATTGATGGACGTCGCGATATTGAAAATATTTTACATAAAAAAGATGACCGGCTTCTTGTGATTGCAGGCCCCTGCTCAATTCACGACATAGATGCAGCACTTGAGTATGCCCATAGAATGAAAGAATTAAGAAAAGAAGTTAAAAAGAAAATTAATCTGATTATGAGGGTTTATTTTGAAAAACCCAGAACAACTATTGGATGGAAAGGCTTAATCAATGATCCCTTTCTTGATTCAACATATGACATAGATGAAGGCTTAAAAAAAGCCCGATCCCTTTTGATTGAAATCAATCGGATGGGACTTCCGACTACTACTGAAATTCTTGATCCCATTACACCCCAATATATTGCAGGCCTTTTAACCTGGGTAGCTATTGGTGCACGGACAACGGAATCCCAGACCCATCGTGAACTGGCCAGTGGTCTTTCCATGCCTGTCGGGTTTAAAAACAGCACGGATGGAAGTCTTTCATCAGCCATCAATGCCATGATGGCAGCAGGTACCTCCCAGCATTTCCTTGGAATTGATCCACAGGGGTATGCTTCAATTGTCAGTACTAAAGGAAACCCGTTTGGGCATATTGTTCTCAGAGGAGGCCCCCACCCTAATTATGATCCAGTGTCTGTTGAAAAAATTCAAAACAAACTCAAACAGAAAAATCTTCTTGACACTATTATGATAGACTGTTCCCATGACAACTCAGGACAAAAATTCAAAGGGCAGTCCTTTGTATTTAAAAGTGTACTGGACCAGAGGATTGAAGGTAATACAAGCATTATAGGGCTCATGCTTGAAAGCAACCTGTTTGAAGGCAGCCAAAAATGTAATGGAGATTGTAAAACACTCAAATATGGAGTTTCCATAACAGATGAATGCATCTCCTGGGAAACCACAGAAGGACTTATTCGTTGTGCGAATGAAAGATTATAGTTATGAAAACATCTTCATTTGAAAAAAGGGTAAAAAGAAGAATTATTGGAAGAGAACATCTATTTTTTGCCGTTTGTTCACCTGGATTAAAAAAAATCTGCCAAAATGAAATGATTGGTCTTGGATTCCCTGAAGATAAATTGAAGATCATCAAGGGTGGTATTGAATTTAAAAGCAAACTTGAAATATGTTTTTTGTTCAATCTTCATTTAGGAAGTCCTTCAAGAATTTTGATGCGGCTCGGCAAGTTTAAGGCAGATTCTTTTGAGAAACTTGAAAAAAGGATAGACAAAATTGACTGGATACTCTATCTGCCGCAAAATTGTCATCTCAAGTTTAATGTTACAACAAAAAAATCAAGACTCTACCATTCCGATGCCATTGCGCAACGATGTGAAAAGGTTATTCAAAATCAATTAAATTTAGCTGGTTCCTTTACTTCATCTGCCCAAAACCAATCAAATCAGACAGTTTATATCAGAGCTGATAAAGACGCTTTCACCATTTCCCTGGACAGCACAGGAGATCTTTTATTTAAAAGAAGCATAAAGCAAAAAGTACACAAAGCGCCGTTAAGAGAGAACCTGGCTTTTGCCATGCTTTTCTGGGCCGGTTTTTCAAAAGAGGACATATTAATTGATCCCATGTGCGGGTCAGGAACTTTTTCCCTTGAAGCCGCAATGATGAAAATGAATTTACCACCTGGATTTTTCAGGTCTTTTGCTTTTGAAAACTGGCCGGGTTTCAGCCAAAAGGCATTTGCTTATTTAAAAAAACAGGCGGCAAAAAAAATTCTTGCATTTCCAAAAAATCAAATTTTTGCATCTGATATAGATGATATGGCAATAACTGCCATGAAAATAAATATTTCAAACCATAACTTCAACAATATTATAGAACTGTGTCAAAAAGATTTTTTTTCCATAAATCCTGAAAAAATTTGCCCCGGGGAAAAAGGGGTGGTAATGTTAAACCCGCCCTATGGAAAAAGACTGGGTGAAGAAACAGATACCCGCTCATTTTATCGTGAAATTGGAAAAAAGCTTTCAGCGGATTTTAAAAGCTGGCGCACAGGAATTATTCTCCCTTCAAAGGAGTACAAATCATATCTTGAGCTAAGACTTGAAATAAAACCTGTGTTTCATGGAGGGCTTGATATTTTTGCAGGAATTGGAATTATTTGATACCAATATAAAAGGAGAAATATAATGAAAAGACTTAAGGTGGTTATGTTGTCAGGAATGTTTCTGTTTGTAATGAATTTATCAACCATTGCCTTTGCCGACAATTATTCAGACACCATCAACGTGTTTAAAAAGTCCGATGCAACAAAGTCCTTCTTTGAAAACTGCTATGGATATGCGGTTTTCCCAACCGTGGGTAAAGGCGGTATTGGTATTGGCGGTGCATATGGAAAAGGCAAGGTATATAAAAAGGGTAACGTCACTGGAACCGTTTCCCTGGCAAAACTCACCATTGGATTCCAACTGGGAGGGCAAGCATTTTCAGAAATCATATTTTTCCAGGATAAAAGAGCCTATACTGAATTCACCAGCGGCAGCTTTGAATTTGATGCTTCTGCATCTGCCGTGGCCATTACTTCCGGTGCACAGGCAAAAGCAGGAACAGAAGGTGCGACAGCCGGTGCAAATACCGGTTCTGCCTCAGGAGACCATGCCAGAATAAATTATTTAAAGGGAATCGCTGTTTTTGTTCACACCAAAGGCGGTTTAATGTATGAAGCAGCCATTGGGGGTCAGAAATTTAATTTTACTCCCAAATAAATCAATTTGAAAAACAATTGAATCAAAAAAGGATAGTTATGCAAAAAGGGTTTAAATATATTATGGGTCTATCTATTCTGTTGTTATTTTTTACAGGCTTTGCCTTGGCAAAGGAGAGTGTAGACAATCATATTTATGCCTCGCTTTTAAAAAAGCATGTAACAAATAATCACGTTAACTATGACGGGTTTAAAAAAGATGAAAACCTGCTGGATGAATATCTGGGTATTTTAAACATCACCAATGCAAAACTGCTTTCAAAAAACAGCCGGTTTGCTTATTATATCAATGCTTATAATGCATTCACCATAAAGCTTGTATTAACAAAATATCCAGGGATTAATTCCATTAAAGAGATCGGCAGTTTTTTTTCCAACCCCTGGAGTAAAAAATTCATTTTACTCCAGGGAAAAACCATATCCCTTGATCATATAGAGCATAAAATCCTTCGGCCGGGATTCAAAGACCCCCGGGTTCATTTTGCCATAAATTGTGCCTCTAAAAGCTGCCCTCGCCTTCGTAATGAGCCCTATGAAGGTGAAACTCTGGAAAATCAATTAGATGATCAGGCAAGTGTATTTATAAATGATAAAAAAAATACTTTTATCAAGGGAGACAATCTTTTTATCAGCAAAATTTTCAAATGGTTTGAAAAAGATTTTTCCGGCAACCCTCTTTTATTTATCAGGCGCTATGCCCATAAAGAGTTAAAAGAAAAGTTTGATTCCGCCAATGAAAATATTAAAATAAATTATCTGAATTATGATTGGACCCTGAACCGGTAAAAAAATTATTGTAATTATATAGCCAACTTTCCAAACCCTTCCAAAATCTTAACCGGGATTGGAGTGGGCTCTATTTTATCAAGGGTTTCAGAAAAATTCAGCCCGGATTCTTTGATAGATGTTTCCACATTTTCCACATAGGCTGCCATGATCTTATCATCAAACTCGGGATGAAATTGGATTCCCCAGGCTGATTGCCCGATTCTGAAAGCATGGTTGGGTTCAAAAAAATTTTTTGCTATCCTTACGGCATGATCCGGTAACCTTGTCACTGTTTGAGAGTGACAGACATGGGCTTTGAACATTTTTGGCAACCCTTTAAAAAGGGGGTCTGATACTCCCTCTTCCAAAATTTCAATGCCAGCAGTGCCTATTTCAATGCCCTTGGCATGAAAATCCAATCCTCAAAGTCTCCCAGATGACTTGCCATACTCTCAAATGTATTACCTGCTTTTACAATAATAATTTTTTTCATATATAATTCACTTTCTTAAGGCAATTCAACTTAGAGTCCTTATCACCTCTTGAATAATTATATCTTCAATTGCTTCAATTTTTCCAAGATGTCGGGTCAACTTGAATTCAACATGTTTATAGGTTATTTTTGCCTGCTGTACCAGTTCAGGTATATCCACAAGGATATGGCTGCCACTGCCTATGAAAAAAGGAAATATGACAATCTTTTTTGCACCCTTTTGCACAAGCTCTTTAATTTTATTTTCAAGAAGAGGCTCGGCTATTTGCAAAAAAGCATGTTCAACCGTTCCAAAAGATCCTTTTGATTTTTTTGACACCCTTGCCGCAAGCAATGCAACCTCAAGATTGGATTCTTTTTTCCTGCTGCCGTGGGCTGCAATAATCAATGCTTTCAAATAAGTATCTCCTTGATATTTAATAAAAATCAGTGCTCCACCAAAAACCGACAATTTCCCTTTAAACTCTTTACCAAAGGCTTGTGTTTTAAATTCAACTTAAAATAATATCGGTTTTATATTTTACAAGCCTTACCCGTATGATTTTCAAGTAGACAATGGGTACTCAATAAAGTCAATTTATTTTTAAATCTGATTTTATTAGATCAAGTCTGGTTCCTCATTTCCAGGTGATGATAAAAAAAACCAGTATTGATGTTTATTCCAGGTTTTTGTTTAAAAAAAAGCAAAAAAATAAAGAAATAAACATGGCTTTTATGCTCATTTCTATTTAAACTCCCAAAAGACAGGATTCTATTGGAATGATGTTTTTCAGGAAGATGTATATGATTAAAATATTAATGGTTGGGGTAGGAGGGGCTGCAGGGTCTATCTGCAGGTATATTATCAGTGATTTATCCCACAGGCTTTTTAATGATCCCTTTTTTCCTTATGGAACAATAACAGTTAATGTGGCCGGTTGTTTTTTAATCGGATTGATAGGTGGCTTATCTGATGCAAGACAAATATTTACTCCTGAAATTCGTGCATTGATTCTTATCGGATTTTTAGGGGGATTTACAACTTTTTCAACCTTTGGATATGAAATTTTTACGGTTGCAAGAGATGGGCAGTTTGTCTCAGCCCTTACAAATCTTATGCTTCACCTTATCCTTGGTTTTGGTTCTGTCTGGCTTGGATTTTCCATGTCCAGACTATTATAAAGGAGGGTAAATTTATGGTTCTTCCGGAAAAAGGGCATTTGCTCAGAATCTTTATCGGCGAGAGTGATAAAAATGAAGGCACCCCTCTATATGAATGGATTGTTAAAAAGGCAAGAGAACAAGGCCTGGCCGGTGCAACTGTAACACGGGGTATCTTAGGCTTCGGGGCACATTCAAGGATTCATACTACAAAGATTCTAAGGCTTTCAGAAGATATGCCCATGGTCATAGAGATTGTCGATACCCTGGAAAAAATAGACAGGTTTATGCCCTTCATAGATCATGCCATTAATGAAGGTCTGGCCACCATAGAAGAAATAAGTATTCGTTTCTACCGGACAAGCTGATCCGGAGTTTTTATAAATTCTTGAAATAATTTTCTACACCCTATATAAAAGTTTACCCCATAAATAACCTTACAGGACACGATAGATGAATAATTCAAACAGGAAAACCCATCATTTTTCTGCACAAGTTTATTATGAAGACACAGACCACTCAGGTGTGGTCTACCATGCCAACTATTTAAAATTCTTTGAACGGGCAAGAGAAGATATCATTGGTATAAGCAAACTTTCCGAAATGTGGCATGAAAAGGGAATCGGTTTTGCCGTGTATAAAATAAACTTAGGATACCATGATGGTGCGGCTTTCGGGGATCTTCTCAATATTAAAACAACATGGGAAAAACAAGGGGATTACAGGGTCATCTTTTTTCACGAGGCCTGGAGGCCGAATGCAGAAAAACCAGCGGTTACCTGTACACTGGAACTAGTATGCCTGGGTCCGAACAAAAAATTAATGCCAATTCCGGATCTGGACTTCCTAATGGTATGATAAAAAGGGACCTGCGAGGTCCCACTAAAAAGAGATTAAAATGTCAGACAATAACCCTCTGGAACAAATAAAAAAAGGGAAGCGTTTGCGTTCTCCTTAATCTCCAATTATGTAATGGAATTTTAGTTCATTTGAGTTTGCTTTGTCCCATATATTGGAATTTAATTTGTGCAAATTTCTTTACTTCTTGATACAAGATATATTATATATTTTTTTATTTTAATAGAATATCAAAAGCATTCTGGCGATTTTATGGTTTGAGGAGTGTGTAGACTATGGCAAGTCTTTTGTTTTCTGTTTAATGGATAAAACAAATGAATAATATTAAAAAATTGACCAATGACACATCGCAAGTATTCAATGCAGTACAAGATTCTCTGGCAATTATTGATACGGAATTTAATGTAATCAATATAAATACCACATACTTAAAATTATTGAAAAAAGACGCAAAAGAGGTAATCGGAAAAAAATGTTATGCAGTGTTGCGTGGCTCTCGTTGCAGTACTGAGAAATGCCCCTTAAAAAAAATTATTCGCATTCCAAAGGTGATTGAGATTGAAACTGAAAAATGTTTTCCTGATGGATCTCGGGTCCCCTTAATTTTAACAGCAACACCTTTAATTTCCGATCGTGGCAAATTAACCGGCATGATACAGAGTTTTAAGGATATCACTGACTTTAAATTATCCAGTAAAAAATTGGAAATAGTCCTTGATGAAGTAATAAAGGCACTTTCAGTTACAGTGGAAGTCAGAGACCCATATACGTACGGCCACCAGGAAAGAGTAGCACAAATTTCTGAAAAAATTGCACGAAAAATGGGGTTCCCGGAAAACCGGGTCAAGGCCCTCTGGATGGCGGCAACCATCCATGATGTTGGTAAAATTTATGTTCCATCAGAATTCCTTGCCAAACCTACCCAATTGACAGAAATTGAATTTGCAGTGATAAAGACACATTCCACTGTTGGTTATTCCATAATTAAAAATATAGATTTTGACTTACCTATTGCTGAAATTGTTTATCAGCACCATGAAAAAATGGATGGTTCTGGTTATCCTTTGGGTGTATCAGGGGAAAAAATATTGATAGAAGCCAGGATATTGACAATTGCAGATGTTGTAGAGGCCATGTCCTCCCATAGACCCTATCGTCCAGCTTTGGGTCTGGATAAGGCAATAGAAGAAATTAAAAAGAATAGAGAAACTTTTTATGACCCTGATGTTGTGGATATCTGCTTGCAGGTCATTAAAGAAAAGGGAGTAAAATTTTTTGCAGCTTGAAATGATTATAATCGGTAATTGTTGATTTTTTGGATTCAAACTGGACACAATACCTTGTTTCTGGAAAGGATAATATCCTGTCATAGGACATTGAATTATATAACCCAGATCCACTGGTGCAAACCATTCTTCCCTATTATTTTTTATATATAGTTAGCTGATTTTTTATAAATCCAAACTACCAGCCCGTTTCCCAAAAAAGCAAACCCAAAGTACCCGAATGAACCAGAGGGACACTCTGCAACATCCACTGCCCAAAGGTCAGGATTGAGCACAGGTTTTCCATATCCGGGCTAACGCCTTTAATGGCTTAACTCTTGGCCTTTTGAATCATAGATTTTTATATCAATTATCTTACCGCCGTCCAGGCTGTGGGTTGCACAGGAAATTCAGGGGTCATAGGCCCTGACCGCCATTTCGATCTTATTGAGTATAGCGTCATCATAAACCCCGTTTTTAATTAGATCCCTTGCCGCCCTGTCCACGCTTAGGTTAATGGGAGCAAGGTTGTGAGTTGTGCCCACAATGAGGTTCACCCGGGTAATAAGACCTTTTTCATCCGTTGTATAATCGTGTATAAGGGTGCCTCTCGGAGCCTCAACACATCCGACGCCCCTTCCTGCGCAGGGCTCGACCTTAGCCCGGACTTCAGGGTTGATAATCCTGGGATCTTTTAAAATTTCAATGGCCCTTTCACAGGTATAGACTTCCTCAATCAGTCTTGCATAATGATAAAGAAGGGTGGATTGTGCAGGGCGGCCATACAGATCTCGGAACTCTTCAAGTTCGGCCTGGGCTCTTGGCGTTGCAATCTGATCCGCCACATTGATCCTTGCAAGTGTATTGGATCGATAGATGCCTTTTGGAGCATCAAGATCCATTGAAAATCCTTCTCCCCAGGATTTTGCATAGGGGAACTTCCCATATGAGAAGGGAACCACCTTTTCCGCCAGATGATCCAGATATTCATCCGGACGAAATTCCTTACTGGTTCCATCGGGTTTCATTAAGCGGATATTGCCGTCATACAGATTTAAACTGCCTTTATTGTCAACCATCCCGATGAAACCCGTTGTAATTTCTCCAAGCCCAGGGTAAGATTCATCAAATTTTGGGAAAACATTTTTTTTTGCATATTCCAGGGCAAAAAGGGCAAATTCTAGAAGCTCATTCACATTATCAATAAATATTTTACGATCCTCTATTGAAAGCGGCTTCACAAAACCACCTGGTACACCGGCAACTGGGTGAATGGTTTTTTTGGAAAAACTGTCAAGGACCATTTTAGCCTTATGCCGCATCCTGATCACTTTCTCGGCAAGCTCCGGGTTTGCCTTCACAAGCCCCATAATGTTACGAACACTGAAATCATACTCAGGTCCCCAAAAAAAATCAGCTCCGGCCAGGAAGAAAAAATGAAGCAACTTGTCCTCTATATGGGCAATAGTCAGCATCAACTCTCTTAAAAGGTTTCCAGCAGGTGGGGGAGTGACATTAAAACAGGCATCCACGGCCTTGTTGGAAGCAATATGATGCATCCAGGGACAAATGCCACAAATTCTGCTTACTATCCTTGGAAGTTCTTCTGCTGGTTTGCCTTCAACAAATTTTTCAAACCCTCTAAGGGACTTAAACGCTACTTTTGTTTCCTGAACATTACCCTGATCATTTAGCTGGATATGAATCGATGCATGACCTTCTATACGGGTTATAGGTTGAATATTAATTACTTTTGCCATCTTATTTATGATTCCTTTATCCTGGGTAAAGGCCGCAAAAGCCCGTGCCCCCCGGAAAACCTCAGCATTGACAATGTCTCCGGCAAAGAGGAAATATCAATCCCGTTGGATGCCAGAGCATTCAGCATGCTCAACCGCTGGTTGCTTTCCTTTTTTACAGGACCATAACATCCCCTGCAGGGTATCTGGGTCATAATACACCTGGCATGCTCCTTATCTCCACCGCATCCGCCCCTTGTAACAGGTCCCATACAGAGGAATCCTTGTTCCAAAAAACATTTAAACCCTTCTTTTTTGTCATCACCGGCATGCCACCGGGGCAATTCCAAAGCCCTTTTCAAAGTTTTCACCTGACCTTTACCATCCCTTGTTGCAGGACAATTATCGCACACTGATTTCTTTGACTGTGAAAAGGACTCATTTTTATCAATTGATTGAAGCGCCCTGAAAATATGGTCCGGATGGGGCGGACAGCCTGGTAGAAAAATATCCACATTGATATGTTCATCAAGGGCATAACAGGCATCCAACAATTCCGGAACAATATGGGATGGGAAACCATCTGTTTTATCCGTCCCCTCGGTATTAAAACAATATTCAAGAAGATCCTCATTATGAAAAGAATTTGCAAGCGCAGGAATTCCTCCATGGGTGGCGCAGGTTCCTAAAGCCACAATAAAATCGCAGGAATCTCTCATGGCCAGGGCAAGCTCAAGATGTTCGTCAGTTTTAATACTCCCGCTGATAAGACCCACATCGGCTTTTGGCAGCTTGACAATCCGAGAATTATTTTTACCCTGTTTGCTGTCCATAAGTAAGGGAAAGTGAATGATTGAGACAAATTCCAATAGCTTTAGAAGCCTCTCCCCCATGTCAAGAATGGAAATTTCACATCCTGAGCAAGCATTTAAACTCTCTCCTGCTAGTTTTATAGGCATGGCATCCTCACTATAGTTTGTTGGTCTTAATTGTTATCATGCAAATTCAATAAAATACCTAAACCTTGACCTGCACTGACCTGGCTTGAAGGCTTCTTCTCTTGTGCCTGGTTTTTTTCTTTTTTGCATAAGAGGCCTTTCTAACTTCCATGAGCGCTCTGCTGGCAAACGCTGGATTATCCTCCACATTATATTGTTCCATGCTTTTGAAGTTTCGGCTGTCAGCCAGGACAGCCCTGCCAAGGGGAGTCCTGGTAATGACGGTTGTCCATCCTTCTTCAGCCCCGATTCCTCCAAATGAGATATCGGCAAATTCTGCTGAATAATCAAAACAATAATGACATGCATATCGTTTCATGGATTCCATCTGCTCAAGCTCCACTGTTTTGATTTCCCCGGAATTAAGGGTGATGATGAGCTTGTCCTTCAGGTTTATCCTTTTAACATCTTCCAATGATATTTTTGCAATATCGGCCAGATGCTGCTGTTCCTTGATCCCAAAGGTAAAATTGCCGGAACAAAAAAGACCAAAACAAAATTTTATTGAGTCAGAGGGTATTAGATTTAAAACCTGCATCTTGCGAAGGGATTTAATCTGGCAGGGTGTTCCTACCAGCGCTACCCTTTTCAGTCCCTTTTTAATCATGGGATCAAATTCCTGGATGGTCGAAAATGTCATATACTGGTCACTGAATCGTTTCAATCCATGTGAAGTATCGAAAAAAAAGCCTGTAGATTCCAATATTTCCTTTCTGGTAGTTGCTAAAAAAGGCTGCCGCTTAAATTTACCCACGGATCTTGTGACAATTGCACCATCAATCCTGTTTCGATCAAACAAATGGAGAAGAAGTCCTGTAACTGCTCCTCCGTCTGATGCCCTGTCCCTTACCCTGATATCAGATGCTCTGACAACATTGGTCTCAATAACTCTTCCCATGGGATCACTCCAGGCTGCCTTACGTTTTGTTTCCTCGTCCAGATCATTAATCTCAGGACAAATGGAGTAACAAAGACCACACTCAATACATTTTTCCATATCTTGGTAAACAGGCTTCCCGGTTTTATCAATTTCCAGTGCGCCGTAGTTAATGGCTGTACAAAATGCAGCACACCCCCCGCACCTGCAACATAATCCTGGTTTTTGCACTTCCTGTACAAGATTAAAAAATGTTTTCATGGTACCCTTTCTCTTTTTTTCCCTAATAGCTCCACTTGAGAGGTTTTACCTGATAGTCTCTCTATCACGATATTCACAGGACTTAACCTTATGCGGGCCAAGTTTCTGAATTCTCATTGTAAAGTCTGTAATTAACTGAGCAAAAACCGATCCCTCTGCTGAGGAAATCCACTTCAACTCAAACCGGTTGGGGTCTACACCAATATCTTGAAGGATAACAGAAATAACTTTTGCCCGGACCGCAGCTTTTGTATTTCCTTCAAGATAATGACACTCGCCTGGATGACAACCCATGATCATAACACCATCTGCTCCCTGGGAAAATGCCTCCATCACTAGATCAGGATGAACCATACCCGTACACATCACCCTTATGGGGCGAAGATTCGGCGGATACTGAAGTCTTGCAACACCGGCCAGATCCGCGCCTGTATATGAACACCAATTGCATAAAAAACCTATAATAATCGGCTCAAAACGTGAAGGCATCAGACAAACTCCCTGTCACAGGATAAAAATTTTTTGTCATATACTTTTAGCTTGATTAAATTGCTCAGTTTGAGAACTGCTTTTTTGACGGGTCTGCTTAATCCCGACTTAACCAACTTAGGAATAGTTTCAACCTGTACTGCATAAATCTTTATATCAATCAAACCCGAATCCCTTAATTCCTTTAGCATATTTGTAGTGGGAAACTGGTGTAGAGAATAATCAGCAACTTTGTTTTTCGGAATCTGGTTTACATCAATGGTGATAATATCTCCCGGCAAAGCATTAGAATGTTGAACTGCATCAATCAAAATAAGGTTCTTGGGAATTGAGCTGGAAAGCAGTAAATCAAAAAGAAGCTCTCTAACAGAAGTACCTGCATCCAAAAGTCCGATATGATCTGCTTGGATTTGCTGTATCTCAAGGGATTCGATCACAGCAGGACCAAACCCGTCATCACCCAATAGAGGGTTTCCACATCCCACCACCAAAATATCTTTATTAAACAAATCCAGGTACATAACTTTTGATCTTTTGACAACAGGCCTGAACCTAATTGTGCAAAGATATTCCTAAGTTTTATATCAGTTTTTTACCAACCCCTCAAGACAGATCCACTGTTTCGAACAAACCGCATAATACATTACAATGGTTAAATCCATCTCGTCAACTTATTGTAATTAAAAAAAACTTGTAATTGTTCAGCCCGTTAAAAAAAGTTATCCCCAAAGCCCTGTCTGATGGATATTTGCAGGAGATTAAGCGAATAGCCTCGAAACAAATATCCATCAGACAGGGCGGTTTCAAGCGTAAGAGCTGAATAATTACAAAAACTTTTTGACTCCCATACAATCATTGCCCTTCTTTGATTTTCACAACTATCTTTTTTTATGGATTCTATAAAAAAAATATTTATTTCATTATTAATCATCACCATTTCATTAATATTAAATTATTGATTGACAAGGACAATTTTGCATTATACTTACTCTAAATCATATTTGGCACAATGTAAAGTTGGCATATTTCGCACAAATGTTTACCCTCTCTCTTTGATAGGGAGGGCTGATATAATAGTCACACAAGAGTAATAATGTATTTTGTTTTTAACAGCATATAGGAGGTGCCCGTGAAAGACAAAGAAATGTTGATGAATTGTCAACAAAAGAAAACAGGGGTTTCCAGGAGGACTTTTTTGAAAACCCTTACCGGTACAGCTGCCGGAATCGGCTTTTCTCAGGTGTTTAACCCTGCTTTTGTTTCAGCACTTGAAAAGGCTCTTGAAACCCATCCGGTTCTCTGGGTCCAGGGGCAAGGCTGCACAGGGTGTTCAGTTTCCTTGTTAAACAGTGTTGATCCATCCATCGCAGATGTACTTCTTAAAGTTATCAGCCTTCAGTTCCATCCCACAGTGATGGCCAGTGAAGGCGAGACTGCCCTGGAAAACCTTTACCACATTGCAGAAAAATATAAAGGAAAATTCTCTTTAGCAGTTGAAGGTGCCATTCCAATGGCGGCAAATGGGAAATACTGTGTAGTTGGAGAGCTTGACCACAAAGAAATTACTATGGTTGACATTGTAAAAGACCTAGGTGCAAAAGCAGGAAGTGTTCTATCTGTGGGAACCTGCGCCGCATATGGCGGTATTCCAGCTGCCAAAGGCAATCAAACCGAGGCAGTTGGTGTAATGGATTTCTTTAAACTTTATGGCATTAAAACTCCAGTTGTCAATATCCCCGGATGTCCTTCACATCCTGACTGGATTGTCGGATCCATTGCTCACCTGCTGACAAAAGGCCTGCCCGAACTGGATGACGATGGACGTCCCGTTGTTTTCTTTGGAGAGAATATCCATGACAACTGCTCTCATGTTGAAGAGTATGACAATGGCATCATGTCTGCCGGACTCTCTGATGCCAAGGGCTGTCGTATGGATCTTGGGTGCAAAGGTCCGGATACATATGCTGACTGTTACAAAAGAAAATGGAACAGCGGTCTGAACTGGTGTGTGGACAATTCTGTCTGTATTGGTTGTGTTGAACCGGGATTCCCGGATGCATCATCACCCTTTTATGAACCCGCATAACACAATTATCCGAAACTTTTTTAAACCTTAAGGAGGTTTTATTATGGCAGGCTGTAAACCACAAGCGGCTCCAATCGCAGCCGGAAAAAAAATTAAGGTTGCCATTGATCCAGTTACCAGGATTGAGGGACATCTTAAAGTAGAAGTTGAAATAAAAGATGGTGTTGTATCAGATGCAAGAGTATTTGGTGGCATGTACCGCGGTTTTGAACAAATATTGATCGGCAGGGATCCAAGGGATGCTTCCCAGATTACCCAGAGGATCTGCGGTGTTTGCCCGACTGCTCATGCAACTGCATCTGCACTGGCACTCGATGATGCATTCAATGTTAAATTGACCAAAAACGGCAGAATTGCAAGAAACCTGATTTTAGGCGCCAATTACCTTCAATCTCATATTCTTCATTTCTATCATCTTGCTGCGCTGGACTATGTCAATGGTCCTGATGTTGCTCCATTTATTCCAAGATATGCAAAAAATGATATTCGTGTACCTAAAGACATTAACGACGTTGCTGTGGGTCAATATCTTGAGGCCCTTGAAATGAGAAAAATCTGCCAGGAAATGATAGCACTTCTTGGTGGGAAAATGCCCCATGTTCAGGGTATTGTTGTGGGTGGAACAACAGAGATCCCAACAAGAGAAGCGTTAAATGCCTATGCAGAACGTTTCAAAAAAGTCAAAAAATTTATCCTGGAAAAATATGTCCCCATTGTTTACCTGCTTGCAGGACCCTATGGAGATCTCTTAAAAACCGGTGGCGGTTATCAAAACTGTGTGGCTTGGGGAGTATTTCCCATGGATGATGCAGGCAATACACTTCTGAAAAGAGGGGTTTATACGGATGGTAAAGATTATCCGGTTGATACGGCACTCATCAAAGAGTATGTAAAATATTCTTATTTTGATGATTCTACAACGGGTTTGAACCCAACCCAGGGAAAAACCATACCTAACCCAGACAAAAAAGGTGCATACAGCTTTATCAAAGCACCCAGATACAATGGCAAACCCCACGAAGGAGGCCCTCTTGCAAGAATGTGGGTCACCAATCCTGAACTGTCTAAAATCGGTCAGGAAAAACTGGGTGTAAAAAACCTTCGTGATATTGGAGATGCCGCGTTCTCAATTCTCGGCAGGCATGTTGCCAGAGCAGAGGAGACCGTCATGGTTGCTGATGCTGTTGAACAATGGATTGGGGAAGCAGTCCCGGGAAAAGAAACTTTTATTCCCGTTCCAATTCCGGATTCCGCAGAAGGCCTTGGGCTTACAGAAGCACCCCGGGGAGCTCTTCTTCACTACATTGACATTAAAGATAAAAAGATTGCAAATTACCAGATAACGTCGGCAACTATCTGGAATGCAAATCCAATGGATGATATGGGTCAGAGAGGACCAATGGAACAGGCGCTTATTGGGGTTCCTGTCCCTGATCCTGAAAACCCGGTGAATGTGGGGCGGTTGATACGCTCCTTTGACCCCTGACTGGGATGTGCCGTCCACGTGCTGGACGCAGACACAGGCAGAAAAATTAAAGTAGAAATTCCATTATAACTTAAATTTATCTTTACCTGAATACCTGAGGGGATGAATTTTTCATCCCCTCTTTTGTTTGCATAATAACCCTTATTTTGCTATCAGCATCAACTGAACAATCAACATCAATTAAAAAATGGCATGAAATGGAAATTTTACCCAAAATGAAAAAATTATTAGTTTTAGGTGTTGGAAATATCCTCCTGATGGATGAAGGTATTGGAGTCCATGCCGTTCATGAATTCTGGAAGAAAAAAAAAGAATTTGATGAAACTCTGGTAAATTTTGTAGACGGGGGAACCTTTACCCAGGATATATTTTATCTATTTGAAGAATACCAGCACGTTCTTGTGCTGGATATTGTAAGGGCAGGGCATGAACCCGGTACCATCTACAGCCTTGATGAAGATGAGCTGGTCAGGAACAAGAAACAGATGTTGTCACTTCATGATATCGATCTTTTGGATTCCCTTGATATGGCCCGGCTGAGAGGACACAGGCCAACATTAAAAATAGTGGGTATTGAGCCTGAAAAAATTGACTGGGGAACCCAAATGACCCCTGCCCTTGTCAAAGCCTTTCCTGCATTCATGAAAGTGGCTGAACAACACATTAAAAAACTTCTCAATAAAATATAAATTTTCATAAAAAACATTGAAAAACTCAAATTGAATTTAAGAAATCTATGAAACCTGCCATGTTGCAACATTCTGCTCTATACACATTTGAAGATATGCCAACTAAAATATATTTCTCATAAATTTTGCACAATAATTGTATCCAGCCCTGTATATCGCGGTTTTGTATTGCACTCTCAAATTTAAAAATCACACTTTTTTTTGGTATTTACATTTGATTTGAAAAAAATTATTGATATAATCTATTTATAGTTTGGGTGATAAAATCGGTGCTTACCCTTTAATAACAAGCATTATGGGATTTGACCGACAAGGCATTCAAACAAAATCATTTTTTTTAGGAGGCATCATGAAAAAATTATTTATAATAGCTGCTTTGGCATGGATGGTGGCCGCAACATCGTGTGTCTGGGCTGCCGAAGACCTATCAAGGTCAAATTCCATTAGAATGCAAAACATTATTTATGGAGCAACAATTGACAGTAAAGCCTCCTTTTATCAAAAACGAATTTATCTGGTTGATTCTGAATTTAAGATATTGTCCGACATCGGCAATGATGCCGTAAAGAAAATTTCATTTTTAAAAGCCTACAGGCAAAAGCTTATAGGAAATATGGCTGCTAAAAATGTAAAACTAAACACCACCCATATGAATTCTTTTTTAGGAACCAAGATACATAATATAAGCGCCAGCATAGAAGCTTATTCTACAGAATAGTTAAGACCTTCGATCTTCCCTGTTTCTGCTCCTGACCCTAACACCAGTCAGGGCAGTTACTTTTCAACCCAAACAGCCTTGATTCATGTCCCCATATGAATCAAGGCTGTTTGTTTTAAAATGTTTAATCGCCTTTCTAAAATCCAAAAAATCCCTACTCCAGCCAAATTTTCTCTAAATACCTCTAACCGGCAAACATAAATATTTAAAATAATATGTAATTGTTCAGCCCGTAAAAAAAATTATCCCCAAAGCCCTGTCTGATTGATATTTGCAGGAGGTTAAGCGTTTAGCATCGAAACAAATATTCATCAGACAGGGCGGTTTCAAGCGTAAGAGCTGAATAATTACAATAATATTTATATTGACAGATCAATTAAAATTATGGTCTATTTTGTTGAGCATAGTTTGCACAGTTTGCACAACTCATTAAAATTAGGCCAAGTTGCAGTGAAAACATACCATAGCCATACTGAAATCAAAATATTTAAAACTGTATCATTAATCAGCTTGATTATCTTTCTGGCTTTTGGAAAAGTTGATGCTGACATATCCGATCCAGGTATCTGGCAGCAAATTCATACTGAGAATACAATCCTCTATTTTCAGAGTGTGGATGATTTATACCAATTCGACACCCTGATAAATTATGAATTGAATTGTCAAAAAGATGAGAAAATAATAGATCATAAAGTTATTTCAAATCCGGAGCACACCATTTCCAGAAAAATAGACTCCTTGTTCCGGCGGTCTCAAAATATTCTTGAGATGCAGGGATTTACAAATAAAATCATTATTAAAATATTCAAGAACAAAAAACAATTGAACCATGCGTTTTACAACCTTTATAAAAAAGAATGTAATGCAAGGGCGTGGTATACCCATGAAAAACTAACTGTCTATATTCAATTGGATGATCTTAACGAAGGAATGCTTGCCCATGAATTTGCCCATGCAATTGTTGACCATTTTATGATCGTTCCACCTCCTGGCAAATCTGCAGAAATTCTTGCAAGGTATGTGGACACCCACCTCCACCTCCATGCAGACAAACCACAAAGAGTCCATAACCCGCATATCAATGGGTATTCCATCAAATAACACGAAATCATACTGTGACCTGTAATGATTTGATCTAAAGATTTTTTTTGACAAAGGTTTATTGCCGGAAAAGACTTTGCTTTCCTTGGTTTTATTTAAGACCGACCATTGCCAGATCATCACCCAGGTATTTGCGTTCATTTTCCCCAAGGACTCCCATTGACAGACATAAAATTGTCCATAAATGTATGGTCTTAAACCTTGCGTCATAATAATGACTCAAGTCCATTATCTGGCTGTGGCAGTTATTACAGGGCGTAATGCAATAATCGGCTTCAGTCTCGAGGATCTGATCAAGTTTAATCTTTCCATATGACAGTCTTTCTTCTTTAAAATCTGTCAGGATGGCACCGCCACCTCCACCACAACAATAATTATTGGACCGGTTTGGATACATATCAATAAAATTTTCTTCTCCCACTGCCTCCTTCACAACAAACCTGAGCTCATCGGCAATAAAATCCCCATAGCTTTTTCTAACCAACTGACATGGATCTTGAATTGTGAATTTAATTTTTTTATCCGAATTCCAGTCAGAATTCACCTTCAGTCTTCCATTGCGTATCCAGTCAGCATAATATTCAATTATACTTTTAACTTCAAAAGAATGGTCTATTTTAAATTTTTCTAGCCCCTGCCTGGTTGCAAGAAAATCATGGCCGCATTCTGTATTTACCAGAACTTTACACCCCAGTTGTTCAACAACCTCTGCTTTTTTTCTGAGTATTTTTTCCCAGGCTGCATCATCGGCAAGTAAATAACCAAAATTTTCCGCTGCCCATCCTTTAGATCCATACGTCCAGTCAGCTCCTGCAAGGCTCAGTATCTTCCACAAGGGCGGCATTTCCAGTGGTTCTGTTAAAGGCATGCTTGAATTCTGGGTTAAAAAGAGCCTGGCATATTTCTCATCCATTGGAACTTTGAGTTCTTCAAATCCCTGCTGTGTTTGCCTTACGTCATCTACGATATCCTCTACAATAAATTTCCAGTCCGCAACACTGATTCCCGCAGTAGAACAAGTATCAGTTTTAAGAGATCTTTCACAGTCATCTACAATACCCCGGGGCCTTTTTCCCTTTGGCCACTGACTCCGAATAATGGAAACCAGTAGTGGGATATCAACCTTCATGGGGCAGACATGGACACAGCGCTCACATGTCGTACATATCCATACCCAGTCGCAGGCCATGATCTCTTCATCCATACCCAAAGAAACCATACGTACAAATTTTCTTGGATCCATTCCTGCAAGACAGCTGGCCGGACATCCGGATGAACATGCGCCACAATTAAAACAAAAATTCAGATCCCCGCCTTTGGGCAGCATGGACATAACAAAATCCTTAAGAATATTCCTGCTTCCAATGCCTAACTCGACCGGGGCAACCCTTATGATCCTTTCTTCAATACTCGAATTATTTTGATTAATTGCCGCCATTTTAATTTTTTATTCAAATCCTCATAGTATTTTGTTTATATCTCACCTGTATTAACGGCTGCGCATACTTGTGCTCTGAGCTGTTCCAGAGTAAATCCATGGACCATAATTCCATCGTTTGGACATGTTGCAGCACAAAGGCCACACCCTTGACACAGGGCCGGATCAGTGACAACTTTGACATTGCGCTGGCCTTTTTGCCCATCCTTTGCAGTAATCGACAGGGCATTAAACGGGCAAACATCAATGCAAAGCGCACAGCCATCACAATTGTCTGTAACAAAACATTTAATGGCTTCTGATTTGATCTCTTCTCTCAACAACAGTGATGATACCCTGAAAGCCGCAGCCCTGGCTTCTTCAATTGATTCGTCCAAAGGTTTGGGATAGTTGCAGATTCCGGCAAGAAACAGACCTGCCACAGACAAATCCACAGGCTTGAGTTTGGGATGTGCCCCATTGAAAAATCCATCTGAGCTCACGCTAAACTTAAAAAACTCTGCAATATGTTGATTATCACGGCTAATGACTCCTGTTGCCAGTGCCAGATAATCCGCCCTGATCCTTACCGGCCTTCGGACAATGGGATCAAATACCTCAATTGTCAAAAGGCCTTTTTCTTTTCTAACCTTTGGTTTTCTTATGGTTTCATACCGGATAAATATAACCCCAAGATTCCTTGCCTCGCTGTAATGTTCCTCCCACTCACCATAGGTTCTGATTTCCCGGTAAATAATATAAACCTTAATATCCGGATTTATCTTTTTCAACTTAATAGCAGCCTTAACAGAATGGACGCAGCATATCCTGCTGCAATAGGGCCTTTCAGGCTCCCTGGAACCCACACATTGGATAAAAACAATACTTTGGGCAATATTTACTTCATTTTGATGGAAAAGAACCTTTCTATCAAATTCCAACTGGGTCATCACCCTTGGTTCCTCACCATAAAGGTAATCTTCAGGAACTGCTTCTTTACCCCCAGTGGCCATTATTGAAGCACCAAAATCGATTTGTTCAATTTCCCCGGCAATATTGAGAACTCCTTTAAAATTTCCAACAGACCCTGAAACCGATTCCAGGGTTGTCTTTCTATAAACTTTAATTTTTTTACTCTGGCTCACCTTTTTGATAAGATCTTCGATAAGAAAAGGAACATTTTCTCCCTCAAAACTGGTTTCAAGATTCAGGGCATTACCACCCAGGGTATTACTTTTTTCGATCAGTATGGTTTCAATCCCCAGTTGGGCAAGGGTAAGGGCACTGTCAATACCCACTACACCGCCGCCCACGACCAGGGCTTTTTGAACTAACTTTATCCGATCCTGCTTAAGCGGATAATTATAGATAACTTTGGCAATTGCCATACGAACCTGGTCTTTTGCTTTTTGGGTCGCACTCTTTGACTCTTGTTGATGTACCCAGGAATTTTGATTCCTGATATTAGCCATCTCTACCATAAATCCGTTCAAACATGCATTTTTTAAAGTTTCCTGGAACATGGGCTCATGAGTTCTTGGGGTACATGCTGCAATAACGATTCTGTTCAAACCAAATTCATGAATTCTTTCCATAATACTTTCCTGGGCATCGGCGGAACAGGAAAAAAGATTATTTTCAACATATGCCACATATGGTAGTTTGGCTGCATATGCAACAACCTGATCCACATCAACAATACCGGCAATGTTCACACCGCATGAGCATACAAACACCCCCACCGAAGGTTTCTCTTCAAGAATATCACGTTCATCAGGATAGGTTTTTATTTTTGTAAGGGACCCTCTCTGATCTGCAAGCAACCTAGCAACAGAGGCAGCTGCTGCTGCTGACTGCACAACCGACCTTGAAATTGCTTTAGGAGAGTGAAATGCGCCGATTACATAGACCCCTTTACGACTGCTTACTATGGGTTCAAAGCAAGAAGTCTTTGCAAAATTATGGTGATCAAGCTCAATATCAAAAAGTCCGGCAAGATCTAAAACATCCTCTGGTGCTTCAAATCCAATGGAGAGGACAACCATTTCAAAAGTCTCAAAGATTAACTCACCTTTTTCAGTCATATATCTCATTCTGACTCCGGTGCCGTCTTTTCCAGGCTCCATGGTGTGGGGAATTGCTCTTACAAATTTGATTTTATCTTGTTTTGCTCTTTCAAAAAATTTTTCCGATTCCTTACCCTGGCTTCTTAAATCAGTAAAAAAAATCGTTCGTTCAAGGGTCAGACCCTTGGTATGTTCCAAAGATGCCATGCTCTGTTTTACTGCAGACATACAACAGATATTCGAGCAATATGAATTCCCGCAATTATTCTGATTTCGCGAACCCACACATTGCAGCCAGGCTATTTTTCGGGGTTCTGTGTTATCCGAAGGCCTGAGAAGCTTACCTTTATTTGGTCCGCTGATTGAGAGGAGACGTTCGAATTCAAGACTGGTAACCACATCTTTTGAACGGTATCCGAAAAAATCGTGGACAGATGGATCAAAGGGTTTAAATCCCGGTGCAAGGATAACTGCACCCACTGTAATCGTAATTATTTCTTGGGTCTGCTTAAAATTGATTGCCCCTGTAGGGCAAAATTTTTCGCAGGCTCTGCACTTTCCAAGAATAAAATAAATGCATGCTGATGGATCAATAGCATACTTCAGGGGCACAGACTGATCATATTTTATATATACTGCTTTTTTTTTATTAATACCGAAATTAAATTCGTCTTTAACATTAATCGGACATTTTTGAGCACAGCTCCCACAGGCAATGCACTTGTCAATGTCAACATACCGGGGATTTTTTTGAACCTGAATATTAAAATTACCGACACTGCCCTGAACCTTGACAACCTGGGATAGTGTCAGCAATTCAATATTGAGATGACGATCGCAGTCCACAAGCTTTGGTAAAATGATACAGGAGGCACAATCATTGGTTGGAAATGTTTTATCCAATTGAGACATTACCCCGCCAAGGCCAGCTGTTTTTTCAACAATATACACGTAGTATCCTGAATCAGCCAGCTCTATGGCAGCCTGGATGCCAGCGATTCCGCCCCCCACAACCATAACGGAACCGATTATTTTGTCAGCGCCGGGTATTTGATTTGATTTTTCATTGTCAGGCCTGCTTGTTTTTTTTAGATTCCCATCCTTTTTGAAATTACCTTTTATGCCTTTTTCAGATTTTTTTAAACTATTTTGAGTCTGAATTTCAGTTTCCAGAATAACAAATTCCATTGCTGTTTTGGAAATATGTTTTTCTTCGCAAAATAGGATAAATTGTTCTTTTGAGATCGTATAGCGCTTAGCCGTTGTTGAGGATGCCTGAAGTTTTCCTTTATTAATCCAGTTGGTGACGGTATTCCTGTGAACACCCAGATATTTGGCAACAGTCCCGACTTTAAATATCAACATCTTACAGACTCCCTTTGAGATAGTTCGAGGCTGCTAATCTTACAATAGAAAAATCATTCATGTCAACCGGATACAAATTTTTGGCTGATGCTTCACAACTGCAACAGGGTTTAACAAATTCTCGGGAGCTGCTCTCCTGTGAGCATATCAATGATTCTTACGCCGCCGATTTTGGTCTGTAAAAAGACTTTGCCCGAAGTCTCTTCTGTTACTTCACCAATGATGACAGCATCCCTGCCAAACTCGTCTCCTTGAATTATTTCTAGAACCTTTTGTGCATCCTTTTGCGGCACAAAAGCAATCAATTTGCCTTCATTAGCAATATATAAGGGATCAAACCCCAAAAGCTCACAGGTTCCTTGAACAGCTCCCCTGACCGGTAGAGACGGCTCATCTATTTTAATTCCCACGCAAGATTGTAATGCAATCTCATTTAAAGTTGTGCCAAGGCCTCCCCTTGTGGGGTCACGAAGCACATGGATATCACAGCCAGACTGAATAATGGACTGCACCATGGTGTTTAATGGAGCTGAATCCGTTTTGATTTTTGAATCAAATTTCAAGCCTTCCCTGGAACTTAATATAGCAATTCCATGATCAGCAATGGTACCGCTGATGATGATTTTATCACCTGGTTCTGCATTGCTTCCTGACACATTAATATTTGGAGGAATAACCCCGATTCCCGAGGTATTAATAAAGATCTTGTCTGCTTTTCCTTTTGGAACAACCTTGGTATCCCCAGTTACAATTTTGACTCCGGCCTTTTTGGCTGCAATTGCCATGGTTTGAAGGATTATTTTTAAATCTTTTACAGGCAGCCCTTCTTCTATAATCAGACCCACACTGATAAATTTAGGTATGGCTCCGCACATGGAGATATCATTGATAGTTCCATTCACAGCCAGATCACCGATATTTCCTCCAGGAAAAAAAATAGGGTCAACCACATAAGAGTCTGTTGAAAAAGCAAGTTTTGTACCCTCAATATTCAGAATTGCCCCGTCATCTTGTTTTGATAATTCAGGATTTTCAAATAAGGGCAGGATCAAATCTGAAAACATTGAGTGGGATGCTTTTCCACCGGAACCATGATCTAATAATATTTTTTCTTCGGTCATTTTTTTTCCTCATATCTTAAAAACCTACTTAACTTAGCTAAGGGCCCACTCAAGAATATCTGTAAAATGCTGCACAAGACCCTTCACTTGAGACCATACAGGGTCCCACGGGCGTCATGGGTGTGCATTTTTTCTTATAAAGAGCGCATTCATAGGGGGTTTTCAATCCAAGAAGAATTTTCCCGCAGGCGCATCCTTTTGGTTCAGGCGCATCCGGCATATCCATACCAAATTTTATGGCTGCATCAAATTTTTGATATTCTTTTTTCAAATTCATACCGCTTAAAGGAATTTCTCCTATCCCTCTCCAGGATGCATTACAGACTTTAAAGACCTTGTTCATGATCTTTTTTGCCTTTATATTTCCGGCATCAGATACTGCCCGTGGGTATGCATTTTCAAGATCTGGTTTTTCTTTTTCATTCTGCTGAATCAAAAGTAGAACAGCATGTAAAATATCAATGGGCTCAAATCCTGCAATCACTGATGGTATATTATATTTTTCAAATGTTTCCCTGTAGGCATTTGTTCCAGTAATCACTGAAACATGGCCTGGAAGGATGAATCCATCTATCTTAACACCATCTGTCTCCATTAATGCAGCAAGCGCCGGGGGGGTGAGTTTATTGGCGGAATAAATGGAAAAATTATCTAATTTTTCTTTAATTCCCATTAAAATACCCGCTGCAATTGTAGGAATGGTTGTTTCAAACCCTACTGCACAAAACACAACCTCTTTATTTTTATTTTCCCTTGCAATATTAATTGCATCAAACACGGAATAGACAATCCTCACATCAGCCCCTTCAGCTTTTTCTTTTCCAAGGGTAGAACTTGATCCCGGCACTTTAATGAGATCACCAAAGGTTGTCACTATAACATTATCGAGTCTTGCAAACTCTACAAAGGCATCAATATCCTTCTGGGCAGTCACACACACAGGGCATCCCGGACCGGAGAGAAGAGTAATGCCGGCAGGTAATACACTCCTTATACCATGCCTGAAAATTGACATGGTATGTGTGCCGCAAACCTCCATCAGTCTTAACTTTTTTTTGCTGGCAAAATGTATTTTTTTCACAAGAGCCCTTGCAAGAGTTCCATTCCTGTATTCTTCAATATATTTTAAAGCCATATTTTAACCTATTTTTTTTAATTGGCTTCCAAAGCTGCAGCAACCACTGCCTGTCCCAAACAAATCCCACCATCTCCGCATGGTACCTTTGTGTGTGTATATACTTTAAGATTTTTTTCTTCAAGGGCCTGGGTCATCTTGTTCAGGATTATATCATTATTAAAAACACCTCCTGAAAGAACAACTTTTTTAATACCTGTTTTTTTACTGACTTTTAAGGTCGCATGCTTAAAAGCTGCTATCAGAGTGTGGTGAAACTTTGAACTGATTGTTTCCTTTGACTGGTTTTTCCTTAAATCCACTGTAATCTGCCTGATACAATTCATCATATCGATTTCAAATAATCCATCGCCTCTCCGGGGTTTTTTTTGTACAATATCAAATTCATAGACTTCACCTGGGGATAGATCTTCTATTCGTGCACCCTTTAAAATATTTTTATCTGCTATGGATTCCAGTTCCATTGCTGCCTGGCTTTCATAGGAAATTTTATGCCGGATACAAAGAAGTGAGGCAATAGCATCAAATAACCTTCCTGCACTTGATGTCAAAGGAGAGTTGAGATTTTTCTCCATCATCCTGCAAACAAAAGACAGGTTTTGTTTCTTCATTTCTTTTATATACTGAATATCCAAATTTAAAAAATCATTTCCAAAGGCTTGATAGAGAACTGATGCTGCCATTCGCCATGGTTCCAGTACTGCAGCATCACCACCCGGCATCCTTATATATGAAAGGTGGGCTTTCCTTGTAAATTCTTTTTGCGTACATAAAATAATTTCTCCGCCCCAGATATGGCTGTCCGTTCCATATCCAGTTCCGTCAAGGGTGATGGCAATAACTTTCTCATCAAGGCCATTTTCTGCCATGCATGATACTGCATGTGCATGGTGATGCTGAACTTCTACTCTTGTTACGCAATTTTGTACCTTGGCATAATCAGTGCTCATATAAGCCGGGTGCATATCACAGGCAATGATATCAGGTTGAATATCAAAAATTTGTTTTATATGGTCAATAGTTTTTTTAAAATAATCATTTACCATTACATTATCCAAATCCCCGATATGCTGGCTTAAAAAAGCATGATTGTTCCTGGTCAGGCAGATGGTATTCTTCAGCCCTGCTCCGCACGAAAGTATTTTCGGCATTTCTTTATTTAAAATAACAGGCAGGGGGGCATATCCGCGTGATCTCCTTACCAACCTTGGTTTATCATTCTGTATCCTGATAATTGAATCATCCGTCCCAAAATAAATATCCCTGTTGTGTAATAAAAAATAATCAGCAATATGGGAAAATGAATTCAATGCATCTTCATTTTCAATGGAAAGCGGCTCTCCCGGTCGGTTGCCACTTGTCATCACAAGAATATCAGGTCCTTTTTCAAGTAGTAAAAAATGAATCGGGGTATAGGGCAGCATAATCCCGAGGCTATTGTTAAATGGTGCTACATCCTTTACCGGCCCCGATACCGTATCAGTGTTAGCCGATTTCTTTTTCAGCAGCACAATGGGTCTTTGATAGGATTCTAAAACTTGTCTTTCTCTGTGACTGACATGGACATGGGAGGAAAGAAGGGATACTGATGCAGCCATCAAGGCAAAGGGTTTATGAAGGCGTAATTTTCTTTGTCTTAAATTTTGAACTGCCTCTTGGTTAGATGCATCACAGGCCAGATGGAATCCGCCAAGTCCTTTTACCCCGACTATCTTTCCCTGGCTTAAAAATTGTGCTGCAATGCTTATGGCTTCTTTTGAATTTGAATCAATCCTTTTACCCTTATTATCTGTTAAATAAACCTTGGGCCCGCATTCTGGACATGCGTTGGGTTGAGCATGAAATCTTCTGTCCAAAGGATCATCATACTCATGTTGACATTGAGCACACATCTTAAAGCTCTTCATGGAAGTTTTGGGTCTGTCATAGGGGATATCTTCAATAATAGTATATCTTGGGCCGCAATTGGTACAATTTATAAATGGGTATTCATACCGCCTGTCCTGGGAATCTCTCATTTCAGCCAGACAGTCTGGGCAAATGCTTACATCAGGGGAAATTAAGGTGGTCTGGCTGAAAGAATATTTGCTCTTCACTATCTTAAACAAAGAAAAATTGCTGATTTCAGTATCAAAGGTTTCAATACCTGTCACAGAAGCAAGCATTGGACTTTTTATGGAAATATCATTAGTAAAGTCATCAATATTTTCAGGAGATCCCTGCACAATCACAAGCACACCACTGCTGGTATTGGAAACTTCACCTTTGAGATGATATTTTTGGGCCAGGGTAAATAAAAAAGGCCTGAAACCAACGCCCTGAACAACTCCGCTGATTTTCAGCCTTTTTGCTGTTGTGACAACTTTCATAAAAGCCTATAGATTGCCATCCAAACCGTCTGTCTGTTCTGCCTCTGCTGCAAGGATTCTGCGCATATCCTCCAGGGTCTGAATAGCGGCCTGCTCATCAAGCTTATTAATTGCAAATCCTGCATGGACAATAACATAATCCCCTATTTTCACATCATCCATGAGCATGATACTGGTTTCCCGGATCACACCATCCACATCTACTTTGGCAACATTGTCTTTGATTTCAATAATCTTGGACGGAACTGCTAAACACATAGATTTATCCCTGTTTCTTTTTAAATAATAAAAATTTACTATAGCATAAGATCCCGTCTGAACAAGACTTATTTTCTCTTCTTTCAGGGCCAATAATACTTTTACGCAATTTGTGGAACCAGCAATACTTTTTGATTACCATAAATAAACGCTTACGCTGGAGTGTTTCCTTGTACTTGAAATTATACTAATGACTCTGGGCTTAACAATATAACTCTTGTTTTTTTAAAAATTAGAAATTTTTCATTGAGATCGGAGTAGGATATAATTTTGACTGGTTTTACTATTTGCATTTTAAAGTTCATCAGGAGAGAATTTCCAATGGGCTATACATCAGTTCCAACAAAGTGCAGAACGCTTGAAAGCTAGT
Organism: Desulfobacula sp.; assembly: GCA_018645325.1. Classification (GTDB taxonomy): domain Bacteria; phylum Desulfobacterota; class Desulfobacteria; order Desulfobacterales; family Desulfobacteraceae; genus Desulfobacula. The sequence continues at coordinate 40,528 of JABGOU010000027.1, forward strand.
ATAAATGGTTTTTTTCAGTTGCATCACTCGAGATCAAACGATTTAATTTTCCGCCATAAAGACACCCGGTCGATCGCCATCATTTCAGCAGCCTTGGTTTTGTTCCAGTTTGTTTTTTCAAGCACCCACTGGATATATTTTTTTTCCAATTCTTTCATGGTGGGAATTTTCCCATCTGGAGAAGTCCGGTATGTCTCAATTGCTAACTGGGTGATATGATCCGGCAGGGCTTCAGGATAGATCACCTCCCCGTTTTCCATGGCAACGGCTCTTTCAATGATATTTTCAAGTTCTCTTACGTTTCCGGGCCAGCTGTATTTTATTAAATAATCCATTGCGGTCCGATCTATTTCTTTTATATTTTTCCCCATTTCCCGGTTTTTCTTTCCCAGAAAATGATAGGCAAGAAGCGGGATGTCTCCATGGCGATCAGTCAAAGGGGGCAGTTGGATTGTCACCACATTCAGCCGGTAATAAAGATCCTGGCGAAACGTGCCTTTTTCCACTTCATGTTTCAGATCCCGGTGGGTGGCGGCAATAAATCTTAAATCCACCGGAATGGTGTTTGTCCCGCCCACCCGCATCAGCTCTTTTTCCTGGATTACTCGAAGAATTTTCACTTGCATGGTCAGGGACATATCCCCGATCTCATCAAAAAAAACAGTTCCTTTATCTGCAAATTCAAAAAGCCCCTTCTTGGTTTTGACCGCCCCGGTGAATGCCTCTTTTTCATGGCCGAACAATTCATTGGCCATGAGTTCCTCTGAAAAAGATCCGCAGTTGAATGCCACCATTTCATGACTATACCGATTGCTCTGGCTGTGAATAGCCTTGGCCACCAGTTCTTTCCCAGTACCGCTTTCTCCCAGGATCAGGATGCTTATATCTGTGCGAGCGATCTGATCAATGGTTTTTTTGACTTCTCCCATGACCTTGCTGTTGCCGATGATAAAGGGCAGGTGACCCTCTTTTTTCATGGCATCTTTCAATGCCATATTTTCCAGCTGAAGGGATCTTTTTAATAACGCCTCTTTTATGATCCGCCGGACCTCTTCTATTTTATAGGGCTTTGCAATATAATGGTAAGCACCCTCTTTCATAGCTGTTACAGCGCAGTCAACGGTGGCAAAACCGGTTATCATGATCACTTCGGTGTAGGGCTGGAGTTCACGGCTGTGTTCAAGAATCTGGATACCGTCAACTTTTTTCATTTTGTAATCTGTAATAATCAAATCAAAACTTCTGGATTTGATCAGGTTTAATCCTTTTGTACCGCTGTCCACTGCAACCACTTTATACCCTTCTTTTGCAAGAATATGTTCGAGATTCTTGCGGGCAATTTCTTCATCTTCAATAACCAGGATTTGTTTCTGCATAATACCTCATATCCATGCCCATCATGTTGGCAGGTTGACTGTAAATGTTGTTCCTATCCCTTCTGTGCTTTCTACACGGATGGTTCCGTGATGTTGTTCAATAATACCGTGAATAATCGACAGACCAAGCCCAGATCCTTTACCGACCTCTCGTGTGGTAAAAAACGGGTCAAATATTTTTGCCAAATTTTTCTTGGAAATTCCCAGCCCTGTATCTGTCACCTTAAAAATGAACTGGGCGCTTTCTTCGTCCCTGAATGCAGAGATTGTCATCGTCCCTCCTTTGGTCATGGAATAAACCCCGTTGATGATGAGATTCAGCAATACCTGCTGAATTCTTCTGGGGTCCATTTCTCCTTCCAGATCTGGTGGAATTTGGGTTTGAATATCAATCCCGGCCGGGATTTCTCCAGCTATCAGGTGCATGGTACTCTGGACCAGAGTATTAAACACTACAGGTTCCACAGAGAATTCACTCTGCCTTGAAAATTCAAGTAATGCCCGAATAATATCTCGTGCCCGGTCAATCTGCTGTTCAACCTCAACCAGCAGGTTTCGTTTAAATTCAATATCCGGTTCTTCGATCTCCTCCAGAATAATCTGGATGGATGTTGAAATATTATTTAACGGGTTATTCAATTCATGCGCCACCCCGGACGTCAGGGTTCCAAGGGAGGACATTTTTTCAGCCTGGACCAACTGATTCTTCCGTTTACCCAGCTCTTCGATCATATCATTAAGACTATTGGCAAGAGATTCAAATTCATCCCCGGTCTGGATACTGGGAATTTTATTAAAATCTCCGCTGACAATTCTCCGAATGCTTTCTTCAATCGCCTTGAGCGGCCGATTCACATTCTTCACCAGGAAGAATGCTGTAAGAAAAGTAAGCAAAAAAAGAGACAGAAGAGATGCTAGAAGGTATTTTTTTGACCGTTCTAGCAGATCAAACACCCGCTCCCGCTCCTTTCTTTCAATCTGCTCAATATCGGTTGTCAGGGTCCGGCCAATCAAAGTGACCGTATCCTGAATCTGTTTAAACTTCTTGAGCTGGCCAGCTTCCAGTGCATTAAAATCATAAGTGTTGTAAAGATCTTCCATATTTTTTTTATACATTTTAATGGTCTGGGTTCTTTGCCTTACAGACGTCATGTCTTCCAGCAAGCCTGAAAATTCATTTTCAATGATCTGCTGTTTTTCGGCTGTTTTCTCAATATACGAAAGGGCTTGTGTCAGATCACTCTTGTTTTTTCTTAAGAAAAAGTTTTTTTCATATCTTCTTGCTTCCAGAACCGTGTCCAGAAGATCTTTCTTTTTCTCTATAATGATTAATTTCTGGTTGATGGTCGAATTGCTGTAATAGCTGAAAAACCAGATCGCCCCATTAACGATGGTAAATATCAAAAAGTGAAGAAATATTTTTTGCCTGAGATTAAATTTCATGCCAGGCATTGTATCGCTAATAAGGCATCCAAAACAAGCTGATTTCTTCTTAACCAAAAATTATCCGATACCATAGAAGAAATAAATCACAGTGAGCTCAACGACAAGGAAGAGGACCGTCATGATTACTCCGGCTTTTGCATAATCCAGGGTTTTGTATCCGCCTGGCCGCATCACCAGCGCATTCACCTGGTGGGTTGGCAGAACAAAGGTATTGGATGCGGAGAGGCCCACAACCAGGGCCGCCATTCTGGGATCCCCGCCTGCCATGACTGCCATGTTCATGCACAAGGGAACCAGAAGTACAGTGGCACCGACATTGGAGATAACCAAAGTAAAAAATGAGGTCATGATACCGATTACACCCAAGAGAACAATGGGAGAAGGATGGCCAACAAGCTGCAATACTGCCTGGGCAATAAACGCTGCGGTCCCCGTCTTTTCAAATGCAATTCCTAGTGGGATCAACCCTGCCAGCAGAAAAACCGTCATCCAGTCAACGGAACTGTATGCCTCATCAATAGTGAGAACACCGGTAATGATCATGCCCAGTGCACCGGACATTAATGCCACAGACAATTGGACCTTGAAAAAAATTATCTGGATGAGCGCAATGGCCAACCAGGTGACGGCCAATATGGCCTTTGTGGGCCGAAGGATTTCTCCTTCAAGTGGGGAGGCAAAAATCAAAGCTCTTGGCTGGGGTCTGTTTTTCAGGATATGAAATTTTTCCCATGGTCCCTGGAGCAAAAGCGTGTCTCCCATGGCCAGTTTGATATTGGTGAGCCCACTGTAAAATTTTTTATTGTCTTTAAATAAAACCAAGGGATTTAATGCGAACAACTCTTTAAAATCAACTTCGTTCAAGGTTTTCCCGATCAGTTCTGATCTCGGCGACACAACGGTTTCCGCCATTCCAGAGTTGGTATTTGCAAGACTCTCAGCAAAGGTTTCAAGACTGTCCTTGATCACCCAGCCATATTCTTTGGCCAGTTGATCAATATTTTCTTTTTTTCCGACAACGGCAATGTCATCGTTTGAAGCAATTTCTTCGTGGCTGTGAGGGACATGATTGGTGGTTCTTGCGGATGGAGAGCTGATCCCGATGACCGTAACCAGGAATTTGGGCCGGATGTTCAAGTCATCCAGGATACCAACCCTGCCGGTGCCTTCAGGTACATGGAGTTCAACGATATTGTTCACCCCCTGATATTCCCGGATCAACATTTCCGAAGCCCCTTTGCCGAATTTCCCGGTACTTTCCGGAAGAATCAATTTTCCAAAAATAATAAAATAGACCAGTGCTGTCAGTAACAGACAGACCCCAATTGGGGTCTGGGTAAAAAGACCGAACGGTTCCAGTTTTTGACCGCCAAGGACCATGAGATCATTGAGCAGGATGGTAGGACTTGCGCCAACAAGGGTAATGGTGCCGCCGATAATAGCACAAAAAGCCATGGGCATCAGGATTCTGGAGGTGGGAATTCCCAGTCGTTTGGATATTCTCTGGGTGACCGGCAAAAACAGGGCGGCAGCACCAATGTTCTGCATCATACTGGAAATTAACCCGACGGTTCCGGCAATCAGAAGAATCACCCTGTTTTCACTCTTTCCAGCAAGTGCCAGGATGGGCCTTGCCACCTTATTCATTACGCCGGTTTTATCCAGGCCTGCACCAATGATAATCACCGCAATGATGGAACAGACCGCATTACTGCTTAACCCCACAAACGCTTCTTTCGGGGTAACCAGACCGATCAGGGGAAGTAGAACCATCATCATGATACCGACAACATCCACCCTGACCCATTCAAACACAAAAAGACAGATAACAAAAACAAGCACAATCATCGTCATAATCATCGCAGGGGTCATTTAATTTACTCTCCATTCAATAGTATTTTTCAACTTCTTTATTCTCCATGACTGGCTGTTGAAACCTAGAAATGTTTCACCCTTATTTTTTATTTTCATTCCTGTAGATAAAACAGAGAACGAAAACAGAAAGGATCAATAATATGCTTAAAATAAAATGGGTATCCATAACCTCTCCTTAATTCATCGAATAGACACAAAGGCGCTGGGCAATTCTTTTCTCATTTCCATTCATGTCTCGTAGCCTTGCCGGCTCTTTATTTTCCGAAATCACAAATTCGATCTCACCACATTCTTTTGCGATATCCTCCAGCGCATGATCAATATTGGAAAATTTTATGGTGTGAGCAAATTTGAGTCCCATATCCTTGGCTTTGATACGAAATTCTTCAACATTTCTGGCAGAGGTTTCTTTAAAATCACTATAAATTTCTTCATGGGTAGTTGAGAAAAATTCTGTAACGTCATGGGTTAAATTGGCTGCATTTACGGCAATGATGTCATAATCCATTCTTTGTGCCATGTCGAGAGCATAGTCCACCATGTCATCTGCAAATCGGTTGTCATTACTTGCGACCACGAGGTTCCGACCAGTGTTCTCAACACATGACATTACTTTTGGCTGTTGGGTGGGGATATCCATTCCTGCCTCGGAAAACGTAATTGCGTCCTGGCAATCTTCCACTTTTTTATTGAAACGACTCAACTTTGTTTTCAATGCATTTAAAAATGTCATATTCAATTCTCCTTATCGGTTTTATTATTCAGTTTCCCGCTTTGTTATCAGCAAAATGTATACCAGAACCGATATAACCGTTTAGAGCCGCCTTTAATGCAGATGCGGCTCACATTATAGACTCGTAGTCAGCAGTCAAACTGTTGCATAATGCAACTGGAAAAATTTAATCATTGTTTCGCCTTTATCAAAGGGGAAACAGACGATATTGCAGTTAACAATGGATCGTTGCGATTTGCAACAAAATTAAATTTTTATTTTTAATTTCAGATAGTTATATCTCGTATCTCTCTTGAATGGCTTCTATTTTTTTCTCTTGACATCCCTTTGGGCCGGGCGTAGATTTTTCGCTGTAACTCTCTATAAATCAAAAGGTGAATCAAATGAAAGGATTTTTTAAAAAAGGACTTGAAGACGAAGACGATTCAAGCGAAATTCATGAATTAAGACAAAGTGTCCTGGACAAAAAAATGCCGGAACCGGTTGAAAAGACTGTTCTGAAAGAAATTGACAGGCTTTTTAAAATTCACCCGTCCTCTGCGGAATACACCATTGGGATCAATTATATTGATTATCTGACAACACTTCCATGGAACCAATACACAGAAGACAACCTGGATATAAACCATGCCGAATCCATCCTTGACAGAGCGCACTACGGCCTGGATGAAATAAAAGAAAGAATTCTGGAACACCTGGCTGTCCGGATCATGAAATTGTCTGCAAAAAAAACCATTCTGGTAGTAGATGATGAAAAAATGACCCGGATGAATCTTTCCCATGTCCTTGGAAAAGACGGATATGAAGTTGAAATAGCCGAGAGCGGTACAAAAGCGCTTGAAAAAATGGAGGAAACCACCTTTGATCTTGTCATAACAGATCTAAAGATGGACAAGGTGGATGGCCTGATGCTACTAGATAGTATTAAAAAAAACAGCCCGGGAACAGAAGTGATTATCATCACCGGGTATGCCACGGTCCTGACTGCAGTGGATGCCATCAAAAGAGGGTCTTTTCATTTTATTGCCAAACCTCTGAAGCTGGATGAGGTCCGCACAACCGTGAAAAGCGCATTGTCTAAAAAAACCGGGGTCATGAACACAAGAAGCCCGGTGATCTGCTTCACAGGCCCTCCGGGAACAGGTAAAACTTCTTTGGGACAATCCATTGCCACAAGTCTGGAACGTAAATTTGTCCGGATATCTCTTGCAGGAATAAAGGATGAAGCAGACATCCGAGGGCACCGAAGAAGTTATGTCGGAGCAATGTCTGGCAGAATCATCCAGGAACTTCGGCGGGCGGAATCCAACAATCCGGTATTCATGCTGGATGAAATCGACAAAATCGGTCAGGATTTCAAGGGGGATCCAGCATCAGCATTACTTGAAGTTCTTGATCCACAGCAGAATTCACAGTTTATTGACCATTATATGGACGTTCCATTCGATCTTTCCAAGGTGATGTTTATTGCAACCGCCAATACCATCGGCAGAATTCCAGCCCCGCTTCTGGACCGGTTTGAAGTGATTTCCCTTTCCGGATACACCGTGGAAGAAAAAATCAACATAGCACTCCGGCACCTTATACCAAAAGCCGTTGAAGATGCAGGTCTGGGACGAAATCCCCTTGTATTTTCTGAAGCTGCCTTAAAAAAGATTATCCGTGAGCACACGCGGGAGGCCGGTTTAAGGGAGCTGGAAAGAAAAATTTCTTCCATCTGTCGGAAAATCACCCGGAAGCTCGTGAAACAGACCATGGATCCAACTGATCTGGAAATAACCGAAAAACGCGTTGATGACCTGCTAGGACCCAGCCAGTACCATTTTGAAATTGCCGGTGCGAAAGACCGCATAGGATGTGCAACCGGACTTGCATGGACTGAAACGGGTGGAGAAATCATTTTTGTGGAGGCCACCAAAATGATGGGCTCCCAGCAGCTTATCCTGACCGGTTCTTTGGGTGATGTCATGAAAGAATCTGCCCAGGCGGCGTTAAGCTATATCCGGAGCAATACTCAAATTTTTGGTCTTGCACCCGACTTTTTCCACGGTCATGATATCCATATTCATGTTCCGGCAGGAGCCATCCCAAAAGACGGTCCGTCTGCCGGACTCACGCTAGCCATGGCGCTGTTATCCCTCTTAAAGGGCAAACCCTGCCGGCGGGATACAGCAATGACAGGAGAATTGACCTTGAGCGGGCGGATTCTTCCAGTAAGTGGTATCCGGGAAAAGCTGCTTGCAGCAAAAATTGCAGGCATCAAAACAGTTATTATCCCTTTAAAGAATCAGGCAGAGCTGCCAACGCTCAGCGAAACACTTATCAAAGGCATCCGGATCGTGACGGCCGGAGAGCTTATCGAGATTATGGATATTGTTCTAAAGGACAGTTAACCGCTATCAATGGCTGATCGTACAAGTCTGGTTTTTTACAAGATTTAATTTTTTACAATAACCAATGGAACACATAGTTTATTTTTTATCTGTTCCATGGTTGCAAGATATTTCCGGGGATGTTTTCGCACATCAGTTGCAGGATCAAAAATGGTTAACACAATATCCTGATGCAGATCTATATAGCCGGATAATTCAGTTTCAAGATGCCCGTGACTGAACCCCACCTGGCATGGGACGCTGGTTTTATTGCTGTTGATTAGTTTCTTTAAAGGATCGGATATTCCGGATAACATCTCATCTGCCATGGAAAAGGCACCTTCCTCTGCAAAGGCGACCCCTGCAAACGAATTTTCAAGAAAATTACCGAGGCGACTTACTTTTTTCTTTGATTCTTTGAGACGCCGGGTGAAATTACCGTCTTTAATAAATTGCAGAATATTTAATTCCGCGCGGATTCTTACGCACAGATCCACAGAATACTGGAATACTGTTTTCGTCGGAATTTCCCCATTAATTGCAAGCAAGACTTGTTTCATTTTTCCTTACCCGTTTTTGATATAAATTATGCTCTCATCCGGGGTCTGTTATCTTGTTGCTTTTTTGAATTTTTCCTGAAATATTTTTGTTTTTTATTTTTAACCTCGCCATTCATAAGCACAAGGGCATATGAGTGGTCATTTTTCTCTGCAAATGTGGTAGCGGCCATAAGACTTTCAAATTTTTTAAACAGATGTATTTTCATTAATAACTCCTTTCAATCGTAGCGTTTAAGGGATTTTATCTTTGGTTCACTACAAGTATTAGCATATACCGTACCAACCGATGTGTGATTGGCTTTATATTTTCAAAACCCCTGTCTTACATGTGATTAAGTCCAGGTGATTTTTTTTCTCCTGTTCGAAAATCGGCCGCTCCTGTTACATTTTGAAATGCAGATGTACTGGTTTTTCAGCAATTGATTTCTATTCATGGCTATGGCTGTCCATTTGCCTGGGAATAGCCATGCGTTGACAATTGCAACGTCGGTTTGCAACAGTGTTGCCGCCATACTTTTAAACCCGGTTCTACAGTGGCCTATACATACTTTTCAACGATTGTTTTTAATAAAAATGTGTGCCTGATTGTTGAGAATATGGCAATTTGGACGTTATCAATCTATTGAATTGTCAAAAAATCTTGGGGTCCACATCCAGGACATGCATTGGGTTGAGCATAAAACCTTCTGTTCAAAGGATCATAATACTCATGCTGACATTGAGCACACATCTTAAAATGCTTCATTAAGATTTTGGGTCTGTCATAGGGGATATCTTCAATAATGGTCTATCTTGGACCGCAATTGGTACAATTTATAAACGGGTATTCATAACGCCTGTCATTCAAATCTTTCATTTCAGCCAGGCAGTCGGGGCAAATGCTTACATCAGGAGAAATTAAAGTGGCCCGGCTATTAGAGATTTTGCTTTTTAAAATTTGAAACAAATAAAAAAAGCCGACAACCAACGTCTTGAACCACTCCGCTGGTTTCCCGGATCACACCATCCACATCTACTTTGGCAACATTGTCTTTGATTTCAATAATCTTGGACGGAACTGCTAAACACATAGATTTATCCCTGTTTCTTTTTAAATAATAAAAATTTACTATAGCATGAGATCCCGTCTGAACAAGACTTATTTTCTCTTCTTTCAGGGCCAACAATACTTTTACGCAATTTGTGGAACCAGCAATACTTTTTGATCAATTGCTATTCAATACCCTTCTTGATCAACATATTCCCACATTTCATTTTGATGCTTCCATAGAAATTGAACTTTTAACCAAATATTTGATCTACGCCAATCATTAAAACAATTGGCAACGATCTTGTCTGACTTTTTGATATGATCATACATCTTTAAATATTTCCCATGCTCGGATTCATATTGATCATTAAGAATATCTTTTGATTGTTCATTGATTCTACCACAAAGCACGGCCAATACCTTCTGATGCACCGGTCACTATGACAACTTTATTATTAAAATTTTCAAATGCAAACAATGCGATAACTGCTGTCTCAACCTCAGCGATGCTTCCCAAACAAGTGTAAGTGATGAAGATGTTGCCGTGTGGGAAAGAGAAGAACAATTTGAAGGATGAAAGAATTATCCATCGCTGAAAATTGAAATTGCAATGAGTCACTTATGATTTTTTTTAAAGATATAATTGTCTTGCATCACAACTTATAGTAATGTGATTTTTATTTATAAAAAATAATTGTGCCCTGGAATTTTTCAATTTTGCTTTCTCCAGTATATTTAAATTTGGCTTCCGTAATAGATTCTACAATTTTGTTTGCCTTGCCCTACAATTTGCTTGAACACATTACTTTTTATCGAGATCCAGGAGACTTCGCCTGGCACCTGAGGCTATAAGCCATAATTTTTCTGAAAATAAACCACGAGTTGTTTTCCGTTTTTGGGCTGTAGAGAGAAGGAGTGAGCATGGAAAAACCAAAAAGAATTTCGTTTTCAAAAAAGCTGATCGATCGGGTTGGCAACCCGCTGGACTGGAGTACGGTTGATAAATGCCTGGTCATAATCTGTTTTTGGATGCTGATAGCACCATTAGCGAGCCTATTTTTTCACCATTTTATTAATTATCCAGCAAAGGTTCCGTTTTTCGATCCTGTGGTTATGAAGAAGGTGATTCCAATTGGTTGGGGTTTTGGGGTCGTTTGGAGCATACTTCTTGTGGTCGGCCTCAAGCTTCGGCACCACAGATCGGAAAATAGGACGTTTGTTTACGTGACGGTTGTTTTATGGTGGGCCGAGGAAGCAATTGCCGCTATCTGCCTTGGTCCGCTAACCACTCCTGGGGTGGACAGATTCTTATTTCCGAATCAGTCCGGAAACAGGCGGGTAAGATTTTACGCATTGACTCCCAACAGAACGTGTTTCCAAAAGGATCAGAAATCCCACTGAGGATTTACGAGGTGGGCGGCATAGCCGGAGACTACAACCTTATTCTTGAGGGCCCTATGTGTCAGGGTAGTTGTCGCCTCAATTGAACAAAAAAGTTTACAATTTGATAGGGCGATAGAGAGGTTACA
>JABGOU010000028.1:0-6845 GCA_018645325.1 Desulfobacula sp.
ATAATCTCATTTGCAGAGTCATAGCCCATCAATTCCACCCCGGCTTGATTTATATTTAAAAAATTTCCCTGCCTGTCAATGGCATAAATCATAATGGGAGACTTTTCAAATAGGTGCCTGTATTGGTGTTCTTTGTCCTTTACTCGCTTAAGCTCTTTTTCAAGTCTTTCTATTTTTGCTTCCAGCGGGCTTTGTTCTTTGAGGTTTTTCATGGAGAATACAATCAAATCCGTTGTTTTTTTACTGCCCGGATCTTCAGAAAGATCATGGGATTGTCTAACCAGTTCCATTAAATTATTGAAAGAGTGTATAATAAAATTTTGATTGTTTGTAGCTTAAAGTGAAAATAAAAAAGCAAACGGGGTGTTTGGAAATTCAAAACACCCCTTTTATGTAGCAATAAAATTTAAATTTTTTTAACTTGGAAACATTGAGTCTTCAATATCCACAGCAACACTGCAGGTGTTCATTAATGCTTTAAATCTTCCCATTGTGATTGGAAGCTGCGTATCCACATAAAACTGCAAAGATTTAATGATCCCTCCATAAAAGGCCTTGTCTTTCTTTTTTGCCTTTTCAAGTTTTTGTGCGGCAATAGTGGCTCTCCAGAGCAGCATCCATGCCATGGTGACATCCCCTGTCGCATCCTGGAAAGGATGGGCATTGGCAAAAGCGTTTAATACTTTTTCAGACATAGCTGTCTGCCCCATGTGGATGGCTACTTCAGCAAGCTTGTTTAAGGCCTCTTCAATTTTGATGGTTTGTTTTTCAAGCTCGGGCAGGTCTTTGGCAACAGCAATGGTTTTCTGCATTTCACCAAACAGATCCATGATGGGCTTACCTTTATCCAGACCCAGTTTTCTTCCAAGAAGATCCATGGCCTGGATACCGTTTGTGCCTTCATAAATCAATGTTATCCTGCAATCCCTTAAAAGCTGTGCCATGGGATACTCTTCAATGAATCCATAACCACCATAAACCTGCATGCCCAGGCTGCATATTTCAAAAGACCGGTCTGTAACATATCCTTTGGCAATGGGAGTCAATACTTCAACAAAACCTTGATATCTGTCTTTTTCTTCCTGGGTAGGTGCGTAACTTGCCATATCGGCACAATACTGAACAAAATAGAGAAGTGATCTCATGCCTTCGACATTGACCTTCATCATCATCAATTGCCTTCTTACATCCGGGTGCTGCATGATTGAGACGGATTTTGCTTCCGGGTTCATGAATTCAAGGATATTTTTGCCCTGTATTCTGTTTTTTGCATAATCAAGGGCATACATATAAGCTGCGGTTGCACAGGCAAATCCCTGGAATCCCACCAGCCTACGTGCTTCGTTCATCATCAGGAACATAGCTTTCATGCCTTTGTTTTCTTCTCCCAGAAGAGTTCCGATACAATGACCCTTTGAACCCAGAGAGAGCGAACAGGTACTGTTTCCATGGATGCCGAGTTTATGTTCTAAACCAGTACAGATAACATCATTGAATTCACCCAGGGTTCCGTCAGAGTTAACACGATATTTGGGAACCAGAAAAAGGGAAATTCCCTTTGTGCCTTCCGGAGCCCCTTCTATCCTTGCAAGAACCGGGTGGATAATATTTTTAGTCAGATCATGGTCACCGCCGGAAATAAATATTTTTTCTCCGGTAATGGAAAATGTACCATCATCATTTCTAACAGCTTTGGTGGTCAGGGCGCCTACGTCAGATCCTGCATCCGGTTCGGTTAAAAGCATGGTACCTGTCCATTTGCCTGTGTACATATTTTTAAGATAGGTCTCTTTTTGTTCCTGTGTGCCGAATTTATCCACCAGGTGGCCGGCACCCGCTGTAAGACCGGGGTACATCATAAAGGGAAAGTTTGCCCCATTGAAATATTCCGCTCCGACAGATGCAATGGTTCTCGGCATCCCCTGGCCACCCCATTCAGGATCTTCGGTTACGGCAAGCCACTCTCCTTCATTAAATATTTTGTAGAGCCGTTTAAAAGAATCCGGGGTGGTAACTTTGCCATCTTCAAGAGTACAGCCTTGCTCGTCCCCTTCTTTGTTTGCCGGTAACAATTCTTTTACAGCAAAGTTTTTTGCTTCTGAAATAACAAGGTCAATGGTCTTTTTATTAAAATCAGCAAAATTATCGTGAAGTTTGGAAAGGGTTTCTGCCTCAAGCTGTTCATGGATTACAAATTCAATATCCCTTCTATCGGAAATAACTTGTGTCATTTTTAAAATATCCTCCTGCTATTGATGTTACAAAAAATAAGTATTAAAATTTTTTAAATGTCTGATAATGAATTGATGCTCATTGGCATATTACAAATAATATTTCTTTGAAAACAAATTGTAACGTTGAGGTTTAAAACTATTTTGAATAATAAAAATAGAAAGTTATCAAAAATACTATATCTCATATGCCTAAAACCATCCGGTCTTTATATCGGTTTATAAAAAATGAATTATAATTCATTACACGAAATTTTTTGCGTGTCAATGATTATTTTACTAATTTAGAATAATTTTATATGGTTCCAACATGAAAAAAATATTGATAAGTGCATGCCTTGCAGGAGACCGGGTCCGATATGATGGCAAACCAGCACCTTTAAAGGATGTCCTGCTGGCCCAATGGACCGGGAAAGGGTTGCTTGTAAAGGTCTGCCCCGAAGTTTCAGGCGGACTGAACATCCCCCGGGCCGAGGCCCAGATTGTGGATGGGAATGGCCGGGACGTGTTAAAAGGAAAGGCTAAAGTCCTTGATATCCAGGGTCGTGATCTAACCTCTTTTTTTATCAGAGGCGCTGAATATGCGCTCAGTCTTGCTGCACGTTTTGGCATTGAGATGGCCATACTAAAGGAAAAGAGTCCTTCCTGCGGTGTACACCATATTTATGACGGCCAATTTGTTTCTAATCTTATACCCGGCTCTGGCGTTACGGCTGCGATGTTGAAACAAAATGGCATCAAGGTTTTTTCGGAAAATGAACTTGATAAGGCAGCCAAGTATTATAAATCGGTTTTCCGGTAACAAAAAAAAATATCATCGCCAAATATTTTTACAACACCATTGAGAATGATAAATTTAAAAAAAAGATAAGACATGGACAAATCAAGGATAAAAATAAAAAACCAAAACCGTCTGATCTGGGCAAAGACCAGGTCTTTGATGGAAAGTGACGACTATAAATATAGTAAATATGGTGTTAAAACCCGAATCAGGTGGTCTTTGTTTGGGTTTTTTATTCGGGTATTTGAAGTGCTTTTAAAACTAACTCCTTTTTTTAAGCAAGGTTTTGAAAATGCTAAAAATATAGTTTTAAACAGAGTTGATCTATGTTTTGATGATTTGCCCGAGGATTTTGAAGGGTACACCATCCTGCATATGACAGATCTTCATCTTGATTCTCTTCCGGAAATGGACAAAAAAATTTGTGAAAAAATTAAAGGACTGGAAGTGGATTTATGCATTCTGACCGGAGATTATAGGAAAGGTACAGGCCGTGGTTTTAAACATATCCTTGGCCCTCTAAATCACATCGTTGCAGGTATCCGGCACCGGGATGGCATCATGGCTGTCTTGGGTAATCACGATACCTGCGCTATGGCCGAACCCTTTGAGATGGCGGGGATTACACTGCTGGTCAACGAAACCATTGATATTGAACGCGGCAACAGCCGGATCTCGGTAACAGGACTGGATGATCCATATTATTACTATACCAATCAATCTTTGAGGGCTTTAGAAGAATCCATGGAAGGATTTAAAATTGTTCTGGTTCATGACCCCTCCATGTTTGATTTAGCCGCTGATAATGGCTATCGTCTTTATCTCACAGGTCACACCCACGGTGGCCAGATCTGTCTTCCTGGCGGAATCCCCGTGGTCCGGCATCTTCGTCATGGAAGAAAATATTACCGGGGCGTCTGGAAGTATGCCAAAATGACAGGCTACACGGGTCAGGGAGTCGGCGTTGTGGGGATTCCAGTTAGATTCAATACCCAGAGTGAAATTACATTGTTTCGGTTGTGCCGGAAAAAGTCTTCATATAATAATGGCTCATAAAAATTTACTTCATCTGCTGCGCTGCAGGCCATTAGCAGTAGGTCACTACGGCTGCATGCCATGCAACTTGCAGCTAAGCAAATTTGACTCGTGAAATATCCGGGTTAATTTTTATTTTTTTTGCCTTCCCAAGCTGGCTGAACTGCCATTTATAGTTTGTCGCTTTCGGTTGAAATTCCCCAGAATATATTTTTGCAAACAGTGGAACAAAGGCTTAATCAAATCGATCAAAGTCTTGCCCGGTAAGGGCTGTAATGCTATTGGATCAAATTAAATAGCCGTACATTTTATCAAACCAATAGCTCATATGATCTGCGACAGAGAAGGGAAAAGTGATACAAATAGTCCACACCCCATAAGAATGGAACTGCTTAATTTTCTTGTTTAACAAAAGCCTGTTTTTTCATTCTACTCAAATCAAGTTGAATGGGATCTTGGTTTATTTAAGTTTGCTTTTTCCCAATTGAATTATATTTTGAAAATCAATTTACTTTGAACCATTATTTATATTATTGTGATTTTCGGTGTAGGAATTTTAATGGCGACTGCCATTGGTTTTACGGTTCCCGATTTCAAGTCGGGCAGATTATTTCTGTTTATCTATTAATCTCTGTGTTTATTTTTTTTAAAAAAGAGAGGAAAAGAAATGAAAAGAATTTGGAAGTCGATTGCCATTACCGTTTTGAGCTTAGCAATGTTAACCGGAAGCTCCTTTGCGGTTACGTTCAGCAAGATTGTCGTATTTGGAGATAGTCTATCCGACAATGGCAATTTATACATCTTGTCTTCAGGGGCTTCTCCAGCAAGTACCAACTCATATAATGGACGGTATTCCAATGGTCCTGTGTGGGCCGAGTATCTGACTCAATATCTTAGTGCCGGTCTTGTCGATCTGGCTCAGGGTGGGGCTCAAACAGGAGACAATGACTCTGTTCCCGTCGGGCTTAAAAAACAGGTCTCTGATTTTACAGATTTGGTAGCTTCTTATCCCGCACTCGTTTCTGATGATACACTGTATGCGTTATGGGCAGGACCGAATGATTTCCTCAACGGCGGACTGGATGTTACCAGTGCAGTAAATAATATTGGTGATTCCCTTAACACCCTGGCTGCTGCAGGTGCCAAATATATTATTATCCCCAATATGGCTAATCTGGGAGCAACACCTTTAAATAACAGTTCCCCCATCCTTTCAGTAGGAGCTCAAAGTTTGACCCAAAACTTTAATGCAGCGTTAGAAATTGTTGTGGATGCATTTAAACAAGCGAACACAGCAATTACGGTATATTATGTTGATACCTACACTTTATTTGCAAACGTTCTTGCTGATCCTTTCTCCTATGGGTTTACAAATGCGACCAATAAATATGTAAACGACGATGATACTGTAAATAATGACGGGAACAGTTATTTTTTCTGGGATAACGTCCATCCAACAACTGCAGGGCATAGATTATTTGCCCAGACAGTTGCTGCCCTGATCGGCGGAAGTAGTGCTGCATGGTTCTCTTCATCAGGATTACTAAATATTCCTCAGGTACTTGTTGGAGGTTACAGTGCAAGTTATAATGTTATTTTAGAATATATAGGACCCATTTCAAGCGATCCCAATAATGAATACTTTAGACTGGATACGATTACCGATAATAATCCATAGTCAGTGACCTCCGGTAAACCCGGTGGCTTGATTGTGAACCGCTCAAAGCGGTCATAAAACCATGCACCACCTAAAGGTGGTCATAACAACTCCAATTGATCCATATTTTTTAATTTAATTGGTCAGATAACATTCAAAATTATATAATGAAAAATAAATTCAAAATACGCGTTGGTATAATCGGCGACTTTAACCCAAGCTATCCTTCCCACGTTGCAACAAACGAAGCAATAAGGCATGCTGAACGAGCTCTATCTATTTCTACAGAGATATCTTGGATATCAACTATCGATCTGGAAAAACAGATAAATAAATTGGAAGAGGTCAACGCATTGTGGTGCTCTCCAGGAAGCCCATATAAAAGGATGAAAGGGGCACTAAAAGCAGTTAATTTTGCGCGTGAAAAGGCCTATCCCTTTATTGGAACCTGAGGGGGCTTTCAATATACTCTGGTAGAATATGCACGAAATGGCGAACTTGGGTTAGTAGAAGCTGATCATCAAGAAAGTAACCCATTTACACCTATTCCATTAATCCGCCGTTTAAGCTGTTCTTTTGTTGGAAAACAAGAAAAGATTAAACTCCAGACAGACACACTGATTCATAAAATTTATGGAACAGATGAAATTACAGAAAACTATAGCTGTAATTATGGATTAAATCCAGAATTTCAAAAACAAATTAGTGATAACAATCTCAAAATTGTAGGATCTAATATCAAAGGAGAGGCAAGGATTATTGAGCTGCGGGGGCAGTGTTTTTTCATAGCGAGCCTTTTTTTACCACAGCTAAACTCTACAATTGAAAAACCTCATCCAATGATTGTAGCTTACCTACAAGAAGCTATTAGAAATAGTATTAATTGTTGATACAGAACTGCAGTATAATCATTCCACCAAAAATAATTATATGAGTTGCAGCGGACCATTAAACTTTGTTTTTTGATAAGCTTCATTTTAGGTACTTCCCCACAGTGTTTTTAATATAGCAAATTTATTTGGAGATTTTATTTACAGGGTTTGAACCGAAATCAAGTTGGTCCAATTAAATTGAATGGAAGCTTCGCCCGCTTACTTGTGGTAGTTTCCCATATACTTGATGGGAAATTTTTACAAAATAA
>JABGOU010000028.1:6855-51145 GCA_018645325.1 Desulfobacula sp.
AATGCTGCTCCTATAGGTAGTTATACCTATTGACGCTATTTAAAACATATGATCTTATCAACAAATATAGTCTCAGATATCTATTAATTTGTTTTATAGCAAATATATAGGACGATGAATCGCACTGAATTGATCTGATTCAAATAGAATTATGAAAAGCTTGGAGATCTAACATATGGCTGAAAAACCGACTGTTAATGAACTTAAACAGAGAATTGAAGATTTAAAAAAGGAGCTTACTGAACGTCAAATACATGATAATTCAATATTAGAAGAGTTAGATACAAGATACTCGAGTATCTTTGAATCAGTTCCAACATCAATTGTAATTCTTGATAAAAATGGTGTAATAATAGACATCAATCCTTATCATATCACTCATATCGGACAAGGAAAAACTGTTAAAAAAGACTATCTAAACCACGACATTTTAAACTTTCCTAGTGTTGTTGAAGCTGGGCTTCAAGATGAACATAGAGACGTGCTTAATGGGAAACCAATGAATTTAAAACGCATCCATTTCCCGATGACTACTGGAGAAAGAGATCGTTTTTTTAATATTAGAGGTGTACCTTTATTTAAGAACAATGAAGTAACAGGAGCTGTGATAATTCATGAAGATATCAGTGAAGTTGTAAGTTCAGAGAAAAATCTAAAAAAACTTCATGATGAATTAGAATTAAGAATTGAGGAGCGTACAGCTGAGCTCAAACAAGAGATTACCGAGCGCAAACAGGCTGAAGAGATTAAAAAAGTTTTGTTTGCTATTTCAAATGCCGTGAATTTCACCCGAAATTTGGAAGACCTTTTTGAAATTATCCACAAGACATTAGGCAATATTATTGATGTCACCAATTTTTTTATTGCCATGGTGGATATCAAAAAACGTACCCTTTATTTCCCATATCAAGTGGATACAAATGATAATGATTTTTTTCCAATCACAAATTTTAACACAAAGAATTCTTTAACCGGTTTAGTCGTTTCTGAACGCAGACCTATTTTATTAAAAAAAAATGATCTTGAAAAACTATCTGCACAAAAAGGGGTTTGGGGCCCTGTACCACTGATTTGGATGGGAGCTCCTTTAATCGTCAAAGATGAGATTATCGGAGTAGTAGCTGTCCAGAGCTACTTGGATTCCAATCTTTACAATGAACAAGATCTGCAAGTTCTTTCGGGGATCTCTGATCAGATGGCCATCGCCATTGACCGCATGCAGGCGGAGGAGTCTTTGAAGATGAGCGAAGAAAAATATCGTACAGTTCTTGAAGCAAATCCCGACCCAGTGGTCGTCTACGACATAGAAGGCAAAGTCATTTATTTCAACCCTGCTTTTACACGTCTTTTCGGTTGGTCACTAGAGGAGTGTTTAAATAAAAAAATGGAAGTTTTTGTGCCTGAAGATGCATGGCACGAAACAAAAAAGATGATCAAAAAAGTGCTGGCTGGGGAATGGTTTACTGGTATTGAAACTTGGCGATATCATAAAAAAGGAAAAATTATTCCTGTTAACATAAGCGGAGCCATTTACAAGGATAAAGATGGCAATCCTATCGGCAGTGTCATCAATCTGAGAGATATCAGTGATCAAAAGAAAATGGAAGCCCAGTTCCAACAAGCCCAGAAGATGGAATCAGTGGGGCGGCTTGCCGGCGGGGTTGCCCATGATTACAACAATGCACTCACTGCAATCATGGGTTACACTGAACTGGCCATGACTGATGCAGAGCCCAAAGGGCCGTTGCATGATGATCTCAATGAGATTCTCAAGGCTTCGAGACATGCAAAAGACATAACCCGGCAACTGCTGGCTTTTGCCCGTAAACAGACCATAGCCCCTAAAGTGCTTGATCTGAACACTAGCATAGAAAGCATGCTTAAAATGATTCGGCGCCTTATCGGTGAGAATATTGATCTTGCCTGGTTTCCGGGAAAAAACCTTTGGCCGGTCAAGATGGACCCCGCGCAAATTGATCAAATTCTGGCTAATCTGTGCGTCAATGCTAAAGATGCCATTGCCGGAGTTGGCAAAATCACCATCGAAACATGGGTAATAGTGTTGGATGAAGCCTATTGTGCCGGCCACAGAGGTTTTGTTCCAGGCGAGTTTGTTCTGATGGCAATAAGTGACGATGGCTGCGGTATGGATAAAGAAACAATAGACAATATTTTTGAACCATTTTTCACCACAAAGGATATAGATAAGGGCACCGGCCTTGGGTTGTCCACAGTCTACGGTATCGTTAAACAAAACAATGGATTCATCAACGTCTATAGTGAACCGGGTAAAGGAACGACCATCAAAATCTACCTTCCCAGGAATGAGGGTAAAGCAGTAGAGATCCAGAGGGAAAGAACTGAACAAATCCCGCAAGGCCATGGTGAGACGATCCTGCTGGTGGAGGACGATATCTCTATCCTGAAGCTTATTCAAAAGATCCTCAATGGGCTTGGTTACAAAGTACTGGCTGCCAACTCACCCAAAAGTGCCTTAAAGCTGGCCAAAGAGCATAACAGCGAAATTCATCTGCTCGTTACAGACGTGATCATGCCTGAAATGAATGGACTTGAAATGGCAAACAGTCTGCAATCTCTTTACCCGGACCTCAAGCGTGTTTTCATGTCTGGATATACAGCCGATACCATAGCACATCATGGTTTTCTGGACGAGGGGATAGACTTCATTCAAAAACCATGCTCCCGAACCGATTTAGCAAAAATTGTCAGGAAAGTACTGAATGAGGGAAAAAGTTGATTTTTCAATAAACATTTGATTCAATAACTTGTGGTTGGAAAGAATCATATTTTTAAAAGCATAATGCTATATACCCTTGCTAAATACATACTTATGCTATATACTTCATATATATAGCAAATTGAATATAGGAGATCGAATTATGGATGTAGGAACCGTCTTTGTAAATAATAGAACCCAAGCGGTCAGATTGCCTGTTGACAGCAGGTTTCCCGAAAATGTGAAAAAAGTTGTTGTACGTATTATCGGTAAAGACCGTGTACTTTCACCAGTAGAAAATACATGGGATAGTTTTTTTCTTTCTGAGGATGGTGTGTCCGATGATTTTATGACGGAACGTGCTTCACAAGAACAATCTGAAAGGGAATCTTTTTAATGTTAAAGTATATGTTGGACACCAATATTGTTATTTATGTGATTAAGCGTCGACCAATTGAAGTATTAGACATTTTTAACGCCCATGCAAGACAGATGTGTATTAGTTCAATCACGTTGGCAGAATTATTACATGGTGTTGAAAAAAGCTCTATGGTGTCCCACAACCTACGCAAAGTTGAGGACTTTGTATCCCGTTTGGAGGTCTTGCCCTATGACGATAATGCCGCTGCCCATTATGGAAATATCAGAGCGGATTTAGAAAAAAAAGGCACTCCTATAGGGGTCAATGATTTGCACATTGCCGGGCATGCTCGAAGTGAATCTTTGATCCTGGTCACCAACAACATGCGTGAGTTTGTGAGAGTCGAGGGCTTGCGGTTGGAAAATTGGATTGAAACAGAATAGCGATAAGGGATTCCAAAGCGAACAATATTTTTATCTATAAACTATCCAGCCTTTGTTATTGGGGGCCTGATATATAAAATTTGGCCGATCAAACCGGGGCCGGTACATGAACCCGGTATGGTCTTGACGAATGAATATTGAACCATTAGACTGTCAGGCAGTTTGATGATAGATCATCATTGGGTTGCAAATATGCCACAAAAGATCTGGTAAAGGTTCAATTTACAAAGAAGACCATACGTCTGGATTGAATGGTTTAATGGGGAAAATTCTGAATGCTTGAAAATTCATATGTTTTTAAAATCCAACGGTATTCCACCCATGACGGCCCTGGAATCAGAACCACGCTTTTTTTCCGCGGCTGCCCCTTATCCTGTTATTGGTGCCATAATCCTGAAAGCCAGACAAAACCTTTGGAAATCAGTATGGAAGATATGGGCAAGTTTGCTGCTGTTTTGATGGAAGAGATAGAAAAAGACCTTATTTTCTATGATGAGTCAGGCGGTGGCGTTACTTTTTCCGGCGGAGAACCTTTGTGCCAGCCTCAATTATTATTCATGCTTTTAGACCTTTGTAGGGAAAAAGAAATTAATACCTGCGTGGATACTTCAGGATATGGTGATATTAAAGATCTTTTGAAGGCCGCAGAAAAAGCAGATTTAATTCTTTATGATATCAAATTGATAGATGAGACTATGCATAAAAAATATACGGGTCAAGGCGTTGCACCTGTACTGGATAATTTAAAACAATTGTCAAAACAAAAGGGTGACGTCAGGTTGCGGTTTCCCTTCATCCCCAGAGTAACTGATACAGATGAAAATATTGGCCAGATTATTGCATTCTTAAGAGACAATACAATTTACAGGAATATCCATATCCTGCCATTTCACAAGGCGGGTGAAGGAAAATATGACAGATTGAATATAATAAATTATATGAAAGGTATACGGCCGCCTCCCCAAGAGAGGGTTGCAAAAGTAAAAGAGCAATTTGAATCAAAAGGATTCAATGTAACCATTGGCGGATAAAAACGGCGGAAAAAAAATGAATTCAAGAATAGAAAATTTGCGAAAAAAAACCCGGGAAAAAGAGGTAACCATCTCCCATGAAAGAGCCGAGCTTGTTACCGCATTTTATAAAAAGACTAGCAGCATGGATAAATCAATTCCGGTTCAAAGGGCTTTATGTTTGAAGCATGTGCTTGAAAATAAAAAAATATTTATTGATGACAATGAATTGATTGTTGGAGAACGCGGACCTGAACCAAAAGCGGTTCCCACTTATCCTGAAATCTGTCTTCACTCTATGGAAGATCTTGAGATTTTAGACTCAAGACCCAAAGTGCCCTACAAAGTTTGCCCGGAAACAAAGAGAATATATGGGGAAAAGATTATCCCTTTCTGGAAAGGTAAAACTATAAGGGAAAAGATATTCAAGAGCATGGAGGATCTCTGGATTGATTCTTTTAATGCCGGAATTTTTACCGAGTTCCAGGAACAGCGTTCCCCTGGGCATACAGCCGGTGGGGATTTGATTTATCAGAAAGGATTTAATGATCTTAAAGATGATATCAGGCAATGTTTTAAGGGGATTGATTTTTTTAAGGATAAAGATGGCCTTGAAAAACAGGAGGTTTTAACCTCCCTTGATATAGCAGCCGATGCCCTGATCATTTTTGCCATTCGCCATGCAGAAGCGTTGGAAAGCCAGGCAAAAGATGAAACAGATCTCAAAAGGAAAGCAGAGCTTGAGAATATGGCCCGTGTCTGTAAAAAAGTACCCGCCCAAAAACCTGAAACTTTTCATGAGGCATTGCAGTATTACTGGTTTCTGCATGTCGGGATCATAACGGAATTAAATCCCTGGGATGCTTATAACCCGGGCAGGCTTGATCAGAACCTGTATCCTTTTTATAAAAAAGATATTGAGAATGGAATAATCACCCGGGAACAGGCAAAGGAGTTTTTGTGCTGTTTCTGGATAAAGTTCCATAACCATCCTGCCCCTCCAAAGGTGGGTGTCACTGCCAAGGAAAGCAACACCTATGTTGATTTTTGTCTTATCAATCTTGGGGGTGTCACAAAGGATAACCAGGACGGTGTCAATGAGTTGACTTATCTTGTTCTTGATGTGATTGAGGAAATGAGGCTTTTGCAGCCAAGTTCCATGATACAGGTTTCAAGGAAAAATCCGGACCGGTTTATCAGGCGGGCACTAAAGATTATCGCCACAGGATTTGGCCAGCCTTCCGTGTTTAATACGGATGCCATAGTTCAGGAGATGATCCTTCAGGGCAAATCAGTGGAAGATGCAAGAATGGCAGGAGCTTCAGGCTGTGTGGAAGCAGGGGCTTTTGGCAAGGAATGCTATATTTTGACTGGCTATTTTAACCTTCCAAAAATACTGGAAATCACCCTTTGCAATGGCTGGGATCCTCTTACAAAAAAGCAGATCGGTCTTAAAACAGGAGATCCGAAAAGTTTTGAAACCTTTGACGATCTTTTTGATGCCTATAAAAATCAATTGGAACATTTTGTAAATATCAAGATCAAGGGTAACAATATCATTGACCAGATTAACGCAAAATATATGCCTGTTCCATTGCTTTCCCTTGTGACACAGGATTGCATAAAAAATGCAAAAGATTACAACCAGGGTGGGGCAAGGTACAATACCTCCTATATCCAGGGCGTTGGCATGGGTACTATTACAGATTGTTTTTCATCACTGAAATATAATGTGTATGATAAGAACCTTGTTTTAATGGAAAGCCTGCTGGCTGCTTTGAAAGAAGATTTTAAGGGAAATGACATCCTGCGTCACCAGTTGGATCAAGCCCCCAAATATGGGAACGATAATGATGATGCCGATGATATATTAAAAATGATATTTAATGCATTCCATGGTTTAGTGACGGGCAGGCCCAATGCAAAAGGAGGGGTTTACAGGATTAATCTTTTACCCACTACCTGTCATGTTTATTTTGGTGAAATCACAGGAGCTCTGCCAGATGGAAGAAAAAAGGGAGTACCGGTCTCCGAAGGCATATCTCCGGTCCAGGGGGCAGACAGGAACGGTCCGACGGCTGTGTTGAAATCCGCAGCCAAGATTGATCATTTAAAGACGGGTGGGACACTCTTGAATCAAAAATTTCTGCCCGATCTTTTTAAGGAAGAAAAAGATGTTCAGGCCCTTGTGCATTTAATCCGGTCCTATTTTAAAATGGATGGCCATCATGTGCAGTTTAATGTGGTGTCTGAAGAGACTTTAAAGGATGCCCAGAAACATCCGGAAAATTATAGGGACCTGATTGTAAGGGTGGCGGGATACTCAGATTATTTTGTGGATCTTACAACGGCTCTGCAGGACGAGATTATGCATCGTACTGCCCATAACATTAATTAGTGTTTGAACGAAAACTCACCCACCTGCTGCGTAGGTGGGGTCAGGCTTTTAAATAAAAAAGCAGGCTGCAAAGTGCCCCTTTTCATGTTCAAGAAATTCCGGTTCTTTTTGTGAACAGATGTCCTGACGTTTGGGGCATCTTGTATGAAATCTGCAGCCCGATGGCGGGTTGATTGGACTTGGCACATCACCGGTCAACGGCTTTGTTTTGTTTTGAAAGTTGGGATCCGGCATGGGTGATGACGATAAAAGGGCAATGGTATAAGGGTGTAAAGGATTCTTGTACAACTCTATTGATTCAGCAAATTCAATTATTTTTCCAAGGTACATGACAGCAACCCTGTCGGAAATATATTCTACGACATGCAGGTCATGGGAAATAAACAGGTATGTCAGGTTAAACTTTTCCTGAAGATCTTTTAACAGGTTGATCACCTGGGCCTGGATGGAGACATCAAGGGCTGAGACAGCTTCGTCACAGACAATGAATTCAGGTTTCAGGGCAATAGCCCTGGCAATACCGATTCTCTGTCTCTGCCCGCCGGAAAACTGATGGGGATACCTTCTCATATGTTCTTTTCCAAGTCCTACCGTTTTCAGTATTTCCACAACTTGTCTGTCCCTCTGGATTCTGCTACGCATCCCATGGACCAGGAGGGGTTCACCAATGATCTGTGAAATAGATTTTCTCGGGTTAAGAGAGGAAAAAGGATCCTGGAAAATGATCTGCATCTTTTTTCTCAAGCGCCGCATGGCTTCAGGTTCCAGCTTCTGTATGGCCTGATCCTGGAAAAATACATGACCAGAGGTGGGTTCTTCCAGTCTTAAAATTGCTCTTCCAAGGGTTGACTTGCCACATCCGGATTCTCCCACAAGCCCCAGAGTCTCGCCCTGTTGAATGCTCAGACTGACGTTGTCAACAGCTTTTACTGCGGCCACTTCCTTCATTAAAATACCGCCCCTGATCGGATAATACTTAACCAGGTTTTCCACTCTGACCAATGGTTTTGATTTATTCACATCAAGCATATTTTAAACACCGTACATAATGATTTTCACTTATATTACAGATCTGGGGACTTGTGGTCATGCAGTCCTTGAATACATCCGGGCAGCGATTTGAAAAATAGCATCCCCGGGGAAGATCGAACAATGAAGGAACCGAACCTTTTATGGTCTGAAGCCTGTCCATTTCCATATTTTTGCCCAGCACAGGTATGGACTCCATCAATCCTATGGTATAGGGATGTTTGGGGTTGGCAAAAAGCGTTTTAACATCCGTGTATTCAACGATTTTTCCTGCATACATGACGGCCACCATCTGGGCCATTTGTGCAATGACGCCAAGATCATGGGTAATAAATAAGATAGCAGCGCCCGTCTCTGCTTTCAAACGATTCATCAGATCAAGTATCTGGGCCTGTATCGTCACATCCAGTGCTGTGGTGGGTTCATCGGCAATCATAAGTCTGGGGCCGCATGCCAAAGCCATGGCAATCATCACTCTCTGGCGCATGCCCCCACTCATCTGATGGGGATATTCATGGGGTCGTTTTTCCGGATCAGGAATTCCAACCAGTTTGAACATTTCAATTACACGGTTTTTTAATTCCTTTTTGGAAATATTTGTATGAAGTTCAATGACTTCTGAAACTTGATCTCCCACAGTAAAAACAGGATTTAAAGAGGTCATGGGTTCCTGAAATACCATGCTGATCCGGTTTCCCCGGATTTTTCTCATCTGTTTTTCAGTGTTTTTTACAAGGTCTTGTCCGTCAAAGAGAATTTTCCCGCCAATAATTTTCCCCGGAGGCTGAGGGATAAGTCTCATTATGGAATGGGCTGTCACGCTTTTCCCGCATCCTGATTCTCCCACCAAACCCAGAGTCTGGCCGGGTGCTATGCTGATGCTGACATTATCAACAGCCTTGGCAATCCAATCCCTGACAAAAAAATGCGTTCTAAGTTCTATTATATCCAGTAGATTATCGTTATCCATTATTAATCTCTTAACCAGTTTTAATCTCTCAATCGGTTTTAATCTCTCAATCTGGGATCAAGTGCGTCCCTCAATCCATCACCTAAAAGGTTGAATCCTAAAACCGCAAATAAAATAGCAAGTCCAGGCAGAGTCATCACCCATGAGGCCCTTAAAATCAATGATCTGCTTTGGGCGATCATTGCACCCCATTCAGGTGTGGGTGGCTGTGCGCCCAGACCCAGAAAGCTTAAAGCTGCCGCATCAAGAATAGCACTGGCAAAATTCAGGGTTGTCTGAACAATAAGCGGGCCCATGCAATTGGGAAGAATGGCCAGAAAAATAATTCTAAACTCATTTGCCCCGATGGCCCTGGCAGCTGTCACATAGTCTTTTTCGCATTCTTCAAGCACACTTCCCCGGACAATTCTTGCAAACCTCGGGATATAGGTTATTCCGATGGCAATCATGGCATTTTCAAGGCCGGGTCCAAGATAGGCAACAATCACGATGGCCAGAAGAATATAGGGAAATGAAAGAATAATATCCATGATACGCATGACAATATTATCTATCCATCCTTTTTTGTATCCTGAAATTGCACCAATCAGGGTCCCAAAAAAGAATGCAATACTTACACTGATGACGGATACCAGAAGAGAGATCCTGGCTCCATAAATCAATCTTGAAAGAATGTCTCGTCCCAGGTCATCCGTACCCAGATAATTTTTGGTAGTGCCGCCTTCATACCATACAGGTGGTTTAAGCTGATCATAGAGTGCAGTCTCTAAAGGATCATGGGGGCTGATATAAGGGGCAAATATTGCAACCAGGAGGAAAACAACAATAATAATCAGGCCGGCAATAGCTGTTTTATTCCTCCACAACTGACTGAGCTGTTCCAGCATGGGATGCCGATCTAAGGGGTTTTTATTTATTACTTTCTTGTTCATAAACCATGACTTTGTTAATTATTTAATACTGATTTTAGGATTTATTATGGCATAGAGAAGATCAACAAACAGGTTGATCACAATAAAGATTGTGGCAATAACCAATGTGCCTCCCTGTATAACCATGTAATCTCTCTGCATTACTGCTTCATACATCCACTTGCCGACTCCGGGCCAGGCAAAAATAGTCTCGGTAAGGATCGCACCGCACAAAAGTACTCCGAACTGAAGGCCTATGGTGGTGACAACGGGAATCAATGCATTCCTCAAAGCGTGTTTGTACACCACTTTGAATTTAGAAAGGCCTTTGGCCATTGCAGTTTTAATATAATCCTGTTTTAGGACCTCAAGCATGCTGGATCGTGTCATCCTTGCAATAATCGCAGTGGGAATCGTACTTAAAGTAACAGCCGGCATGATCAGATGCCAGATTGAATCCTTGAGCGCCACCCAGTTTTTTGTGATAATGGAATCAAGTACATAGAAATTTGTCACGACTTCAAGATCGATCAATACACTTAAACGGCCGGATATGGGAAGCCATCCCAGATTGACTGAAAATATCAGCATGAGCACCAGGCCAAGCCAGAATATCGGCATGCTGACACCTGTCAAAGCGCCGAGCATGCTAAGGTAGTCAAAAACTGAATATTGTTTTGTGGCTGAAACAATCCCCAATATGATTCCCACAAAACAGGAAATAAACAAGGCACAGACAGATAATTCCAAGGTTGCAGGAAACCTGTGCTTGATTTCTGTCCAGACTTTTTGCCTTGTAAATATGGTTTCCCCCAGATCTCCTTTCATCAGCCGTTTCATAAACATGCCGTACTGAACATGAAGAGGTTCATTCAAGCCTAGGTGTTCTCTGACTTCATGGAGAGATTCTTCAGTTGCCCTTTCCCCCAGCATAAGCTCTGCCGGATCCCCCGGTGTCAAACGGAGCATAAAAAAGACGATCAATGATACGCCTAAAAGTGTAGGAATAAGAATAAAAACACGTCTGATAATATAAGCTAACATAATGTTATGATACACTCTTTGAAAAGGGAAAGAGCTGTGTAAACTCTTTCCCTTTTTTTAACATTTATTTAAACGACACGTTTTTCAATCTCACACTTCCCGTGGGATGAAGTTTGAAATTCATGACATTTTTTGTTGAAGGCCAGATAACCGTTGAATGGGCAATGGGGATCGTGCCCACTTCATCAAAAATCACCTGGAGTGCTCTTTCATAGATTTTAGTACGTTCAGCCTGATCAATGGTGGTTTTACCCTTGATCATCAAATCGTGATATTCAGCGTTATGCCACTGAGTCCTGATGGAAGGAGAGGCAAGGCCGTCAAAAAGAACGGCAAGGAAATTATCAGGGTCACCATTGTCACCGGTCCATCCAAGCTGGAACATATCCATGTCATCGGGCTGTTCACGTTGTTTTTTAAGGTAAGTACCCCAGTCATAGCTGACAATCCTTGCCTGGATGCCGATTTTTGCAAGATTTGAAACCATGGCAACACCGACCTTAAGCCCTTCAGGGTTATAGGGACGGGGAACAGGCATTGACCAGAGTGTTATTTCGCCCAGGCCCTTACCGTCTTTAAAACCGGCTTTTTCAAGCTCTTGCTTGGCAAGCTCAACATCAAAGGCAAAACCCGGGACGTTTTTATTATACCCCCACATGGTTGGAGGAATCGGGTTATTTGCAACCTGGCCCATACCCTGATAGATATTATCAACAATCGCTTTTCTGTTGAGGGCGTGTGCAACGGCTTTTCTTAAATGCAGGTTACTCTTCCAGGGTTCCTTGGTAAAGTTGAAAGACAGGTAGCCAACATTCATGCCCGGCTGGGAAATCAGCTGGAGATTTTTATCTTTTTTTGCAAGGGGAATATCTGCGGGATTTGGGAATTGGCAGACATTGATGGAACCGGTTTTAAGCTCAAGAAATCTTACTGAGTTTTCAGGGATCGCCCGAAAAATGACTTTATCAAAATAAGGACCGCCTTTTTTATCCCAGTAATCATTAAACTTTTCAAGGACGATTTTATCATCTTTTACCCAGGAGACAAATTTAAAAGGACCTGTGCCAACAGGTTTTCTCAAAAATTCTTTTGGATTGGAAAGAAAGGCTGTGGGGCTGATAATATCGGCAAAATCCATTCCCATATTGGCAAGGAAAGGAGCCTCTACTCTTTTTAATTTGAATACAACACTATAGTCGTCAATTGCTTCAATGGAACCGATGGTGCCGTCCATTTCCATGGATGCCCAATATTCAGGGGTTCGATCCTGTTTAGGGATATCGTAACCTTTTCCAATGAATTTGACATTGGTCTCTTTCATCATTCTGCCGATGGAGAAAACCACTGCATTTGCATTAAATGGGGTGCCGTCATGGAACTTGACACCTTTTCTCAAATGGAAGGTATAGGTCAGACCATCAGCAGCAATTTCCCAGGATTCAGCAAGGCCGGGTTCAAGAGCGGTTGATTCGTCTTTGTAAAAAACCAGAGCTTCAAAGATATTGTCACATACCATAAACGAGTTACCGTCGGTTTCATATGCAGGATCAAGGCCTACACTATCACCACCACGGCCAAAAACAAAAGTTCCTCCGGCCTTTGGGGCCGCAAAAACAGAACCGGAAAATAAAAACATTAATAATGTTAAAAGTATCCCTATCTTTTTCATTTTTTCTCCTCCTTTGAAAATTGGATTAAACAAGAAATAACATTGATCACTTCAGTACCACATTCTTGCCTAATAACAATGTTTTTTATTAATGTCAAACACTCGTATTTTGATTTTTGTAATATTAATGGCTATCAATGTTATTCCCTTTTATTTTTACGAAAGACTAAGGAATTCTTGACCAGTTTGTTATTTTTTGATACTTGCAAACTATCTGAAACTTTTTAAGTTCTTTTATTGTAAAAATGTGTTTTCCAAACACATTTTATTATGTATTGTAATTTTTTAATGGAGGATAGAATGAAAAAAATTGTATTGTTTTTATTAGGCTTTTTTTTAGTTTTATCATTTGCTTTTTCAGCAAATGCCAAGACTTTAAAATTAGGACTTGCCGCTGACCCTGTGTCCCTTGACCCACAGGTACAGCTTTCAGGTGGAATGCTTCAATTATCACACTGGGTATTTGATCCTTTGGTTCGCTGGACCCAGGATGGTCAATTTGAACCCCGTCTTGCTACAAAATGGGAAAGAATTAATGAGTACAGAGTTCGTTTCCACTTAAGAAAAGGAGTCAAATTTCACAGCGGTAACACATTTACAGCAAAAGATGTAAAATGGTCATTTGACAGAATGAAGAAAAGTGCTGATTTTAAAGGTCTTCTTGAGCCTTTCGTCGGCGTAGGAATTGTTGACGATTATACGATTGATATTGTTACAACAAAACCCTATGCACTCCTTCTTAATATGGCAACTTACTTTTTTGCCATGGACTCTGAGTTCTACACAGGGGTAGATGAGAATGGCCAGCCAAAAGATGCCATTAAAAAAACCACCCATACCTTTGCAAATGACAATGAATCCGGAACAGGTGTATTTGTCATTAAAAGTTATGAGCAGGGTGTTAAAACTGAAATGACACGCTTTGCAGATTACTGGGATAAAGATTCAAAAGGTAATGTTGACACTTTTCTCCTTATGCCTATTAAAGAGAATGCCACAAGGGTTGCAGCACTTCTCTCAGGTGATGTTGACATGATCGACCAGGTACCACCCCAGGATTACCAGAGACTTGAGTCAGATTCAAAAGTTGATCTGGTTACCATCAATGGTGGTCGGATTATTACGATTCAGATCAATCAGAACAGGGTTGAAGCATTCAAGGATGTCCGTGTTCGTAATGCTATTGTTCATGCCATTAATAATGCCGGTATTGTTGAAAAAATCATGAAGGGAACAGTAGAAGTTGCAGCACAGCAGAGCCCTCCGGGTTATGCAGGATACAAAGCAAGCCTTAAACCCAGATATGACCTTGCAAAAGCCAAGGCTCTGATGAAAGAAGCGGGTTATGAGAAAGGGTTTGAAATTACCATGATGGCTCCCAATAATCGCTATGTAAATGATGCAAAAATTGCAGAAGCCTCGGCTCAGATGCTCGCAAAAATCGGAATTAAGGTTAACCTTAAAACTATGCCAAAGGCTCAGTACTGGGATGAATTTGATGCCAGAGCGGCTGATATGATGATGATCGGCTGGCATTCAGATACAGAGGATTCAGGAAATTTTTCTGAGTTTCTTACGATGTGTTACAATAAAGAGACTGGGTTTGGACAATACAACAGCGGCTATTGTAACAAAAAAGTCGATGAGCTGACCCTTGCTGCTCAGTCTGAGATTGATCTTGACAAAAGAGCTTCAATGCTCCAGGAAATTGAGCAGATTCTTTATGATGATGCAGCGTTCGTACCTTATCACTGGCAGAACCATGCCTATGGTGCCAAGAAAAATTTTAAAATTAAACCCATTCTTAATTCTATGAATTTTCCATACATTGGCGATCTGGTCATTGAATAATAGTGTAACAACTTAATTTATGAAGCCGGGGATCTGAGATGTATTTCAGATCCCCGGCTCAATAAATCCATACTAAAACAAGAAAAAATTTATGTTTGCATTTATTATAAGAAGAAGTATCCAGGCAGTTTTAGTTATGCTGGTGATAAGCCTGGTGGGATTTTCAATTAAGAATAATATGGGCGATCCGGTTCGTGATCTTGTAGGCGAAAGGGTTACCCCCCAGGAAAGAGCACAAATAGCACAGAAACTGGGTCTGAATGATCCGTTCTTGATCCAGTATGGAAGATTTGTAAAAAACGCTCTTCATGGCGATCTTGGTACCTCTTTTATCTACAGAAAACCAACCCTTGAAGTTATATTGAAACATGCGCCTGCAACCATTGAACTGGTTTTGGGTGCTGCACTTATTGTCGTCTTTGTCTCCCTGCCGCTTGGAATTTATTCCGCTTTAAAACCCAGGAGTCTTATTTCCAGATTTACAATGGGCTTTTCCACGCTTGGGGTCTCAGTTCCGGTCTTTTTGACTGCCATCATGTTTATTTATCTTTTTGCTGTAACCTGGCATGTTCTTCCTTCCTATGGGCGCGGTGAAACAATTGATTTGTTTGGAAACGGATATTGGCAGACCGGTCTACTTACTATTGACGGTTTAAAACACCTTATTCTTCCCTGCATATCCCTGGCTTCCATAATGCTGCCTCTTTTTATCCGCCTGATAAGATCTGAAATGATGGAGGTTCTTGAAACAGAATATATAAAATATGCATGGGCTAAAGGACTTTCGCCCATGCGGATCTGGCTTGTGCATGCTTTTAAAAACACCTTGCTCCCTGTTGTAACTGTTTTTGGTGTGCAGGTCGGTATCATGTTTGCCTTTACAATTCTGACCGAAACAGTCTTTCAATGGCAGGGGATGGGTTTTATGTTCCTTGATGCGGTTCAAAGGGCGGATATTTCTCTTTGGATTGCCTATCTGGTTGTTGTTGCGGCTGTATTTGTATTTGTAAATACGGTGGTGGATATTCTGTACGGGTTTATTAATCCCACCATTAGGATAGCAGGGACAAAATGACAAAATTCCAAAAATTTAAAGAATCATATTTTCTATATAGTTTTAAGCGTGACAAGGTTGCCATTGCCAGTTTTATTGTTCTGGTAATATTGATTATTTTAGCTTTAACAGCACCATGGATTGCTCCCATGAATCCATATGATGCCCATAATATAGATATCATGGATTCTGAGATCCCTCCCATGTGGAGTGATCAGGGAGAATCAAGGTTTATACTCGGGACCGACAACATGGGAAGAGATATGCTCTCCACCATGTTATATGGACTCAGAACATCAATTCTTATTGCTGTGGGAGCCGTTTTCCTGCAGGCAACAATTGGCATACTTGTAGGTCTTACAGCCGGGTATATCGGAGGTAAAACCGATGCCATTCTTATGAGAATTGCAGATATTCAGTTTTCTTTTCCCTATCTGATGCTGGCCATTTTTATCAGTGCAATCTTTCAGGCCATTTATGGGATAGGCAGCTATGAAAGACTTGCAGTCCCGCTTTTAATCGTCATCATTGGCCTTGCCGAATGGCCCATGTATGCCAGAACCATCCGGGCATCGGTTATCGGTGAGGTGGGAAAAGAGTATGTTGAGGCCGCACGTGTCATTGGTTTGTCCAGACCCACCATAATGATCCGCCATGTACTGCCAAATTCTCTGACCTCGTTAATGGTTATTTCTACTATTCAATTTGCCAATGCAGTCATGAGTGAAGCCGCCCTTTCTTTTCTGGGAATGGGAATGCCCGTTACAAAACCCTCACTTGGTTCTTTGATTCAGGCAGGATTTGACTTTATTTTTTCCGGGTCGTGGTGGATAACGATTTTCCCCGGTATCTGGCTTGTTTTATTTGTCCTTGTGGTAAACCTGCTGGGTGACTGGCTCAGGGATGTACTCAACCCAAAACTTTATAAAGGTTAGAATTTTAAGATGTCGCATCTTTTAGAAGTCCAAGATCTTGAAGTTAAATTTGCATTAAGGTTTGGTGATATTACTGCAATTGACGGTGTAAGCTTTACTTTGGATAAGGGAGAAAAGCTTGGCCTTGTCGGTGAAAGCGGAGCCGGCAAATCTGTAACGGGTTTTTCAATAATTAATCTGTTAAGTAAACCTGGATATATTTCCAGGGGGAAAATATGGTTTGAAAAAAATGAAATAAGTTCTTATTCTGATGCGCAGATGCGGAAAATCCGTGGGGACAGAATCAGTATGATTTTTCAGGATCCCATGATGACCTTGAACCCTGTATTTACCATTGGATTTCAGATGGTTGAAACCATACAGGCCCATAGGAAAATTTCAAAAGCAGGTGCACAAAAAATTGCATTGGAAAAATTAAAAAAAGTTCATATCCCATCACCTGAACAAAGACTTGGACAATATCCCCACGAATTATCAGGTGGGATGCGACAGAGAATAATTATAGCTATTTCTCTTTTGACAGATCCTGCCATTATTATTGCCGATGAACCTACCACTGCTTTGGATGTGACCATTCAAGCTGAAATAATGGATTTGTTACAGGAGTTATGTGAAACCGATAATATGGCCTTGATATTAATCACCCATGATTTAGGGGTTGTATCCCAGGTCACAGAAAAAATTGCTGTTATGTATGCCGGTAAAATTATTGAATACGGATCAACTGATCAGGTTGTGAAACATCCGGTTCATCCCTATACGGAAGGATTGATAAAGTCAATACCAGGGACTGTGATAAAACCTGGAGAAGATCTTGTGCAGATTCCCGGGATGATGCCGACATTAACAAATATACCGCCGGGTTGTGCTTTTAATCCCAGATGCTATTTAAAAGATGATATTTGTATGACGAAAACACCGGAACTAAAGGATGCCGGCAATAGCGTTTTAGCAGCATGCCATATGAAATAAACAGGGAATGAAAACTCAAAATAATGAATGAAGATAATACAATACTTTCAATTAATAATGTAGTGAAGCACTTTGATATTTCAGGTGGTTTTCTGGATCAGCTCAGATTTAAAAAGGGTAAAATTTATTTAGAAAAAACCACTGTTAAAGCTGTAAATGATGTATCTCTTTTTATCAAAAAAGGTGAAACCTTAAGTGTGGTCGGGGAGAGCGGGTGTGGAAAGTCTACTCTGGCGCGCGTTGTTCTGGGTCTTTATCCGCCAAATTCCGGGGAAGTATATTATAGCGGCAAAAGAATTGATAACCTGAATCATGAACAGATGCTGCCCTTTAGAAAAAAGATGCAGATGATTTTTCAAGACCCCTATGCATCTTTAAATCCAAGAAAAACAGTGCAGCAGACATTAGAAGAACCTTTGAGATTCCATCATCCTGAAATGTCCACTAGTGAAATCAATGATAAAATTGATAAGGTCATGGAACAGGTGGGTGTTGACCAGGCCTGGATAAAAAGATACCCCCATGAATTTTCCGGAGGTCAGCGACAGCGAATAAGCATTGCCAGGGGATTAATCCTTGATCCGGAATTTATTGTTGCAGATGAACCCGTATCAGCTTTGGATGTTTCCATCCAGGCACAGATCCTTAATCTTTTGATGAAAGCCGGCAGAGAAAGGGATTTAACCTATCTTTTCATCACCCATGATTTGTCTGTAGTCCGTCATATCAGTACACGAGTCGCTGTTATGTATCTTGGGACTTTATGTGAACTGGCCAAAGCCGAGGACTTGTTTGCTAAGCCGCAGCACCCTTATACAAAGGCTCTTTTAAGCGCTATCCCTGTTGTTGGTGAGAAACGTGCCAAACATATTAAACTTAAAGGAGAGGTGCCAACCCCTGTTAATCTGCCATCAGGATGTGTATTCCACGGGCGGTGTGTATATGCAAATAATAGATGTGTCCAAGAGATCCCTGTTTTATTAACATTGGACAACGGCACCCGTGTCGCCTGTCATGCAGTGGAGGAAAATCGAATAAAGTCTTGATAGATCAGCTGTCTAAGACAAAAAAAAATCCTTAAAGCAGTGAAATCAGGTACATGAAGATCATGGAATTCATGAGCCAGAACAATGCTTTTGCAGAACCTATGCCCACCATGCCAGACTCAATATTAAAAGAGATGGTTGGTTTATGAATCGGGGCAGTGGAATCTTCAGGCGTAAAAAAATAAATAAGTACTTGTATAACTTTTTTGAGTGATGTTTTCATATCTTAAGTCTCCAGTTTTTTTCGCCCAAACACGGGTTTCCGGTCAGGCACTATTTAACTTGATAATAAAACCATTTTAGTGTTAAGTAAAATTAAAACAATTTAATCTTAGGCTAACTATTACTAATGCTACCGGATTTTAACAGACTTAAAGTATTTTATTATATTTTTTTAAAAAAAAGTGTGGTCAATGCAGCCGGGAAATTGAATATTACAGCGTCTGCAGTCAGCCAGACATTGAATAAGCTTGAGTCTGAATTAAATGTTCTGCTGTTTACAAGACTTCACAAAAAACTTGTCCCAACCTGGGCAGGTCATCAATTATTTGAAATCCTTAATCCCTTTATCAATGATCTTGAAAAGGGAATAAAGCATATCAGGCAGGCGAAACAGATACCTTCCGGAATGCTCAGAATAGGTTCCCCCATTGAGTTTGGCAAATCATATTTACCAGGGCTATTTTCATCATTCAGAAAAAAATATCCTGAGGTAGTGTTTGATATGAAACTAGGTGACCCCACCGAAGTTTTTCCGTTGATAAAAAGTGGTGATCTTGATTTTGGTCTGGTGGATATTTTTTTAACCCGCGATCAGGTGTTTGAAGATTTCGGTATTTACAGTATTGATCCGCTAATAGATGAAGAAGTTATAATGGCCTGTTCAAAAGAGTATTACGTAAGAGAGATAAATGGAGATCATTCTTTTAAAAATCTGGCAATTAAAGAGTTCCTTTCATACCAGAAATCTTCGTTAACCTTAATGAACTGGTTCAAGCATCATTTTAAGAAAGCCCCGGTTAATTTAAACCGGGTCATGACGGTTGATAATCATCAAGCAGTCATTAACGGGATAAAAAATCAACTGGGAATGGGAGTGATTGCTTCTCATATTGTCCGCAAGGACATTAAACAAGGTAGAATCATTCCCATAAAAACACCATCAAAAGATGTGATAAATACAATATCACTGGTTCAACTACAGGATAAAGAGCCCAGCCTGACGGAAAAAACATTTATAAATTTTCTCACAAAAGATATCCTTTCATCTGGTACTTTAAAGACATTCATTAATATCTCCTAGACGATTAGTTTTCTTGTGAATATACCGGTTGAAATTTCAATTATATTATAGTAGTTACTGTGATAGTCACTAAAAAGTATTTGACAGTAGTCCACATGATTATATTTGAATTTTAAAGGATGGTAAGACCCATGACAAAAGAGGTACGGGATGCATTTAAATCCGGAATTCCGATTTTTATCGGCTATGTACCGGCAGCCATTGCATTCGGAATTTTATCAAAGGGGTGTGGAATCACTCTTTTGGAAAGCTTTTTGTTTTCAGCCGTCGTTTTTGCAGGTGCCAGCCAGTTTATAGCACTTAATTTATTGATGACCGGGATGGGTCCGGGCGGCATTATTTTAACCACTTTGCTCGTTAATTTCAGGCATTTTTTGATGAGCGCCTATTTGTCTACCAGAATTGGTAAGATGGCCAAAAGATATAAATTCATGATGGCTTTTGGCGTGACGGATGAGGTGTTTTCTGTCCTTTCATTTCAAAAAGGCCGGCTTTCAAAAACCTTTATTTTTATTCTGGAAATATCTGCCTATGCAGGCTGGGTCACAGGAACCCTGGCAGGATATATCCTGGGTGGCTTTTTGCCGGAAATTTTGACAAAAAGTATGGGAGTTGCACTTTATGCATTGCTGCTTGCTATGTTGCTGCCTGAAATAAAAAAATCAGTTAAAGCATTGATTCTTACCATTGGTTCAGGGCTTTTAAATACCATTTTAATTAAACTTGA
Organism: Desulfobacula sp.; assembly: GCA_018645325.1. Lineage (GTDB taxonomy): Bacteria > Desulfobacterota > Desulfobacteria > Desulfobacterales > Desulfobacteraceae > Desulfobacula. The sequence continues at coordinate 27,316 of JABGOU010000028.1, forward strand.
TTTTCTTCCGAATGGATGGACCATCATTGTGTGTATTCTTGTTATTGCTTTGGCAGGGTCATTTTTTATCGTGGATGAAGTTCAGGAGGAAATCTATGAATAACCTGATATTGATTATACTTGGTATGGCAGCCGTCACCTATATACCAAGGCTGTTGCCATTCCTTTTGTTATCCAATAAACAGATTCCAAAAAGAGTGGATGCCTTTTTAAAATGTATACCCGTGGCAGCAATCGGTGCCCTGATCATTCCAGGAGTGTTCAGCGCTACACCGGACATGCCCATGGCTGCAGCTTCAGGAATGGCCTTTACAATAATTATTGGGTTGTGGCGGGGGGGTATAATTATACCCGTGCTGGGATCTGTGGCTGTAACATATCTTGTATTGTTTTTTGCAGCCTAAGGGCCCACTCAAAAATAACTTTACATTTTGTAAGCCGAGTCATCCTGTCCGGCTGCGTAGTAAAAATACGGTATATGCCTGATATGCCTCAGTTTTCACGCCTTGCCGGACAGGCGACTCAACTCCCAAAATTGGTAATTTATTTTTGAGCGAACCCTAAGGGAGGTTTTTATGGATAAGGAAATTTTGATCATAAATGACATGAAAAAGCTCGGATTTTCTGAATACGAATGTAAAGCATATCTAAAACTTTTGGAAGATTTCCCGTTAAATGGGTATACACTCAGCCAAAAGTCGGGAATACCCAGGTCCCGGATTTATGAAGTCTTGAAAAACCTCATGGAAAAGCAAATGGTGTTTGAACAGATCCGGGAGAAAAACAAGTTATATTATCCTTTAGACCCTGATATTTTTATTAATAAAGCGAAAGCTCATTATGGAGATGTATTTTTAAATATATCACAATTTGCAGGTAAACTTTATAAAGAGAAAAAAAAAGATGACAAGCTGGTTGTTATCCAGGGACGAAAGAATATCATCCGCTTTTTAAATCATTTGATAAGGGGAGCAAAAAAAAGAATTGCCCTGTCTGTTTGGGAAGAAGAAATAAAAGAGTTAACCCAAGAACTTGATGAGGCGATTACAAGGGGTGTGGTCTTAAGAGGAATTTATTTTGGAGGGAATATCCCCTATGGCACACTGGTTCCACATAGGAGAATGAAACGGTATATGGCTGAAAAAAACGAAAGATACATGTCCATAATAATTGATGGCGCCCATTCGATATCGGGTATTGTTTCAAGGGGGGAAGACAGCAAAGTGACCTGGGCACAGGATGAAGCCTTTATTGAAATCAGTGAAGATTATATTGCCCATGACCTTGTTGTAAATCTTTATTCAGGCTCTCTTGATAAAAAATCCTATAAAGAGTTTGAAGAATTTGCAGATAAGGTCCATAAAGATTATTTTCATTATTCTGATGAAGAGTTTGAAATATATAAAAAATTAAAATAAGGTTTTTTGTACCGGCGCTATTCCTACTCAACTTATTTCATTTGCGGTCCTAAAGATTGTGCTGCCAGAACGGTTTAAATGCTGTATGGTGGCTTTTTCAAATTATGAAATTATTGGATGGAAGAAGAAATGATTCATTATTTAACTATCGGGATGGTTTTGGGATTATCAGCAGGGCTTGCACCAGGACCTTTATTGACCCTTGTGATCTCAGAAACCCTTTTGCATGATATCAGAGCCGGAATAAAAGTTGCTATGGCTCCCCTTGTGACTGATCCGCCTATTATAATTTTAACTATATTTATCCTGTCCCGGTTGTCTGGGTTCCATGGCATAATGGGCGTTATTTCCATAGTCGGAGGCCTGGTGGTACTTGTGATGGGGATTAAGGGTATAAAAGCCAAAGGCCTGGAAGTTGATATTCAAAAACCAAGACCAAGATCTCTTGCAAAAGGGATACTGGTTAATATATTAAGCCCCCATCCCTACTTGTTCTGGTTGAGTGTGGGGTCACCCACAATGGCCCGGGCAAATGATCAGCATTTTTTTGTGGCAGCGGCATTTGTGATCAGCTTTTATTTTTTGTTGATCGGATCAAAAATTATGCTGGCCATTCTGGTTGGAAAGTCTAAAACTTTTTTAAAGGGCCGGATCTATATCTACACCATGAAATTATTAGGTCTTGCCCTTTGTGCTCTTGCTGTTTTTCTTTTTAAAGATGGTCTCACTCTTTTAAAAGTTTTGTGAAATCCGAGTGGGGTCATAACAAAGTGGGGTCAGGCTTGCGTAGTTGCTTTTATCGAAAAATAAACTCAACTACGCAAGCCTGACCCCGTTTATTTTTTTTATTATTCCCAGTCAAATTCTTTTGAAGTGACTGTGTGTTCCATTCTCTGTATCCGGCGTTCAATATCTTTAAATTTTCTCTTGATTTTCTGGAGTGCCGATTGCCTTGAATGGGTATAGGTATCATAAAACTCCTGATCTTTTTCATCCCGGAAGGGAGTTGCAGGTTCCATCTTTACAATCAAGCCTGCAATGATATACATGACTCCAACAGGCCAGAAACCCGTAAAAAGAAATAAGACCAGGGTAATTAATCTCAGCCAGAAAACACTGAAATTAAAATATTCGGCAAGACCGCGGCATACTCCCATGAATATTCCTCTTCTGGATCGGTAGATCCCTTTGCTCGATACCAGAGCTTCAAGCCTGTCTCTAATTCCGTTATAATGTCTTTTGTATTTTTTGAACTTATGGTTTTGTCTATGTCCATAGTGGCGTTTCATTTGTTGAAATCCTTTCTTTGTCGCTCAATCAATATAGTTTCAAGCGCATCAACCCGTTCTTCCATTTTTGAAAGTCCATGATAAATATCCTGGATCATTTTAGTCTCTTCTGCATGGTTTTGCTTTTCTTTTTTGGACAGCCCCCCGGTTTTAGAAGCCCTGATGATACCGATGATAATCAAGCCAAGGGTGGCGATTAAAAGTATAGCACCTCCAATGCAGATTCCTACGATAAGTGCGCCAGTCATAATATAATTACTCCGGTTTGGTTAGTCTTGAATAGTTTATGAATCTTTTGTATCATTTTTTTTTGAAGATTGGGAGGACTTTAGTTTGTTGAGCTCGGCTTCAATGTCATCATCGGCCTCCAGGGCATCAAATTCTTCTTCCAGTGTTGAAGGTCTGCCAAAATTGACAAGATCTGCCTCAGCTTCCATTCTTTCGATATGGTTTTCAAGTTCTTCAAATTTTAACATTATCTCTGTGCTGCCTGCACGCCGTATTTCTTCCTGTGCTCTTTTTTTGCCATTGGCCCGGATATGTCTTTGTACAAGTAACCGCTGTTTTTCCCGAGCTGATTTGAGTTTGTTTTCAAGTTCGCAAATGTCATCCCTGTATTGTTCAATAATCATTTCCAGCTCAGTTAATTCGATTGCAACAGCTTCGGTTCTTTGGGTATACCTTCTCTTTTCCTGGAGAGCCTGTCTTGCCAGAGCATCTTTTCCTTTTTCTACGGCAAGTTCAGCTTTATTTGCCCAGAAATTTTCTTTTTCCTGGATATCATCCAATAGTCTCTGGACTTTTTTCTGATTAGCAATGGCATTTGCACAGGAAGATTTGATTTCTATCAATGTGTCTTCCATTTCCCTGATCATCAGTTTGATTAATTTTTCAGGGTCTTCTGCTTTGTCCAGCATGGAACTCATGTTTGATGCAACAATGTCTTTAAACCTTGTAAAAATTCCCATTTTGTTTTCTCCTTCTTGTTTTTGTCTTATAAATATCTTTATGCTTCATCAATTTAAAAAATTTGTAAAAACAATTTGAAAATAGAAATAGCATTTAGTGTGCCAAGTGTTACATATATGCATAATATCGTGTAATTTTAGTTGCTTATTGGTGTTGACTATTATATAATACATGTGGTAATATTCACTAATAGTTGGTTGTATTTACCATTAAGTTAAATATTTCAGCAATCTTATGGTTTGTCTTGGGAGGAAAGAATGGTTTTATCAAGCCAGAGTCAGGGGGGGAGTAAACATTTTTCAATACCTGAAGCGATCGGGCAGTCTGAGGCTTTCCTTGAATTCCAGGAGCAGATATCCAGAGTAGCACCCATTGAAAGGCCGGTTCTGATTTTAGGTGAGCGCGGTACAGGCAAGGAACTTGCAGCATCTAAGCTTCATTTTTTATCAAAAAGATGGCAAAAACCTTTAATAACATTGAATTGTTCAGCCCTGACACCAACCCTTATCGGTTCTGAATTGTTCGGGTATGAAAAAGGTGCGTTCACAGGAGCAGGTGCACGGCAGCAAGGCCGTTTTGAGAAAGCATCCGAAGGGACGTTTTTTTTAGATGAAATCGGGACTATCCCCATGGAAGTTCAGGAAAAAATTTTAAGGGTGGTCGAGTATGGCAGTTTTGAAAGGGTTGGCTCTTCTGAATCTATCCATGTGGATGTGCGAATTGTGGCAGCAACAAATGTAGATCTTTTTATGATGGTGAAGTCGGGTAAGTTTAAACCAGATCTTCTTGACAGGCTTTCCTTTGAAGTGATTTATGTGCCGCCACTGAGACAAAGAAAAGGAGATATTCTTGTCCTGGCAAATCATTTTGCGGCGAGGATGGCATTTGAGCTTGGCCGAGATGAGATACCAAAATTCTCTTCTCAGGCATTAAAAGAGTTAGATGTTTATTCATGGCCGGGAAATATCAGGGAATTAAAAAATGTTATAGAAAGGGCTGTTTATAGATCTTCCTCTAATACGATTAAAGAGATATCCTTTGATCCATTCAAAAATCCCTATGAAGATGCTTTGGAGAGAAAAAGGGTGGTATTGGCCACAACAAAGGGTGAAGTCCCTCAGGATAAAAAAATTACAGATGAATTAAGCAGCAACGGGTACTTTGATGTCATGGGTGAAATTTTAAAAAAACCATTTAAACAGGCCATTGGCGAGTTGGAATTTTTTCTGATATCAAAAGCATTAAAAGAATGCCAATTTAATCAGAAAAAAGCTGCAAAAAGGCTTGGGATTTCCTATGATCAGTTCAGGGGAATTAAAAAAAAATATAGCAGCAGGATTTAAGGATAAAAAATAAATTCATTATAATGAACAATTTGATTTCATGAACAGGGATGATTCGAATTTCGCCAAACCCCCTACGCATGGGTTTGAACTATTATCATATTGTCTTTAAAAACAAGTTGACCCGCCCGGTTTCATCTTGTATTATAAATCTTTTTTTGTTCATAATGATGAACATTTATGTGTTGGGATCAAATTGATTGCTTGTTGTCAAACCCGGTGCTTTGCATCGGGTTACAAACTTAAGGATTAAAGCCCTTACGCAGCTTTGACCTTACGACCTATAGTCGAAAAGGCTGGCCACCCTTTTGCGGGTGGTCGTTAGCTCAATACCTGTAAAAGGTGAAGATGATAATAATGGAGATCTTTATCAATGGATGTTAAAATGCTCATGATCCATCCTGAGAAATGCAATAATTGTGGAGATTGTGAAACAGCCTGTATTAAAACACGTGCAAGTTTAACCAGCCTTGGCTTATCCTGTATTCGAATCATGAAAGACATTGAAGATGAGGAATTCTTTTTCCCCATTGCATGTAAACAATGTGAAAATCCACCTTGTCTGGCAAGCTGCCCCAAAGAGGCCATTTATCGTGATGCAGACCTAAGCTGGGTCCTGATAGACCGTCAAAAATGTGTAGGATGTGGTTGCTGTGTGACAGCATGTCCTTTTGGCGCAATGAAATTAGACAAGCAAAAGGCCAAATCCTATAAATGTGATCTGTGCGAAGGTGATCCTGAGTGTGTGAAAGTTTGTGAACCTTTAGCCCTTGAATATTTAGATGTTGAAATGCTGAAATATCCTAATATGGCCCATGTGGCCGGTAAACTGGCCCGGTTGACAAAACCTTAAAAAGATTTGGAAAGCAGCTTTAGGAGATATAGACATGTCCTTTTTTAAAGTAAATGAGAATTGTAATGGATGTCTTGCCTGTGTAAAAAATTGTCCGGCAAGCGCATTGAATTATTTTGATCAAAAAGACAGCCGGAAGATAATGCATAATATGTCTCTTTGTGCAAGGTGCGGTCATTGTTGGAGAATATGCCCCCAGGATGCCATTGAATTTAAGGTTTTGCTCGCAGGTAAATTTGATTTGGTAAAAACATTGGATCTTGTTCATTGCAGGGTATGTGGAGAACCCATCTATACCGCAAGCCTTGGTGAAACCGTGTCAAATGATATCCAGAATAGCATTGAACCTTTGTGCCCTGATCATAAAGGTTCAGAACCTATAAATGTCTGGAAAAAACTTGCCTCCAAACGAACTTCTCAATAGGAGATAATGTAATGATAGTCGGCGAACATAAACCAATTGAAGAGATAATAGAATTAGTAAAAGACTTTTCAAATATACTGGTAGTAGGGTGTCAAACCTGTGTGGCAGTAAGCCTGACCGGTGGTGACAGGGCAGCAATATCAATGACTGAAGCACTTGCCCATGCTTTTAAGGAGAAAACAAAACTTCATTTATTTGAAAGCACCATGTTGGAAAGGCAGTGCGAAAAAGACTGGATCAAACCTTTTTTTGATCTTCCCGAAGGCGTTGATGCCATTTTGTCCCTTGCATGCGGTGCCGGTGTTCAAACCATGGCGGATATATTTAAAGGCATCCCTGTTTTACCTGGATTAAATACAACTTTTCTCGGTGCACAGGATCAGGCAGGTGTTTTTAATGAGAAATGCGCAGGATGCGGAGATTGTGTTCTAGGATTAACAGGTGGGGTATGCCCCATTGCCAGATGTGCAAAAAAACTTTTTAACGGACCCTGCGGTGGATCAACAAATGGAAAATGTGAGATAAGTATATCCATGGGCCATGATGTTGAATGCGCATGGCATTTAATTGTAGAAAGGCTCAAAGAGCTTGACAAACTTGATAACTATGAAAAGATCAGTGAAATAAGAAACTGGATCCCAGGTGGTGCTGGAGGACCAAGAAAATTGGTCCATAAGGGTGAAACGCCTTTTTAAAAATATTTATTATCACAACCTGTTAACAGGGATATTGGCAAGTTTTTCCTCAAGGTACTCGTCCATGAGGTCTTTATACCTGTCTTCGGGATAATTTTTTGCACAGGACCTGCAGCAAAAATAGACTTTTGTTCAGGTCCTTTTAATATACAGTCTTCCGCCGCAGGCCAGACATTTCTCTTTTATATCTTTCAATATTTTATCCTTTATTTTTTAAATTCCTGAAGATAAAATAAAGCCTATGATTATAAAAGTCAAAAAAAATACAACAATTGATAAATGGAGCCTTATAATAGATGGGGAAAAACCAAGATAAATACAATATGAGCTATCCCATATCCTGGGAACAACTCCACAGAGATTCAAAAGTGCTGTCATTGAGGCTGCACGACAGGGAGAAACCGTGGAAAGGTATTGTTGCTGTCACAAGAGGCGGCATGGTACCTGCTGCTATCATTGCAAGGGAACTTGGGATACACTATATTGATACCGTCTGCATCACAAGCTATAACTGGAAAGACCAGGGAAAGGCAAAAATCCTGAAATCGGTTGAGGGTTCAGGTGAAGGCCTTTTGATTATTGATGATCTTGTGGATACCGGCGCCACAGCCAAAATTGTAAGAAATATGCTGCCGGATGCATATTTTGCAACAGTATATGCCAAACCCGCCGGCAAACCCTTGGTGGATGCCTATGTGACCGAAGTAAGTCAGGATACCTGGATTCTTTTTCCCTGGGATTCAGAGTCTCAGTTTGTAGAACCTATAGCCGGAAAATAAATAGGTCAATTCCTGGAGATCAAAACAATGATCCCCAGGATATATGATAGTTTAGTTGTTTTTATTGATTATATTTCTATGAGCCATAAGTCTGATGGCGTTGATTTTGATAAACCCTTCTGCATCTTCCTGGTTGTAGCCGCCTTCGATATCCATTGAAGAAAGATCCTGATCGTATAAGGATGAAGGGCTTGTCCTGGCAATGGGGTATGCCGTCCCTTTATAGAGTTTTAAGGTTACTTCGCCGTCAATGACTTCCTGGCTTTTATCAATGGCCACCATAAGAAATTCCATTTCAGGACTGAACCAGAACCCATTATATACCAGCTCAGCAAATTTGGCGGAAAGCATATCTCGAAGCCGCATTACTTCCCGGTCCATGGCCACACCTTCAATGTCTTTGTGGGCTTCATGCAAAATAGTGCCGCCCGGGGTTTCGTAAACACCCCTTGATTTTATTCCCACAAACCTGTTTTCAACCATATCCAGTCTACCGATCCCATTTTCTCTACCCAGGTAATTTAAGTATTCAAAGAGGTCAAGAGCATCAGTTTTAAAAGTATTATCTTCAAGGTTAGTCACTTTAACAGGGATGCCGTCTTTGAATTCAATTTTTATTTTTGTGGGAATGTCCGGGGCTTTTTCAGGAGACACAGTATGGGAATAAATATTTTCTTCGCACTCATGGGCAGGATCTTCAAGAATGCCTGCTTCATGGGAAATATGCAATAGATTGTCATCTTCACTATAAGGCTTGGAAGCAGACTGTTTTGTTGGGATTCCGTGTTTTTCAGCGTAGGCAAGAAGATCGGTTCTTCCTTTGAAGGTGGCTAAAAATTCAGTGTTTTTCCAGGGTGCAATCACCTTGATTTTTGGATTCAGGGCATAATAAGACAATTCAAACCGGACCTGATCATTTCCTTTGCCAGTTGCGCCATGGGATACAAATTGGGCGCCCACTTGTTTTGCAATCTCTATTTGTTTTTTTGCAATGATGGGGCGGGCAATGGCTGTGCCTAAGAGATATCTCCCCTCATATATTGTGTTGGCTTTATAAACAGGAAAGATATAATCAGTGACAAATTCTTTTCTCATATCTTCAATAAATACTTTGGATGCACCGATTTTTAATGCCTTTTTTTCTGCAGCTTTAAAATCTTCCTTCTGGCCGATATTAGCCATATAGGCAAATACTTCATAGCCTTGTTCTAATAACCATTTTAATATAACAGAGGTGTCAAGCCCGCCTGAATAGGCCAGGACAACTTTTTCTTTTGACATGGGTTCTCCTTTATTTTCTCAAATTCCAATTGGATAAAAATTTCATGGCCTATTAATGAAGAAAAAAATGAAAATAGTCAACAAAAAAGGGTTTTTGGCACTGTTTTTCAGGAATCTGTTTTTTATGATATGATCAGTGAATTTAATGCCTTACTTAAGTCCTTCGGACCAAAAGCTGCAAAATTTTTGTGCAATGACCTTAAACCTTCTCGAATGATTTTTGTCTTGGGACATGGAGAAAGCATTTGGATCTCTATGGTTTTTATATCTATCACAAGCTCTTCTTGTTGAGCATAGGTGAGCTTGAGAAGGCTTAAGCTGTCTTTTATATCCTGAATGATTTTTTCAAGATTTTTTTCCCCCTGGTCTTCTATAACACTTCCAATACCCAGGGTCAGTGTTTCAGTTTTGGATTCAGGCACAATTTTTATATTCAACACCTCTAACCCCTTAAGAGTGATACCGATGCCACCGGAAAGGGTTTTCAGTTCAGCATAGCCCTGAATAATAAGATCTTCAGCCATGGCCCCGGACTCTGTTTTTTCAAGGCCTAAAGAAGTACCAACATCATCTGTGGATACCTGTTTATTAATATCGCCGTTGGTCTGGGTATAGAGTTCAAATAAGAAGGCTTTTGCTTCAGGCTTATCAATATTCATTCAAATATTCCTTTGTTCATGGTCGTTTCAATAATAGAATATCATAGCATGGCTAAGAGCCCAAAGAAACTTTTAAAAATTGTTTATGGCTGGCCTGTCGGTCTTAAACTGTCTTTTCCCGCGAGATTTATGGACATAGTGATTGATAAAGCCTTATGTCAGCTTATTTTATATGGACTATGATTCGGGCGTGGCCCACAAGATATGATCCTTGTTAATGAAAAAAGTTTCATGCTTTGTCGGGTTATCAAGGCCCGGCGTATGCAGTGCTGCATTCATCAAAATCAAAAACGGTTCACGATCGCTGCTGATTAAATCGCTTAGCCTGTTGTATCCAGGTTCTCGATCAATATTTACACATGCACTTATTTGGGTTCCATCCACAAGTGATACCCTGATGGTACGAGAATTAATGTCCCTGCAAAGTTCTTGATTTTCCATGATGATTCTCCTATTTATATTTAGAAAAATGATGCATTTTTTAGTGTTAATTTAAAATTACAAGCACCTTAAAAAAATGTCAACACCATATGATTTCACAATTAACACATTATTTTTTTTCAATTTCCTGAAAAAGGATAAACAGGGCCAGTCCAATAAATACAAGACATATGCCGGCAATGGCAAGGCTGTTAGGCAAAGGTGCATTCAAAATCAATATTTCACCTATAATAGCAAAGATGACTTCACTGGATTGGGTTGCATCAACAGCAGCCAATTGGCTTGGCTTATAGGCTCTGTTTCGAGCCATTAAAAAAAGACTGGTGGCAATGATACCTGAAAATATGGCAACCAGAGCCGTGTTAACAATTTGGCTGTGGGATGGAAGATCGGGCCTTATAATTGCAATCAGTATTATCCAGAAGGGTACAGATCCCCATGATAATAACAACACCTTGTGAAACGGGTTCACAACCAAAGGGTCATCAATCTTGGGAAGGGACGGGTTCCCATTAATAGCTTCCCAAACCAGCTGGTTTCCGATGGGATAACAAAAGGCTGCAATCAAAACAGGCAGTCCCCCCATTAACAATTCTTTAATGGATAACATTTGGACATAACTCAGGTTGACCATTAAAACTCCTGCAAAAATAATGATGGAAAAAAGCCATACTTTTTTTGGAAAAGATCTCCCAAAACCCATCAACACCACAAGGGTGGCAATAATTGTCAATTGCCAGGTCGCCGCTATGACCCACCCTGGTGAATGATCGGAGCTAAAGCAGATTAATGAATAAAACCCACCAAAGCCGATGGTCCCTGCCAATGTCCAGAATTTCCAGTTATTTAAAAAAAGCCTACCCAGTCCTTTTATCGTATCAAATCCTTTAAGCAAAGAAATAAAACCGGTTAAAATAATGATCATAAAGGCATATCGAAGACTTGCCGACCATAGCCAATGCCCGCCTTCCAGACTCATTATCCGGTTCAAAATAAAGGTTATACTGAAAAAAAGGCCTGACAAAAGACCGATAGAAATTAATGAAATCATATTTTGTTATTTTATCCTAGGTTTTTTCTGGCGCATTAAAATGACTCATCTGACCCATATATCAAAACTATACAGATCACAAATCCTTTTCTTTTTCTTGCAAGATAACCTGATCATATGGTAATTTTGCCATTTTTTGTTTGGGGCATTAAAATGGTTCATCTGACCAATATATCAAAACAGCACGGATCACAGATTCTTTTTAAAAAAGCGAGCCTGCAGATTCTGGCCGGCGCACGAATTGGACTTGTGGGCGCCAAAGGAACGGGCAAAACAACCATCTGGACATCCAGTCCAGGGAGATCCCTTGCTTGCGGCCCTGAAAAAGTTCACGGGCACCCTTGTACTGGTCAGCCATGACCGGCATTTTCTCCGCTGCCTTGTGAACCGGGTTTTCGAGATCGGCCAGGGGAAAATGACCCCTTATGAAGGGGATTACGAATACTACCTTTCAAAAACAGGGCGGGATCACCGGGCAATTTAGGACCGCAAAGTTTATAACTTGAAATAAATGAGATGACCTGTCCTGAATGTGGAAATGTCAAAAAATAGACATGGCCGTGTGCAGGACTCGGTATCGACCAGACAATGCCATCCTCCAAAACAGGCGGTCTGGGGTCAAAATAAAGATAACATTAAGATTATGCAAACAACCTGATAAACAGTTCCGTTGACAGGGGAAAGTCCAGTAAATGGGTGACTTTCCAGCCGCAAGTTTCAAGCAATCTGACATAGGTTAACATCAGGATAGCATTATCCTGGATTTCTCTTGCGCTGAATTCATTTGGCTCAAGCGTTGCCGGAAGAGGAAGGGAATGTCGGTTAATAAAATCAGGTCATTCATCAGAAAAGACTGCCATGCTGCTCTTGAGGGGCGGGAATTTATCCTCCCTGCAAAGCATTCCCAATTATACTTTTTTATTCTATCATAAAAAATTATGGATCAAATATCTATAATATCATTAAAATTAAAGGGATAATTTTATTATTTCAATCTTTTACATCGCTTGATTGCACGATTATTGATCCTCTTTATGACCATAACCAGGACCAAACTTATCAAGAGAAAATATGGTTGTAAAGTGAGATTAAAGTATATTGGACTTGCCCCTTTTTACGGCCTCAGATAATACAATTTAACAGCCGTGGAAAATTATTAATTTCGCAAAAATTTGCATTATTAATAATTTGAGCTACTTCTTTCTGGATCATCCCGGTTATTTCTGAAGAAATAACGGGAGAAGAGCCTGTTGGCTCATATTCGTATAACCTGAAAAAGGGGATACTATGCCGGAATCATGGTATATAACAGAACATCTCTGACAATCATCCACAAACAACCATATATCGACTGGGCGAATAGTTTTGAAGATACAGAAAAATATGATGACCCTCATGTGACAACAATTTTAATTCCCGATGAATATTATGAATTCAAGTATTCAGGATGTACCCCTAAAAGATATTAGGAAATATAAAGAATCATGACAAAACGAAAAATTAAACCAGCAAGAGATCTGGAAAAAGATTATTTTCAAAAAGATTTTGTGGCCAAATTAAGGAGACTTGCTGATTCCATTGAACAGAATAAAAGGTTCAGAATACAAATTGCTGGTGAAAGAATCTCAGTGCCTCCAGATGCTATTTTTAATATTGAGCATGAAAGAGAGGGGGATAATGAGGAAATTGAGTTTCAGATGAAATGGGTGGTGCCTGAGAAATAGCTTTAAATATTGTTAATCTATGCAATTTTCCAGGGTGGACTTTAGCCAGAGTAGTCTGCTCCTGCCTCACATAATTTTTATATATTGGTACCCTTAAAAAATAATTGATGATGTGAATTTGTGAGAGTATTAGCAAGTTGAATCTGGGGGAATGGGTTTAATTAAGATTGTCAGAAAATACCAGTTGAATTTTAGCGTGGAATTCAGTGGTAGTTTTGGTATGCCCTTAATAAACCCTTAAAACCGGATCAGTTGTTCGCAATCTGTAGCTGTCGGCAAAAACCGCATGGACAAATGCCGATTGATCTTACGCCTTTCAACAATTATGGTTGAAAATATAACATATTGATATTATATCATGGCCATATTTTAGCAAGGCACAACGGGGTTTTCTCCTAATTTTTAATAAAATTGAGTAACATGTTTTAATAACGATACAGAAAAGGTCACTTTTAACAGAAGAAGGTTAACAATATGAGTATAATCAAAAGCGTATATGATAATGAAGAAGTTATCATAGATGCTATTCTAAAATTACACTGTACACATCCAATACAGCTCGACCCAACGTATAGCAAAGGGAATTTCTATAAAGGCAAAATAAAGCAGCCAAAACTCAAATATGATATATACCCACAGTCAGATGATGTCATTAAGGCTAATGCTGAATCACTACCTATAGAAAACAATTCATTACATACCATCATGTTTGACCCTCCTTTCTTAGCTACAAAAGGCCCATCACTTCAGAAAGAAGATAATAGCAATAGAATAAATAAACGATTTGGTGTGTATCCTACTGAGATAGAACTTCATACATTTTACATAAATGCATTGAAAGAATTCTATAGAATATTAGATAAAAATGGAATTCTAATATTTAAATGTCAAGATAAAGTAAGTAGTGGAAAACAATATTTAAGTCATGTATTTATAATAAATGAAGCTGAGAAATTAGGTTTTTATACAAAAGATATATTTATATTATTAGCGAAGATGAGAATAGTTGCAGATTGGCAGAAAAAGAATCAGAAGCATTGCAGAAAATTTCACTCATATTTTATTGTTTTCGCGAAGAGTAAAAAAAAAATAAAATATATTCTGGGGGCATAATAACAAAATAAAAGAGATGAATCCCTGGCCTTGCAATAGCTGGACATTTACACCCAGAAAAATATTATCAAGGTATTTGGCATGGAGAAGTATGGAGAAAAAGCAGGGCCAGAAAAGCCCCTGCTTTTATGTACTCTTTCATTTGAAAATTAACGATCTGGCATAGGTGCTTCTATGGCTTCCATCGCCTCCTCAATAGTTGCCCAGTTGTTAAATTCGTACACATAACCTTCAATGTCAAAAAAGGCAGTCATAAATTTGCGAAAATAGGCAGACGCTTCTTCATATTTACCAGGATTGATTAAATAAGCTGACAAAACTTTTAACCCTTTTTTGTCACTTGAGATTGCAGTATCTATCAATGTGGTAAAAAGTTCTTCTGGTTTTGGATATTTCTGAATAGCCCCTAGCCATGTTTCTAACACTTCATTTTGTTTGTGCATTGGGTAATGACTTTCAACGAAAATAATCGGCATAATGTTCTCCTTCCTGATTTATATAATTTAGGCAATATGTGCTTTGATAATGATATTGCCACCAAATATTACTTTTTGAAATGTAGCGAGTTAATTCTATCTAAATTCAGATATAGGGCTATGTGAATATTGTAACCAAGTTACAGAAGCTGGGTTTATCCAGAAGAAAATGAGTTTTAATAGTATCTAACGATGTAATAGCAAGAAAAGGAAATGAATTCAATAGGTAAAAACCCCTATTTTTAAAAGGAAAAAGCATTGCTAAAAACAGTATGGTTGCAAAAAACTTTCATTCAAATATATGGGAAATCGCCATAATCAAATTGGCAAAGCTTGCATTCTACATAATTGGATAAAAGGAAGGGGATATCCATTCTGCTATGGTGCAGATTATGTCTCTATTTATGTTGCGAGTTTATTTTGTTGCGTGATTTTCTTATAGTGTATTTTTAAGGGATGTATTTCCTTTGGATTTAAATTTTTTTTATGTATTATTAGGATAGGTGATTTCCTTTTAATTTATCTTTTGGGGGAGACATATATTGAATCTATTGTATCTGGTTCCGGTTGCAGTAATTGGCGGGGTTGCAATTACTTTTCAAGGACAACTCATCGGCATTATCGATAAAAAGGAATGCTTTTATGAAACTCATCGCTGATAATCTGCGGATTACAAAACAAGAGATCCACAAGGCACTTAAGGATCTTGATCCTGAGCCCATTCAGGACCTTGTAAAACTATGCGTTCAAAAAGGAGCCAATGCCATTGATGTGAATACAGGGCCCCTGGGTAAATCGCCTGAAAAGGGTATGGCATTTTTTATTCGGGCAGTTGAGAGTGTAACAGACCTGCCTCTGCTCATTGATACGTCTAATCCGGCTGCCATGGAGGCGGGTCTCAAGATTGCGAAAAACCGGGTCATCATCAACGGGTTTTCCCTTGAACCTCTTAAACTTGAAAGGATTTTATCCCTTGCAAAAGAATATAATGTGGATATTGTGGGCTTCTTATTGTATCCTGGCAGTCGGGTGCCAAAGGATGAGGCCCAGAGATGCGAGATTGCTATTGAGCTGTTTGAAAGGGCAGAAAAGGCCGGGGTGGCAAAAGAGAAAATCATTATTGATCCGGTTGTACCGCCCCTGGCATGGGAAGATGGAATTGTCCAGGCAAGGGCTGTGCTGAATGTGATCCAGATGCTGCCCGATCTTCTGGGGTTTAAGGTTCAGACCATTGCCGGGGTGTCCAACCTGACAACCGGGGCAAAAGACAGGATTAAAAAAAATATTGTAGAGCAAAGCTATATGGCCATGCTGGCCGGCGCAGGTCTTAATTATGCGCTGCTGGATATATTGAATTGTCAGACGGTGGCGTTTGCCAGAACGTCTGCCATTCTTGCACAGGAAACCCTTTTTTCCTGGGAAATGATTCCCGGGTAAAGTAAAAATATTATAAGGAAAAATGATGAGTCTCAGTAAAGAACAATTATTGGAAATGCTGGTGCAAATAGCGCCCAATCGTTATGTTCAAGCGTTGTTGATTTTTCTTTTGTTTCTGGGCCTGGCAAAGGTCATGGATATTATTACCACCAGGGGAATCAAAGGATGGATAGAAAAGACAAGACTTAAGCTGGATGACCAGTTAATAGAAATCTTTCACAAACCTGTCTTTTTAAGTATCATCCTTTTTGGCCTTGCCCTGGCCACTGAAAGATTGGCCTTTAATGAGACCCTTTCATTGATAACTTTGGGCGGGCTGAAAACCTTGGCAGTGTTTTATTGGGCATTTGCTGCAGCAAGATTTCTCAAGCTTTTACTCAACCTTGTGAGTCGTGATGAAAGCCGGTTTAAACTTGTACAGACCCGAACCCTGCCGTTGTTCAGTAATCTTTTGATTCTTCTTGTAACGGGCCTGTCAATTTATATTGTTTTCCTGGTCTGGGATATCGACCTGACCGCCTGGGTGGCTTCCGCCGGTATATTGGGTCTTGCCATCTCCTTTGCCGCAAAAGACACCCTGGCCAATCTGTTTTCAGGCGTCTTTATCATGGCGGATTCACCCTATAAACTTGGAGATTTCATTGTCCTTGATTCAGGCGAGAGAGGCGCTGTGACGCATATCGGTATCCGAAGCACACGTCTTTTGACCCGGGACGATGTGGAAATCACCGTGCCCAATTCAATCATGGGGAATACCAAAATCATCAATGAAGCCGGCGGCAGACATGAAAAATTCCGCATTCGTGTCAAGGTTGGTGTGGCTTATGGGTCCCAAATTGACAAGGTGCATAAGGTGCTGCTGGATGTTGCGGCAAGGTTTCCTGATGTCTGCAGAAACCCTGAACCGCGGGTGAGGTTTAGGGCTTTTGGTGATTCAAGCCTTGACCATGAATTATTATGCTGGGTGGAAACACCGGTATTGCGCGGAAAAATACTGCACCTGCTGAACACTGCCGTTTATAAACGGTTTTTGGAAGAAGATATTGAAATACCATTTCCCCAGCAGGATGTGCATCTCCATTCAGCATCAAAGGATACAATTATTGACGCTTATGTGACTGAAAAATAAATGGTTTGAATTGTTATGACCGCCTTTGCCGATCTTTGCAATGCCCTGGCAAAAGTCAATTAAGTCTGCGCAGGCGTTGATAATACACTCAAGTGGCTCTGCAAGACAGATCAGATCAGAGGTTTTGAAAATCATAGATTTTTTCCTTGACAATCATTTTGAATAATATTATTCATGTATTTAAATATAGTGAAATCTATGTTTCATTTTGTTTTGATGCAGTAAGTTAAAATAAAGTGATATTAGATGATTTGACAGTATGAAAAAAATAAACTTTTCTTTATGGAGATTTAGATGCCATCTAATTTTATTTTTGTTGAGTCCATTCAAAAAATCATAAAAAATGGTGACCATGAAATCAAGGTATCAAAAGGAACAAAAATCTCTCCTGCTGCTTTTGACTTGATTAAAGAGAACAATATCACGATCATTCATGAAGCAGAATCATTGTCTGGATCTGAAAAGCCCCCCCTGGGAGCTGTTTCCAGTGTGAAAAAAAATGCCGTGGAAAAATGTGAAACAAAGGTTGATCTTCCTGAAAAGAATACAGATGATACGAATAAATCGACTGCTGATATAACACAAGAGGATGTCGATCAAATTACCCAACGGGTCATAGATCGTTTAAAGGAGTTGAAAACTTGTGAACACGAAATTCCAGATGCAGACCCCTCTTGTCCAGATGATGACCTGGTGATTTGCCGGTGTGAAGAAATCACTAAGAAAGAGATTAAAGCGGTTATCCGAAGCGGTATTAACACACTAAACGGTATCAAACGTGTAACTCGGTCCGGAATGGGCCTGTGCCAGGGCCAGACCTGTCAGACACTAGTGACCCGTATACTGGCCGAGGAGCTTGGAATTCATCCGTCAAAATTGGAGCCAACTACGGCAAGAGCTCCGGTGAGACCTGTTAGACTGGCGGTTTTTGCAGGACAGGGCGAATCTTGATTTAACATTCAGGAGTGAATATGTCAAAAACAGCAGATATTGTTATAATAGGCGGCGGTGTGATGGGATGTGCCACTGCTTATTATCTGGCCAAAGAAGGCTTAAAAGCATTAGTAATCGAGAAATCAGATATTGGGGGTGAAGCTTCGGGCAGTAATGGCGGAGGCGTTCGGCAGTCTGCCAGGAATCTAAAGGAAATGCCTCTGGCCATGGAAAGTATCCGAATGTACGAAAGTCTTCATGAAGAATTGGGGATGGATGTTGAATATGTCCAGCAGGGAAACCTGCGTCTTTGCACCAATGATGAAGAGCTTGACGTCATGAGCAAGTCTGTGGAAAATCAGAAAGCAACGGGCCTGCACCTGGAAATGTTAGACCGTAGCCAGGTTCTGGAGATCAATCCATATGTTGGTGATAAAATTATCGGTGCTAGCTTTTGTCCAACCGACGGCCATGTAAACCCCTTTCTTGTAACCTATGGGTTTTATAAGAAGGCCCAGGAACTTGGGGCACGGTTTTATACTAACGAAGCAGTCACTGAGATACGTTTGCAGAAAGGCCGTGTAACTGCCGTTATAACCGATAAACAGGTGATCGAGACTGATCTGGTTATGAATGCCGCCGGGATCGCAGGCAGACGGATTTCCAATATGGTGGGGCTTGATCTTCCCATGAAACCAGTGTTTTCCGAAGCATTGATCACAGAGCAGTTTCCGCCGCTTTTTCCCCAGATGATCGGACATGCCAAAGGATTGTTTTATGGACGGCAGACAGGTCACGGTTCTTTTTTCTGGGGAGGGTTTGTGGGCACGGAAGATTACTTGTACCAGAAGGAACAAGCTGGCCACAGTGGTAAACCATTGTTCCATTTTATAGGTCCTTCCATTGCAAACAGTATTATTGATTTTTTTCCGGTTTTAAAAAATATGAATGTTATCCGAATGTGGTCCGGCTTGATAGCAGGTATGTCGGACAGTATTCCCGTATTGGGATTAACAAGTGAGGTTCCAGGGTTTATTTTCTGTACCGGGTTTAGCGGGCATGGGTTTGGGATAGGTCCTGTTGTAGGAAAATTGATGTCGGAACTGATTCTGGACTGCAATCCATCCATTCCGATCCATGATTTTTGTTATGGACGGTTCCACAAAGGGGCGGATCACGAGTGTTCGTGTAAAAAAAATGCAGCCTGTACAATTAATAGTGCCATCTGTCCTAATAAAAGACAGTGGCTAAAGCATATCTAACCGCCATGGGAAGAAACGGGTACTAGTCCATATTGGTTTGCGCGCAGCTAAACATGGCTTGAAGACGCGAAGTCAAGTCATGAATTGGATTTGTAGAGACTTTCAACTAAAAAAGGGAGAAATAGAATAAAGATGGCTATCAATCTTAGAGCGTTTGCCTTTATTGATCAATTGCAAAAACAACTTGTCGGCTATATTAGTACTGCAGCAAAAGGATTTTATCCTATTGCGGGTCAGGCAGGTCTTTTTATTGAGATCGCACCTGGCATTGAGATCAATACCATCACCGATGTTGTATTGAAAAAAGCCAACGTCCGGCCGGGCGCTCTGGTCGTAGAGCGAACTTACGGCATGCTTGAAGTCCATTCCGACTCTCCTGCCGATGTCGAGGAAGCAGGCAGGGTGATTTTGGAGTACCTTGGGCTAAAAGAAACCGACAGGATTAAGCCCCAGATTATCGCCTCTGATATCATAGAAAGGACTGATCCCTATATGACCGTAATTGTGAATCGCTTTAGGGACGGCAGTATGCTTTTAGGCGATGAAACACTTTATTTTCTTGAGGTGACACCTGCGGCATATGCGGGCTATGCTGCCAATGAAGCTGAAAAAGGTGCTGATATCAAACTGATCCACGCCAGTGTATTTGGTGCCAGCGGAAAAGTATATATTTCCGGAACCTCATCAGATGTTAAAGCAGCAAAAGCAGCAGCTGAAGATGCTTTAAATTCCTTAAAAGGCATAGAAGATAAAAAAGGAAAATAAGTTAGGGAGAGAAAAGGGGAGAGAAAAAGGGGGAGATGAAAGCAGCTGAAAAAGAATTTTACAACAGGGTTGCCAAGAAATATCCAGAGCTATCCACCAAAAAAAAACGTGTAGCCGACTTTATATTGAAGGATTATAGAAAGCTTTCCCTTATGACTGCAAAAGAGCTTGCCCTTCAATGCAAGGTCAGTGAGCCTACGATCATACGTTTTTCAGTGAATCTCGGGTTTTCAGGATACCTTGAGCTAACCAGACATGTAAAAAGTATGATCCAGATGCAGAGAAGCAGTGTTGACAGGCTGTTAAATGCACCTGGAAAGTCCAATGAGAAAACGATACTGGAAAATCACTGCGACAATGCTTTTCAAAATTTTGAAAACTTATTAGCCTCGGTTTCTGAAGAGGAACTTCAAACAATTGCGCAAACCCTCTATACAACCCAAAAAGTATATGTTGTCGGATACAGGGCCTCAGCCGTACCAGCTATTTATTTTGGGTATTTTTTAAAAAAAATTCGTGAAAATGTAACCATTGATACAGCTCTTTCATGGGAAATAAACGATTCCATTGCCAACAATTCTAAAAATAGTGTTATTTTTGCCATTGGTTTTCGCCGTTACCCCCGGAAGATCATCCAGTTTTTAGAATATGCCAAAAAGAATAAGGTGAAAATTATTGGCCTGACAGATAATCTTATATCCCCGATTATAAATTTATCAGATCAATACACTGTTATCGAATTAAAAGGCATTTCTTTTGTAGACCCAATCGCCCATGTTATGACATATTTAAGCGCTTTAATCCATGAAATTACCTTGATTGATACGGATAAGGCAATCAAATCATTAAAGAAATTTGAAAAATACGTAAAAAAACAAAATGAATTTTTTACGAATGACAGAACGCCGGTGTGGATTCCGGCATCTGGAAACTAAGGGAATTTTAGAAGCCTTACTGATTAATAGGGGCATCTGTTAGATTGTTGATAATTTCAGACTTTCGAGAGGAGAGTAGAAAATGGGTCTATTAAAACGTGAAAATTTTTCTTCAGGGGCACCTTTTGAGGAAACAGTCGGATACAGCCGGGCAGTAAAGGTCGATAATATGGTCTTTGTCGGGGGAACCACTTCCACCAATTCTAAAGGTATAGTGGAAGGGCCTGAAGACATCTATCTTCAAACAAAAATTAGTTTGAAGAAGATAGAAGATGTGCTTTTGGAGGCTGGTGCTGCTATAAGCGAGGTCATAAGAGTCAGGATATACGTTACAGATATCACCAGAGCCCAGGAGTGTCTTAAGGCATATTCGGAATTGTTTAAATCTGTAAAACCCGTAATAACCATGGCGGAAGTATCAGCCCTTGCAAGACCGGAACATTTGGTTGAGATAGAGGCTGACGCCATTATAGGGTCATATAAGGTTTCAAAATCCATTGGTTAAAAAAAGAGGCGATTGAAAAAATAAAGATGGATTGAAATTGATAATAACATCTTATTGATATCCTGCCATAACTTGAAACTAAAATTTTTTCTGGTTTGCATGCTATAATGAAACCAATTCTAATCATACAGACAGGTGATATCTCTCTGGAATCCCCGTTATATTATGAAAAGAGAGGGGGGTATTATGAGATATTTACACGCACCGGTTGTTTAGAAGGACTGCCGGTAGAGCTTGTAAATGTTCCAGTCGGTGCACAGCTTCCCTCTTATACTAAGATATCTGCTGCAATCATTACCGGGTCTGCCGCCTTAATCAGCCAAAAATTAAAATGGAGTGAAACCTGCGCTGAATGGATAAGAAACACACTGCCGACAGGCCTTCCCATTTTGGGAATCTGCTACGGGCACCAGTTAATCGCACATGCTCTTGGCGGAACCATTGAAAAAAATCCCTATGGGCCGGAGTATGGGTCAATTAAAATCAAGCTGCTTCCGGAAGCAATGAGAGATCCGCTATTCAAAGAGGCACCAGTATCATTCCATTTACAGTCGGCTCACTTAGAATCCGTAACAAAGCTACCTGTCGGAGCCACACTTCTTGCGCAAAATGAAAGAGGGGGGACAGAAGCGGTAAGGTATACCAAAACCTGTTGGGGGATTCAGTTCCACCCGGAGTTCGACATTGAAGATATGAGGCTGTTTATCTCTGATCCCGATGAAGGTCTTAAATCTCTTGGAATAAATATTGATCGGCTGGTAGAGCAATTGCGCCCAACCCCCTTTGGACCTGTTCTGCTCAACAAGTTCACTAAACTGGTTGCAGAAGACGGGATCACTTTTTAATACCCATATGGCATTTATCGCTGCGGCTTTTAGAAAAGGCTGCTGTTTTTATTGAAATAGTCGAGTATAGGAATATATCAAACTTTATTTAATAGCAGGAGAATTCAATGAGCTCAAAAAAACTTTTAAACGGAAAAAAAATACTTATTGTGGATGATGAGCCAGATGTCATCGAGTCTCTGGCCGAACTTTTAGATTTATGTAAAATAGAAAGTGCATCATCTTTTGAAGAAGGCAGGCACAAGCTGCAAACTGAGAGTTATGATATGGTAATCCTTGATATAATGGGTGTACAGGGATTTGAGCTGCTTAAGGTGGCAAACAGCCAGGGTATCCCGGCACTTATGCTCACAGCGAATGCTTTAAAAGTAGAAAACCTTAAGAAATCAATCGAAGAAGGAGCAGCTTATTTTGCACCAAAAGAAAAAATGATTGATATAGAACTCTTTGTTGCCGATATATTCGAGGCAATTGAAAATAAAAAAAATCCATGGATGAATCTATTGGATAGGCTGGGTGAGTTTTATGACAAAAGGTTTCAAAGATCTGACTGGCGGGAAAAAGAAGACGTTTTTCTAAAAAAATATATGGGAGGCAGAAAATAACTACAACTTGTTTTGATCCCTGTTTTCATTTCTTAAAAATGGATTCAGACTCTGTATTTTTTATTCGTGAGGAAGGCAAGTACCCGGACTGGATTAACCCCAGCGTTGCAGCGCTGGGGTTAAATGTTTTTTTAGACGTATCAATTTTACTACATCATTTTAGATGGCAGCCACATTACCAGTTGTGGAAAAATCATTGCCAGTATTAAAACAAGCAATTGAATGATAATAAACGGGGGTGTTGCTTTCCAGATATCAATCATCTTGATCTCTTCGGGGACCACGCTTTTTAATAAAATCGATGCCCAGCCGAAAGGAGGGGTAAGATAAGCAACCTGCATGTTTAAAATAAACAGGATTGAAAACCAGATCTTATCGAAACCAAGTGCTTCTGCCACCGGTAAAAAAATTGGAGCACAAATGAATACAATGGCGTAGTCGTCCATGAACATGCCGAATACAAATAAAATCACTTGCATCAAGATTAAAACCAACCATCGATTAAGCTCCCAATGGCCAAGCAGGTCTAATATTGCATCCTGCACCCCCACCATGGTATAAAAAATCCCGAATAAAATTGCCGGTAAGAAAATCCAGAGTGCCATACTGGTGATTTTGATCGTTTCAAAGCACGAATCTTTCATAATTTTAAAAGTTAATTTTCCATAAGCCGCGCATATGATGATTGATCCTACCACGCCTAAAGCTGCCGCTTCTGAAGGTGTGGCGATCCCCATAAAAATAGTGCCCAAAACCAAGATGACCAGAAGGGAAGGGGCGATCACTTCAGCCAGTGATTTCAGCTTAAGTTTTAACGAAAGGTTGCTTTTTCGTTCTGCTCGTGGGGCAAAATTCGGCTGTAAATGTGCCCTAATCACGATATAGACAATATAAAGAAA